>NZ_JAVIIY010000001.1:0-953217 GCF_033977345.1 Mesorhizobium dulcispinae
ATATGGGCTGCTCGACCTTCTCCAACTTCACCGTGCTGCCGGAGATCGCGGTCGCCAAGGTCAATCCCGACGCCCCCTTCGACAAGATCTGCTATATCGGCTGTGGCGTCACCACCGGCATCGGCGCCGTCATCAACACGGCCAAGGTCGAGCAAGGGGCGACAGCGGTGGTCTTCGGCCTCGGCGGCATCGGCTTGAACGTCATCCAGGGGCTTCGCCTGGCCGGCGCCGACGTGATCATCGGCGTCGATGTGAACAACGACAAGAAGGCCTGGGGCGAGAAGTTCGGCATGACGCATTTCGTCAATCCGAAGGAGATCGACGGCGACATCGTGCCGTACCTGGTCAACATGACCAAGCGCGGCGCCGACCAGATCGGCGGCGCCGACTATACCTTCGACTGCACCGGCAACACCAAGGTGATGCGCCAGGCGCTGGAAGCCTCGCATCGCGGCTGGGGCAAGTCGGTCATCATCGGCGTTGCCGGCGCCGGCCAGGAGATTGCGACGCGCCCGTTCCAGCTGGTCACCGGCCGCACCTGGATGGGCACCGCCTTCGGCGGCGCGCGCGGCCGCACCGATGTGCCGCGGATCGTCGACTGGTACATGGAGAAAAAGATCCAGATCGACCCGATGATCACCCATACGCTGAAGCTCGAGGACATCAACAAGGGCTTCGACCTCATGCATGAGGGCAAGTCGATCCGCAGCGTCGTGGTTTACTGAGGGGACGCTGGGCCGACGAATGGACAGACGACGGCTTCGAGGTCGTCCAACTGAACCGCCAGGCTTTTCGCAGGGCTCCGCCTCCCGGCTCGCCCGCGTGTTCCCAAATCCTGGCGCCGGCCGGCGGCGTGATCGAGCAAGCGCAACTCGATCGCGCCGCCGGTATCGTCTTATGAGATCCAGAGCAATTCCAGGAAAAGTGTGAAGCGGTTTTCCGTCCGGAATTGCGTCAAAACAAAGAGATAGAGCGGTTCGCCGTTTCCGTGAAACGGTGAAACGCTCTAATCGCTCGACATTGAGCGAGCCGTGTCGAGAAACGCGCGCACGAGCTTGCCGCCGCTGCGCTCGCGCAGGCAAATCAGCGCTTCGTCCATCAGCGTCTCGGGGGCGTTGATCGAAATCGGAGCCAGTCGGGAATCGTGACCGAACTCGGCCGCCGAGACAAAACCGACGCCGGCCCCCGACGCGACGATCTCCCGAACGGCCTCGCGGCCTTCGGCCTCGATCGCAGGCTTGAGCTCGACATTCAACGCCGCTGCGAGATCCTCGAGCTTCTTGCGCGTCTTGGAGCCGCGTTCCCGCATCACCAGCGGTTCCTGCGCAAGCTGTTTGAGCGTCAGCGACTTCCTGGTCGCCAACGGGTGGTCGGCGGAAACGAAGGCGATGATCGGCGTCGAATTGAGTTTGAGCATCTCGAAATCGCGCCCCGCCGGCATTTCGCCAAGCACCCCAATATCGGCCTCGTAGCTGTACAGGCTGCTGATGACCGTCTCAGTGTTGCCGGAACGCACGGAAACCTGAACGCCCGGATAGCGGGCGCGAAAGGCGCCGAGGATATGCAGGAGATGGTGCGCGGCGTCGGCGACGATCCGCAGCGTGCCGGAGCGCAGCGCGCGCGATTCCGTCAAAAGTTCCAGCGCCTGCTGCTCCGTCTCGAACATGCGGTGCGTTATCTCGAGCAGCCTCTGACCCTGAGCGGTCAGGGTCACCTGCTTCTTGTTCCGGTTGAACAGAAGCACGTCATACTCTTCCTCGAGCTTGCGAACCTGGTCCGAGATCGCGGGCTGGGTGAGGAACAGCGCTTCGGCCGCGCGCGAAAAACCGCCGGAAATCGCGACCTGATGAAATGCTCTCAATTGCACATAGCGCATTCGCCGGGCTCCGGTTGGCCACCACTCAGTCGCCCAAACTAGCATAGACAGATCTGATATAAAGATAGAAACGAACGATTTGATTTATGTCATGTCCGGCTTCACCCTCGATAGAGGGCCAACCGGGGTTGGCCGCCAATTCGGAGCCAGCCCATGCAATTCTCCATGATCCTGCTGCATCTCGCGGGCGCCGTCATGCTGCTGCTCTGGGCAGTCCGCATGGTGCGCACCGGCGTCGAGCGCGCCGGCGGCCCGGCGCTGCGCGATGTGCTGCGGCGGGCGCGCGGCGGACGGCTTCAGGCGGTCGCGGCCGGTACCGGGCTTGCGGTGCTGCTGCAAAGTTCGACAGCGGTCGCGGTCCTTGCAGCCGGGTTTGCCGCAAGCGGCATTGTCCCGGTATCGGTCGGCCTGGCGATCCTGCTTGGCGCCGACCTTGGCTCCGCCCTGGTCGTGCAGATGCTTTCGTTCGACCTGAGCTGGCTGGTGCCGGTCCTCATCCTGGTTGGTGGCGTGCTGTTCCTCAAATTCGAAGCGCGATCCGTCAGGCAGGCCGGGCGTATCCTCATGGGCATCGCCTTCGTGCTGCTCTCGCTCCACATGATCGGCGAGGCGACGGCGCCGATGCGGCAAAGCACGCTGTTGCCGATCATGATTTCCTATCTGCGCGGCGATTTCTTCACCGCCTTTGCGGCGGCCGCGCTGTTTACGTGGCTCATCCATTCCAGCGTCGCTGCGATACTCCTGTTCGTCGCGCTCGCCGCGCAGGGCGTGGTGCCGATCGATGTCGGGCTGTCGCTCGTGCTCGGCGCCAATCTGGGCGGCGGCTTCATCGGGTTCTGGCTGACGCGCGGCCAGCAGGCCGTGGAGGCGCACCGGATCCCGCTCGGCAATCTGCTGTTTCGCGCGACGGCGGCGCTCGGCGTGCTGTTTGCGCTTCAGCTTGGCCCGTTCCCGGCCGCTCTGTTCGGCGCGACCGAGGGGCGGCAACTGGTCAACCTGCATCTGGCCTTCAACCTGGCACTTGTCGTTGTCTGCCTGCCTTTCACCGGCGTGATGGAAAGGCTGGTCGCGCGGCTTGTCGCCGACGCGCCCGCGACGAATGCCTCCACGGCGGATGATATGCCGGCATCGCGGGCAAGCGCGCTCGATCGCAGCGTCACGCGCACACCCAGCCTTGCTTTGGCAAACGCAACGCGCGAGCTGCTGCGCATGGGCGAAGTCGTCGAGCTCATGCTGCGTCCGGTCATGGATTTGTTCGACGCCGGCACCCCGGAGCGCATCCGGCGGGCGCAGAAGCTCGACGATGAAGTGAACCGCGCCCATACCGATATCAAGCTCTACATCGCCGAGGTCAATCGCGGCGCCTTGACGCCGGCCGAGGCCCGGCGTGGCATCGATCTCACCGATTTCGCCATCAGCCTCGAGCGGGCAGGGGACATCGTGGCCAAGAACCTGCTGGTCCTCGCGCAGGAGACCGCCGAGAAGAAACTGCGCTTCTCGCGGGACGGTGGAACGAACTCGTCGGCCTTCACGATCGTGTCATGGCCAACATGCAACTTGCTCTGAATGTCCTGGTGTCGAGCGATCTTGAGTCGGCGCGCCAACTCGTCGTCGAGAAGGAGCGGATGCGCAAGCTGGAGCGCCTGAGCCATGACCGACATTTGCGGCGCCTGCAATCGGGCAGGCCCGAAAGCATCGAGACGAGCGACATCCATCTAGAGGCCGTTCGGGCGCTGAAGGAGATCAACTCGTTGCTGGCTTCGGTCGCCTATCCGCTGCTGAGCGAAAGCGGCGATCTGCTCGAAAGCCGGCTGGCGCGAGGCGCTCCCCCACAGGAGAAGACGGTTCATGTCCCGGTATGATGCCGGCAATCACATATCAAATGTCATCGGGAAAATTTATACATCGATACAAAATAACGATTTTACAAATATGTCACCGAAGCCAACAATGGCGCCACATCGAAAATGGCAGTGACCGAAGTGGAGGGGCAGCATGCTCGCTGAGACGAAATTTGCGGCGTCCAAGCCGCTGGACGAGCCGGCGATGGGAGAGCCCTATCTGCTTACGCCGGGGCCTCTCACGACCTCTTACTCCGTCAAGCAGGCGATGCTTCGCGACTGGGGTTCCTGGGACGGCGAATTCCGGGCCATGACGGCCGATTTGCGCCGCCGTCTGCTGACGCTCACCGGCGACAGCCGCGATGAATTCGACTGCGTGCCGATGCAAGGCAGCGGCTCCTTCTGCGTCGAGGCCATGCTCGGATCGTTCGTGCCGAAAGACGGCAAGGTGCTGGTGCTTGCCAACGGCGCCTACGGGCTGCGGGCCGCGCAGACCATGCAGTATATCGGCCGCGCCTATACGCTGATTGACAAGGGTGACTACCTGCCGCCGCGAGGCGAAGAGGTGGCGGCGGCGCTGAGGGGCGACCCTGCCATCACCCATGTCATCGCCATTCATTGCGAGACCAGTTCGGGCATCCTCAACCCCGTCGCCGAGATATCGGAAGCGGTCTACGCCAACGGCCGCAAGCTGCTCGTCGATTCCATGAGCGCGTTCGGCGCCATTTCCCTCGACGTCAACGAAATAAGCTACGAGGCGATGGTGTCGTCCGCCAACAAATGCATCGAAGGCGTGCCGGGCTTCGGTTTCGTCATCGCCCGCAAGAGCGAGCTGGAGGCCGCGAAGGGCCGCAGCCACTCGCTGTCGCTCGATGTCCATGCGCAATGGGCGCATATGAACAAGACCGGACAGTGGCGCTACACGCCGCCGACACATGTCGTCGCGGCCTTTCTCGAGGCGCTGCACCAGCACGAGGCGGAAGGCGGCGTCGCCGGACGCGGCGCGCGCTATACCCGCAATCGCGACGTCATGGTGGCCGGCATGCGCGAGCTCGGCTTCGAGACGCTGCTGAAGGATCGCTGGCTGTCGCCGATTATAGTCACCTTCTTCAATCCGGCGCATGCCAACTTCGCCTTCGACAGGTTCTACGATCTGATGAAGGCAAAGGGCTTCATCATCTATCCGGGCAAGCTCACCGTCGTCGATTCCTTCCGCATCGGCTGCATCGGCCAGATGGACGAGCATGTCATGCGTCGTGTTGTCGAGGCGGCCGCGCAATCGCTCAGCGAAATGGGCGTCGACACCGCTGCTCCGTCTCCCGCCGCTATCGCCGAGCGCGCCAAGCTCGCCGCCTAAAAGTCTAGAGGATTTCCGATGAACCAGATGTCACCTGTCAACGTCACGGCCAACGGCCGCTCCTACGCCTGGCCGCGCGTGCCGGCCATCGCCATCTGCCTAGACGGCTGCGAGCCGGCCTATCTCGACGAGGCTATTCATGCCGGACTGATGCCGGCGCTGGAGAGGATCAAGCAGAAGGGCACGGTGCGCTTCGCCCATTCGGTGATCCCGAGCTTCACCAACCCCAACAATCTGTCGATCGCCACCGGCCGGCCGCCTTCCGTGCACGGCATCTGCGGCAACTACCTCTACAACCCGGAGACGGGCGAGGAGGTGATGATGAACGATCCGAAGTTCCTGCGCGCGCCGACCATCTTCAAGCAGTTCTATGACGTCGGCGCCAAGGTGGCGGTGGTGACGGCCAAGGACAAGCTGCGCGCGCTGCTCGGCCACGGCCTTGCTTATGACGATGGCCGCGCCGTCTGCTTCTCCTCGGAAAAGTCGGACACCACCACCAAGGCTGCCAACGGCATCGACAATGCGTCTCAGTGGCTCGGCCGGCCGGTGCCGGAAGTCTATTCCGCGGAGCTGTCGGAGTTCGTCTTTGCCGCCGGCGCCAAGCTCCTGAAGGAGTTCCGGCCGGACGTGATGTACCTCACCACCACCGACTACGTGCAGCACAAATACGCGCCTGGCGTGAAGGAGGCGAACGCCTTCTACGAGATGTTCGACAAGTATCTCGCCGAGCTCGATGCGCTGGGCGCCGCGATCGTCGTCACCGCCGACCATGGCATGAAGCCGAAACACCATGCCGACGGCTCGCCCAATGTCGTCTACGTCCAGGATCTTCTCGACGAATGGCTGGGCAAGGATGCCGCCCGGGTGATCCTGCCGATCACCGACCCTTATGTGGTCCATCACGGCGCGCTCGGCTCCTTCGCCACCGCCTATCTTCCGAAGGTTGCCGACCGCGAGGCGCTCATGGCAAAGCTCAGAAAGATCGAGGACATCATGCTGGTGCTCGGCCGCGAGGAAGGATGCGCCCGCTTCGAGCTGCCCGAGGACCGCATGGGCGACATCATCCTGATCTCCGGCGAGAACAAGACGATCGGCACCTCCGAGCACCGGCACAATCTGGCCGCGCTGGACGAGCCGCTGCGCTCGCATGGCGGCCTCGCCGAGCAGACGGTGCCCTTCATCGTCAACCGGGTGCTGCCGGACCTGCCAAACGAGCCAATCTTGCGCAACTTCGACGCGTTCTACTACGCGACGATGGCGGCGGCGCAGGCTTGATGTCCAACGTGGCAGTCGACCCCCACTCCGTCGAGCTTCGCTCGGCACCTCTCCCCGATCGACGGGGGAGAGGAAAGGCGCCTAGGCCAGCTGCGGCTTAGCCTCCAATCGTTGGGGCGCTGACATCGCCTAATTTCCTCTCCCCCGTCGATCGGGGGAGAGGTGGCCCGCAGGGCCGGAGTGGGGGTCGACCCCCGCGACGCATCCAAGAAGCCGCTGGAACACCGCCCATGATCCAACTCGATCCCTCCATCAAAGTCCGCCATGAGCCGATGCGCATCGCCGGCCGCAAGGTCGACGCCGAACGCAGGCTGGACGTGCGCTTCCCATGGAACGACACCGTGATCGGCACTGTGCCGGCAGGCGGCGCCGAGCATGCCCGCCGCGCTTTCGAAATCGCCGCCAACTACCAGCCGAAGCTCACGCGCTACGAGCGGCAGAAGATACTGCTCAAGACCGCCGAACTGCTCAACGGCCGCAAGGACGAGCTGTCCGATCTCATCACGCTGGAGCTCGGCATCTCCAAGCAGGATTCGCTCTATGAGGTCGGGCGCGCCTTCGACGTCTTCACGCTGGCCGGTCAGCTCGCCATCCACGACGATGGCGAGATCTTCTCCTGCGACCTCACCCCGCATGGCAAGCAGCGCAAGATCTTCACCATCCGCGAGCCGCTCAAGGCGATCTCGGCGATCACGCCGTTCAACCATCCGCTCAACATGGTCTCGCACAAGGTGGCGCCGGCGATCGCCACCAACAACTGCGTCGTGGTCAAGCCGACCGAGCTGACGCCGATCACGGCGCTGGTTTTGGCCGACATCCTCTACGAGGCCGGCCTGCCGCCCGAGATGCTTTCCGTCGTCACCGGCTGGCCGGCCGATATCGGCGACGAGATGATCACCAACCCCAACATCGACCTGATCACCTTCACCGGCGGCGTGCCGGTCGGCAAGATGATCGCCTCCAAGGCCGGCTACAAGCGCCAGGTGCTGGAGCTCGGCGGCAACGATCCGCTGATCGTGCTCAACGATCTTTCGGACGAGGATCTGGCCAAGGCCGCCGATCTTGCCGTTGCCGGCGCCACGAAGAATTCCGGCCAGCGCTGCACGGCGGTCAAGCGCATCCTGGTCCAGGAAAAGGTTGCCGACCGTTTCGTGCCGATGGTTCTGGAGCGGGCAAAGGCGATCCGCTTCGGCGACCCGCGCGACCCGGCAACGCAGCTCGGCACCGTCGTGCACGAAAAGGCGGCCGCGCTTTTCGAGAAGCGTGTGCATATGGCCGCCGAGCAGGGCGCGGAAGTGCTCTACGATCCGGGCCGCAAGGGCGCGCTGCTGCCGCCGATCGTCGTCGACCGCGTGCCGCACCAGTCTGAGCTGGTGATGGAGGAAACCTTTGGGCCGATCGTGCCCATCGTGCGCGCGCCGGACGACGATGAGGCGCTCATCGCGCTTTCGAACTCGACGGCCTTCGGCCTGTCGTCCGGCGTCTGCACCAATGATTTCCGCCGCATGCAGAAATACATAACCGGGCTCAAGGTCGGCACTGTCAACATCTGGGAAGTGCCTGGCTACCGCATCGAGATGAGCCCCTTCGGCGGCATCAAGGATTCCGGCAACGGCTACAAGGAAGGCGTGATCGAAGCGATGAAGAGCTACACCAACGTCAAGACATTCTCCTTGCCGTGGTAGGCGCCATGACGGACTCCTATGACCTTGCGGTGGTCGGCTCCGGCATTGTCGGACTGGCGCATGCCTTGGCAGCGGCGCGGCGCGGTCTGCGCGTCGTCGTCATCGATCGCGACCGGCAGGCGAACGGCGCCTCGATCCGCAATTTCGGCCTCGTCGTCGTCACGGGCCAGGAGCCGGGTCCATCACGCCGCCAGGCCGAGCGTACCCGCAGGATCTGGCTCGAGCTTGCGAATGAAGCGGGGATCGAAATCCTCCAGCGCGGCAAGCTGATCGCCGCGCAGCGTCCGGAAGCGCTTGCCGTGCTCGAGGCCTTCAAGGCCGGCCAGCATGGCGCCGATTGCAAGCTCCTGACGGCGCGGGAGACAGTCGCGCAGCTATGCGGCCTCGATGGAAAGGCGATCATCGGCGGACTCTTCAGCCCGTTCGAATTGCGCGTGGAATCGCGCGAGGTCCTGCCGCGGCTGGCATCTTTCCTGGCCGAGCGCTTCGGCGTCGCGTTCCGCACCGGCATATCGGTCAGCGAGATCGCACCGCCGGTCATGGTGACGAGCGCCGGGCGCTTGCGTGCGGAGAAGGTCGTCATCTGTCCCGGCGATGACTTCAGCACGCTCTACCCGCAGCGCATCGGCAAGCATGGCGTCCAGCGCTGCAAGTTGCAGATGCTTCGATTGGCCTATCCCGGCTTCCGGCTCTCGTCGGCGCTGATGTCCGATCTCAGCCTGTTGCGCTATGGCGGCTTCGCCGGCCTGCCTGAGGCCGCCGCATTGCGATGCAGGTTGAGCGAGCAGAGCGCAGCCGCACTGGCCAACGGCGTTCACCTGATCGTCGTGCAGAGCGCGGATGGCTCACTGGTCGTCGGCGATTCCCATCACTACGGTCTGGCGCTTGATCCCTTCGGATCGGAGGCTGTCGACCGGCTGATCCTCGACGAGTTCAAGACATTGTTCGGCATGGTGCCCGAGGTGGTTGCACGCTGGACCGGCAGCTACGCCTCGGCGAAGAATGCCGTCCTGCGCGATGCGCCGCATGCCGATGCGCGGCTTGTCATCGTGACCAGCGGAACCGGCGCCAGCACCGGATTCGCACTCGGCGAAGAAACCATCGGGGAGTTGTTCGGTCCATGACGCTCGTCCACACCGAAGGCGAATCCAACAAGGCGGCCGCCCGCCAGGAATGGAGCGCCAGGCAGAGCCACGCGCCCTCGCAAGAGCTTCTGCGCCGCGACGCGGCGGCCTTTCTGCATCAGAGCCTTTCCAGTCCCTGCGTCTCGGCGATCGCCAAGGCGGAAGGCATCTGGATCGAGGACACCGCCGGACGCCGCTACATGGATTTCCACGGCAACAGCGTCCACCATATCGGCTATGGCCATCCGCGCCTGAAGGAAGCGATTCGCCAGCAGATGGACGCGCTGCCGTTTGCGCCGCGCCGCTTCACCTGCGAGCCGGCGGTCGAGCTTGCCGAGACGCTTGGCGCGCTGGCGCCGGGAGATCTCGGCAAGGTGCTGTTCACGACCGGCGGCTCCGACGCGATCGAGGTGGCGCTGAAGCTGGCGCGCGCGGCCACCGGCCGCTTCAAGACGCTGTCGTTCTGGGATGCCTTCCACGGCGCCGGCTTCGGCGCTTCCAGCGTCGGTGGCGAGGCGACGTTCCGCTCCGGCATTGCCGGGCCGTTGTTGCCCGGCACCGAACATGTCGCGCCATGGGCGCCGCACAACTGCCCCTATGGCACCAATTCGCTGGAGGACTCGGCGCGCGCCTGCGCCAGCATGATCGCCTATGTGCTGGGGCGCGAGGGCGACTTCGCCGCCTTCATCGCCGAGCCGATGCGGGCGACGCCGCTGGTGCCGGCGCCGGGATTCTGGAAGGCGGTGCGGGAGGCGTGCGACCGGCACGGCACGCTGCTGATCTTCGACGAGATCCCGACCGGTCTCGGCAAGACCGGAAGATTCTTCGCCTCCGAGCATGACGGTGTCACACCGGACATCATCGTGCTCGGGAAGTCGCTCGGGGGCGGCATCCTGCCGATCGCCTCGGTGATCGCGCGGCGCGATCTCGACGTCGCCGGCGACTACGCCATCGGCCACTACACGCATGAGAAGAATCCGGTCACCGCGCGCGCCGCGCTGACCACCATTGCAATCATTCGCGAAGAAGGCCTCGTCGAGCGCTCGGCCGAGCTCGGCGCCCATGCGCTCGCCCGCATGAACGACCTCATGCAGCGCTCGCCCTTTGTCGGCGACGTCAGGGGCAGGGGGCTGATGTTCGGCGTCGAGATGGTCGAGGACAAGGCGAGCCGCGCTCCAGCCCGCGCGCTCGCAGAGAAGATTTATTACTGGTGTCTCGACGAGGGGCTGAGCTTCAAGATCAGCCAGGGCAATGTGCTGACCCTTTCGCCGCCGTTGGTGATCGCCCGCGCCGACCTCGATCGCGCGCTCGACATTGTCGAGGCCGCTGTGCTGGCGGCCTGAGAGGCGGATGATGAAGGCCGTCCGCACCGATCGGGAGCTCGAATGCCCGGGCATCGATGCAGGCCTCAGGGCGCGCGGTGTCGAGCTGGTGACGTTGCCGGATGGCATCCCGGAGGCGGACCTCATCGCGGCCGTCGCCGACGCCGACCTCTTGCTGATGTGCTACACGCCGATCACCGCGCACGTCATCGACGCGGCACATAAGCTCAAGGGCATCGTCAAATACGGCGTCGGCATCGACGCCATCGATATCCAGGCGGCGATGCGGCGCGGCATACCCGTCGTCAACGTCCCCGAATATGCCGAGGAGACGGTCGCCGAAGGCGCCTTCGCGCTGATGATCGCGCTGGCGAAACGGCTGCCGGCGATCACTGCGGCTGTTTCGCGCGTTGGCTGGGTCTGGCCCGAGCAACGCTGGCTCGGCCGCGACATTTCCGGCGCGACGCTCGGCCTCGTCGGCTGCGGCAGGATCGGCCGCAGCATGGCGCGCATGGCCGGACAGGGATTTCGGGCGCGCGTGCTCGGCTTTGATCCCAACGTCGATGCCGCCACGATGCGGCATGCCGGCATCGAGAAGATAGACGATCTCCGAGACATGCTCAGTGCCTGTGACTTCGTGTCGATCCACTGCGTGCTCAATGAAGCGACGCGGGGCCTGATCGGCAGGTCGGAACTCGCCTGCTTCAAGCCGTCCGCGATCTTGATCAACGTCTCGCGCGGGGCGCTGATCGACGAAGCGGCATTGGTCGAGGCTGTCGTCGAAAACCGCATCGGCGGCCTGGGCCTCGATGTCTATTCGCAGGAGCCGCTGGCGACGGCAGGCCATCCGATGAGCGCGCTGCTCGGACGCGACAACGTCATTCTCTTCCCGCATCTCACCTTCTTCACGGTTGAGGCCATGCGCCGGCTCGAGGAGGATACGCTCGCCCGCTGCTTCGAAATTCTCGATGGCAGGCCGGTGACGGTGCGCTCGCTGGATCCCAGGCTGCGCGCCCAGACTGACGGCGTCGTGTTCGGCTGACGCACCAGACCTCGCTTAAGAGTTTGTTCCGACAGCATTCCGCCGCCACCCAAAATGCGGTCGCAACGCGGCTGCGACAGTTTGATGACAAGCATCAGGAAAATCTTGGCCTTTATAAAATAAATAGATTTTACTTATCGATCGCCAATCCCCAAAGTCCGAGGAAAGAGGACGTCCAGCCGGCTTGGCCGAGGTTAGGGACCCGAGGCTGGCCGGCCAAAGTGCATCGCAGAATGTGCCTTCCATCAACAGGGGAACCGATCATGAAATCACGAAACGCAACCGTTATCGCGGCCTTCGCCGCGCTGCTTTCCGCATCGGCGGCCCTCGTCGGGCCGGCAATGGCCGACGGCGTCGTCACCATCTATTCGGCCGACGGCCTGCATGACGGCAATGGCAGCTGGTACGAAACCGAGTTCGCTGCCTTCACCAAGGCAACCGGCATCAAGGTTCAATACATTGAAGGCGGTTCCGGCGGTGTCGTCGAGCGCGTCGCCAAGGAGAAGTCGAACCCGCAGGCCGACGTGCTGGTGACGCTGCCTCCATTCATCCAGCGCGCCGCGGCCGATGAGCTGCTGCAGGACTACAAGCCCGAGGCTGCCGCGCAAATCGAAGGCGGCACCGACAAGTACCGGCCGCTGGTCAACAACTACATGAATTTCATCTACAACAGCGCCGCGCTCTCGGAAGCGCCGAAGAGCTATAACGACCTGCTCGATCCCAAGTTCAAGCACAAGATCCAATACTCGACACCGGGACAGGCCGGCGACGGCACCGCCGTCATGCTGCAGATCATCCATGCCTTCGGCGGCGAGGACGCCGGCTTCGAATTCATGAAGAAGCTGCAGGACAACAATGTCGGTCCCTCGGCTTCCACCGGCAAGCTGACCGCGCTGGTTAACAAGGGCGAGCTGCATGTCGCCAATGGCGACCTGCAGATGAACATGTCGCAGATGGCCGACAATCCGAACATCAAGGTGTTCTGGCCGGCGGGTCCGGACGGCACCCGCTCCACCTTCGCCCTGCCTTACGAGATCGGCCTGGTGACGGGCGCCCCGAATGGCGACAACGGCAAGAAGCTCATCGATTTCCTGCTCTCCAAGGAAGCGCAGTCGACGGTGAGCTCGGTTGCCCTCGGCATGCCTGCCCGCAACGACGTGAAGCCGGACGACGCCAACTTCTCCAAGCTGCAGGAGACGATGAAAGGCGTGACGGTCTGGTCGCCGAATTGGGACGACGCGCTGACCAAGCTGCCCGACTACGTCAAGAAGTGGAACGAAGCGACCGGAAGTTGATCTCCTGGTGACCCAATCCGGAGGACCAGCCATGTCGGTGCCCGCTTTCACGGGAAGCAATGTTGTGGACGTCGACGCCGCGAAAATTCGCGGCGCCGGCTCCAATGTCCACTTCGACAAGGTCAGCGTCGCTTACGGCGCGCATGTCGTGCTGCATCCGCTGACGCTCGACATTGCCCCGGGCGAGATCCTGGCGATGATCGGCCCTTCCGGGTCAGGCAAGACGACGGCGCTGCGGGCCGTCGCCGGTTTCGTGCGGCCGGCAAGCGGCCGCATCCGCATCGGCGCCACCGACGTCACCGACCTCCCGCCTTACGAGCGCGGGCTCGGCATGGTGGTGCAGAACTACGCGCTCTTTCCGCACATGCGGGTCGAGGACAATGTCGCTTTCGGCCTGAGGGCGCAGGGCGCCGACAAGGCGCTGATTGCCGAGCGCGTCAAGGATGCGCTCGCCACCGTCGGCATGCCAGGCTTTTCCAGGCGCTATCCGCGCGAGCTGTCGGGCGGCCAGCAGCAGCGTGTCGCGATCGCGCGGGCGCTTGCCGTGCGGCCGCGCGTGCTTCTGCTCGACGAGCCGCTTTCGGCGCTCGACGCGCAAATAAGGCGCAACATGGTCGAGGAGATCGCCAAGCTGCATCGCGACCTGCCGGGATTGACGATCCTCTATGTCACCCACGATCAGACCGAAGCGCTGACGCTTGCCGACAAGATCGCCATCATGCGTGACGGCCGGGTTTCCTCGCACGGGCCGACGGCCGATCTCTACCGCCGGCCGCCGAACCGGTTCACGGCGGAATTCCTCGGCCGCGCCAATCTTTTGCCGGTGACGGTCGCCGAGGCCGCGGGGCCGAAAGGCTTCGCCAAGGCCAGGCTCGGCGATGCCGTGCTGGCAGGGGCGGGGCGCGGCGAGAAGCCCGGCGACAAGAGCCTGCTCTGCATCAGGCCGCAGCATCTCAGCCTCACAAGAGACGACGAACATTCGAACAGGATCGTCGGTACGCTCAAGGAAGTGCACTGGCAGGGCGAACTCACTCATCTCGTGCTCGATGTCGACGGCACGCCGGTGCGCGTCTCGGCAACCAGGCTGCCGGTGTCCCTGCCGGAGCGCGGCACGGCGATGCCGCTCTTCTTCACGCCCGGCGACACGTTTCTCGTTCCGGAGGACGCCCGTGTCTGAGGCGGCCGTTCTTTCGAGGCCGGCAATCGGAAAGCTGCCCGGCAGCATCTGGATCGTGCCGCCGACGGCGCTGCTGGCGCTGCTGTTCTTCTACCCGCTGGCGCTGATTGCCCGGCAGGCCTTCCTTGACGACAGCGGGGTTGCCAATGTCGCCGAGTTCGTGCACGTGCTGCATGCGCGCTTCTTCCTCAACGCGCTCCTCAACACGGTGACGATTTCGGTGGCGGCCACCGCCGGATGCCTGATCGTCGGCCTTGTGCTGGGCTTGATCCTCGCCTTCGTGCCGTTTCCGGGCAGCGGCATCATCGCCCGGCTGATCGACACCTTCATCGCCTTGCCGACATTCCTGGTGACGCTCGCCTTCACCTTCCTCTACGGCTCCGCCGGCATGCTCAACAGCGGGCTGATGGAGGCCTTTTCGCTGCCGGAGCCGCCCGTCGATTTTCTCTATTCGACCTGGGGCGTAGTGCTGGCCGAAGTCACCGTCTACACGCCCTTCATCCTGCGGCCGCTGCTTGCCGCCTTCTCGCTGGTCGACCGCGGCCAGATCGAAGCGGCGAGCGTGCTCGGCGCGCGCCCGTTTCGCATCGTGCGCCAGGTGATCCTGCCGGCGGCCGTGCCGGCGCTGATTGCCGGCGGCAGCCTGTGCTTGCTTTTGACCGTCAACGAATTCGGCATCGTGCTCTTCATCGGCGCCAAGGGCGTCATCACCTTGCCGCTGCTGATCTACAGCAAGGCCATCCAGGAGTCGGCCTACCAGGTCGCCTGCATCATCGCGCTGGTCAACATCGTGCTGTCGCTCGGCCTCTTCGGCCTTTACCGTCTCGCCGCCGGCCGGCTGGGAGCATAGCCATGCTGGTCTGGTCGAAATCCGGTCGCATCGCCATCTGGGCGATCTTCGCGCTGCTGTTCGGCGTGCTGTTCCTGGCGCCGCTGGCCGTCATCCTGCTCTCCAGCCTTGCCGGCCAGTGGAACGGCGTGCTGCCCAGCAGCCTGACGCTGGAGCACTACAGCGACGTCGTCCAGGGGTCGGCCGGCGACTCCGTGAAGGCCAGCCTTGTCACCGGCTTTGCCGCGAGCGCCCTGGCACTGGTAAGCGGCGCCTGGGCGGCGCTCGCGCTGCGCGTGCAGGGCGCAACGCTGGAGCGCCTGCTTGGCCTGCTGTTCTTCATCCCGAGCGCCGTGCCTTCCGTCTCCGTCGGTCTGGGATTGCTCGTTGCGTTTAGCAATCCGCCGCTGCTGCTCAACGGCACCGTCGCCATCGTCATGGTCGCGCACTTCGTGCTGATCTCTGCCTTCACCTTCGGCAATGTGTCGGCGGGCCTGGCGCGGCTGTCGCCGGACTTCGAGCAGGTCGCCTCGAGCCTCGGCGCGAGGCCTGCCTATCGGCTCCGGCATGTCACTCTGCCTCTGCTTGCGCCCTATCTCGCGGCGGCATTCGGGCTGAGCTTCGCGCTCTCCATGGGCGAACTCGGCGCGACCGTGATGGTCTATCCGCCAGGCTGGGTGACGCTTCCGGTTTCGATCTTCTCGCTGACCGATCGCGGCGACATCTTTGCGGGCGCCGCGCTGACCATGATCCTGGTGGCGGCGACCCTGGTCTTGTTGCTCGGCCTCGAACGCATCACGCGCCGCGCGACGGGATCCTAGTCCAGGAGCGATGGCTGCTGAGCAGCCAAGCTCTGGGCTGCTCCTATGTGCGCGTTGGCTCGTTCCATGATCCAGCTTCTGACGGTCTTCACCACGCTGCCTTTCGAAAGCTGGCTCTCGGAAAGATAGTATGTCCACGGGCTGGCGGCGCGCACCGGGAAAGGCTCCACCATGACCTTTCAGGCCGAGCCGCATTCGATCGTGGTGAACCGCGATGCCAGGCGCTTCGTCAGCGAGAATGATAGTCCGCGAGGCACGCATCGGAAATCGGCTGCGGGCGCGTAGGCGCGCGCCAGCTACAGCTCGGGCCGCAACGTCCGAAATGTGACGGAGTAGCGGTGTTCCGCGAGCGGCGGAATGCTGTGCTCCCATTCGTTGCGCGCCGGACCGGTCATGAGATAGGCGGATCTCGGCTCGACTTCGATCGTCTCCCGGTCCCATGTCGCGCCGTTCCTGCGGCGCAGCCGGAAGCTGCAGGACGCCAACAGAGAGACGCCCGCGACGAACTCGAAATGGGGCTTGTCGCGGTGCCAGCCGATGCCGGCGCCGGGCCGGTACTCGTTGATCAGCACTTGCGAGAATTCGGACGCGGGCCGGCCGGCGAAGCCAGCGACCTTGTCGCGGAGCGGCAGCAGGAAGTCGGGTATGGCGGGTGCTTCAACGACCTCGCGTCGATCGTAGTCGTAACGCAGCCCGAAACCGACAACCTGCCTGTTGGCAAGATGGCCATGAAAGTCGAAGGGCTTGAACGGCAGGCCTTCGATGCGGCGGACCAGTTCGGTTTCTTCGTCGCGCGTGATCAACTCCGGCCGGTAGTGGAATCCTTCCGGCAAGTTGTTCGGGGCGCCGAAAAGATCGCCCTGGCGGACCTGAGCCGCGGTTCTCGATTTCGTTGACGGCATGAGCCCTGAGATAGGCAATCCGGCCGGTCTCGCAAGGCCTTGTTCCACGACACCCGCTACGGCGGAACCTCGAGACGGCTCCAGGGATTACGCGTGGCAAAAAGGATGTCCGTCATGCCCTCCACCGCCATCCGGTACACACATTACGATCCGACGACGAAGATCCTTTCGGTATGGTTCGTCCCGAGCGGCGACCGCTATGACTATGAGGAGGTTGAACCTGAGACCTACGCGGCGTTCGCGGCCGCTCCCTCCAAGGGACGGTTCTTCAACGAATTCGTGCGCGACCGGTACAGCTTCCGTTTGGTGGAGCATGGCCCGCGGCAATGAACGAGCCGACGGATGCTCCTTCGCAACCCGGCGCCGATCGAACCACTTCACCCGGCAAGCGTGTGACCCTAGACCTCGTCGAACCGGCTGCCCTCCTTGGAGGGATCCTTCGATAAAACCTCCTCTTCCTCGTCGTCGGGCAAGGCCTCGTCGCTGTTCTGGCTGGCATTGTCATCGTCCTCTTCGGAGGGCGTTCCTTCCGTCTCCCTGGCGTCGGGAATGCCTTCTTCCACGACCACGCTGTCCGGAAGCACCCTGTCGCCCTCAAAGGACTCCCAGTCCTGCTGCTCGATGGCAGGGGCCTCGGCCTCGTCTTGCTGTTTGGATCGCTGCTTGTTGCGGGGGTCCATTTCGCTCTCCAATGCTGCGGTTTCACTTTCGGCCTGGAGCTGAGCGGGTTTGTCTGCTGTCAGGCCTCGAGGTCGATCAACGCGATCCCCAGATCGCGGCGCTTCCTGCGGCGCAGATGAGCGGGCGACTCCAGCACGGTGACTTCCAATGTCGGCTGTACAGTGCCTTCCAGCAGATGTCCGCCGCGTGTCCTTCCGTCGCGCAGGCCAAGCACGGCGTGAATGTGCAGGCTTTGCTTGCCGTTGTCGTCGACGGCGATGTCGCCGATCGCGCTCAGCACTTCGCACTGCTCGTCGACAGCTATCTTGCGGTAGGATTTCGACCCAATGTCGAACCAGCCGACCATCGCCTTCTCGAACGCGCCGATCGCCGTCAGCGAAGCGCCGGTGATCGCATTCTGCCCGGCAAAGGCCGTCAGCGCGGCGATCGCTTCGTCGCCCGGGTCCTGCACGACCACGAAGGTTCTTTGTCCGGAAGTTTCTGAGACCAGCTTCGATTTCATGTCGTTCCGCAACCGTCATTGCCTTGGGTGCAACTCGCAACCCGCCACGCATGTTCCGTCGGGAGCGTGCTATTTCGCCGGTCTGGACGGCTTGGGCGACCGCAACAGAAGCGCCAGCGGCACCAGCAAAGCAGTGGCGATCGCCGAGTAGCGGAAGACATCGACATAGGCGAGAAGCGTCGCCTGGCGGCCGATGAGCTGTGCCACCCAGCCGACCGCCTGCGCCTTGGCCTCGACGGCGGGGGAGCCTTGCGCGGCGAAGAAGTCACTGACCTGCCGCAATATCTGCTGGTAGGTGGACGATGATTGCATGGTGTTTGCAATCAGGTTGGACTGATGCAGCTGCGCATTCTGCGCGATCACCGTATTCGTCAGCGAGACGCCGATGCTGCCGCCGATGTTGCGGGCGACATTGATCAGCGCGGAAGCCTGGTTGGTCTTCTGCGGCGGCAGGCCGAGATAGGCCGCCGTCGAGATCGGGATGAACAGGAAGGGCATGCCCACCATCATGAAGACGCGGGCAAAGGCAAAGAAGCTGAAGGTCGCATCGGGCGCCAGTGAGGTCATATGCCAGAGCGCTACCGCCACCGCCGACATGCCGATCATGATCAGGTATTTCGGCTGCACGAAACCGGAGGCGAAGCCCGAGACCGGCATCAGCATCAGCATGGCGATGCCGCCCGGCATCATCGAAAGCCCCGACAGCGTCGCGGTATAGTCGAACGCGGTCTGCTGCAGCTGTGGGAGGAGCTGCGTCGAGCTGTACAGCACGGCGCCCACCGCCGTCATGACGAGGAACGAGGTGCCGAACTGGCGCGTGAAGAGCAACCGCATGTCGACGATCGGATCGCGGCGTGTCAGCTCCCAGGGGATGAGGATCAAGAGCGAGACGGCGGAGATCACGGCGAAGGTGGTGATGAAGCTCGAGGAGAACCAGTCGTTGCGCTGGCCCTCGTCCAGGAAGACTTCCAGGCATCCGAGCGCCAGCACCACCAGGATGAAGCCGACCCAATCCACCTTGAGGCCGCCTTTCAGCCTCTCCCGGCGTTCGCGTTTCAAAACGTCCGGCTCGACCACCAGCCATTGCACCAGCGCCAGCGAAAGAATGCCGAAGGGGACGTTGATGAAGAAGATCCAGTGCCAGGAAAAATTGTCCGTCAGCCATCCCCCGATCGTCGGGCCGACCGTCGGCGCGACGATGACCGCGATGCCGTAAAGCGCGAAGGCCTGCGAGCGCTTTTCGGGCGGGAAGGTGTCGGCAAGGATCGATTGCTCGCTCGGTGCCATGCCGCCGCCGCCAAGCCCCTGGAGGACGCGGAACAGGATCAGCATGTTGAGACTGGGCGCCAGGCCGCAAAGCAGCGATGCGCCTGTGAAGGTGGCGACGCACAGCATGTAATAGCGCTTGCGGCCGATGACGTCGGCGAGCCACCCGCTGATCGGTATGATGACGGAATTGGCCACGAGATAGGTGGTGATGACCCAGGTGCTCTCGTCCATCCCGGCCGCGAGGCTGCCGGCGATGTTGCGCAGCGCGACATTGGCGATCGAGGTGTCGAGCACCATCATGAAGGTCGCGATCGAGACGACGATTGCGATGAGCCAGGGGTTGCGCCCGCCGGCGGCGGAGCGGCTTTCGCCGCCTTGGGCTAGCACCGCGTCAGTCATCGTACCTTGACCGTCGGTACCACCGACATGCCCGGACCGAGATAGGCGTCCGGCGGCTGGTCGAAGACGATCTTCACGGGCACGCGCTGGACCACCTTGACGAAATTGCCGGTGGCATTCTCGGCGGGCAGAAGGCTGAAGGCCGTGCCGCTGCCGGCCTGCACGCTGTCGACACGGCCATGGAAGGCTTTTTCAGGATAGGCGTCGATGGCGATGTCGACCGGCTGGCCCGGCCGCATCAGGTCGAGCTGCGTTTCCTTGAAGTTCGCCTTCACCCATATGTCCTTCGGAACAAACATCATCAGCACCTGCCCGGGCTGCGCATAGGTGCCTTTGGCCACGGTGATGTTGGTTGCCCGGCCGGCGACCGGGGCCACGATGGTGGTGCGTGCAAGCGTTGTCTTGGCCTGATCCTCGCTGGCGCGTGCCTGCCGCAGTTTGGCTTCGGCGCTCTTGCCCTGCGCCTGCAATACGGCGAGCTGGCTTTTCGCGGCGTCTGCATTCGCCGTTGCCGTGTCGAGGGCCGCCTGGTCCTGGCGCAGCGTCGACGCGGCCTGCTGTGCCTGCTGTTGCGTGGCGGTGCCCCTGGCCAACAGCTCGCGGTTGCGCTGATCCTCCGACTTGGCGAATTCCAGCGCTGCCTGTGCCTGGGCGACCTGCTTGTGCGCGGCGTCGATCTTGGCGTTCTGCGCCTCGGTCTGGGCCTCGACATTGGTGATCTCGGCCTGCGCCGCCGCCACGCTGGCCTCCGCCTGCTTGAGCGAAGCCTGGTAGTCGCTGTCGTCGATGCGAAGCAGGACTGCCCCCGCTTCGACGGGTTGATTGTCGGTGACGGCCACCTCCGTGATGCGGCCGGCGATTTCGGCACCGACGGTCACCGTGCGCGCATCGATGAAGGCGTCATCCGTCCATTCGTAGTTGCGCGCGTTCAGCCACCAGAGCACCGCGCCTGCTGCAACCAGCAGCACGACAAGCAGCACGGTGCCCGCTCCGACGGGATGCCGTTTGATGGATCCGGACAGGCCGCCGCGCTTGTCCTGCGAAGCGCCTTCGTTTTTAGGAGACGCATCGGTCTTGTCCGGCGAGGTATCGGCCTTTGATCTCCGTCGGCTATCGGAGCGCTGCGCGCTTTTTTCCCGCTTGTCAGGAAGACGCTGCCTCTCATCGACGGGTTCGGCAACGGGAGAATTCGTATCCACCGGCATGCCTTTCGATCGACTGGAGCGTTGCACGGATACCGTTGAAACCTGAACAGCGCTCCAAGGATTTGTTTAAGCAATTCCGGACGGAAAACCGCTTCGCGCCCTTCCTGGAACTGCAATCAAGAGCTTGCGCCGCGCCGTTGCGCATCGCCAGGTTGAGGTCAACATCCCCGACGCGGAAAGGTTCCCGCGCGGTCGAAGCGGTTTCCTCACCGATCAGCTCCAGCCCGTCGTGGGGGCGACTGTAAACCCTCGAAGGCCTTCTCTGCCCCGCTTGGCGGCGGCCGCAAGCCGCCCCTGCTTCGGTTTCGGCGAAGCAAAGGACAGAAAAAGACTTCTTTTTGCGATCCGGCCCGGATGCTCTCTTGCGGGACCTAGAACACGCTAGGCCCGCCTGGGAAGCGACGCGTAACGAGAGAGCGGCTGCCGAAACACAGCTTGGCATACGCCACTTGAATGAGGCCGATGCCGGCAACACAGCCATAGGGGAACCACGACAATGAAGACATTCCGAAATTGCCTGATGACCGCGGTCGGCGCAGGCCTGCTCAGCCTGGGGCTTGCCGCTCCCGCCGACGCAGGCGCCATTCGCCTCGGCATGACGACCTGGGTGGGCTATGGACCGCTGTTCCTTGCCCGAGACCTCGGCTACTTCAAGGAAGCCGGCGTCGATGTCGACCTGAAGATCATCGAGGAATCGGCGCTTTACATGGCGGCGGTCGCCGGCGGCGACCTCGACGGCGCGGCCTCGACCGTCGACGAGCTGATGAAATACCGCTCGGACGAGCTTTGCTTCAAATACGTCCTGGCGCTCGACGACAGCCACGGCGGCGACGGCGTCGTCACACAGGCCGACGTCAAGTCGCTCAAGGATCTGAAGGGCCAGCAGGTGGCCTTGAACGAGGGCTCCATTTCCGAATTCTGGTTCAACGTGCTCCTGAAAAAGGAGGGCATGACTGAGGATGACGTCACCATCACCAACATGACCGCCGATGACGCGGCGACCGCCTTCATCGCCGGCCAGGTTCCCGCCGCCGTGACCTGGGAGCCGCATCTCACCGAAGTCCGCAAAGGCGGAAAGGGCAAGGTGCTGATCGATTCCACGACCACCCCCGGCCTGATCGTCGATGTGATCGCCCTCAAATGCGACCTGATCGAGAAGCATCCCGAGGACGTGAAAGCCCTCGTCAAGGGCTATTACAAAGCGGTCGATTACATCAAGGCCAATCCGGAAAAGGCCTATGAGATCATGGCCAAGGGCATTGGCGGCTATCTCGAAAAGCCCGAGGATTTCGCCGCCGGCGCCAAGGGCGTGCGCTATTACGACCGCGACCGCAACCTGGAATTCTTCGGCACTCCTGAAAAGAGCGAGGGGTCCGACCTGGTGAACTTCGCGCAGGACGTCTGGGGCAAGGCCGGCAAGCTCAAGATGACGATCGACGCCAAAACCATCCTCGATACCGATTTCATCAAGGAACAGTGAGCTTTCGAGATCGTCACGGTCGGCCCGTCCGGGCCGGCCGTGACGTTTTCTCGGGAAGCCAGAGTTTCACGCCTAAATCGACGGAGACCATCCTATGGCACAGAGGCGGACGGCGTGGACGCGCCTGACGACCCCATTCGCCAACATTCCCGCCGGCACGGCGACAACGCTGGCGCTTGCGATGTGGGTTGCCGTGATCGGCGGCTGGGCCCTCCTGTCCTATGGCCGCGTTGTGCCGAACATGTTCCTGCCGACGCCCGGAACGGTGCTGCAGACGACCTATCGCATGTCACTGGACGGCAGCCTTTTCTACCACACCTTGACCAGCGCCAAGGTGGTGCTTCTCGGTTTCATCGTCTCCTCGCTGATCGCGGTGCCGCTGGGGCTGTGGATGGGCACCTACCGGGCGGTGCAGGCGCCGCTTGAGCCGCTCGTCAACTTCATCCGCTATCTGCCGGTGACCTCCTTCGTGCCCCTGTTCATCCTTTGGATCGGCATCGGCATCGAGCAGCGCATAGCGGTCATCTTCTTCGGCACCTTCTTCCAGCAGCTCGTGATGATTTCCGATTGCGCGCGCAGCGTATCGAGGGACCTGGTCAACGCCTCCTACACTCTGGGCACCAAACGCAGCGAAGCCGTGTGGCATGTCATTTTTCCCGCCGCGCTTCCCGCGATCCTCGACACGCTTCGCGTCACCATGGGCTGGGCCTGGACCTATCTGGTGGTGGCGGAACTCGTCGCCGCATCGAGCGGCCTTGGCTACATCAGCCTGAAGGCGATGCGCGGCTTCCAGGTCGACGTGATCTTCATGGCGATCGCCGCGATCGGGCTTCTGGGCCTCGTCACCGACACGGCATTCCGCATCATCCGGGCAAGGGTCGCGCCATGGGCACCTTGATTTTGAACGCAACCTCGCAAACCGCAGCCGGATCAAGGGTAGCAATGACCGAATCCATCAAGGCGAACGATCTGGCCGGCACGGCCCATGCAACCGCCGACCCGCGTTCGGCCGGCACCACCATGGCTATCGAAGACGTGACATTGCGTTACGGCGACGCCAACGGCGTGCTGGCGCTGGACGATGTGTCGCTGAAGGTGGCCAGGAACGAATTCTGCGTCATCGTCGGCCCTTCGGGATGCGGCAAATCCAGCCTGCTCTATCTCGCCGCCGGCCTCAACGACGCGACCTCGGGCAGCATCAAGGTCGACGGCAGGGAAGTGATCGAGCCCGGCCCCGACAGGGGCATGGTGTTCCAGAGCTATACCTTGTTTCCCTGGCTGACGGTGCGCGCCAACATCGAATACGGGCCGAAGCGCAAGGGTCTGCCGGCGGAGCGGCGCAAGCAGATCGTCGACCAGTATCTCAACGAGGTCGGCCTTATGCCCTTTGCCGACCACTACCCCGCCCAGCTCTCGGGCGGCATGAAGCAGCGCGTGGCGATCGCGCGCGCCCTCGCCAACGACCCGGCCGTCCTGTTGATGGACGAGCCCTTCGGCGCTCTCGACAGCCAGACGCGCGGCACCATGCAGAAGCTGCTCTTGCGCGTCTGGGAGCGGCAGCAGAAGACAGTCCTCTTCGTCACCCACGACATCGACGAGGCGCTGGTGCTCGGCGATCGCGTCCTGGTGATGACCGCCCGGCCCGGCAAGATCAAGGCCGAGATCAAGGTCGACATCCCCCGGCCGCGCTCGATGGACGTGATCCTCGAGCCCGACTTCATCGCGCTCAAGCGCCGCATCCTCGGCCTGCTGCACGACGAGATCGACGAGGATCACTGAGAGCAATTCCAGGAAAAGTGTGAAACGGTTAGGCTCGGCGCCTTCGCCGTTGCCTCCGTCCGGAATTGCGTAAAAACAAGAGATGAGCAGTTCGGCGTTTCCGTGAAACGGTGAACTGCTCCAAGAGCAAATAATTGGGCAGTTCAGCGAAATGCCGAACTGCCCGATCTCGAGGGCGAGGCGATCTTTACCGTTCGCCGTTATGCACCCCCACCGAGGATCATCTCCGAAGCCTTCTCTCCGATCATCATGCTTGGCGCGTTCGTGTTGCCGCCGATCAGCTTCGGCATGACCGAAGCATCCGCAACCCGCAGCCCGTCCACGCCGCGCACCTTCAGCGTCGCCGGGTCGACGACGGCCATCGCGTCCGTTCCCATCTTGCAGGTTCCAACCGGGTGATAGACGGTCAGCGCCTCGGCGCGCAGATAGGCGAGGATCTCGTCGTCGCTGCGGACATCCTTGCCCGGAAGCATCTCCTTGCCGCGCACCTCATCGAACTCGGATGCCGCAAGGATCCGGCGCGCGATCTTGATGCCTTCGACCAGCACCATCGCGTCCTCCTCATCGGCGAAGAAACGATGGTCGATGAGGACGTCACGGCGGGAACTGTCCCGTGACAGCCTGATCTCGCCGACGCTTTTCGGCCGTAGCACGCAGGTGTGGATCGCGTAGCCGTGGCCGTATTCGATCAACCTGCCGCGGTGGCTGCGATAGCCGGGCACGAAGTGGAACTGAATGTCGGGTAGGCCGTTCGCGTGCCTTGTCTTCGCAAAGCCGCCGGCTTCGACATAGTTGGTGGTGAGCATGCCCTTCCGGCGCGCGAAATACTGGAAGGGCGCGGCGGCGATACGGGGCAGGTTGGCAAGCGACAGGCCGAGCGTCCTGGTGCTGCTGGAGCGCACGGTGATCATGCCGTCGACATGGTCTTGCAGGTTCTTGCCGACGCCCGGCAGGTCGAGAACCGGCGCGATGCCGATCTGCTGCAGCTCGGCCGCGGGCCCGATGCCGGACGCCATCAGGATCTTGGGCGAGTTGATGGCGCCGGCCGAAAGCACGATCTCGCGCTTTGCGGCGAGCAGTTTTTGCTGGTCCTCATGCCGCACGCGCAGTCCGGTCGCGCGCCCCCCGGCGATGACAAGGTCGATCACCTCGCATTCGCTGAGCAGCGTCAGGTTCTTGCGGTCGAGCACGGGACGCATGAAGGCGCTGAAACTGCTGAAGCGCTGTCCCCGTTCCTGCGTGACGTTGTAGATGCCGACGCCGAACTGGCTCTCGGCGTTGAAGTCGGTGTTGGCGGGCAAGCCGACATTTTTCCCGGCCTTGACGAACATGGCCGAAAGCACGTTCGGATCGCGCGGCTTGTCGACAAGCAGCTCGCCGTCGGTGCCGTGATAGCGCGTATCCTGGCCGATCAGATTGCGCTCCAGCTTCCTGAACACGGGCAGCACGTCGCGATAAGCCCAGCCGGCGCAGCCGAGCGCAGCCCACTCGTCATAGTCTTCGGCCGCGCCGCGAATATAGACCATCGAGTTGATCGAGCTCGATCCGCCGAGCGCCTTGCCGCGATTGACCGGAATGCTGCGGTTGTTGAGATGGGGCTGCGGCACGCCGACGAAACAATAGTCGTAGTTCGGGTTGCCGTAGAGCGACAGGATGCCTGCCGGCACTTTGACCCGCAGGCTGTTGTCGCTGCCGCCGGCCTCTATCAGGCACACTCGGACCGACGGATCGGCGCTCAGCCGATTGGCCACCACGCAACCGGCTGAACCCGCGCCGACGACGATGTAGTCAAATTCCGGCATGCCAACCCCTAAGGTGCGGTTTTAAGTTGCGGGCTCTTCCCAGACCGATTTCCCGCCGACGATCGTTTTCAGCACCTTGATATCCGCGATCTTGTCTGGCTCGACCCTCAGCGGATCTTCGGAAAGGACGACGAAATCGGCGAGTTTTCCCGTCGCCAAACTGCCCTCATCGGTTTCGCGGTGGGCGGCAAAAGCCGCGCCCAGCGTGTAAGCGTTGAGCGCCTGTGCGACGGTGATCCTCTGCTCCGGGACCCAACCATCTTTCGGCTGGTGGTCCAGACTTTGGCGCAGCACCGCGTTGCGTATGCCGACGAGCGGATTGAGATCGACGATCGGCCAATCGGTTCCGAACGCGACAGCGCCGACGGCCTCCAGGATGGAGCGGACAGGAAAGGCTCGCGACAAGGATTTGGAGCCAACGCGTACCTCCCAAAGCCCCTCCATCCCGAGCCACTGGTCGCGTGGATAGATCATGGCCGGTTGAAAGCTGGCTATCGCGCCTATCCGGCCAAAACGCTCGATGTCGTGCGCAGTCGGTATTTCGCAATGCTCCACCCGTGGCCGGCACCGCCTTGAGCGTTCTCCGTCCGCGGCATATGCGTCGAGCGCCATTTCGATGGCTCCGGTGCCGATCGCGTGTGTCCAGACTTGAAATCCTTCCTGCTGGGCACGGCTGACAGCGGCGTTGTAGGCCGATGCCTCCCACAGGCATGTTCCGGTTTCTCCCGGCTTGTCGGCATAGCCCTGAGGCATGAAGCCGGTGTGGGATTCCAGGACGCCGTCCAGGAAGAATTTGATGACTCGCCCGTCCAGAAAGGCGGGATCAAGCTCGTTCCTCCAGCCGGATACGCGCGCGATCACGTCGCCGAGGTTCGAATCCGGATTGACAATGCTCGAGAGCGTGAATCTCAGGCTCAACTCGCCGTTCGCGAATATCTCCGCCAGCACGGGGACTGCTTCGTCATCCATTCCTGCGCTTTGGACCCGCGACAATCCCAGGCGGTTTGCTTCCTTGATGGCACGGAGCAGCGCCGCTCGCATGTCGGATTTCGAAGACTGCGGGACCAGAGTTTCAAGCTGGGACCACGCTCTCTCCTTCAACCACCCGGTCGGCTCACCGCTCGCGTCTCTTACGATCTCGCCGCCTTCAGGATCCGGCGTGTCGCGTGTGATGCCGGCAAGTTCCAGCGCCTTGCTGTTCACCCAGGCCGCGTGAGCCATGCCGGAGCGGAAGAAGACGGGGCGATCGGCAACAACTTGATCGAGAAGCGATTTGTGGAAGCCCCCTTCGGGGAGATCGGGATAGCCGTAACTGAATTCGCTGCCCACGATCCACGTGCGGTCGGGGTGAGCCTGCGAATAGGCTTTCAGCCGGGCAAGCACGTCGCCAAAGGTCTTTGCTTCCCGCAACTGCACTTCATTGAGATATTTGCTTCCCCAGGCAAAATGGACGTGAGAGTCGATGAAGGCCGGCATCGCGAACCGACCTTGAAGGTCGATGATTTCGGCGTCTGCGGAGGCTTGCGACCGGACGAAGGACCACGAGCCGACTGCTGCGATCCGGTCGCCGCGAACCAGCATGGCCTCTGCATGGGGGTTCGTCGCGTCGAGCGTATACAGCGCGCCGTTTGCGTAAAGGGTCTCCTGCGCCATTTCCCTCTCAGCGATCGTCGCTCTCATGCGGGTGACGGACGCAGGGAACCATCAAATCCGAGGCGGAAGAACTACTTTTTCTGGCACCCGTGCTTAGGGTTTGCCTAAGCCTCGTCGAGGTTCGCAGGTCGTTGCGCCGATCTTGATCGCGGGGAACTTCGCACCCGCGCTGCGGACCGCTCCAGCGTTTAGGGATAAGCTAAGCACTGACACATGAAATCATAATTTTCGTCCTTCCGGCCCGTAACTTAAAAGCACTCCATCACAGCGGCGAAAGCCCTATCGAGAGCTACAAAGAGGCGTGGATATGTCGATTGAGAAGGTAGACACGCTTGTCGTCGGCGGCGGCCAGGCCGGGGTGGCTATGAGCGAGCACCTGAGCAAGTGCGGCGTGCCTCATCTGGTCCTCGAACGCGGCCGGATTGCCGAGCGCTGGCGCTCGCAGCGATGGGACTCCCTGGTTGCCAACGGCCCGGCCTGGCATGACCGGTTCCCGGGCATGGAGTTTCCTGTGACGGGCCCCGATGGCTTTCCCTCCAAGGAGGAGGTTGCCGACTATTTCGTCGCCTACGCAAAGCAGATCAACGCGCCGATCCGCTGCGGCGTGGAGGTCAAGCTTGTGCAGAGAAATGTCGGTCGACCCGGATTCCGCGTCGAGACGTCGGACGGCGTGATCGAGGCCAACAGCGTCGTCGCCGCGACCGGCCCTTTCCAGGTGCCCGTCATCCCGCCGGTTGTCCCCAAGGACGCAGGCATCCTGCAAATCCATTCCAGCGGGTACCGCAACCCCGCGCAGCTGCCGAAAGGCGCGGTGCTGGTGGTCGGCGCGGGATCCTCGGGCGTGCAGATCGCCGATGAGCTGCAGCGCGCCGGCAGGCGCGTCTACCTCTCGGTCGGTCCGCATGATCGCCCGCCGCGGGCCTATCGCGGGCGCGACTTCTGCTGGTGGCTGGGCGTCCTTGGCAAATGGGATCTCGAAACCCCAGGGCCCGGCACGGAACACGTCACGATCGCGGTCAGCGGCGCGCGCGGCGGCGAGACGATCGATTTCCGTCGTCTGGCCGCGCAGGGGCTTACGCTCGTCGGCATGACAAAGACCTACCAGGACGGCGTCATGACCTTCGCGCCCGATCTTGCGAAAAACATTGCCAGCGGTGACGCCAGCCTGATGTCGCTGCTGGACGAAGCCGACGCTTACGTCGCGCGCAACGGTCTCGACCTTCCCGAAGAGCCCTCCGCCCGCCGGATCGACCCGGATCCGGAATGCGTGATCAATCCGATCCTTGAGCTCGATCTGGCCGCGGCCGGGATAGCGGCGATCGTCTGGGCGACGGGCTTTGCCGTCGACTATAGCTGGCTGAAAGTCGATGCTTTCGACGAGAAGGGCCGCCTGAGGCACCACCGCGGCGTCTCGATGGAGCCCGGGATCTATTTCCTGGGTCTGCCCTGGCAGTCGCGAAGAGGGTCGAGCTTCATCTGGGGCGTCTGGCATGACGCCAAGCATGTGGCCGACCGCATTTCGACGCAGCGAAAATATCTGGCCTACCACGCCGCCGCGCAACGCGAGCCGGTGGACGCCTGACCAGAGCCGACCACAGCAGCGAGCCCGACCTGACGGAGACCAAGATGGCGCATACGCGAATTCGCAAATTCAACACCAAGGACACCTATCCCGAGCAGAAGCTCGACAACGATCTCTGCCAGGCGGTCGTCACGCGCGGCGGCCGCACCGTCTATCTGCGCGGCCAGTGCCCGCAGGATCTCGACACGGCGAAGAACATCGACAGTCACGATCCGGTCGAGCAGACCCACAAGGTCATGCAGAACATCAAGCAGCTCATCGAGGAGTGCGGCGGCACGATGGAGCATCTGGTGAAGGTGGTGGTCTACCTCACAGACGTCCGCCATCGCGAAGCCGTCTACCGGACGATGGGCGAGTACATCAAGGGCGTCCATCCGGTTTCGACCGGCGTGGTCGTGTCGGCCCTGGCGCGGCCGGAATGGCTGGTCGAGATCGACGGCACCGCCGTCATTCCGGACTGATCGCCATGACCTTCTCCATTGTCGCGCGCTGCCGGCGCACGGGCATGTTCGGAGTGGCGGTGTCCTCGTCGTCTCCGGCGGTCGCAGCCCGCTGCGCCTACGCGCAGGCCGGTGTCGGCGCGGTCGCCAGTCAGAACGTCACTGACCCGACGCTCGGGCCGCGGGCATTGGAGCTGATGGCGCGCGGTGCCTCGGCTGGCGAAACCGTCGCGATCCTGAAGCGCACGGCCGCCTTCAGCGAATACCGGCAGGTCCTGGCGGTCGACGCGGCCGGCGGCAGCGCAATCCATTCCGGACCGAAGGCGCTCGGCATCTGGGCCGAGGCGCGCGGCGAGGACGTCGCCTGCGGCGGCAACCTGCTGGCCAACGACGGCGTCCCGCAAGCTATGGTCGATGCTTTCCTCGCCTCCGAGGGAGATCTTGGCGACCGGCTGATCGCGACCATGCGCGCCGCGCTTCGTGCCGGCGGGGAGGCAGGGCCTGTCCGCTCCGCCGGCATGAAGCTGGTGCGCGACGTCTCCTGGCCCGTCGCCGATCTGCGCTGCGACTGGACCGAGGATTGTCCGATCGAGCAGCTGGCAAGGCTGTGGGAGATCTACAAGCCTCAGCTCGACGCCTACGTCACCCGCGCCCTCAACCCGTCCGATGCGCCGAGCTACGGCGTTCCCGGTGACGAATAGCCTCGAGAGTGCGGAGCCAGCATGAGCGAACTCAGCCATAAGGAATGGGTCGGCAAGGTGTCCGCGATCCGCTTTCGCGACAAGGCTTTCATCGACGGCAAGCCGGTGCCCGCGCGCTCCGGCCGGACTTTCGCCAGCATCAATCCGGCCACGGGGGCGACGCTTGCCGAGGTCGCCTCCTGCGGGGAAGAGGACATCGACCTTGCCGCCGCCGCAGCACGACGCAGCTTTGAGGCTGGCGTCTGGTCGCGAACGAGCCCTCAGCATCGCAAGGAAGTGCTGCTGCGGCTGGCGGAACTGCTGCGCGAGAACCTGCAGGAGCTCGCGCTCTTGGAATCGCTGGACATGGGCAAGCTGGTCAAGGACGCCGCCACCATCGACGTGCCGGGCTCGGCGGCGATTTTCCAGTGGTACGCCGAAGCGATCGACAAGGTCTATGACGAGGTGGCGCCGACGGGCCAGGGCGATCTCGCGCTGGTGCGGCGCGAGCCGCTCGGGGTGGTGGGTGCCGTGGTGCCATGGAATTTCCCGCTCGACATGGCGACCTGGAAATGCGCGCCGGCGCTGGCGGCGGGCAATTCGGTGGTGCTGAAACCGGCCGAGCAGTCGCCCTTCTCGGCGCTCAGGCTGGCCGAACTCGCCATGGAAGCCGGGCTGCCGGCCGGCGTGCTCAATGTCGTGCCCGGCCTCGGCGAGACGGCCGGCCAGGCGCTTGGCCGCCACATGGATGTCGATTGCCTCGCCTTCACCGGATCGACCGCTGTCGGCAAGATGTTCCTGCAGTATTCCGGCCAGTCGAACATGAAGCAGGTCTGGCTGGAGACCGGCGGCAAGAGCCCCAACCTGGTGTTCGCGGATTGCGCCGACCTCGACGCGGCGGCCGACATGGCGGCCTTCGGCATCTTCTTCAACCAGGGCCAGGTGTGTTCTGCCAATTCCAGGCTTCTGGTGGAGCGCGGCATCAAGGATGCGCTGGTCGAGAAGCTGGCGGAGCGGGCGGCGGCGACCCAGCCCGGCGACCCGCTCAACCCGGCATCCAGGATGGGCGCAATGGTGGACGCCCGGCACGCTGCGACCGTCATGCGTTTCATCGACGGCGGCAAGAAGTCGGCCCGGCTGGTGACCGGCGGCGGCCGGGTCTCCGTCGACGGGCGAGGCAGTTTTGTCCAGCCCACGATCTTCGACAATGTCTCGCCGGACGATCCGCTTGCCCGCGACGAGATATTCGGTCCGGTACTGTCCGTCATCGCCTTCGACACCGAGGACGAGGCGCTTCGAATTGCCAACGACAGTATTTACGGCCTGGCTGCATCGCTGTGGACCGACAGTCTGTCGCGCGCTCACCGCATCGCGGAGCGGCTTCGGGTCGGCACGGTGTCGGTGAACACCGTCGATGCGCTGAGCCCGATGACGCCCTTCGGCGGCTTCAAGCAGTCCGGCTTCGGGCGCGACCTGTCCCTGCATGCGCTCGACAAATACGCCGCGCTGAAGACCACCTGGATCAAGTACTGAGGAGCGGCCACGACTTGATCACCAGGTGCAAACCGGCAACATAGAACCATGCCGCTCCGCTTCACGCTCAGACAACTCGAGTACTTCGTCGCCGTCGGCGAAGCGGGTTCGATCGCCAAGGCGGCCGAGCAGGTGAACGTCTCGCCGCCGTCGATTTCGGCCTCGATCGCCCAGCTCGAAGCGGAGTTCGGCGTCCAGCTCTTCGTGCGCAAGCACTCGCATGCGCTGGCGCTGACCGCGGGCGGGCGCCTCTTCCTCAAGGAAGCCGCGCGCCTGCTCAACGACGCGGACGCGCTTCACGACATTGCCGGCGATATCGCCGAGAAGGTGCGCGGACCGCTGGCGATCGGCTGCCTGCTCACTTTTGCGCAGATCGTGCTGCCGGCCCTGCGCCGGAAATTCGAGGATGCCTATCCGGACGTACGCGTCAGGCAGTTCGAGCGCAACCAGGGGCAATTGTTCGAGATGCTTCAGCGCGGCGAGATAGACGCCGCGCTGACTTACGATATCGAGCTGTCGCAGGACATGACCTTCGAGCCTCTGATGCAGTTGCCGGCCTATGTGATGCTGCCGGCCGCGCATCGCCTTGCGACAAGGGCCGGCATCACGCCCGAGGAACTGGTCGACGAGCCGATGGTGCTGCTCGATTTGCCCTATAGCCGCGAATATTTCCTCTCGGCTTTCCAGCCCAAGGGACTGCGGCCCAAGATCGCCGAGCGCACCGGCGACATCGCCGTGATGCGCTCGATGGTCGCCAATGGCTTCGGCTACGGCATCGCCAATATGCGGCCGCTCAACACCATGTCGCCGGACGGCAAGTTGCTGGTCTTTGTGCCCTTGCTGGGCGATCTGAGGCCGCTGACCATGGGAATTGCGCTGCCGAACGCCGAGCACCGCACGCTGACGGTGCAGGCCTTCATCGACCACTGCCGCCGCTTCGTGGTCGAGCAAGGCGTCTTCGGCACCGAGCGCATCGTCAAATGAGCAAGGTCACGGCCAGCCGTCGGTAAGCCGCGACAGCAGTCTGTCCAGCATCTCGTCGCAACGCTGCAGCTGTTCGATGCTGACAAATTCGTCCGGCTTGTGCCCCTGCGCCATCGAACCCGGCCCGCAGACGACGGCAGGCGTGCCGAGATCGCGGCTGAACAATCCGCCTTCCGTGCCGAACGCAACCTTCATGGTGTCATTGGCGCCGGTCAGCGATTTGACGAAAGCCACCGCTTCCGAAGTGGCCGGGGTGTCGAGGCCCGGATAGGTGTTGGTGATTTCGATATCGATTGCGGCTTCGGGGGCGATCGAAGCGGCGTCGGCGGCAATGCGCGCCGCGGCAATGCTCAGCCTGTCGAGAATGTCGGCGGCATCGTCCGCGGCAACGTTGCGGATCTCGAAATCGACCTCGCAGAGATTGGGTACGATGTTGAGCGCCACGCCGGCATTGATCTTGCCGACATGCACGGTCGTGTAGGGAATGTCGTAATCGCCGTCGCGTGCGCCGTCGCGGGCCAGTCTTTCCTGCTCGTCGCGCAAGGCCCGCACGAAATCGCAGCCGAGATGGATGGCATTGAGTGCCAGCGGAGCGAGCGCCGAATGGCCTTCCCGTCCCCTGCAGATGGCGCGCGCCGCAAGCTTGCCCTTGTGTCCGGTCGCCACTTGCATGCTGGTCGGCTCGCCGACGACACACAGCAGCGGGCGGTGCGGCGCAGCGCCCAGCATTTCGATCAGGTCGCGCACGCCGAGACATCCGACCTCCTCGTCGTAGGAGAGCGCAAGATGCAAGGGCGTGCGAAGCGCCATCTTCGAGGCCTTGAGGCAGGCCGCGAGCGCTGAGGCGACGAAACCCTTCATGTCCGCCGCGCCGCGCCCATAAAGCTTGCCGTCGCGCTCGGTCATTTCGAACGGCGGCAGCGTCCAGTTCTGGCCGTCGACGGGAACGACGTCGGTGTGGCCGGACAGCATGATGCCGGGCCTGTCGGCCGGTCCGATCGTGGCGAAGAGATCGGCCTTATGCCCGTCCGCGCTGTGGATGATCTGGCAGGTGATGCCGCTTGTTTCGAGCAGGGCCGCCGCATAGCCGATGAGGTCGAGGTTCGAGTCGCGGCTCACCGTCGGGAAGGCGATCAGCCGCTCGAGAATCCTGATGCTGTCCATGTCTCTGTCCCGTTACCGCTTACCGGCTGTCTACACCGTGCGGGGACCTCGCTGAAGTCGCATTTGGCTCAGCCCCGGTTCATCGCAGGCTAATCCGCGTAGTTAGGCGCGTCCTAATCCGCGCAGAAGAAATCCGTAGTTTTCCTGCGCCGGCGCCAACTTATGAGTAGTCTCCAGATCAGGATAACGTTTCGTTGAATCGTCATCCTGATCTAACTCTTTGTTGGAGCATGATCTTTTCCGAAAACCGGTTCCCACTTTTCGGGATCATGCTCAAGGGCAGCGGCAGCGCCAGCCGACAGGAAGGAATTACATGCGCGACCCACGCTACGATATTCTGTTCGAGCCGATGAAGATCGGTCCGGTGACCGCCAAGAACCGCTTCTATCAGGTTCCCCATTGCAACGGTGGCGGCTATCGCGATCCCTCGGCAGCGGCCGAGATGCGGCGCATGAAGTCCGAAGGCGGATGGGGCGTCATCTTCACCGAGCAGACGGAGATGCATCACACCTCCGAGATCACGCCCTTCATCGAGCTCAGGCTATGGGACGACGCCGACATTCCGGCTTTAGCCAAGATGGCCAGGGCCATGCACGAATATGGCGCGCTGGCCGGCGTCCAGCTCGCCTATTCCGGCATCAACGGCCCCAACCTCTACACCAAGGAGGTCCCGCGCGGGCCGTCGGCTTTGCCGATCCGCACCTTCACCAACGATCCGGTGCAGGCGCGCGCCATGGACAAGCAGGATATTCGCGACCTGCGCCGCTGGCACCGCAATGCCTTCAAGCGCGCGAAGCAGGCGGGTTTCGACCTGGTGTGCCTCTATGGCGCGCATGGCTTCGGCATCATCCAGCATTTCCTGTCGACGGCCACCAACCAGCGCAGCGACGAATATGGCGGCTCGCTGGAAAACCGCTCGCGGCTGATGCGCGAGCTGATCGAGGAAGGGCGCGACGCGATCGGCGACACCTGCGGCCTGACGCTCAGGCTGTCGCTGGACGAGATGATCGGCGAGCTTGGCTTCGCCAACTCAGAAGTCCGCGACATGATCGAGATGCATGCCGACCTGCCCGATCTGTGGGATCTCGCCCACGGCGCCTGGGAGGATTGCTCGGGGCCGTCGCGCTTCAAGGAAGAGGCGGCGCAGGAGAGCCTCGTCTCCGGCATCAAGAAGCTGACCTCGAAGCCGGTCGTCGGCGTCGGCCGCTTCACCTCGCCCGACGTGATGGTGAGGATGATCAAGTCGGGCACGCTCGACTTCATCGGCTGCGCCCGCCCATCGATCGCCGATCCCTTCCTGCCCAAGAAGGTCGAGGAGGGCCGCATCGAGGACATCCGCGAATGCATCGGCTGCAACATCTGCATCACCGGCGACATGACCATGTCGATCTCGCGCTGCACGCAGAACCCGACCTTCATGGAGGAATGGCGCAAGGGCTGGCATCCGGAGCGCATGCAGACCAAGGGCGACAGCGACAGCGTGCTGATCGTCGGCGCCGGGCCCGCCGGACTGGAGGCCGCCCGCGCGCTCGGCCTGCGCGGCTATCAGGTGGCCATCGCGGAAGCGGGCGTGGAGCTCGGCGGGCGCGTGGCGCGCGAAAGCCTTCTTCCTGGCCTGTCGGCCTGGGGCCGTGTGCGCGACTACCGGCAGTATCAGCTCAGCCAGATGCCGAATGTCGACATCTATTTCGAAAGCCGGCTCTCGGCGGATGACATCCTGTCCTTCGGCTTCCAGAACGTCGCCATGGCCACCGGATCGACCTGGCGTCGCGACGGCGTCGCGCGTGCCCATGTCGTGCCGATGCCGATCGATCCCGCCATGCCGGTCTACACGCCGGACGATCTGATGGATGGCAAGGTGCCGGGCGGCAATGTCGTGCTGTTCGACGACGACCACTATTACATGGGCGGCGTGCTTGCCGAGCTGATGGCGCGCCGGGGTGCGAAGGTGACCTTGGTGACCCCGTCGGCCTATGTCTCGGACTGGACCCGCAACACGCTGGAGCAGGGCGCCATCCACCGCCGCCTGGTGGAACTGGGAGTGGATATCGTCCTCAACAGGACGGTCGCGAGTATCGCTTCAGGCGGCGTCGTCACGGCCTGCGTCTATACCGGCGCGCGCCACGAGCTGACCGCCGACGCGGTCGTCCTGGTCACGTCGCGCAATCAGGACGACGCCGTTTGGCGCGAGCTCAAAACCCGGGAAAACGAGTGGGCCGGCAACGGCATCCGTTCGGTCAAGGTCATCGGCGACGCCGAAGCGCCGGGACCCATCGCCTGGGCAACCTATGCCGGCCACCGCTTCGCCCGCGAGCTGGACGAGCCCGATATCGGCGACGCTTTGCCGTTCCGGCGGGAAGTGGCGGCGCTGGCGGTCGACTAGCGGTGGAGGAAAGCGTCCGCCGCTCCACGGCAATTGCGATTGTGTGAGTTACAAGGTTGCGGGCGCAAGGTCCGGGGGCTATGCCGGACCAGACAATCCCCGATGCGAGGCAGAACCGATGAAAGTCCTTTCCACCTCCAAATCGCATGGCGGCGTCCAGGGCGTCTATTCGCACGCTTCGGAAGTTTGCGCCTGCGACATGACCTTTGCCGTCTTCGCTCCGCCCCAGGCCGCTGAAGGCCATGTGCCGGTGCTCTGGTATCTGTCCGGCCTAACCTGCACCCATGCCAATGTCATGGACAAGGGCGAGTACCGGCGCCTGGCGGCCGAGCTGGGCCTCGTCGTCGTCTGCCCCGATACGAGCCCGCGCGGCGCGGACGTGCCGGACGAGAAGGACAACTGGCAGTTCGGCTGCGGCGCCGGCTTCTACCTCGATGCCACGCAGGCGCCCTATGCGAAAAACTACCGCATGTACTCCTATATCGCCGAGGAATTGCCGGCGCTGGTCGCCGCGAATTTTCCGGTCGACATATCGCGTCAGGCGATCTTCGGCCATTCGATGGGCGGGCACGGCGCGCTGACCATCGCGCTGAAGAACCCGGAACGGTACCGGAGCTGTTCGGCGTTCGCGCCGATCGTGCAGCCGACGACGGCCGGCTGGTCGCGGCCGGCATTCGAGAAATATCTGGGATCGGACGAGAGGAGCTGGCGCGCCTATGATGCCACGCTGCTGATCGAGGACGGCCATCGTTACGGCGAACTGCTCGTCGACCAGGGCACCGTCGACGGCTTCCTCCAGGATGGTCTGCGCCCGTGGCTGCTCGAGGATGCCTGCAGCAAGGCCGGCATCGCGCTGACGCTGCGCATGCAGGAAGGCTACGATCATTCCTACAACTTCATGTCGACCTTCATGGACGATCATTTGAAGTGGCATGCCGCCCGGCTGGCCAGGTAGAGGAAACGGGCGGCAGGTTCGGATCAGAGACGCGGCCCTGCCACCATCCGCGCGACCCGCGCCATATCAGCGCTCATTTCGCGATCGTCGTCGAGCGGGGCGACGAGCGCGCGCACGGCGGCGTAGCTGCGTTGCGGCCCTTCGCCCATGCTGTCGACGACGCCGCGCAATTCCACGCCTGTCGCCGCAAAGATCAGCTCCATCGCGACGAGGTAGCGCAGGCGTTCGATGATGCCGGCGGTCTTGGCCACCACCCGGGGCGCCATCGACGACTGGTCCTCGATGCCGTCCGAAACCGCCAGCGGGCTGAGCGACATCGGGTTGGCGAGGTGCCGGATCTCCGCCTCGAGTGCAGCGACCGGTTTCTGCAGTTCCGCGTAGCCCTGGCGGCTGCCGCCCCTGGCCGACAGGAAGCGCGGCAGTTCCGCTACCGTTGGCGACATCAGCTTCATCGAGCGATTGGCGGTGGCGACCGCGCAATGCGCGAGCGCCTGGCCGAGCTGTTCCCAAGCCAGCGTGAAGGCCGTGAGGTCGAAATTGCCGTTTGAGACGACCCGCTCAGTCGCCGGCAGGATCACAGGGTTGTCGCCCGAATGGCCAAGCTCTATCTCGGTCGCCAGCCTGGCCTGCTCGAACGCATTGAGCAAGCCGCCCCACACCTGCGGCACGCAGCGGAAGCTCAGCGGGTCCTGGAGGCGCCGCGCGGCCTTGTCGTGCCAAAGCCCGCTTCCCGCCAGCTCCGCCCTCAACCGCGCGCCGATCTCGCATTGCCCGAATGCCGGCCGCGCCGCCAAGGCGTCCTCGTCGATCGCCTTGAGGGACGCGCGGAACGCCTCATAGTTGAGGGCCACGGCCGCCAGCGACCAGTCGATGAGGCAGGCGACGTCTTCGAGGGCGAGACAGGCCGTTCCGGTCGAAAGGCTGTTCGCGACGATAATGGCGTGGCCGTCCTTCTCGCGCAGGTCGAGCGGCTCGAGCCCGGCAAGCTTCAGCGCTTCGGCCGCCGGCATGATCCTGCCCTGGAACTCGGCCTCGCCGTCGCCGCCGAGCGCCCTTGCCATATGGCCGAGAGGGGCAAGGTCGGCCGCCCCGATCGAACCCCAACTGGGGATTACCGGATGGACGCCGGCATTGAGCGCCGCCAACAGGCCGAGGACCACACGCTCGGACGTGCCGGTGCCGCCGGCAGCCATGCCGCAAATGCGCGCCGTCAGGAGCGCCCGCACCGCTTCGGTCGGCAGGGCCGGCCCGGCGCCCATCGAATGGCTAAGCGGCACGCTGTGCTGGAAGGCGATCAGATCGGCTTCGGCAAGCGGCGTGTCGACACAGGCGCCGAGGCCGGTGGTGACGCCATAGAGCGGCTTGCCGAGCCCAGTGAGGCGCTCGATGAGCGCGCGGCTGGCGCGGATGCGGCGCATGGCCTCTTCGCCAAGCACGAGGCGGGCGTTGCGCCGCGCGATCTCGGCGACATCCGTCGCGCTGAGCGGCCTGGCGTCGAGGACTATAACTCTGGTCGTCATGCTCTGCATCTATCCCAAGATCGATGCCGCGCAAATGTGCCACGCCGCCCCTGGGCGCGGCGCAGCGTCATTGCAGCGCCTATGCCTCTGATGTATTTTAGAACTTGATTGGATAAGACGCGTGCCCGCAGTCGTTATGCATGCGGTCTGCTCCGGTCCCGGCAGATTGTGAACTCTTTAACAGACCTCGGCGCCGCCAGCTGCACTGCTGTGGCCGACAGGTCATAGCAGTTAAGGATTTGCCATGCTGCGATGCTGCGCGTTCCTTGCAGCCTTGGTCCTCGTGAGCTTCACGACGTTCGAAGCTCATGCCGATCGCAGGGTTGCCTTCGTGATCGGCAATTCCGAATACCGCGACATCCCGGCGCTCAAGAACCCGGACAAGGATGCTGACGACGTGTCGAACACGTTTCGGCTTGCCGGCTTCGACGTCTTCGTCGCCAAGGACTTGACCAAGCTTCAGTTCGAGGAGCAGTTCCGCAACTATCTCGCCGCGGCGGACGGCGCCGATCTCGCCGTTGTCTACTATTCCGGCCACGGCTTTCAGATCGGCGGCGAGAATTTTCTCATTCCGGTCGATGCGTCGCTGAAGGCCGCGGCCGACATCGAGGTCCAGGCGATCAAGCTGGACGACGTGCTGCAGCAACTGCGCTCGAAGTCGAAGATCCAGGTGATCATCCTCGACGCCTGCCGCAACAATCCGTTCCCGCGCAAGGATTACTGGCTGCGCGACCAGTTGATCGCGGCGGGCGGCACCGGCCTTGCGCAGGTTAAGAGCTCGCTCAACACGCTCATTGCCTTTGCCACCGAGCCTGGCGCTGTCGCCTTTGACGGCACCGGTGACCTCAGTCCCTTCTCGTCCGCCTTTTCCCGTCGTGCTCTGGCGCCGAACCAGGAGATACGTACCGTCATGGCAGCCGTTCGCCGCGACGTGGTTCAAGCCACCGACGGCAAGCAGGTTCCTTGGGAGAACTCCTCGCTGATCGACGAGGTGGTGCTGATGCGCCGCGCCAGCCGCCCCGCGCTGCCGCCGGTGCTGGAGAAGGTCGTGCCGTCGGGCGTCGGTCCTGTCGCGCTGGACCTGCCGGAACCGGTCGATGTCGACGGCGGCGCGGTCACCGTCAGCATCGAAAGGCCGCCTGCGCTTGGGCGCCTGATGTTGGACGGCAAGCCTGTCGCGACCGGCGAACCGATCGCCGGCAAGGATTTGCCGCGCCTTCAGATGGACGTGCCGAAGGGCTCCGGCGCTCAGGAAGAGGTCGACATGCTGGCCTATGCCACGCGCGACAATTGGGGCGGCGAATCCCAGGGCATATTGGTGTTCCGGGTCAAGAATGGCGAGGGTGCCGAAGGCCAGCAGCTCGTGGCCTCGCTCGAGGCCGAGCAGAAGCAGCAGGTGCTGGAGCGCGGCATCCATATCACCGGCGCGGCCGAGGCGATCGAGAAGCGCGACATCAGCGTTCCGGTCGGCGTCGGCCCGGTGCCGCTGAAGCTCGATTTCCCGACCAAGGACCCCGCGGTCAGCCTGAAGCTCGCCAGCTATCCGGCAACGGGAACGCTGTCGCTGCCCGATCGGACGCTGTCTCCCGATTCCAGCCTGATGGCCGATGAAGTCGACCATCTGCGCTATGAACCCCAGATAGGCGAAGCCAAACCACTCATAGTCGGTGTCGAGATCAGGGCTGACAACGCTACGTCAAAGCGGGCGACGATGAAGCTGTCGCCAAGCGTCGAGCCCTGCGACAGGGAGGCCGGCGAGCCTCTTGACCTGCAGGGCGTCGTCCCTGGTTTGCTGCCGAACGAAATCAGCAGCAACGCCGTCGACGTCTGCCGGGCGGCGGTGAAAGCCTATCCGGATGTCGCCCGCTTCCGCTACGAGCTCGGGCGGGCACTGCTTTCGGTCGGCAAGGTCGACGAGGCCAAGAAGGCGATCCAGGAAGCCGCCGACAGGGGCCATGTCCGTGCCGTCTTCGAACTCGGCTATCTCAATGCGACGGGAACGGGGATGCCCGCCAACCGCAAGCAGGCCAACGCCTTCTACGCGGCGGCGTCCGACAAGGGCGATCCCTATGGGATGACGTCATGGGGCCGCGCCTTGTTCAACGGCTACGGCGTCGAGCGCGACACCGGCAAGGGGCTGGACCTGTTGCTCAAGGCGGCGGCGATGGGGCACACCTACGCCATGAACGATCTGGCCGCCATCTTCACGGAAGGTCGTAACGGCGTCCCTGCCGATCCGGCCCGCGCCGTGGCCTTCCTCAAGGCCGGCGTCGAGCGGCAGGACATGTATTCGATGAACCTGCTCGGCCGCAACTATCTCGCCGGCACCGGGGTCGAGAAGGACCCCAAGACGGCACTCTCGCTTTTCCAGAAGTCGATGGATCTCGGCCAGCCCTACGCTCCCGGCAGCCTTGCGCGCATGTACAGGGACGGTCTCGGCGTGCAGCAGGATCTTGCCGAAGCGCAACGGCTGTTTGAGCTGGCGACCGATCGCGGCGATCAGTCGGCCGCGTATGATCGCGCGGCCCTGGAGATGCAAAGGGGCGACAAGGCCGACCAGACTGTGGCGGTGCGCTACCTTGCTTTCGCGGCCGCGCTCGACCTTCGCAACGAAATTCCCGATGCAAAGGCCACGCTGGCGAAATTCGGTGCCAAGGCGAAAACGGCGGCTCTGAAGCAGCTGCGTAGGGAACTCAAATCGAAGATTTCGGCGGACGGCTCGCTGGATGACCAACTGGTCAAGACGGCCAGGGCGGTCTGGGAACAAGCCAACCCGCGCCGGGACTTGTTCTGATCAACAGGGAGGCAATGTGATGGGCCGGGCATTGAAGCAGTCAATCGTCGCATCGATCCTATCCTGCGCTCTGGCTGTCGCGGGGTGCACGACCATGACGCCCAAGGTCGAGCCGGCGCCGACGGTCAAGCACAAGGTCGTTCGCACGACGACCACGCCAAAGGTCGTCAAGCAGAAGAAAGTCACCGGCAAGAAACTGATCCAGCCCGTTCAGACCGAAACCGCGCCTGTCGTCGTGCCTCCCTTAGGCGGTGGCAGTGGCGGTGGCGGCGGTGGTGGTGGCGGTGGCTGGGGATGAGCCTTTGACGGCAGCCAGCCCGTCACGACATTGCTTTCGACCCTGGCATTGATCGCCATCGTTCGCTTGTCTCTGTCTTCTCGTCCGTTTCCGCAATCAGGATTTTGGGCTTGGAGTGCGACTGCGACCGCTCGCCAAGCAAGGGTAAGTGCTCTATGCTCCAGTCGCGTGCCGGTATCGATATAGGGTTGTCCTCGGGGGGCGTTCCATGGTCGAAGTCGTCGCATTCTGGCGGAGTATGCGGTTGGAAGCCGTCGCGCGAGCCGCCGCTTTCATCATCGCTGCGCTCTTCGCTTTGCTGCTGCTCGAACCGCACGCGGCACGCGCCGCGCCGAACTGGACGCTCGATCCCTCCGCTTCGGTGCTCACCTACCAGTCGGTCAAGAAGAATACGATCGTCGAGACCAACAAGATCAGGAACATCACCGGCACGCTGAGCGCGGCCGGCGACGCCAAGATCAGCTTCGATCTCAATTCGGTCGATACCGGCGTCGACCTCCGCAACGTGCGCATGCGCTTCCTGTTCTTCGAGACATTCAAATACCCCACGGCCGAACTGACGGCCAAGGTAGACCCGGCCGCATTCGCCGACCTGCCGACAAAACGCCGAATCAAGGCGACCTTGCCGTTCCGCCTCAGCATGCACGGCGTCGACAAGGACCTCGAGGCCAGCATTGTCGTCACCATGATCAGCGACACCCAGGTCTCCGTCGCGTCGGAAGCGCCCGTAGCGGTCCATGTCGAGGACTTCGGCCTGCTGCCCAACATCGACAAGCTGCAGCAGGCGGCCAACGTGACCAACATCGTGCCGACCGCCTCGGTGTCCTTCGATTTCGTCTTCACCGCCGATGGCGGCAAGCCGGCCGCGGTCCAGACCGTCGCAGCGAGCGCTGCCGACGTCGGGCCGGTCGCCACCGACGCCTCGAAAGCGAATTTCAGCGACGAGGAGTGCCTGAACCGGTTTGCCGTGCTCTCGCGCACCGGCGCCATCTACTTCCGGCAGGCGAGCGCAAGGCTCGACGCCAAGAGCCGCCCGCTGCTGGCGGAGGTCGAAGGCGTCGTCGGCAAATGCCCGGCCCTCAAGGTCGAGGTATCCGGCTATACCGACTCCGACGGATCGCCCGAGGCCAACAAAGCGCTGTCCGAGCGGCGGGCCCAGGCGGTCGCCGACGCGCTGGTGGCCGAAGGCGTGCCGCGCAGCCAGATCAGCGCCGCCGGCTATGGCGAGGAGCGGCCGGTCGCCGCCAACGACACGCCCAAGAACAAGGCGCTCAACCGGCGGATCGAGTTCTCCGCCACCAAGCTCGCGAACTGAGGTCGCGGGTGGGCTCCGACCCGATTGTCCGTTGCGGCCGCCTGTTTCGCGCCGTCGGGCTGGCTGTGCTTGCCGTGTTCCTGACTTTGACCGCCGCCAGCGCTGAACGCCGCGTCGCGCTCGTCCTCGGCAACTCGCAATACCAGCACGCAGCGCTGCTCACCAATCCGGTGCGCGACGCTCAGGCCATGGCCGAACGCTTGCAGAACCTGGGCTTCGAGGTGGTTTCCGGCTACGACCTCAGCAAGCAGCAGACGCAGACCACCGTCGCGCAATTCGCCAAGCAGGTGCGCGGCGCCGACATCGCCCTTTTCTTCTATGCCGGCCATGGCCTGCAGGTCTCGGGCAAGAACTACCTGCTCCCGGTCGATGCCGCTCTGGAGGATGAGACCTCGCTCGACTTCGAGGCCGTGTCGGTCGACTTCGTCCTGCGCCAGATGTCGCGCGAGACCAGCATCAGGCTGGTGTTCCTCGACGCCTGCCGGGACAACCCGCTTGCCGAGGTGCTGGCCAGGACCGCCGGCGTCAAGGGCGCCAGCAGCGGCCTTGCCGAAATCCCGATCGAGAATGGCGGCGCCGGCACGCTCGTCGCCTTCGCCGCCAGTCCGAACCAGCTTGCCTTTGACGGATCGGGCGAGCACTCGCCCTTCACCGCGGCGCTGATCCAGCACATAGGCGAATCCAACATCTCCATCACCGAGGCGATGAACAGGGTCACCGGCGATGTCTTCAAGGCGACGGCCGGCAAGCAGCGCCCGTGGATCAACGTCTCGCTGACCACCGAGGTCGTCCTGCACAAGGTCGATCTCAACGCCCCGCTGATCGTGGGCGAGGCGAGTACTCCCCAGGCCGAAGGCGGCTCCGATACGCGCAACACCGGAACGGCACCGGGCCAGACCGACGACCAACTCGCGCTCAACCTGTTGCGTCAAAAAATCCCGAAGCTGGCGACGGACGAGCCGATCCTGTTCGACCACCCGGTCAAGTTCGGCGATCCGGCCATCGACGGCAAGAGCATCGCCCAACTGATCAAGGGTAAGCCGCTGTTCAGTCCGGTGGAGGGCCTCGACAAATCGGTTTGGGAAGACAAGCACTGCGACGGCTGCCACGAATGGAACGAGGCCCGGCTGTGCGAGCAGGCAAAGAATTTCGCCGCCAACGATGTCTCGGTGTTGCGCCTGCAGCACCCGCTGGGAACCCGCTTCAAGGTGGCGCTGGCGAAATGGGCGCAAGGCGGCTGCAAGTGAGCGCGGATATCTGACTGCCGGCCTAAAAAGCGTCGGCCGATTGCTGCTGGGTCTCCATCTCCGCCATCTGGACGCCCATTTCGACGAAGGCTGAAAGCACGGCAAAGCGATCCGCCAGCGATACCCGCGCAAGACCTGCCAGAATCCCCGCGCTGACGGCATGGGCGGTCGGAAATCCGGCCGCTACCTGATCGGCAACCGAGCCGCCGTCGCGCCAGCCCGCTGCCAAAGCGATCCAGGAAACGGGCGTCACCGGCGGCACCTCCACGGCCTGGGCCACCGCCGCGCGATGGTCGGGATTGCCTGGCTCGCCGACCCAGTCGCCGACGAGCGCGAGCAATTCGAGATCCCTGTCGCCGAGGAGCTCGGCAAGGTTGCCCAGGCACTCATGCGCCCACCAGATGGCGGCCCGCTCGGGCAGCAGATAGGCGCAGAAGGTGATTGCCTCCTCGGGCACGCGGCCGGCCAGCAGCGCACGGCAAAACTCGATCGAAGGCTGGTCGGTCGGGGCGGCTTTCATATCCTGCGCGACGGCAGGGCAAGCGCTGAACAGATCCTGCGCCGTCCTGAACCGGAGCCCGTTGGCCATGGCTGCCCGCCCTCACTAGGAAGAACCCACTCAAGCCCCGGCGGAGGCGCTGGTCAAGCGTTAGCTTTAGCAAAAAGCGACGGCTCCCAGCGTGTGTTTGCTCACAGACAATCGTAGTGAAATTTGATATTCTCCGACCGATGCATGTCGCCCAAAACTATGCAGCGGTTCTGGGGAAACGATAGGCATGAAAAGAGGACTTGAAGCGCGGCGACGCGCTTTGACGCGATCCGCTCAAACAGGAGTAACGGTCATGCGGTGGGCCAGCTCAGCCTTTGCATTGGCGGCCGTGCTTTTTTCGACGCACGTTTCCGCCGATCCGCTTCAGAAATCGGAAGACATCGTGAAGTTCTTCACCGGCGCGGGCAATCTGGGCGCGTCGCGCGGCATCTGTGTCGGCACCGAGGAAGAGTGCAAGAGCAAGAACGACAAGAACGCGGCCCCCAAAAAGACCGGGCTCGACATGATGATCAATTTCGCGCTGGATTCCGCCCAGCTCGATCAGACCGCGCGTGCCGAACTCGACGAGTTCGCCAAGGCACTGAAGGACAACCGGCTGAGCACGTTCAGCTTCGTTGTCGAAGGCCATACCGATGCGTCCGGCTCGGATCGCTACAATCAAAATCTGTCGCAGCGCAGGGCGCAATCGGTTGCCGCCTTCCTGACCGCGAATGGCGTCCAGGCCACCCGGCTCGAAGCGATCGGCCTCGGCAAGTCGCACCCGCGCGTTGCCAACCCTTATGATCCGGTCAACCGCCGGGTTGAGATGCGGATCAGGACGGAATAAGCCAGCGGCACGAACAGCCACTCGGTACGCAGCGATCAAACGGGAGCCCAGCCTCGACAGGCCGGGCTCCTGCTTCTGTTTTCAGGGTTTGTTGAGCACGCCGCCCACCGCGACACCAGTGCCGAAGATCAGCGCCTTGGTCAGGAAGTCGTTGTTGTCGTTCGGCGGCGGGCCTTCCTCGCGAACCACGGTCTCGCTGTTGCGCCTGCGCTGGACGATTTGCTGCTTCCGGCGCGGCTTTTCCGCCACCGGATTCAGCGTGCGGGTCTTCTGCGCCACTTGCTTCTTGGCAGGCGCCGAGCGGGCCTGGTCGGCGGCCTGCTTGGCGCGTACGGCGTCCATCATCGGGTCGGTCTGGATCACCAGGAACGCCAGCTGCTCGCGGGTCAGATAGGTGGTTTGCGGCAGGCCGTTCTTCCCCTGCCAGATGGCGATCGCCTGGCGCGTCCTCGGGCCGATATTGCCGTCGACCTGGCCGAGCTCGTTGCCCAACGCCTCGATGCGCAGCTGCAGGTCGATGCGGCCGCTGCGATCGAGCCCGATCGCGCCTTCCGTCTGCTCGGTGCCCGGGGTCTGCTTCATCTCGTCGGTGATGCCGACCGAGGTGCGCACGGCCGAGCCGGGATTGGCGTTTGCCGCGTTCGCATCGAGGGCGGCGACCTGCTTGTTGGCGTTCGGGTCCTTCAACTGATCGATGTTGAGCTTGGCCACGGTGGCGAAGCGGCCGTTCGGGAATTGGTCGAGATAGGCTTCGTAATACGGAATGGCGTTCTTCTTCGAAGCCTCGTCCCACAAGCGTTGCTCGACCTCCCAGGACGGCGGCTCGCTGGCCACCGGAGCGGGGGAGGCCACTGCCGTCGTCTTGGCTGAGTCGGCCGCCGGTGCCGCGACAGGCGCGGCTGCTGGCTCCGCCGGCTTGCCAAGGAAAACCTCGCGTCCCAGCGACGCATTGTGCCAGGGCCGCTGCCGGCCTTGTGTGGCCTCGGTCACCTCGCCGCGCACCCGCGTCAATGCGCTCTGGATCTCGACGCCCGGTTCGGTCAGGTGCTTGGCCAATGCCAGCGAGTAGGGGCTGTCGACGCCGTTGCCGTCGAAGGCGATGGCGCCGGGATCCGTTGCATAGGCGATAAGCACGCCGCCGGTGCCGACGCCGTCCGCCTTCGCCTCGACCGGCGCCAGACCTGCGCCGAGCGAGCGGCTCTTCGGCAATGAGGCGGCCAGCGTCCTTGCCAGCGGATTGTCGCGGCAAGCGTCGAGGATGATGACACCAACGGCCGGATCGGGCGGCAGCGCCGCCATGAACTCGTCGATCTGGACGGTGCGGGTCTTGAGATAGGCGGGCGACGTCAGCTCGGCATCGACCGGGATGAGATAGTTCTTGCCGTCGACCTGCATGCCGTGGCCGGCATAGTAGATGACGGCGAGATCGGCATTGTAGGACTCTTCGGTGAATTTGCTGATCAGGCTGTGCATGCCGGCATTGTCCTGGTCGACGCCTTCGATCACCTCGAAGCCGGCATTGCGCAGCGTCGATGCGATGAGCTGCGCGTCGTTGGCCGGATTGGGCAACGGCACGGCGTTGACATATTTGCTGTTGCCGATGACCAGCGCGACGCGCTTGGCGGCGTCTTGCGTGGCGGCCTCGGCGCCGAACGCGGCAAGGACAAACAGGATAAATCCACTCACAAGGACGGCGAACGCTTTCATGGATCAGCCCTCCGCCCCTTCGGGGCGCGCTATCGGTGTCTGCGCATGCTAAATCTTGCTTCTGCCAAAAATGGCTCTTGGGCGTATGTGATCCCGACCACAGTCTTGGTTCACAAAGAGCCCGAAAAAATACGCGCCATGATAACATCCGGGGCTGACAACACCAATGCCCGTCGGTGGAGCCTGCCGCGACGGGCATGTTCAAAGGGTCGTCTGGATCGAACTTATGAGGGCCGTGACGGCCTGCTTGTATTTCTCGAATTCCGGCGATGTCTGCCGGATCTGGGTCGTGGTCGTCTGCTGGTTCTGATCGGACGCCACGCGGGTCACCCTCTGCCCCATCTTCCGCTCGGCCCAGTCGATGACGTAGCTGGTGGTCTTGCCGGTGAGGAACGGATTGGCCTGGATCACGGCTGATCCGAGCACGGCATTCAGTTGCGCCGAGCCCGGCGCCCCCAGCACCTGGGCCGCGCCTTCCATGCCCAGGAAATGGCAGAGATAGAGCCGCCCGGCGGTGATCTGGTGGCCGCGGGCGCGAAGATAGGCTTCGCCCTCGCGCGCAAGGTTGCGCACCATCTCGCGCGACAGCGTGGCGTCGTAGCGAAGCGCCAGCAGGTCGGCGGTCGACAGCGAGCGGGCGAGATCGGGCCGGTAGGTGTTCATCATCCGGATCCACGTCTTGGTGATGAATTGTCCGGCGCCCGTCGCCGAGGACAGCGGGTTCTTGGCCCGCGCGCTGCCGCCGCTTTCGACATGCACGATGCGGTCAGTCAGCGTCTCGACCGCGGCGTCGCCGGAACCGCCAGAACCACCGGAAGCATAGGCGGCAACCGTGGTGACCGTCCCCAGCGGATCGATCGCCTCGCCGTTCTGGTAGAGCTCGAAATGCAGATGCGGACCGGTCGAAAGTCCCGTGGTGCCGATATAGCCGATGACGTCGCCGGCCTTCACCTTGGTGCCGACGCCGTTTGCGATGGCGAATTTTTGCATATGCGCGTAGCGCGTCTCACGCCCGTTGGCATGCGTGATCTTCACCAGATTGCCATAGCCGCCGCCGTCGCCCTGGAAGCTGATCTCGCCGTCGAAGGCGGCCATGATTGGGGTGCCGACAGGGGCTGCCCAGTCGACGCCCTTGTGGATACGAACTGTGCCCAGGATCGGGTGCTTGCGCGGGCCGAAGGTGGAAGTCATGACCCCGCTGACCGGCGTGACCATGCCGTTGGTCACGCTCAGCGAACGAACCTCGTCATTGCCGGTGACGCATGCATATTGCCCGTCGCTCTGCTGGAAGACGAAACAGTCGAGGCTCTTCTGTGTACCCTGGACGCCGACATAGAGCACCCGCCCGGAGATCTCGCCCTGGCCGCGCGGCGTCTGCGAGTAGATCAGCACCAGCCGCTGGTCCTCGCTGGCGAAGGCGTCGAGATCCTGCCCGCGCGACAGATACATGATCGCCTCGCCGATCACGCTGGTCGGAACCTTGTTGCGCGCTGCCGTCGAATAGATCGCGTCGAGCAGGCGGTACTGCCGCTTGGGTCCGCCTTGGTCGGAAGCGCCGGAATAGTTGAACAGGTCCTCGCGCACCCAGGGGTCGACGCCCGACACGAAGGCGCCCGCCGCACTGCGCGTCAGCGTGCCGACATAGACGTTCCTGGCGTAGATCGAGACCTGCATGAGCGACATGGTTGTCGTCTCGCGGTTCGGTCTGAAACCGCGCATGGCCACCACATAGCCCGATTCCAGCCCGTCGCGGTTGAACAGCGCCTTCAGCGCTTCGGCCGCCAGTTTCGCGTCGTCGGCGGAGAAATGCGCGTCGGCGACGACGCTGTCCAGGCTGCGGTCGTTGAGGATTTTTACGAACGTGTCCCCTGTCGCTTCGAAGCGCTGATACTCGCTGGTGACGGTGGCGACGGTCGTGTTGTTCTCGATCTCGGTCTTCTTGAAGGCGGGAAGGGCGGCTTCGCCCTGATCGACGGTCTCGCCCCAGCCGGCTTCCGGGTCGCCGGCATCCGCCTTGGGCGCGGAACCCGCAGGCGCTTCGCTCTCGTCCGACGCCGGCTGGAGGTCGTTCTCGAGATCGCCTTGCTGGTCGTCGGCTGCAGCCGGGGCGGGCGGCGCGGACGGGGCCGTTTCCTTATCGTCAGGCGTCGTCGCCGAAAGCTTCGGGGCAGCCTGCCGCTGCGCCTGGAAGAAGGCGAAATCCTCCTGCGTCGACGGGATCGTCGTCATGAACTTCTCGCTAGCGCTGAGCATGACGTCGGAGAGGATTTCGATTTGCGGCGAGGCGCCGGAACTGTCGAGCTCGGCGGGACGCGCGACGGTCTTGCCCTTCGTTGCGGTATCGGCGTCGGGCGCCAGCGTGATCCACATCGGATCGCCGGCAAGGTCGATGATGGCCGGCACATAGACCGAAGCGTCGGGCGGTACGTCCTCCATGCCCTCGACCGGATGCAGTTCCTCGTCCTCGTCGCCGAACGACCAGTAGTCCCTGGTGAGGTAGAAACCGGTCGCGGCCGAAACGACGGCGAGCGTGGCAACGCCGGAAAGGACCCAGCGCCAGAGCTTGCGCCGGCGCTCGGCCAGGCGCGCCTGCTTCTTCAACTTGAAGCTCGTGTCGATGCTGTGCGTCACGGGCTGGTTCCGGTCAGGAAATAGGTCCAGCGCACCTGCTCCTGCGTATCGACCTCGACGAAGCGCGCCGCTATATGGCCGCGCTGCCAGCACTCGTCGATGCCGCGGATCGAGAAGCGGCGCCGGTCGACGCACATCTCAGTCGATCCGGCGAGGATCGCATGGCCGAAGACATCCGTGGCGTAGATGTAGATATACCGGTTGGCCAGCTCCTCTCGGATGACGTTGACGCATTGGTTGGCACCGATGGTCCACCAGCCGTCGGTCTGGTCGGCATCGTCGACCTTCTGTCCGACGGCGAGGTTGACGACGTCGAGCGTCTGGTTGCAGACGGTGAATTCGGCATGGGCCCTGCCGACGCTAAGGATCGAGAGCAGTACCCCGCCAAGCAGAGCGGCTAGCTTCATCCGGCGGGTCGGGTTAGCCCAAATTCGAACCCGGCCAGGCTTCTTGCATGGCGGTGACGGAGAGGAAGAACGCGGGTAGCGGAGTTCCATCGGCGTCCGTGCTTATCCGCCAAGCCGGAAATACTTGGCCGTGGCGGAGAATTGGGAACCGTCGGCCTCGATCTCCTCGAGGATCTTGGGCAACAGCTCCGAGGCCGGCGTAGGGCGCGAGAACATTGCGGCCTGGATATCCTGCGGCCCGGTGATCGCCAGCATGATCTGCGGCAAGGCCTTGCCGGCCGCCTTGTCGGCGGCGGCGAGACCGATCGGGATGCTGAACGTCGCCTTGTCCGGCTGCGCGACCATACGGTCGTCGAGGTTGAAGGCGATGCCCTTGTGGTCGATCAGCATCACGTTGGAAATCAGCCCGCCGCGGGTCGCCAAGGTGCCGCTGATCGGTGAGCCGTCCGGCACGGAGGTCCGGTCGAGAACGAGTTGCGGCCGCTCGGCCCCGCTCCGGTCGAGAAAGCGCAGGAAACTGGTCACCTCGCATTGCTGCGGATCGATGAGGCGCACGCTGATGTCCGGCTCGAGGTGGAACCTGGACTGGAAATCGTTGAGCAACCGCTCGAACGGCTGCACGGCGGTTCCAAAACCTTCGATCGCCGCGGCGCTGTCCGTCGCCGACGTCAGCGTTGCGTAGAAACAGTCGCCGCCGCTGAAGTCGCGCACCCAGGAAGCGCGCTGCGTCAGTTCGTCGGGCTCTTTTGCCGGCGGCGGAACCTGCGGCTTGGGCAGGTTGATGGCGACGTCCGTATTCTGCTTGGTCGCAGGCTGTGGCTGCGGCAGCGGTGCCGGTTGTGACGACGCGTTTGGCGTTGCCGGCTGGCTGGCCGCTTCAGGCACCGTCGGCTGAGGTGGCGCCGGTGCCTGGCTTTTCGGGGGCGAAGGGGTCTTCGGCTTGGGCAACTTGGACAGAGCCTCGACGAGGTCCGATGCGCTGGGTTTGGTCGCCGGCGGTTCCGGCGCCGGCGTGTTCCGCGCTTCCGTCTGGCTCGATCCCAACGCTTTGGCCGTTGGCGACTCGTTGGCTGGTTGAGCCGGCTTCAGGTTTTCCGTCGCCTTCGGCGTGGGAGCGGGCGACTTCTCGATCGGCGGCTGGATCGGTTCGGCCACTGTGGGCTGCGAGGCCTGGTTGTTGGTCGGGCTTTGCGGCTGAAGGGCAGGCGGTGTCGGTTCCGTTTTCTGCACTGTCGCAGCTTCGGCCTGCTTTTGGACGGTCTTGTCCTGCGGTCGCGGCGGAGCCGGCAGGGCAGGCTTTGCCGGCTCAACGGTGGCCGAGCTGTCAGCTTTCGGCGCGGCCGGCTGCGGCTCGGCTGGCGCCGGCGGCTGAGGTTTTGGCGCTTCTGGCGGAGGCTTTGATGCCTCCGCCACCGGCTTAGGTGCTTCCGCCACGGGTTTTGCCGTCGGCTTCGGCGTGAGAGGCTCGGGTTTTTCCACGGCAGGCGGAGTGGTCAGGGCGCCGCTGAAATAGACGCCAGCCCCCGCCAGGACTGCCAGCACCGCGACGCCGCCGGCGATGGCTGGGATCCGCGAAGGTTTTCGTTCAGCAGGTCGCATAGGCGCGCTGGCCGGGGCGGCCGCTTGCGAGGGCCGCGGCTGCGACAGATGCGCCGGCCGCACATGCGGAACGAAACGTGGTTCGCCGGGAACCGTCGAAGGCTGGGGGCTGGAGTTCGGCAGCGCGGTCCAGCCGGCGCGCGGCAAGCCAGAGCGCTCGCGCGGAGCAAACGACCCGGGCGGCGGCAAGGTCGCGTCGAGATCGTCGTCGCGCGTTGCCCTGGCGATCTCGGCCATGCTGGCCGGCCGGTCTTGCGGATCCGGCTGCAGCATCGCTTCGATGAGAGAGCGGAAATCGGGGTCGATGTCCGACAGGTCCGGCACGGTCCGGCGCTTCTCGATGACCTCATATTGCGAGCCGCTCATGTCGAGCGGCTTTCCGCGCAGGGCCGCGGCCAGCACAAGTCCTAGGCTGTAGATGTCCGACTGCTCGCTGACTTCGCCGCCATAGAGGCCGAGCTGTTCGGGAGAAACGTAGTTGTATTTGCCGGCGAACTTTCCGCCGATCAGCGTCTCGCCGCCGACATTCGCCGAGCGCGCGATGCCGAAGTCGATGATCTTGGCGCGCTCGACCCGGCCGCCCGGCAGGATGATGTTGTCGGGCGAGAGGTCGCGGTGGACCGCGCCGGCCTGATGCACCGCGCTCAAGCCGGAGGCGAGCCGATGGCAAAGCCTGCGCACATCCGGCGGCGACATCGGACCGCGCCGCATGACGTCGAACAGCGACTGGCCGTCCACGAACTCCATCGCCAGGTACGGACGGCCGATCCCCGGATCGATGGTGAAGACGTGGTATCGCACCACCGCGTCATGCGACAAATGGTTGAGGATCGACGCCTCCTTGCGGAATAGGGACAGGATCGTCTGGTCGCGGGCGAACTCCGGCAGCACGATCTTGATCGCCACATGATCGCCGGTCTGGATGTTGTGGCCGCGATAGACCTCGCCCATGCCGCCGGACGCGATCCGCTCGTCGAGTTCGTAAATGCCGCTGAGCTGCGTGCCGACGCCGGTGTATGCGAGGTTGGGCGAAATCCGCGTCTTGTCGTCGTCGCTCATCTATTTCAGCCTTCCGCCCTGGACCGCTCCGCACGGAGTGGTCCGTTGCGCCCGCCGCCGACGCTGACCATCACGATGGTGACATTGTCCGTTCCGCCGCGCGCCAGCACCGTCTCCAGCAGCTTCTCGCATGCCATTTGCGGCGACCCTGATTTGACCGCGGCTTCGATCTCGGCGTCGCTGACATGCGCGGTCAGCCCGTCGGTGCTCAAGACGAACACATCGCCAGGCATCAGCTCGCCTTGCTGAAAATCGATCTCGAGCTCGTCGCTGACCCCGACGGCATGGGTGATAACATTGCGGCGCGGCCAGGTGAGCGCTTCTTCCGCGCTGATCATGCCGCGGTCGAGAAGCTCCTGGACCTCGGTATGGTCCCTGGAAATCTGCGAGATCGCGCCGCCTCGCACCAGATAGATGCGGCTGTCGCCGGCCCACAGGCCCGCAAACCGCCCGTCCATCGCGAGCAGGGCCGCGAAGGTGGAGCCGATAGTGATGCCGCGCGACCGCGATATGTTGCGGATTTCGGCATTGGCGCGGCTCAGCCGGTCCTCGAAGCGGGCGCGAAGGTCCGGCGCCGAGCTTGCGATGCCGATCGTTGCCAGGTGATCGACGATGCTGGCCGAAGCGACCTCGCCGGCCTCATGGCCGCCCATTCCGTCGGCCACCACCCAAAGGCCGGTCCGCGGCTCGACCAGGTAATTGTCCTCGTTGTGGTCCCGCACACAACCCTTGTGGCTCACGCCGAAGCTCTCGATGGGAAGGGCGACAGTGCTCAATTTGCCACCAAGCGCTTCGCGAGCGTCCTCTGTGACGAACCGTGGGCCGCGTGCCCAGGCCACTTTGCCACAAGCGCATACATTAGAGTACCGAAATGAAGGCTGGCGCCGGCGATGCTCTGAAGCGCTGCCATGTCAAAACGCCTTCGGACAGCTGAACCCCGACAGCGCCGGGAGGAGCAAGGGATTGGCGGCCGAGCCGGTCTCCATCTTGTAGGCGACGTCGCGTCCGCCGATCACGAAGCGCGCCTCGGCGCCGCTGGCGTCGCCGGAGACGGTCGCCTTGTCCATGAGGCGCTTCAATGCCCACGGCCCCTCGAATTTGAGGACGGATTCGCGGCCCGGCATTTCCGGCGTCAGGCTGAGGCTGGCGGACCCGGAGGCGGCTCCGCTCGGCCATGTCACCGTGCTCGGCGCGTTGCCGGCCTGCGCGCTCTGCACCGTCTGCCCGTCGACATCGAGCACCGCGCTGTCGGCCTCGCTGTTCAGCGAGGTGGGGGTGAAGGTGATTGAGACCAATGGTGTCGAACCGCCTGAAGGAAAGAAGGCGCTGCGGATTTCCGCAGCCGACTGGAACGCCTTCAATGTCGACCTGGCGAGGTCGCGGCCGGCGCGCGCATTCGGCTTCCAGGCCCAGTCCTGCCCCGTCATGTCGATCAGCGGCGCCAGGTTCTGCGCGAAGAACCGGTCCATCAGGCCGCCCGGCGCGAACAGCTTGGCGAAGTCGGCCATGGAGATGTCCTCCGTGCTGTTCCCGGCGAAGGGATAGTGGCCGTTGACAGCTTCCTCGCAGGGGCGCGTGACCGTCTCGTCGAGCGTCTGGTTGAGGTTGGCGACGGAGGTCTCGGCGACATTGCCTTCGAATTCGTCCGCCGCCGCGTCGACCATGCGCGCGAGCGGCTTGGGCAGGCGCGAGGCATTGGCGCGCATCGTCGAAATCTGCAGCTTCAGGTTGGCGTTGACGCGCTCCGTCTGCGCGGGGACATCCACCGCCAGCTTCACGCTTTGGTAGATATCATGGAAGTTCTGCGTCAGCGCATCGAGCGGACGGCGCCCGCTGGAACCGCTCACCAGCGCCTGGAATGGCCTGAATTGCGCTTCCACGGTGGCGCCGGCGTTCTGCGCGGCGGACGAGCTTGCCCCCGCGCGGCTTTGCGACTTGCCGCCGGCGATCTGCAGGCCGATGCGGGCCAGGCCCTTGGCCGTAACAGCCGGGTCCTGCTGCGCCGCGCCGGGCTCGCCTGCGGAGGCGGTGCTGTCCTTCGTCAACGCCGTTTCATCGGCGATCGCCGTGAACAGCCGGTCCAGCGGCGAGTCCGGCGAGGCTGCGGCGGAAAGCGCGATATATTGCGGCTTGTCCTTCAGCATCGCCTTCAACTTCAATTGGTCGAGCGCGCCGTTCCAGGCGGAAGCGAATTCCTTGCCGTAGCGGTCGATGAGCTCGGGGCCCAGCCTGGGCAGGTCTTGGTCGATGCCGCCCTGCTCGCCGCCGCCGCCGAGAACCCATTGATCGTCGACCAGCATCTGCGCGATGCGCGAGAGCTGCGGCAGGTAGAAGGTATTGAAGCCGGCCCGGGTGTAGAGGCCGGGAACGTCAAGCTCGGAGAGCTCGCTGCCATCCATGCGTTCGAACAGCAGCTGCGCTTCCGGACCGGCGTTCGCGGCTACGGAAAAGTCCTGGAGCCTTGCGGCGTAGACCGCCGATCGGATCAGCGCCGATGCGCGGTCGGCAAGGCTCATGCGTCCGAGCGAGCGTTGCGCTGCCTCGACCAGCGGCTGGTTGAGCTCGAACACCGGGTCATAGGCATCATCGAGCGTGAGCATGGCGCGCAGATGCTTTTCGAGCTGCGCGCGGCCTTCGCGGTTGTTTTCGCCCGGGTAGCGGTTTTCCTCCCAGTCCTGCCTCATCCAGGAAACGACCAGCTCGTCGTCGACCTTCGGCGCCTTGCCGCCCAGCATCAGATAGATCTTCAGCGGTTCGTAGAGCGCGATCGGATCGGCCATCTTGGCCTGGATCGTCCGCTCCGCCTGGACCAGGAGACGGGAGCGGAAGCTCCGCTCCAGCGCCTGCCGGTAGGCGGTTTTGGAGGCCGACAGAAGTCTCTCGCGCTGGCTGAGCCCAAAGCTTTCCTCGACCGGCTTCGTTTGGCCGGCGCTTTCATATCCAGCCGGCAGGTTGCGCAGCTGGTCGAGCGGGCCGATGACGTTCTCGAGATCGACATCCGTCACCGTCGTGCTCTTGAGCAGGGAATCCGCGCTGTCGCGATACTGCGCCATCGCCTGGCGTGTCGAGGCGATCAGCGACTTGTTGGCCGAGAAGCTGAGGCCGAGCATGCCGAGCGCCGCCAGAGTCGCCAGCGCGATCGCGGCGAGGCCGCCAAATCGGGCGAGCCTGTCGCACCGCTCCGCGGCCCGGTCGAAGGAGACCCAGCCTGCCTCCGGGAAGATCACCTTTGCCAGAAGATCGTGCAGGAAGAAGCTTTTGCCGGTGCCGGAAAGATGCGCCTGCGAAGCGCCGCCGAAACTGCGGCCGATCGCGCCCAGCACCTGGTCGATGGGCGTTCCTTCCTGCGTGCCTGACGAAAAATAGAGCCCGCGCAGGCTGACGTTGACCTGGCTTCGGGACGGGTCGAACAAGCTGGTGACGAAACGCACGATGCGCGTTCTCAGCGCGGCGAACTGCGCCGGAAAGCCGAAGATCGCGATGCGCGCCACCGGGTCGGTCTCGTCCTGCAGCCGGTCGGCGATCTCGTCCGCCAGTTGCCTGGCCAGCGCGTCGAACTCGGCCGCAGCCTCGCCGACCATGTTCCTGTTGCGGTCCATGGTCTGGAAGGTCGCCCCCCACACCTTGCGCCGGCGGGCTTCGTCGAAATCGCCGAAATAATCCATGAAGCCGGCGACGAGGTCGGCCTTGGTGAAGAGCAGGTAGACCGGGAACTGGATCTTCAGCGTCTCGTGCAGCTCCCGCAGCCGGCTTCTTATTTCGGTGACATGCGCGTCGAGCTGCTGGTCGTCGAAGCCGATGAGATCGGCAAGGCTGATGGCGAGGATCACGCCGTTGATCGGCTGCCTGGTGCGGTATTTCTTGAGCAGTCCGAGGAAGGCGAGCCAGCTCGCCTTGTCGCGCTCGCGGTCCGACTCCTGCGTCGTATAGCGGCCGGCCGTGTCGATCAGCACGGCATCGTCGGTGAACCACCAGTCGCAGGACCGCGTGCCGCCGACGCCGGCCACCGGCTGGGCGTTGCCGGAACCCGCGAGCGGAAACTTCAGCCCTGAATTGACCAGCGCCGTCGTCTTGCCGGCTCCAGGCGGGCCGATGATGATGTACCAGGGGATCTCATAGAGGAAGTTGCGCCTGCCACTCGACCGCCTCAGCGTCGCAATGGCCTCGCCCATGCGCGCTTCGAGCACCTGTGAATCGTCGTTACGGTCGTCGCTGCGCGTGATGGCCGCTTCGAGCGCCTTCTGCGCCTTGCGTCCTTGCCAGAAGCTGACGCCGTAGAAGAGCGCGAGCAGGGCGACGCTCACGCCGATGATCGTCGCCCTGAGCCAGACCGGTCCAAGCGGACGAGTATCGGCAAAGCGGATCAGCGGCCCGGCATACCAGACCGCCGCCGAGAAACCGGCAAGCGCGGTGAGGCTGAATAGCCGCAGCACCCAGCGCATCAGTGCCGCTCCCCGCCGCGCCCGCTCACAACGTCTCCTCCTTCGGGATCATCACGTCGACGCGGCGGTTTTTCGCGCGGCCGTCCGCTGTCGCGTTATCGGCGATCGGTTCGTCCTCGCCCTTGCCGTCGACCGTTACCCGCGACGGGTCTTTCAATTGCGCGGCCATCATTGCCTGGACGGCTTTGGCGCGGGCAACGGAAAGATCGAAATTGGATTTGAACTGGCTCGACTTCTTCGGCTTCACATTGTCGGTGTGGCCGACAATCCGGATCGGTCCGGGCTCGCTATTCAGAGCCGTGGCGATGTCTGCCGCTACGGGCTGGAATTCCGGTTTCAGCTCCGCCTGCCCGGGCGCGAAGAGCAGCTGATTGTTGAGCTCCACCACGATGAAGTTGCCCTTCGTGCCGACCGTCAGCCCGCCGCCGGCGATCTCCTTGGCCAAAGCTGTGCTGATGCGGTCTATCTGGGTGGTGGCGGGAACGACCGGTGGCGGGGCGACTTCCGCGGGCTCGGCGAGTGGCGCCACGCTTGCGCGCTCGATGGTGACCGGCGTCGAAGGGTTGAGCGCCAGCAATTCGCCGGCGGTCACGTCGCCTTCGTCGGTGATCAAAACCCGCAACCCGAAGAACGCCGCCGTCACCAGCGTCGCGGCGGCGGCCGCGACCGCCCAAAGCGGCAACCGCGCGCTGGGCTTTGACAGCGTCGCCGCCATGCCTTGCCAATGGGGCGAGATGTCGTCCTCGGGGCGCGGCCTGAAGTAGCGGAGCGTGTCGTAGACGTCGCGGCGGACGCGTTCGAGAGCGTCCCGTTCGCCGGCCCGTCCGCGATATTGGCCCTCGAACCCGAGCGACAGGCAGGCATGCATGAGTTCCAATAGGTCGTGATGGCCCTCCGGACGGCCCAGAACCTTGTTCAGCGCCTCATAGAAACCGGCGCCGGTTGGCTTGGTGTGAAAGAACCGCGTTACCAGGCTGTGCCCGCTCCAGGCGTCGTCCTTCGGCCACGGCAGGTTGCCGACGAGGTCGTCGGCGGTCTCGCAAAGCGCGAATTTCGCGATTCTGCCATCCTCTTCGGCAATGCCGGCTCTCGCCATCTCCCGCTCGAACGTGTCGATCGCTTCGGCGATGTGCTCCGCAAGGGGCGCGGCTTGCCGCTCGACCGGCATCAGCCGCAACTGGCCGAACAGCATCAGCAGGGGTGCTGCGACTGCCAGAATTGGATTTGCCGCGGCGTATTTCACGCCATCCGTGGCGTTAAGCAGGATCTCCTGCTGCAGCGCGGGCGTCGACGCTGCGGCCGCCGGAGCCGCGCCTTGAACGACCATGGTCCCGGTCGACCAGCCGGTCGGCATCTGCCGGCCGATGCCGGGGTCGAACACCGTCGATTCCCTGAGCGCCGGCCCGACGGCAGCTGGAGAGGCGCCCTGAGCAGCCGCGGGCGAGCGTTGTCTTGGCCGCGGCGCCCGGATGACGGTCTTGCCCGCCGGCGCGGAGGGATCGTCCTTCGAGCTCATCGGCGGTCCACCGTCGAGGTGCAGCGAACCTTTCCTCGGCAAGGAAAGAAGCCGGCTACGCGCTTTTCATGCCGAGATTTGGCAGCGGGCCGGATGGAAAGGCTCATCTCGCCGAAACATGACATTGCTGCACACGCCCCAAGCCACGCCGCTTTGCCCGCCAGGCAAGCTTCCGAGAGCTATCCTAGTCGCCCAAGCACCCAATTGAAATCGGAAAGCAGGATGCTCGAAGCGGCGCTTTCTTCTGTGAGACCCGTCACATAGCGCCTGGCTCGGCTGGCCTGTTTGGCTACTTCTGCTTGCTGGCCTTGGCGTAGGCTTCGCTGAAATAGGCGAGGAAGACATCGAGCATGCCGTTTTCGTGCTTCTCCTCCATCGTCCGCCAGGTGGCGACGAGGGCATCCCAGGCCTGGCTTTTCTTGGAAGAGAAGGAGGCCGGCGGAAGTTTCCTGGCAATCGCCTCGGGCGACAGGTCGTCGAGCAGCTTGGAGAGCGCGGCCTGCATGGCGGCGTAAGTGGCGAGTTCATGCGTCTTGAGGTCCCGGAAGGCGTCCTCGACGCTGTGCGCGGCGTCGAGATAGCCGGCCCTGCGTTTCGCGAACATGATCTCCAGTATGTCGTCGGTGCCCGGAACGAATTTCAGCGGGTTGTTGTTCTCGGCGCCGATCATCGTGCGGTTTGCGCTTTTGGCCAGCACCTTGGCCGCCGCGCGCGCCTTGAGCAGCAGCGACAATTGCTCGACCGTGGTTCTGAGCACGGCGCCGATCTCGGCGGCCACTTCCTGCGGATCGCGCGACCGAAGCAGGTCCGGCGAAATGCCGGCCGCCTTCGCGATGTCCCGCAACAGCCTGTCGGCGTCCGCGGCGCGGCCAACCGACGCGCCCGGTGCCGGCTGCTGCAACGCCGAAGACGTCGATGCCGCTCCCTGTCCGGGCCGCTGCTCCGCCCGGCTGAAGAACGGCTCGTTGCCCAACTCCAGCGGCCTGCCCGTCGACGGCGGCAGCTCGCGTTGCGTCGACCCGGCCCGGCTTTGCGGATGGCCGGTCGCTGGCCGTTCCTCGTCGATCGACACGGCGATGACATAGCGCCCGATCAGCACCCGGTCGCCATGGGCCAGCCGGTGCGGCCCGGCCAGGCGCTGGCTGGAGCCGTTGACGAAGGTGCCGTTGCGCGAGATGTCGTAGAGCCAGAAGCCGCCCGCCTGGTAGCGGACCTCGCAGTGCCGCCCCGAGATGAACTTTTGCGGATCGGAGAGCGTCCAGTCGCAATTCTCGCGGCCGATCTCGAAGCTGCGGTCGCGGGCGGCATAGCTCGTCGAGCTGCCGGCGGGCAGTTTGTCGACATTGCTGATCTGCAGCGAGATGAACATCCGGAAGCGTCGCCGAACTTGGTAAATAAACACTTGTCTCTCGCAATTCCGGACGGGAGAACCGCTACCTGCTTTTCCCGGAATTGCTCCAGCATTCTAGCAGCTTGCGGGAGCGGCGGGAGAGGAGCGTTTCACACCGGCGCATGGGCGCTGTTTAGCCGTCGCTGTTGTTTGGCCGCCACCAAACATGTGCTAGGCTGGAGTGGTCCGGTGCGGTGAGTTCGAAACGTTCCCGAACGTGATGCAGTTTACAGAGCGGGGGCTTCAATCCATCACACTGGCGGCCGCGTCCAGGAGGGGCACGACCCATGCCGAACGAACGTGCCACGGTTGTGCAAACGCCGGTTGGCGGCGATGTGCTGACCTTCACCCATCTCGTCGGGCGTGACGAGATCAGCCGTTGTTTCGCCTATACCGTCGGTTTCGTCTCGAAGAGCCACGACGTCGATCCCCTGAAGATGCTGGGCGGTGTCGTTTCGGTCGAGGGCGAATCCGATCCGAAACGCTGGTTCAGCGGCCTGGTGTCGGAGTTCAAGCTCACCCGCATCGAGGATCGGCTGGCCTTTTATGAGGCAGTGGTCAGGCCGTGGCTCTGGTTCCTCGGCAACACCACCGATTGCCGCATCTTCCAGAACATGACGGCGGTCGAGATCGTCGAAAAGATCTTCTCGAAATACGGCATCGCGAAATTCGAGAAGCGGCTGCAGGGCTCCTATCCCCAGCGCGAATATTGCGTGCAGTATGACGAGAGCGACCTGGACTTCGTGCAGCGGCTGATGGAGCACGAGGGCATCTTCTATTTCTTCGAGCATGACGAGGGCAAGCACACGCTGGTCCTCTGCGACGCGATGAGCAAGCTGAAGGCGGCACCTGGTTACGAGAAAGTGCTTTATAATTTCGAGGGGCAGGCCTCCCGGCGCGACGTCGAATACATCACCGAATGGATTCCGGGCAGCGCGGTGCGGCCGGGCGCCTATGCCCACACCGACTATGATTTCGAGAAGCCCGGCGCCGACCTGATGGCGAAATCGGCCCAGCCGTTCAGCCACAAGGAGGCCGCGGGCGAAAACTACCGTCAGCCCGGCGCGCATCTCGATGTCGGCCGCGGCGACACGATCGCCGGAATCCGCCGCGAGGAACTCCAGGCGGTGCACCAGCGCAGCACGGCGGTGGGCACCGTGCGCGGCCTCTTTTCCGGCTGCAAGTTCAAGCTGGAAAGTTTTCCGCGCGACGACCAGAACCAGGACTATCTGGTGATCAGCGCCGAGTACCGGCTGTTCGACCCGGGCTACCGGACCCAGAACGAGGCCCACATCGAGAACTTCAAGGTGGTGCTTGGCGTCGCGCCCACCAAATTGCCCTACCGGCCGCCGCGCATCACGCCGCGGCCGATCATGCGCGGCCCGCAGACGGCGACGGTGGTCGGCCCTTCCGGCGAAGAGATCTTCACCGACAAATATGCGCGGGTGAAGGTGCAGTTCCACTGGGACCGCCTCGGCAAGAAGGACCAGAACTCGTCCTGCTTCGTGCGCGTGTCGCAGACCTGGGCCGGCAGCGGCTGGGGCTTCATCCAGATCCCGCGCATCGGCCAGGAGGTCATCGTCGATTTCATCGAGGGCGATCCGGATCTGCCGATCATCACCGGCCGCGTCTACAACGCCGCCGAGATGCCGCCCTACGGGTTGCCGGGGAACGCCACGCAATCCGGCTGGAAGTCGAATTCCTCGAAAGGCGGCGGCGGCTACAACGAGCTGATGTTCGAGGACAAGGCCGGCTCCGAGCTGGTCAATTTCCAGGCGCAGAAAGACCATCACCTGCTGATCAAGCACGATCGCAACAAGACCGTGCAACACGACCAGTCCGACCGCATCGACCACGACGCCAAGCACTCCGTCGGTCACAACCTCGACGAGGACGTCGGCAACAACAAGACGGTCAAGATCGGCGTCGACCAGACCACCAACATCGGCAGCAACGACACCGAGACGGTCGGCGCGAACCGCTCATTGACGGTTATGGCCAACGAGACCATCCATGTCGTAGCCAATTCCACCGAAAACATCGACGCGAACCACTCGCAGACGGTCGGCCTTGTGCAGACGGTGACTGTGGGCGCGGCGCGCATTGATAGTGTCGGAGCAGCAGAGACGAGGACCGTTGGCGCGGCGCAAATGAACACCATCGGCGCAACGCGGTCGGTGAGCGTGGGGATCAGTCAAAGCCACAGCATTGGCGCTGCGGACAGCTGGGACATCGGTGCCGGGCAGACTGTCAATATCGGTGCGGATCAAAGCGTGACCATTGGAAGCGCTCAGTCATTCAACGTCGGAGCGGCGCGTAGTGCCAGTATCGGGGCAGATGACTCGACAAACGTCGGAGGTGCTCATTCGCTGGGGATCGCAAAGGGCAGTTCGATCAGCGTCGGCGAGGACAGCTCGATCAATATCGGCAAGAAGCTGGTGATCAATGCTGGTGACGAGATTCTGATAAAATGCGGCTCTGCCAAAATCATGATGAAGAAGGACGGCTCGATCGGCATCGAGGGCAAGGACATCTCGATCAAGGGGTCCGGCACGATCAGTCTCAAGGCGTCCGGCGACATCACGATGAAGGGCTCGAAGATCAGTGAAAACTGAGGATGTGACCATGGGCGAGACGCGCGAACGCATCGAAGGGGTGGTGATCGGGATTTTCCTCGGGTTCGATAGTGGCGACCCGCTTGTGGTTTTTCCTGGCAATCCAAAGGAGACCGCCCTTCCGGCGCGAAGCTTGACCGAACTTGCCTCGAGCGAGATAGGCAGCGAAGTGGCACTGTTGTTTCAGGACGGCGATCCCGGCCGACCACTGATCGTCGGGCGCATCGTCGAGCCCGCGCGAAAGGCTTCTTCGCCGCAAGTCATTCGCGATGGTGAAAGTGTGCGTATAGTGGGCGAAGAGCGCATCGAACTGCGTTGCGGCGAGGCGACGATCCTTATGGAAAAGGATGGGCGCATCATCATCCGTGGCACCTACGTGACCAGCCAGGCGAGCGCCACCAACCGGATTCGCGGCGGCTCGATCGACTTGAACTGATGTCGGACGCGATAACTAATACCGATCTCGATGCGACGCCGCGGCCGCGCATTGTGGCTGAGGTCGTCAGGCAGCATGTCGAGCAGGCGGCGTTTTTCTGGGCTCAACGCGACACGCTGATGATGGCGGATCCGCCGGACATGGTGGCCGTGGCTGGCATCGACAAGCGGCTAGAGGCAAATCTCGACGGCATTCGCATCGCCGGCTCCGACGCCTGGTCGTTCATTTTCGCTGCCTACGAGGATTTTCCGCAGAAGGGCGAGCTGTTCGTTTTTGCCTGGGCGGCGTGCGAACAAGCCGATCCGAAACGCATTGCCGAAGCGGTCGAAATGGGCCGGCAAGCGGCGGACCGTGCTCCTGGCCTTGTGGGCGCGTTGGCCTGGCACAAGGCGCAGACGATCGCCTCGCTGGTCCGCGATTGGATCGGCACTCACGACGCGTTCAAGCGTTATCTGGGCGTGTCCGCATGTATCGGACATAATGTCGACCCGAAGCAGATGCTGGGGCGTCTGGTGCGCGATCCGGATGCCGGTGTACGCGCCGCTGCGCTGCGTTTGGCTGGAACATTAAAGCGCACAGACCTCGTCGGGGAGATGACGTATGCGTTGGACGATGCAGACGAAGCGCCGCGATTTTGGGCTGCCTGGGCGCTGACCCAGCTTGGCTCCGGGGACCTGGGGAGCCCAGCATTGCGCAAGACCGCTGTCTCAGGCGGGCCTGACGCGCTGACTGCGCTGCGCTCGGCAGTCAAGGCTGCTCCCGATAAGGATGTACGCGCTTGGTTGGGTGGGCTGTTGAAAGTACCTGAGACCGCGCCGCTGGCAGTGAGGGGCTCCGGCATGCTCGGCGACCGAACGCTCCTGCACTGGCTGATCCATCAGATGCGCGTCCCAACACTGGCGGCCGCTGCCGGAAGTGCCTTCCTTGAGCTTTATCCCGAGGCCCGCGAAGATGGTCAACTGTTCTCGGTCGAGACGTCCTTGCTGGGCCAAGCTTTCGCCGATCACTTCGACGACGATCCGCCATTCCTGCCGGTCGCCGACAAGGTGAAAGACTGGGCGAAGGAACGAAAACTGCTCGATTGAGCATTCTTTGAAATCAGCGCCCAGATTTTCAGCCGGAGCGCGAGACGTGCTCCGAGATCAACGCCAACCGGCGGGATCGATAAATCTGTGTATCCAACCCATCGTGTTGCCATTGGCAAAAAAACGTTGGCCCGGGAAATCGGGATGTTCGGTCAAGAAAAGTGGAGCCAGCGCATTGGCTACTGCAACATAGGGGACGTCGCTCATGTCCGGACGGTTGCGGTCGCAAGCTGAAGGTTGTTGACCTGCCATTAGGACAACAGCGTGTCTTCGTTGCGCCGCTGTTACCGTCGGCACATCGGAGAGGGCCGCGAGCGAGGCATGGATCTCAGGTTTCGAGGCAAAGTCACGGCCGACCAAGGTAAGCCAGTTGACGCCCTTTATACCTCTCTTTGTCAAAGGCAGCGTGCCATTCATGTGCTCGATGTCGACGCCCCAAAAGCGTCGCGCCCGGTTGTAGATGGCGTCGAACGCGTCTTCCATGAGCAGCGGTTCGTAGACGAAGGCCAGGCCGCCATGACCCGAATGCAGTGGCACGTTTTCCGCTATTGCCAGAGCAGCATCGACGAGGATTTCCAGATCGGCATCGATGGGGAGCAGCATGCGGACAAAGGCGAACAACCCCTCGTCCCTGAGATGCATACGCTGACAATTGAGGCTCCAGCTTCCGCGCGGCGCATCGATTTCAAGTCCATCCCAGTACTGCGCCTCGAATGCCCTGCCTTGCCTTATGCGCTCGCGTACGGGTTCGAAATAGGGGCGCGCGATGCCGGCAGCGGCTGCAGCCCTTCCATGCAAGGTCAGCATCGGCTGAGCGATCGATGACCAGAGCGGCAGCTCGGAAATCTTGAACTCGCAAAGTCTGTCCGGAGGGCAAACGCGTTCGTACAAGTCAAGCAGATACTCGAAATGACGCTCCGTCGGTCCTTCGATATAGACCGTCAGATCGAGCATGATCTTCAACGCAACCTCGTCGCCGACCATCAAAGGCCGCGTGAGCGCTGCAGATAGATTGGGGACCTGCATTTCAACTATTCCGCGTCGTCTCGGGAGACACCCTTGGTCTCGTCGTCGATCATGCCGCGCAGCAGATTGAGCTTGTGGATCAGGAATGAGGTGAAGTCGGGAAAGCGCCTCTCCTCAGTGGTGATGTCGAGTGCGACAAAATCCATTTCGCCGTCGGAACGGACCGTATGGGGGTCGATATAAAGGCACTGGTTCGAATCTTCCCCGAGGAAGACCGGGAGGGCCCCGTTCTTAAACGGATTCTCCTGGTCGAGCTCGTCGAAGATCTCCTGCAGATCCTCGAGATGTTCTTCGACCCATTCGGCCCTTTGGTCCTCGACCGAAAGCAGTTTGGCGTCGCCCGACAAACCTCCCCAACCGTTGTGAAGCTTCAGAAATTCGCGGTAGCTGGGTGGCAAGGGCTTCCCCAGCCTCTTCTCCAGAGTGGCAAGCTGCCTATCGGAACAGGGTTTGCCCAACGGATGATCATACTCTTCGTCGAACGCCAGCCGGTCGTACGTGCGCAACGCTTCCGCCAACTGTGCGATCAGTTCTGGAAGTGACGATGTCTTTTTTGCCATGGATCTCTGCCCTTTATCCGAAGAGTTGTTGCAATGGCATTTCACGTTCAGATCGAGATCTGCCGGCTCTCAGCAGCAATCGCCCTTGACGCCGGTGTGCTTGCCGGGACCACTCGTCTTCAACTGGTTGAGCTGACCGCCGATCCACCGGTTGGGCCGGCGCGACATCCATCTCAGATTGCTGAGCCTGCTTGGATGGCCGCAGAATTGAATCTCCTTGATATGGTCGACGCTGAAGCTCTTGTAAGGCGGAGAGCTTGACTCGGCTTTCTTCTGCAAGGCGTCGCGACAGTAATCGGGGGCCTTGTTCGATATGTGTTTGAAACCTTTTTTGTTAAGCGCCTGCACCTCCGGATTGCTGCTTTGGCGCATCGCCATGCCGCGCAGCTGGCTCGCTCGCTTGTCGCCGGCTTCACGCAACTTGTCGTAGCCGCGAGGCCCCTTTCCGCCACCGGCACTCTTTATGCCGCCCGGGCTGTTCATCATCTTGTTGATTTGAGCAAGTTTCTTACAGATCTCTTCTTGCTCGCACGAATTGAACTTGTGGCGCCCCGGTGAAGGTTTTCCAGGAGCGTCCGTGCACGGTATGGTCAATATGTTCGGCTTGCCGGGAGGGGCAGGGTTCAAATTGCCCATCAAATCGACGGTATTCTGGTTGTTGTGAAATTTCTTGTCAGTGTCGCGGCAGGCGTTGCTGCCATCCATCTTGACGTCGAAAGAATATGTAATCCAATCCGTCGCCTGCTTGAACGTGTTGGACTTGACTCCGCCTACCGTGCCCGGCTCGTCGCCGGTGGACATCTTGTACTGCGAGCCCTTGATGGCGATCATCTGGCCGCCCTTCGCAAAGACAGTCGTGGTTCCGTCACCCAACGTGCTGCTCATTGCGAAATTCGGATAAGGCATTGGCACAGGGCCGCCAGGCGTTGGCGTCTTGCAGACGTCCGGTATCGTCGCTTTCGAAAAGCCGGTGGAGCTTTTGTGCGTGAGGCCGAGACCGTTCACGGTGATGTGGGTCGGCATCAGCGTGATCCCCCCGGACCACCGAGCAGCGCGGCGGCGCGCGTGCCATTTTCGGAACTTGCCCAGATCAGGGAAAGCGGGCCCTTGCTGTAGCCTCGGGTTTCAGCCTCCGCGACTAGACTGACGAACAGTGGCCCTGAAGCGGCACCTATATCACCCCAGCAATCCGCCGGCGTTTCGAAATCCGCAGCGTCCCGGAAGCGACCTGGGTTGCGCAGGACTGCGAAACCATACTCGTTGCCGCGATAACGCTCGCCATTCATGTCGCAGATGATGCGATCGACCGGGTCGATTGGTGCCTGGTCGAACAAAAGCTGAAAGGCCGTGCTCAGGCCCTCACCGAGGCAGATTGTCCTTGTCTTGATCTTGTTTTCCTCGAAGGCCACGGAAGTGCAAAGCACCTCGAGCAGAGGTTGGATACCCAGTTGCCGCGCGGTCTGCAACTGGGTCATCAAGCAGAAACCGGCGCCTTCGCCCGGGCAGAACCCGTAGGTGTTTTCATCGGAATGGAGCTGCTCGCGCTCATCCAGCCACTCCAGCGTTTCCGGTTCGAGATAGCTGTCCACGCCGCCCACGAGGCAAAATCTGGCTTTGCCGTCCTGAAGCATCCGATAGCCATGGTGAATTGCCAGCAGTCCCCCCGCATGGCCGCCGGCGTTGGACCCGCCGCCGGCCAGATTGACACCCTGTGACAGCTTGGCGCGAAGTCCGGCGTCGGTTCTGGCGGCGAAATCGCCGTCCTGCCCCGGGCGCGGCTCGCCGGTTGACAAAATGAGTGCGACCGGCACGGACGGATCCGTCCTGCGCAGAGGCGCCAGGGCATCGAGCGCCGGGCCGGCCGCGATCGCGACAGCGCGATCAGGTCCACTCAGCGCCGCGTCGATGCCGCTGTCGCGGGTCACCTTCATCCGCTCGCCGACACGATCGATCATATAGGGATGATCCTGTATGGCCGATATCCCGGCGCGAACTGCGGCGGCGCTCGCCTCCGAGGAAAATCCGAGCGGAGTGCGTGCGCCGATCCCGACGATCACTATCGTGTTTCCACCCACCATCAGCTTGGCCCCAGCCAGACACCTGTGCGGCTTATCGAGGGAGAAACCCCCGTGCGTCGTCGAATGCGAATGGTGGTGGTGGAAAGCTTCTCCTCGTCAAAGAGCACGGGAAGAGCCGAAAGCCAAGTTATGCTGAATTGCCGGTCGTCCGGTCTGATGCGCAGCGTGTGGATCGTAGCGCCTCCGTGCTTTACGTCCGGCAGGCCCTTGAAATGCGAAGTGATGTCGTAGGTTATCCGCGGCAACAGGAACTGCATGAATCCATCGGCGGTGAACCCGCCTAGCCTGACGTCTTCATATCCAATCAGTGGCGATTTGGTTTGCTGGTCCTCCGGCGCGCATTGATAGTGCAGACGGTTGAAATCGCGCGGCAGCAGGGGATTGCGCGTTTGCTCCCATTCCTTGCCGTAGGTTCCCGCATATCTGGCACGCGGCTGCCAATGCGGCGCGACCGGTCCAAAACCGGCGGGACGGCCGCTTCGGTGGTCGCGATAGGGTGCGTCCTGGTATTCGAAGTTGGGAGCCGTCTTGCCGATCAACCGTTGCGGGCTCACGGCAAACCCCGTGCCGACCGGATTGCGCTGATCCCAATCCGGACTGGCCCGCTCCATATCGGCGCCGCCAAAGGTGCGGCGCCAACTGATCGGCAGTCGAATGAACGGCTCCGGGCTGGTCATCCGCACTGAAACCGGGCCGGGAACGAAAGACCTGTTCCCGGTCACCTTGACGGTCTTGTCGAGCTCGCCGATCTTGATACGAGCCAGGGTTTCGACATTTGGCTGGCCCCCTGGAGCGTGGACGTGCCCTTCGACAAGCACGTCCGTATGCTTCTTCTCGATTTGGAAATCGTCATCGTCCGCCAATTCGCTGCCGTCAGCGGAAAAGACCGGCGCCATGTTGACGGGCACTTGTTTCTGCAACGGCGTCTGCTCGCCGGTGGGGTCGATCTGGAAGGAGGCCTTGATGGCCACAAGCCAGACCTCCTGGCCGCTTTCGTCGCGTGTCCACAGGCCCTCGGCCGCAAATGGCGTATGGTTGGACAATGGGAACATCCTGACGGCGCTCCCTCAATGCCGCGGCATGGTGCGAGGCCCCCAGCCCAACGCCGCGCTCGCTGTTTGCGTTCGCGCGAAGCCCGCACCTTTGCTGGATGCTTCGGCGGGTTGGGCTGGATGGGTGCCGGTTTGCATCAGCTGGTCTCCCTACTGCCGGCGAAGATCTGCTCCAGCGTCTGCTGCGGCGCCTGCGGATCGACGTCGAAAATATCCGTGCGCGCGGTCCACATCACGAGCTCGTCGATGATGTCGCCGTCCGGCTCGACAGATGGCGCGGGCAGGGCAGTCAGCGCGGCATCCAGCTCGTCCGGCGTCATCTCACCTCGTTGCGCGGCGAAGGCGGCTCTTTCGATGCCGTCGAACCAGTCATCGGAATAGGCCAGCTTCAGGGGCGCTTCGGCAAGCCGCGCGACGACGCTGAGCGGAAACCGCCTGCCGACCCTGTCGGCGCTCTGCAGCACGATACCCGCAGCGGCGCCGAAGGCGGCGGGGCCGCTGAGGAAGCGCAAGGCGGTGTCTGCCGGCCACGTCTCAGCACCAAACAGCGGGACGATGTGCTGCGCCAGCCAGCGGTCCCAGACGCGCACGAAATCGCCGGCAAGCCGCCGCGTCACGAAATCGCCGGTGGCGGGCATCTTGCCGTAGAAGCCGGGTGCGTTCAGATCTGCGGCGGACATGTGAACTTCTTGAACATCTCGAGCGTGTAGGGGTTCTCGACGCTGGCTGCCTTGAGCTCGAAGTCGGCATACATGCCTTTCGTGCCGAGCCGCAGGCTGTAGACGTCGGCAAGCTTGGTTCCGTTGAATTTGCCGCCGCGCAGCATCCTCAGCCACGCCCAGCTGCCGGTCTCGTTGAGCATCACCTCGGGCGAGCCGTCGACCGGCTGGAAGGCGAGCGAGATCACACCTGTCCCGTCCTTGCCGGGCCATGTCATCGGCTGCGGCCTGGTCGCGTTGTTGTAGTAGACGAGGTTCTGGCCATCGAGGTTGAGCGTCACGCGTGCCACGTTGGGCGACAGATCCTTGGGCTCCAGCGTGAAGTTCATCACCGGGCCAGTGCCGCCGGGAAACAGATCGTCGCGGATGTGCCTTGCCTGCTCGAACGCCGCCAGCGCCGCGGCATCGAGGCCGAAGTCGGCGCGCCATTTCCAGGGTTCGCTGGCGGTGTCGACATAGTTGATCAGATGGTCGTTGATGAAGGCGTCGATCAGCCCGGCGGGCCCGAACAGGCGCTGGAAGTCGCGCACGTTGACGTCCACCGCGCTCTCCGGGCTGAACGGATAGCGGTTGTTGAGCGCCGCCTGGCAGAAGGGCAGGATGTCGGCGCGCCAGATGGCGTTGAGCTCGTTGGTGACGGCCTTCTGCGACAGGCCGCTGGTGTCGCCGGCAATCCCGCCCAGCCAGTCGTTGATCGGCGAGGGCAGGATCTGCGCCTGCCGGGCCACCGCCCCCGTCAATTCGGCAAGGCCGCCCTGCTTCTTGATGGCGTCCTGCGGGTCGGGGTTGGCCGTCACCGTCTGCAGCACGTTGGACAGCGCCGTCAGCGCCACCACGGCGGCGTCGAGCGCCGGAGGCTGACCGTCGACCTCCGCGATCGTGCTCTTCAGCGGCTTGAAGTGCTCGGCCACCAGGCTGCCGGTCATGTCGACCTGATCGGCCGAGCCCGCGCGCGGCAGGAGCTTCGCCCCTGTCTTCACCACCTTGCCTAGCTTGCCGAGCTTGGAGAGCAGCTTCGATCCGGTCTTGGCCGCGCCGCCTTTGTCGTCGGCCGCCGCTTCGTCGGACCGGGTGAGATCGACTTCCTGCACCACCGCCGTCAGCAGCCGCTTCAGCGCGGAATCGGCGCTCGAAAGGTCCTTCAGGTTTTCGCTGGCGATGTTGAGGTCGCTCAGCGGCGCCAGCCGCATGTCGCGCAGAAAGCTGTCCCACTGCGAAATGTAGTCGTCGTAGTAGAGTTTCAGAATGTCTTCAGACAGCGCCGACACCGACGTCTCGGAATTCTCCGAGCAGCCGCCGGCGAACACCGCGCGATCGAGCGCAGCCTGGGCGGCGACCTCCTCGACCCGGTCGAGAATTGCATCGTGAAAGCCCGCATAAGTGAAGGGGCCGGGAACGCCGACGCGCAGCGTCTTGTCGGAGCGGCGCGCGAACACCTTGGCGCCGTTCGGTCCGGCGAAATTGGCGGGCACCCATTCCTTGACGGCGGCCACTTCCGGGTCGGCCAGCAGCTGTTTATAGGCGCGCTCCGGCAGCGAGATCGTGCACACCGTCTTCAGCGCCTCGGCCACTAGCTCCTTGTCCGGGGCGATGTAGCTGTCGTCGACCGCCATGCGGCGGATCGCGGCGAGTTGGTGCTCCTCGGCGTCGGCAGTGGGGAAGGGCGGGGCGGGGGCGAATTCCGGCAGGCTGTTCACCCACCAATTCTGCACGAAGTCGGTGTCCATCTGCGACAGGCCCGTCATCATGCGATAGGTCTTCAGCGCGCCGAGCATGAAATCCGGATCACGGATCTGCCGCCACATCGTGGCTTCGAGCAGCGCCACCATATGCGGCTCGAGCACGTTGCGCAGCGCGTGGTCATAGGTATCGGTCTGCGCGCGCACGAGTTCCGCGGAAGCCGTCGGGCCGAGCAGATTATGGACAGCATCCGGCGGCGCGGTGCGCGCCGTCGCCACCGCGTCCATCGCGGCCAGCGCTCCGTCCATCGTCGGCTGTTCCACCGAAGCCGGCGCGGCGGCGACATCGGTCAGCGGCGCCTGCAGCGCCTCGAACTGGCCGGCCTGCTCGGTGATCGCATTGCGGTTGTCGAGATAGGACCAGGTGAACAGCCCACAGGCGAGCAGGGCGGCAAGCACGCATGCCGCAGCCGCGCCGCGCCAGATCCAGGCGCGGCGGCGCTGCGCCAGTGGGTCGAACGTGCCGAGACCCGCTTCTTTGAAGATGACTTCAGTCAAGAGATTCCTCAGGAAGAAGCTGCGCTTCTCGACGCGCGGCGTAAGCATCGCGCGCCGCGGCGGCAGCCCGAAGGAGGAGGACAGCGCCGCGGTCAGCCGGTCGATCGGCGCGCCTTCCTGCGTCGCCGAGGTCAGATAGAGGCCGCGCAGCCAGGCTGCTTCCTCGTAGCGGCTTTCGCCGAACATCGCCTCGATCAGCACCTGGATCGGCTCGGAGAGGCTGGCGAGCTGGGCCGGGAAGCGGAAGATCTCGGCGCGCGCGCCGAGCTTGTCCTCGTCCTCCAGCCGCGGCACCAGCCGCCGCTCCAGTTCCGTGGCGAGCGCGGCGAGTTCCTTCTCGATGGTCTTGGCATCAATGCGGGCGTCGAGCGGGAAGGTCGTCCCCCACACCTGCTCGCGGGCCGTCGTCGACAGGCCGCCGAAGAAGGCCTCGAACCCCTTGATCAGGTCGGCCTTGGTCAGCATCAGATAGACGGGAAGGCGGATTTCGAGGCGGTCGTTCAGCTCCGCCAGCCGGCGGCGGATCTTGCGCCCATGCGCCTTGATCGCCTCGTCGCCCTCCGAGAGCGCATCGATCGACAGCGCGACGACGACGCCGTTCAGCGCGCGGCGCCCACGATGCTTCTTCAGAAGATCGAGGAAGCCAAGCCATTCCGTCGCATCGACATCCGGCTGGCTCTCCTGCTGGACATAGCGGCCGGCTGTGTCGATCAGCACCGCGTTCTCCGAAAAGAACCAATCGCAGTTGCGCGTGCCGCCGACGCCTTGCAGGTCGTCGGTGAGGTCGATCGGGAAGTTGAGGCCGGACTGCCGCAGCGCCGTCGTCTTGCCGGTGGCCGGCGGCCCGACGATGACATACCACGGCATCTCGCGCAGGAATTTCCGGCCGCCGAGCTTGCGCCGCTTGAGCTCGGCCATCACCTCGCCGAATTTGGCGCCGACGGCGGCGACGCTCTCCTCGCCGGGGGTAAGCTGCTTTTCCTGCACGGGCGCGGCGATCTCGGCCACGAACATGCGGTTGGCACGGATCGCGCGGCGCTGCGCGATGATCAGCCAGATCAGCCAAAGGATGATCAACCCGGCGATCATGGCGATGCGCACATTGTCGGACTCGAACGGCACGTAAGGGCCGACCTGGACGATCGGGCCGAACACCCAGATCAGCAGCGAAAGCAGCGCAATGCCGATCAGCGTCCAAAGGAAGCGCGAGGTGAGCACGGCCCAGAGGAAGCGCAGGATGAACATCAGAGCCTCTTCTCGACCAGGACCTCGACGCGGCGATTGAGCGCGCGGCCCTCGCGCGTCGAGTTGTCGGCCACCGGATCGGTCTCCGCGCGCCCTTCGGAATGGATGCGCTCCTGCGGCACGCCGGCCTGCACCAGAAGGTCGGCTATGGTCTCGGCGCGCGCTTCCGACAGCCGCTGGTTGGACGAAAGCGGGTTCGATTTTTGCAGACGCACATTGTCGGTGTGGCCGACGACGGTGATGTTTCCGATCAGCTCCTGATTGGCAAGGATCACCTTGGCGATCGACTCGACCAGCGGCTCGTAGCCTGGGGTGAGCGTCGGGCGCGACGACTGGAACAATTCGGGGTTGGAGGACTGGATGACGAGCTTGGCCAGTGACACGCTCTCTGTGCCGCTCAGCGCGCCCTTGAGGTTGTCCGGCGCCTCTGCCTTGAATTCCGGCAGCAAGGCAAAATCGACCGGCTGCGGCGGTTCGGGTTCGGGTGCATCTGGTTTGGGCGCGGCGCGGGTAACGTCGCCACGCGCGGGCGGCGGCAGGGTGCGGACCAGTGCGGAGAGCTCGACCGCCTGGCTGCTCAGCCCCATCGACAGACCAACATAAGCGGTGGCGGCGATGACCACGGCCGCCAGCGCCATCACCCAGATCGGCACGATGAAGCGCTGCGGCTCGTCGGAGGCGATCACGCCCTTCCAGTTCGGCGACAGCGGCGAGTCTTCGGCGTCGGCATTGCGCAGGAAGCGGGCCGCCGCCACGCGAACCGCGTTGAGCGAGCGGTCGCCGGCGCGGCCAGGCACGCGATATTTGCCGCGGAAGCCGAGCGCCAGGCAGTAATATTGCAGCTCGAGCATTTCGCGGTCGCGGTTGGGGTGCCGCTCCAGTTCGTCGAGACGCGAGAAGAACTGCGTGCCGGCATCGACATCGCCGCGCAGCATCACCACCAGCGGCTGGCGCGGCCATGCGCTGGCGCCGCCCCAGGGCGTGTTGAGCGCGAGATCGTCGAGCAAGGCCGCCACCGCCCAGGCAGCCTGGTCGGCCCGCTCCAGCGAGGAGCCCGCGGCCATCGCGGCATCGCGCGCCCGCACCAGCTCGTCGAGCAGGCGCGTGCGCAGCACTTCCGGGTTCTCGGGCGCCAGGGCGCTTTCGAGCTCCGGCGCGAATTCGAGCAGCGGGGCGAAGGTGTTGATCAGCGTGTTGGGGTGGGCGCGCGCCCGCTTCACCGGCGCGCCCGGCGCCAGCGGCGCCATTGGCCTGGGCGCCGCACCCGTCAGCCTGATGCGCGTGCGTTCGCGATCCTCCGACAGTCCGAAAGGATCATCCCGGCTCATGGCCTCACCTGTTCACCGAATAGCAGTCGACCTGCGGCTCGCTCGGCAGCACGCCGGAAACGCCGATGACGAAACCAGGGGCGTCGAGCAGCGAGGCCCAATGCTCGCTCTTCTGGTCCAACTCCAGGCACAGCCGGTCGCCGTCATAAGGGATTTCGCGCGGCTGCGAATGCAGCGGCTTCAGCGGGATGCCGGGCAGGCGCGACTTCCACAGGCCCTCGAACTGGTCCGCCGCCCCGACCGTCGCCTGGTTGACGAAGATCTTGCGCAACGCGTCTTCCGACAGTTCGGAGCCGACGCGGATGACGATGCGGCTCGCGACAAGCAGCTTCGGATTGTCGATGCGCACCTTCCAGACATTGGTCGCATGCCGCATGACCGGCAGCGCGCGCGATTTCGGCTCGATGTAGCGCAGGCTGAGGATCAGCGAGCGCAAGGCGTCGGCAAGGGCCATGTAGGCCGGCCCGGGCGCCATGTGGTCGTAGGCGGGCAGCTCGCCGAGGCGGCGTGAGCTGGAGCCGTAGGTCGCCATTTCGCCGGCAAGGCCGGCAAGCTCGAGGTAAAGCTCGGCCGGATGGAAGACGTCCTGCGCCAGCATATGCGCAAGCCGCGGCTTGGCCGCGTTGGCAAGGTGGAGCATCAACAGGTCCTCGACGCTGCGGCCAGGGCCGCCCATCACCATCTTGCCATGCGCCTCGGCGATCTGGTCGAGGCCGGTGACGACCTCCTGCAGCAACTGTCGGTACCAGGCGACCGCGCCCGTGATCAGCGTCGGCGGCAGGAAGGTCTCGTCGAGCGAGACGCCGCCGTCGGCGCGAACGCCCTTGATGTCGGCGATCGGCAGCGCGGTGTAGCCGCCGACCGATTTGCCGGGCGCAAGCAGCACCGCTTGCGGCCGGGCGATCTCGATCTCTTCCGGGTCCGAGCCGCCCTGCACGGCATCGCGCACCGAGACGATCTTGCCGTGATAGCGCGCGCCGGTCGACGCCGCATGCGCCGGGTCGAAGCCGACGCCGCCTGGGGGCTCCAGGGGCAGTGCCACCAGCACCGGGCCCGCGCCGGTATCGGCCGTCACCGGCAATGGCTTCGGCGCGTCCATCAGCTCCGGGATGGCAAAGGGCGTGCCGTCCGGAAAAATACCCCGGGCGGACACGATCGACACCTGGCCGGCGTCGAGCAGCGACTGGTCGAGCGTCAGCTGCTGGAAGCCGAACGTGTGGAGCTGGCCGGCCTGCAACGCGCCGCGCACCATCGCCTCGAAGAATCGGTCCTGCTGCTGGAAATGCTGGGTCCTCAGAAAGAGACCCTCGGACCACAGCACCCTGTTTGCGTCGCTCATGCCGCTGCTCTCTGCACTGCCAACTGTTGTCGCGCCGTCAGGCGGAAATGCCGCCCTTGCCGAGCGAGACGTTGATGGTGAATTTCGACCCCGGCGAGACCGACTTGGTCGTGCGCCAGTTCCTGCCGCCAGGTTCGCGGATCAGCGCGACGAAGCCGAGCGCCGCCGCATTGGGCTCGACCGTGATGGTTTTGGCCGCCGTCTTGCCGGGCGCGACGGAGATCGTGTCGGATCCGAGGAGATCGGCGCCGAGCGCCGAGCCCGCATCGCCCTGCAGCGCGAAATAATCGGCCGAGTTGAACTTGCCGGTGCTGGCAAGCCGCATCACCAGCACGGTCACCGGCCTGTCGCCGCCGCCCGGTCCCGGATTCATGCCGGCGCCACCGGTCACGTTGACCGAGATGACCGATGGTTTCGGCGGGCCGCTCTGGCAAGCCGCAAGCAGCCCCGTCGCGCCGAGGGCAACGATGAATTCGCGTCGATCGATCATGTCCTACTCCTCTTCGTAAGCATCCCTGAAGTCCGCGCCGATCTCGCCCAGGAAGCTCGATTCCGCGCTTTGGGCGATGTCGCGATGGCGTTTCTGGTAAAGCTCCCACAGCTTGGCGTTGCGCCCGCCTGAAAGCAGGTTGCCGATCGCGGAATTGGATTTCAGCTCTTCCTCGATCGCCGCCGGATCGAAGCGGTCGATCATGCGCCGCAGCGCCGCCTGGACGCCGCGCCAGGCGCGCACGTGGTGCTGCGCGAGATCCTTCACCGCATCGGAGATCGCAGCTTCGCCCGAGAGAAAACCCGGGCTGCGTTCCGAGATGATGGTGACGATGACGTCCTCGACCGTCGGCAGGAATTTGAGCGGGTTGACTTCCGATGCGCCGACCATCGTCTGGGCGACGCGCGCGCTGCCCTTTTCCTCGGCGCGCTTGCGCAGGAGCTGCATCAGGCCGTCCAGCATCAGCCGGTACTCGCGCCCGAATTTTTCCATCTCGGCAATCGGATCGCGGCCGGGAAAATCCGCCTCCTCGACACCCATGCCGCGCAGGAAGGCGGCGCGCAGCGCCATGTCGCCCGGCGCAGGCTGAGATGCACGGGACTGCTTGGGCGCGGGAGCGCGGCGCGGCGAAGGAGGGGGCTCGGCAGCGTGCGCCGGCATATCCCAGGGATGAGCGGCCTGCTGCTTTTCGGCCGGCCGTTCGCCATGACCGGCCGGTTGAGCGGCGTTGGCAGAGACAGGCGCCGCGGCTGGCCCGAAGCCGAAATCGTCATCGAAGCCGGCCGGTTTCGGCGCGGACTCCGCCGTGTTGCCGCGCGACGGCATGTCGCCGAAGCCGAACGGATCCGACCGGCCAGCTCCGGCATCGTCGTTCGATTGAGGCGTCGCAACCGGGTCGAGGCTGAACGGGTCGTCGAAGGCGGGCGAGCTGCGCTGGTTGGAGGCGCGGTCATATGCGCCGGGCACGGGCTGCTCGAACGGGTCCGGCAGGTCGGCCGGACGCGGCCGCCGCGGCTCTTCCTGGACCTTGGCCGAAAAGAAGTCGTCGCCGCCGATATTGGGCGAGGGTCGCGGCTGCGGCGGCGACCAAGAGGGGGCGGATTGGTTGGCGACCTGGCCGACCGACGTCTGGCTCGATGGCTGAACCTCGACGTAGAGAACGTAATCGCCCAACCTCAGCCGCATGCCGCTTTGCAGCCGCGTCGATCTGCCGGCGCCGAGCGGGCTGTCGGAATCGTCGATGAACAGGCCGCTGCTCGACGTGTCGGTAACGAAGTAGCCGTCGCGGCCGCCGCTGATCTTGCAATGCGCGCGCGAGACGAACATGTCCGGGTCGTCGATCTGCCAGCCGGCATCGGCGCTGCGCCCGATCACCAGCTCGCCCTCGTCCAGCCGGGTCTGCCTGACCACTTGGGAGCGCGGACCTTGTTCGAGCGTCAGCAGCAGGCTCATCAGGCCGCCTCCGCCATTTCAGGCCGCCAGCCGACGATGGTGCGCAGCTTGAGATCGTCGGCGTCTCCCTTCTCGGCGGGGCGCGCAAGCCAGGAGGTTCTTCCGAGCTGGACGGTTCCGATCTTCGGTGGCGGCACGGCGTCGCGCGCAAGCACGATGCGCAAATCGACATCGAGCGCTTCGCCGATCATGTCGCGCACTGCTTTCTTGAAAAGGGCGAGGCGCCGTTGGCCGGGCAGGAACGACTTGAAGTCGTCGAGGCTGAGCGGGCCGACGCGCAATTCGATCCGGCTCTGGCGGCTGAAGACGCGCGGCCCGATCGTGGCCCCGCGCCCGAGTGCCGCATAGGCCTTGCCGACACGGCTCTGCAGCACCGCCGGTATGGTGATCCAGGACGCGACGAACTCCTTGATCTCGACCGGCACCTTGAAGGCCGTGGCAAGGAACAGCGTCAGCCGCTCCGCGCCGTCGACCTGGTTGGCCAGCGATCCGGCCTGGCGCAGCCGCACCGTGTCGATCTCGGGATCCTGGGTGCCGGGAAGGCCGATCCCGGACATTGCTTCCAGCATGGCGCGGACGCGCCCGCCGACCGAGCGCTCGACCTGCACCGCCGGATGCGCGTCCGCCCAGGCGCGGTAATAAAGCGCAATCATCCGGTGCTGCAGGATGTTGACGAAGTCGACGAAGGTCGTGTCGCTGGTCTGCTCCGCTTCGGCGCCGGTGAACCAGCGCTGCGACAGCCGGTCGAGCACCCAGCGCGTCAGATGCAGCGGCATCGGTCCTTCGGGTCCCAGCAGCCCCAGATTGGCGACGGTCACCCGCGCCGGCGCGTTTTCGCCCGCATCCTGGAATTTGACGACGTCCCTGGCCGAAAAGCTCAAGCGGACATGCTGGCCGAGCCGCGCCGGTTCGCGATTGGCCTGGCCGGAATAGCCGAACAGTCCGCCTCTCTGCTCCAGCCGGCGCAGCAGCTCGAAGAAGTCGAAGCTTTCCGACAGCGCCTCGATTCGGTCCGGGGCGGCCTCGCTCTGGGCGGGCCGCGCTAGATCAGGTAGCGATTGCCGGGCGTCATCGGCCATGGCACATCCTCCTGCTTCTGCAGCAGCCGCGTGCGGGTCCGCACGAAACCGTTTATTCCGGCATGCCGGGCAAACAGCCGCGCAAGCAGGGCCGAAAGCAAAAGCGTGCTTTGCCCTGCCAGCACCGACTGGTCGACATGCAGCGTCACTTCCGTGCCCCGCCCGAAGCACATCGGCCCGTCGATCTTGAGCCGCTCGATGACCGGGCGCGAGTCGATGCGGGTGATCGAATGCACGTTGCGCGCAAGGCTCGGATCGCCGCGATCGGCATAGAGGTCGAGCAGCGCATGCAGCGGATCGACGCCGCGGCCTTCCTTGGCGAGACTGAGGAAGTTGAGCGAGAGCTGCGCCACCAGCCGCCAGGCGAGATTGTCGGCGCGGGATTCGCCTTCGGCACCGGCCGGCAGTGAGGCCGGGATCGCCGGCTGCGGCGGCCGCAGCGCGCCGAGCAGCCTGACCGCTTCGACCGGGTCGGCCGTCTCCAGCGTCAGCGTCGGGGTGTCGTCCAGGATCGGCAGGTCGCGGTTTGTACAGAGCGCCATCACGTCGAGGCGCCTGAGCGGCCGGTTTGCCGGGCTACCAGCTGGGCGTGAGACCGCCAGGAACACGTCGTCGCCGGTGTAGGACGTGCGGGTCAGGCCCTCGCGCCGCTCGTCTTCGGTGGCCCGGCGAGGACGCCGCTCCGTCGAATAGACCCAGCCGCTGCCGCGGTTCTGCCCCAGGCTGAACAACTCGGGAATCTCGGCCTCGCTGCCTTCCGCATCGGCGTCTTCCACTCGGGTGACGCGAAAAATCTCGAAATCCCGCGCCCGGGTGCGGTCGGCATGCAGCACCTGCCGCGTCCTGCGCGGATCGATCTCGACGACGTTGCATTCGCGCTCGAAAAGATTGATGAGCGGCGTCACGAAGAGCTCGAAATCGGCCGGCGTCACATCGGCGAGCTCCGGCACCGGACGGCGGAACAGGAAGATGATCTCTATTCCTGCCTCGCATTTGCGCACCACCGGCTGCAGGCCGGCGACCCGCACATAGTGGAAGCGCTCCGGGATCATGAAATATTCGCGCAGCAGCCGGTAGCCTTCAAAGGTCGGGCGGGTCCGCGGCATCAGCGCCTCGTCGTCGCGGATGCCGGCCATTTCGGGCTCGGGCAGGGCGGTGAGTGGATTGATCTTTCCCTCCGCCCGCGCGCCGACGGCCGAGCAGGCGCCGAAGATCGCGTCGAAAAGCAGCGGCGCCTTGTTGCGACCGGCGAAATAAAGGTCGAGCCGGTCGAGCGACAGTTCGCTGAGCTTGCCCTTTCCGGTGCGCGCAAGCGCGATGCGCAGCGCTGCTTCGCCGCGCACGCCGCCGATCGGGCCGATGCCCGCTGCCGCCAGCCCGCTGCGGTCCTGGAAATAGCTGACCGAGGTGATCGCGATCGGCCACAGCGTGATCTCTTGCGCCGTGGTGAAGGTCGAGCGCGTCGACAGCCCCGGATGCAGGCTGGAGACCAGCCGCGTGCCGCGAGCGACGGCATGGCCGGCGATCATCGACTGCACCTGCTGTCCAGGCTTCAGCACGGCCATCGCCGTTGCCGGTGCCGGCGTGACCAGGTCGGGATAAAGCACATCGAGCACGGCGCGCGAGAAGCGCGATCGCTCCGCATCGACCTTCAGCCGCGTTCGCGCGGCAAGGAAGGCCACGCCGTCGAGCAGCCGTTCGACATAGGGGTCGGGGCAGGGAACCGTGTCGAGGGAAAGGTTGCGGGCGACCGCCGGATGCATGTCGGCGAATTCGGCGGCGAGCGCCCTGATATGCGTCAGTTCCTCTTCGTAATATTCCACGAAGACCCGATCCATCTCAGGTCTCCCGGAATTCGGTTCGCGCCAGGCCGTTGTCGAGATTGATCGTGGTGCGCAGCCGCATGCGTTCCGGCGTCGGCGTCATGATCAGCACGGCGTCGATCTCGATCTTCAGGCCGACGCTCTTGTCGCCGAGGGTGACGTTGACCGTCGTCGCGCTCTCCTTGAGACGCGGCTCGAAAGTGGCGAGCACGGCGCGGATCTCGCGCGCCAGAGTATCGCGGTCGAAATCCCGTGAGGAACGGCCGGAGAAGGACGGCACGCCGTAGTTGACCACGCTGCGCCGCACTTCCGGGAAATCGGCGAGCGACGGCAGTTCGTCCAACGGCTGCTCGTGCTCGGCATCGGAAAGCATCGGCACGGATTCAAAACGTTCGGTGTTGAACAGGGCCTCGATGTCGCGCCGGACGGCTTCCCTCAGCACCCGCGCCGACACCACCACGCCGCGGCTTTCGATCTCGGCGCGGTGTTCGGTCTGGAAGACCAGGCGGTGCAGACGCCGCTTCTGGTCGGGGGTGAGGTCCGCGTCGGCATCGATGGCGCGCGCGCTGCCGGCAAGAAGAGCCTCGACGCGCTCGGCGCCGAGTTCCTCTTCCAGCAGACGCCGCAGCCCGTCGATTTCCGACGTCAGCCCGGGCAGGTCGTTGACGAGGCGGTCCCAGAGGGAGGGCTGGACCGCCTCGCGCTTTGCCCGCGAACTGCCGGCAAGCTGCGCCTTCGCGCCGGGCCGCCTGGCCTCACTTGCCGACATAGACATCCATTTCGATCTCGTCGTCCTTGTCGTAGACGAACTTGATCTTCTTGTAGGCGAAGCTGACTTCTTCCTCGATCAGGTCGGCCTCGTCATTGGCCTGCCGCATGTCGTATTCCATGATCGAGGCGTCTGTGAGCGTCACCACCAGATAGTCGCTGGTCTCGCCGTCGATGGTGCGGCGTGCCGAGAACACCACCTCGTCGAGCGCCTTGTTCTCGAACAGCGCCTTCTTCAGGTAGGGAGACGACTTGTCGTAGTGCTTGGTGAATTTGATCATCCCCATCGACACGCGACCGCGCCGCGACAGCGAATTGGGGTCGTAGGGCGCGATCATCTTGTAGTCGACGCCATGGATCTCGATCTCGTCTTCATGGCCGTCGCGCTTGCTCGGGCCCTTGATGTCCGGGACTTTCAAAAAACCATCGATCTTCATTGTAGGCCCATCCGTTCTCACTGTTGTCGGCATTGTCTTTCTCCACCGCTTTCAAACGAAACAAGATGACTATGCTTGCGATTTCAGCCCTTCACTGACGGCAGTTCCGACACCAGCCGGAGCGAGGCATTGATACCTTCCAGCTGGTAGTGCGGACGCAGGTAGAAACGGGCATTGTAGTAACCGGGCCGGCCTTCGACGCTGTCGACCTGGACCTCGGCCGCGGCAAGCGGGCGCTTGGCGCGCGCCTTGTCGTCGGCAAAGGCTGGATTGGCCAGCACGTACCGGTTGATCCATTCGGTCAACCAGATCTCCATGTCGGTGCGTTCCTTGAACGAGCCGATCTTGTCGCGCGCGATCGCCTTCAGGTAGTGCGCGAAGCGCGAGACCGGGAAAAGATAGGGCAGGTTGGCGCTGAGCCGCTCGTTCGACTGCGCGTCGGGGTCGACCAGGCGGCCGGCGCGGGTTTCGTCGTCCTGCAGCGAATGGGCGCCGATGAAGGCCGCGAGGTCGGTGTTCTTGCGGTGCAGGATCGGCATCAGGCCGAGCTTGGCCAGTTCCGCCTCGCGCCGGTCGTCGATGGCGACCTCGGTCGGGCATTTCATCGCGATCGACCCGTCGTCGGTCGGGAAGGCGTGCACCGGCAGGTTGAGCACCGTGCCGCCATTTTCGACGCCGCGGATCTGCGTGCCCCAGCCATAGAGCTTGTGGCTGCGGTTGATGTTCACGCCCATCGGGAAGGCGGCGTTCATCCAGACATATTTGTTGTGGTCGCCCCCCACCTCTTCCTCGAAGGTGAAGCCCTTCACCGGAACGGTCTCCGAGCCGTAGGGCAGCCGTGCCAGCACGCGCGGCATGGTGAGGCCGATATAGCGGGCGTCCTCGCTTTCGCGCAGCGACTGCCATGAGGCGTAGGCCGGGTTGTTGACGATCATCTGCAGGTCCTGCGGGTTGGGCAGTTCCTGCCAGCTGTCCATGCGGAACAGGCGCGGCGAGGCGGCGGCGATGAAGGGCGTGTGTGCCGAGGCGCAGACGCCCGAAATGTTGCGCAGCAGGCCGACGTCGCGCGGATGGTTCGAGAATTCGTAGGCGCCGATGATGCAGCCGATCGGCTCGCCGCCCAGCATCGAATACTCGTCCGTGTAGACCTTCTTGAAGATCGGGCTCTGGTCCCACATCTGGCCTTCATAGTCTTCGAGCGTGTCGGCCAGCTGTTCCTTGGAGATGTTCATCACCCGGATCTTGAGCTTGGTATCCGTCTCGGTGTTGTTGACGAGATACCAGAGGCCGCGCCAGGTGCCTTCCATCTCGCGCACTTCCGGCGCGTGCAGGATCTCGTTGACCTGCGTCGTCAGCATCTTGTCGATGCCGGCGATCAGCGACTTGATCGACTTGATCGCGTTGGACGAGATGGTGGTGGTCTCGGAGCGCGACTGCGCGGCTAGAGCCAGGTTGCGCACCAGCTGCTGCAGCTTTTCGCTGTCGTCCTTCTTGACCTTGAAATCCTTCTCCAGGAGTCCGCTGAATTCGCCGAGGTCTATCGCTTCCGCCTCGGCGGTGGCGGCTGCGGTCTTTTGCTGTTCAGCCATGACTTACTCCTCGCCCTTGCCGTCGGATATCGCCTGGCTGGCGATCTTGCTCAGCAGCGGCTCGTTGTTGAGAAGCTGCGCGATGCGCTTTTCAGCGTCGACGCGGCCATCCATGAAGCCGAGCAGCTCCTCGAGCTGACGGCGCATCTTCAGGATCTCGGCCAGTTGCGGGACCTGTTCGGCGATCTTGTCCGGCGCGAAATCGCCTATCTTCGAGAAGGTGAGGTCGACCGCGAGCTCCTCGTCGCGTTCGGCGCCTTCGGCTTGCGGCAGCGTGTTCTTCACCCGCGCCTTCACCCGCGGCCCCATGGCCTCCATGAATTTCGGGAAGCGGTTGGCGTCGGTTTCGACGAAGTTGCGGTCGAGCACCGACTTCACCGCTTCCCTGGTCTGTGAAGCGCCGGAAAGATCGGCCATGACGGCCATGACGAACGGCAGTTCGATCGTTGTCGGGCTGCCGTAGGTTTCGACGTCGTAGGCGATCTGCACGCGCGGCGCGCGGTTTCTTTCGATGACCTTCGCTTTGCTCTCTGCTGGCATGCTTGTTACCTTTCATCCTTCTGGGCCGGCTTCTTGGGATCGGGGACACCGGCAAGCAGCCGGAATTCCTTCAGCCCCGACGGGGCGAGATCTTCCATCAGTTCCACGAAATCCATGTGCACCATGCGGCGCACGCGGCGGGCGAGGTGCGGTATCGGGCTCGACGGCTCGGTGCGGTCATAGAAGGCGACGACGAGGTCGAGGCATTTGACGACGTCGTCGCGCGAGGTGATCCGGTCGGGCAGCCCGACACCCGGTTCCGCATGGCCGCTTGCCATCGTTTCGGCTCCCGTCGCTTCGGCCCCTTCCGCTCGATGACCGTTTCGGGCCGGCGTCGCCGCTTCCGCCTGCTGCTGGGCCGGCTTTGCCGCCCCGTTCGCCGCTGCGCCGGCAGCCGAATTCCGCTCCAGCGTCGTCAGCAAACGCTGCAGGAACCGTTTCAATTCCGGGATGGTGGGGCCATTGCCTTCGATGCGCTTGTTGAGAGCGGCGTCGACCTCGTCGAGGGCGGCGATCACCGCGCGGGCGTCGGCGAGCAGCGAGGTCATCACCTCGCCGGCCTGGTCGATCTGTGCCGCGCAGCCGCTGCGCACCCGGTTCAGGAGCTGGCTGTGAGCAGTCGCCAGCGCCGCCTTTTCGGCGGCGCCCAGCCCGGAAGCCGCTTCCTGCAGCATGACGCGCTCGTCGAGCGCGCCCTGTTCCAGGTCGCGTCCGCTGATCGGCCCGACCTGGCGGGGCGAAAAGAAGATCGTCTCGCGCAGGTTCGCCAGCAGGCCTTCCTGGCCGTTTTGGAGATCGAGGAGCGCGTTGACGCGGCGCAAGGCGGCGTCGCGCGGCATCGCGTTCGCCCGCAACGCCGGATGCATGGTGTCCCAGTATTGGTCGAAGGTCCTCGCGATCAGCGTCAGGCCCTGGGCGAGGCCGGCCAGCCTTTCCTCGTTGGCCAAGGCGCGCGCGACGATGACCAAAAGGCGCAGATCCCGGCCGCGGGGGCGAAGCTCTTCCGCCTTGTCGAGGACTGCCGCCCAGTCAACCGGGCTGGATTGCGAGGTTGGCTTGTTGTTGCCGTCGTGGACGACCTTGATCTGGGGCTCGGCCAGGCGCTCCAGCTCGTGAAAGGCCGGGTCGTTGCGCAAGTCCTCTCCCGACGGATTCTCACCGTTCAGAGGATTCAGCCAGAGTGCGAGATCAATCACACTAACCCCCAGCCAGCGGCCCTGAGACCCCTATGTGACGCGACGTTATCACACGGTCTTACTCTACCACAATTGAGCAGCCGCTCAAAAACTAACGGAAGCTAAACGCGACCGCTTTCTTTCGGCGAAACCCATTGCGCGATTGCCGGGCCGGGTATGTGAAATGGCTCGCATAGCCCGCATAGCAATCCGGTGTTTGTTGCACGACATTGCAGAGCTTGTGTAACCGGGCGGTGCCGCCCGGATGGATCCAGACACCTTATCCGTCACACGGCTTTGTCAAGCAGCGGCTTATATGGCAGGGTACGGTCGGCAGATTGCGGGAGCAGGTTCGATGGAACAGCGCCGGTCATCGCAGAGCTTCAAGCGTAAGGAACTGGTCGCCAAGCTCAACGCCACGGGGGTGCGCGCCTTCAAGGCCGCGGCCGACACGGCCAAGCTGCGCGGCAATCCTTATGTCGAGCTCGTCCATTTCATCCAGCAACTGGTGCTGTCCGAGCGCTCGGACGTGCAGATAATCATCGCCGATGCCGGGCTGGACGTCAGCCGGCTGACGGCCGACATGACCCGGGCCATCGACAAGCTGCCCTATGGAGCGACCTCGGTCGAGGAATTCTCGGACCACATCTTCCACGCCATCCAGGAAGGCTGGAGCCTGGCGACGCTGGAATTCGGCGTTGAAGAGGTGCGCAGCGCCCATGTCCTGCTTGCCTGCCTGAAGACGCCGGTGCTGGAAGGCCTGGTGTCAAAGATCAGCGCCGAGTTCGACAAGATCGACGCCGACGGGGTCATTTCGCGCTTCGCCGATGTCACCGAGGGCTCTTTGGAAGCCGGCTCACTTCCTGCCGCGGCCCGCGACGAGACGCCAATGAAACGCGGCCCGGGCGGGGATTCGGCGCTGGCGAAATACGCCACCGACCTCACCCAGCGCGCCCGCGACGGCAAGATCGATCCGGTCGTCGGCCGCGATCCGGAGATCCGGCAGATCGTCGACATCCTGATGCGACGCCGGCAAAACAACCCGATCCTGACCGGCGAAGCCGGCGTCGGCAAGACGGCGGTCGTCGAGGGCTTTGCGCTCCGCATCGCCCAGGGCGACGTGCCGCCGACGCTTGAGAATGTCAGCGTGCGCATGCTCGATGTCGGCCTGATGCAGGCGGGCGCCAGCGTCAAGGGCGAGTTCGAGAAGCGCCTGAAAGCGGTCATCGACGAGGTCCAGGCTTCCGAGACGCCGATCATCCTGTTCATCGACGAGGCGCACACCCTGATCGGCGCCGGGGGTGCCGCGGGCACCGGCGACGCGGCCAATCTCTTGAAGCCCGCCCTGGCGCGCGGCGAGCTGCGCACCGTCGCCGCCACGACCTGGGCCGAATACAAGCAGCATATCGAGAAGGACCCGGCGCTGACCCGCCGCTTCCAGGTGGTCAAGATCGAGGAGCCGTCGGAAGCGGTGGCCGTGCTGATGCTGCGCGGCGTCGCGGGCGTGCTGGAGCAGCACCACAAGGTGCAGATCCTGGACGAGGCGATCGAGGCGGCGGTCGCGCTGTCGCACCGCTACATCCCTGCGCGGCAATTGCCGGACAAAGCGGTCAGCCTGCTCGACACGGCCTGCGCCCGCGTCGCTATCTCGCAACATGCGACGCCCGCCGAGGTCGAGGACATTCTGCGCCGCCGCCAGGCACTGGAGGTCGAGAGCGGCATCATCGGCCGCGAGGCGGCGATCGGCATCGACGTTACCGACAGGCAGGCTCGTGTCGATGTCGGGCTGGCCGAAACCGAGACGACTTTAGCCGCCGCCCAGGCGCGCTGGGATCGCGAAAAGGCGCTGGTGGGCGAAATCCTCGACCTGCGTGCCAAACTGCGCGGCGAGGGCGTGCCGCTCGATGCGGCGGCCGAGGAGGGCGCTGCGGAACCGGAGAGCGCCGACACAGCAGCAAAGGCGCCTGAGCAAAAGCCGGCCGAGAGTAAGGCTGCCGAGACCAAGCCTCAGAAGGCCAAGGCCTCGAAAGCCAAGGGCTCCAAGGCTGCGAAGGCCGAAGCGGCTTCCGCTGAGCCGCCGGATGAAGCCGCCGCCGACCTCGCACGGCTCCGCGAACTGATGGCGGAACTTGCCGCGGCGCAGGGCGAGACGCCGCTGATCCTGCCGTCGGTCGACCGCAATGCGGTCGCCGCCGTGGTACAGGACTGGACCGGCATCCCGACGGGACGGATGCTGTCAAGCCAGACCGAAAAGGCGCTCAGGCTCGCTGCGACCCTGTCCGAGCGCGTGGTCGGACAGGATCACGCGATGGAGATGATCGCCAAACGCGTCCAGACCAGCCGCGCCGGCCTCGGCGCGCCGGAAAAGCCGGTCGGCGTGTTCCTGCTCTGCGGCCCGTCCGGCGTCGGCAAGACCGAGACTGCGCTGGCGCTCGCCGAGACGCTCTATGGCGGCGAGCAGAACCTGATTTCGATCAACATGTCTGAATTCCAGGAGGCGCATACCGTCTCGACGCTGAAGGGCGCGCCGCCCGGCTATGTCGGCTACGGCAAGGGCGGCATCCTGACCGAGGCGGTGCGCCGCAAACCCTATTCGGTGATCCTGCTCGACGAGGTCGAGAAGGCGCATCCGGACGTGCACGAGATATTCTTCCAGGTCTTCGACAAGGGCATGATGGACGACAGCGAGGGCCGGCGCATCGACTTCAAGAACACGCTGATCCTGCTCACCTCGAATGTCGGCTCCGATGTCATCATGGACCGCACCAAGAACGGTACGGTGCGCACCGGCATCGACGATCTCGACGCGGCCCTGCGCGCGCCGCTGCTGAAAGTGTTCCCGGCCGCCTTCCTCGGCCGGGTCGTCACCATACCCTACTATCCGCTGTCGGATGCGATGATCGAGGCGATCGCCCGGCATCAGTTCGGCAAGATCGCGCGGCGGCTCAAGGCAACCAACGATGCCGAGCTGGTCATCGGCGACGGCGTTATGGACCTGGTCAAGGCGCGCTGCACCGAGATCGAATCCGGCGGCCGCATGATCGACGCCATCCTCACCAACACGCTGCTGCCGGAGCTCAGCCGCGGCGTGCTCAACCGCTCGCTCGAGGGCGCGAAGATGACGAAGGTCACCGTCGGCGCGTCCAAGGAAGGCTTCACCTATTCCTTCGAGTAGCTGGGCATGGGGCGTAAAAAATTCGGCGCCATGTCACATGGGCGGATGCCTCGCTCGTCTTGAGGTCGGAACCAAGGAAAGGAACCGACCATGACTGCCAGACTTGACCCCCTTGCCGCCGCGCCTTCGCTGATGAGGGAGTGGCAGCGCGCCTCTTTAGCCATCGCCTCCAGCCTCGATCCGGCTCTCGCCGAGCTCATCGAGATCCGCTCCTCCCAGATCAACGGCTGCGCCAACTGCATCAATATGCACACCACCTATGCCCGCGAACGTGGAGAGACCGAGCAGCGTGTCTACCTGCTGGCGGCTTGGCGCGAGGCGCCATGCTATACCGATCGCGAGCGCGCAGCGCTTGGCTGGACCGAGGCACTGACGCGGATCAGCGAAGGCCACACGCATGAGGCGGCCTATGAAGCGCTGAAGGACCATTTCACCGAGGAGGAGCGCGTGAAGCTCACCCTGATGATCAACATCATCAACGGCTGGAATCGTATCGCTGTCGGCTTCGGCGGCTTTGTCGATCCGGCGGCGGTGAAGGCGGCCAATGCAAAGGCCTCCAACAGGGCGGCCGCCGCTTGATGGCGGAGCCAACATCCGAGGGTGCTGCGGCGGCATTCGAGCCGCTGCGCCCGAAGCTCATGCGGGTCGCCTACCGCATGCTGGGCTCGGTGGCCGATGCCGAGGACATGGTGCAGGAGGCCTTCATCCGCTGGATGAGGGCCGACCGCGCCGAGGTGCGCGAGCCGGAGGCTTTCCTGCGCCGCACCGTCACGCGCCTCTGTCTCGACCAGCTCAAATCCGCCCGCCGCCAGCGCGAGACCTATGTCGGCTCCTGGCTTCCCGATCCGGTCGTCGAAGAGGACGAACCGGACGACGTCACCTTGCCGTTGATGCTGGCACTGGAGCGCCTGTCGCCGCTCGAGCGGGCGGCCTTCCTGCTGCACGACGTGTTCGGGCTGCAGTTCGAGGAGATCGCGGCTGAGATCGAGCGCGACCCAGCCGCCTGCCGCCAGCTCGCCGCCCGTGCCCGCAGCCATGTTCGCGAGGCGCGGCCGCGTTTCAAGGTCGAGAAGGAGCGCGGGCTCGAGCTTGCCGAAGCCTTTTTCAATGCCTCGCGCAACGGCGACATGAAGGCGCTGGGCGCGATGCTGAGCGCCGATGTCAGCGCTCACGCCGACGGCGGCGGCAAGCGTCCGGCGGCAATTGCGCCGGTCTTCGGCTACGATGCGGTGATGAAGCAATACGAGACCGTTCTCGCTTGGCTCAAGGACAATCGCTCGCAGCTGGTCCGCTTTGGCTTCATCAATGGATTGCCCGGCTTCGTCACGCTCGAGGCCGATGGCGAGCTCCAGACGACCGCGCTGGACATCGAGGACGGCAAGATCGCGGCGATCTATGTGATGCGCAATCCCGACAAGCTGCGGCACCTGCATTAGCAATCACACGCAGGGAAGCTCCACCTGCAAGGCCGCCGACGGAACCTTTGTTCCGCTGGCGATTTTGGCTATATGTTTGGGGTACTGGCTGGCCAGAAGGGTTGCTGACGATGACGACGAAAAGCCTTGCGATCTCCGCTCTCGTTCTGGCCACGGCCGTTGCCATGTCCGCCCCGGCATTCGCCGGGGATCGGCACCACCACAAGCACCCGGTCGAGCAGGAACGCTACGTTCCGGCCGAAGGCGACCTCATCGACATCCTGTTCGGTGGCCCGCGCTATTATGATGCCATGCTGGTCACCACGGCGGCGGGCGCTTGCTCCTACCAGCGGACAGGGCCGGACGCGAACGCGCTGAACAAGATCAACGATCATCACTGCGGAAAATAACCGCCGCCCGCGGCACGCGTTCATCCGGCGCGCGCCAGCCGTCGACAAGCCACAACCTGTTCACTCTCCTGCGACGCCGATTGCGTTCGCAGAGGATGGCTGCTGTTCGGGCGGCCAACCTGAGTACTGCCCTGCCGCGGACAGATCGGTCATCGCACACATTCTTTCCAATGATTGTATACAAAAACCAAGAAAGATGTTGACAATCTGTCGCAGGCGGGTTCCCTTAGGCTATCCGCGCAGCCTACGAGCAAAACACAAAGCGCGATAACCAGAAGGGGAACTGCAGATGATCAACCGACGCTCGACTCTGAAATCGATGGTGCTTGGCGCCGTCTCGACCCTGGCGATTGCCGCCGTTGGCATTCCGTCCGCGCAGGCTGAAAACAAGGAACTCAAAATCGGCTTCGTTGGCGTCACCAGCGGCCCCGCCGCCGCCTGGGGCACGTCCAATGTGCGCTCGATGCAGACGCGCGCCGCTTGGCTCAACGAAAAAGGCGGCGTCAAGATCGGCGACGATACCTACAACATCAACATCGTCACCTTCGACGACCAGAAGGACCCCAAGCGCGCCATCGCCGGCATGGAGAAGATGGCGCAGGAAGGCATCCACTATGTGGTCGGACCGAACGTCGATGACGGCGCCGCCGCGGTGCGCCCCGTCGCCGAGGCAAACGGCATCATCTATTTCCCCTACGCCTTCCCGAAGGCGCTCTACCAGAAGCCGGCCTCGAATGCCGTGCTTGGCATGATCGCCAGCTACCAGTCGGGTCCGGCGATCTACAAATACCTCAAGGAAAACAAGGGCGTGAAGAAGATCGCCTTTGTCGCCGCGAACGAATCCGACCCGCTCAGCCAGCGTGACAGTGGCGTCGAGGCGGCCAAGGCGCTCGGGCTCGACATCGTGGCGCAGAACGACACCTACCAGAACGACACCCGCGACTTCACGCCCGTGCTGACGCCGATCGTCGCGCTGAAGCCCGATCTGCTGGTGCTGTCGGGCGTGGCGCCGGCCAACGCGCCGCTGCTCATCCGCGCCGCGCGTGAGCTCGGCTACGAGGGCCTGATCTCGACCGAAACGGCGCAGGACGCCAAGGTGCTGGAGGAGGGCGCCGGCGAATACGCCAACGGCTTCATCTCCGTCGGCGGCGCCTCCACGCCGGAGATCGCTTCGGACGAGATGAAGGAGTTCGTCACCCGCTACACCAAGATGTTCGGCGAGTACAACGACGAGTCCAACACCAAGGTCTACGCGCTGGAGTACATCATCGACACGCTGAAGGCCAATCCGGCCGCCATCAACAATGTCGACGAATTCAAGAAGACCATGGACACCTTCTCGGCGCCCAATCCCTTCCTGAAGGGCGACGCCAAGCTGAGCTATGTCGGCGCGACCTCGTTCGGCCAGAAGCGCCAGCTCGCCGTGCCGATGGTGGTCAACGAGTATAAGGACGGCGCTTTCCAGACCCTGTTCGTCGGCTCCGTCGACTAGAGCATGTCTCCCGAAAGTGGGAACCGGTTTCGGGACAAAGACATGCGTAAAATCAAAAGCCTAAAGCGCACGGGCGAATCTGAAAGATCGCGAGGCGCTTTAGGGTTCGGTTCCTAAGGTTACTTCCTCCCGCATGCCGGGGTCCGGGCGATGCTCGGGCCCCGCGGACGATCGAAGGTCTCCATGGAACAGGTCATCGCCAACGGATTGTATCTCGGTGCCCAGTATGCGCTGATCGCGCTGGGGCTTACCCTGATCTTCGCCCTGATGAACGTGCTTAATTTCGCCCACGGGCAGATGTACGTTCTGGGCGGGTTCATCACCTACACCATCTACGGCCAGCTCGGCCTGCCTTTCGTCGTGGCGCTGCTGGCGTCCGGTGTGACGCTCGCCGTGATCGGTGCGCTGATGGAGAAATTCCTCTTCCGCACCGTCATCAGGCGCAGCCTGCGCGAGGAAAGCACGATGCTGCTCGCCGCGGCGACAGCCTTCTTTTTCGACGCGGTCATCCTGCTGTTGTTTGGCGAGAAGCAGCGCGGCGTTCCCAAGATCGTCAAAGGCGTTTTCAACGAGGGCGGCATCATCATGCCTTACGACCGTCTGGTCGTCGGCGCGCTCGCTTTGATCTTCATCGCGGCCTTCGTCCTCTACATGCAGTACAGCCGGGTCGGCCGAGCCATGCGGGCGCTGGCCCAGGATCGCGTCGCCGCGCAATTGATGGGCGTCAAGGTCGATCGCTATTCGATGATCGGCTTTGCCATGGGCGCCATGCTGGCCGGCATCGTCGGCGGCCTTCTGGTCACAATTACCGGCGTCAATTCCGGCATCGGCGGGCCGATCTCGATCAAGGCCTTCCTGATGGTGATGATCGGCGGCGCCGGCGTCGTGGGCGGCGCCATAGCCGGTGGCTTCATTCTCGGCATGATGGAGTCGATCGGCCTTACCGTGCTGCGTCAGTATGGTGACGTCACCTACCTCGCCATCTTTGCTGCGCTGATGGTGTTCCTGTCGATCCGCCCCAACGGGTTGATGGGCAAGCCGTGGGGTTGATCGTGCCATGACGCATCCTGCCATGATGCTCAGCGTGAAGATCGCCTCGGTCGCTGTCTTCCTGGCGATCGTCTTTATCGCCGTGCCGGTTCTGATCGCGGCGAGCGGCCGCACCGACCTCTATTACACGCTTACCTCCGTGGCGCTGCTCAGCATCGCCAGCGCCGGCGTGTGGCTCACCTTCTATATCGGCCGGATCAATATCGGCCAGGGCGCCTATGCGCTGATGGGCGGCTATGTGTCGGCCATCCTCGTAATGAACCACGGCTGGTCGTTCTGGCCGACGCTGCCGGTCGCAGGCCTGTTCTGCGCGTCAGCAAGCGTGCTCATCGGCCTGCCGATCCTGCGCCTGCGCGGGGTCTACTTCGCCATGGTGACGCTGACGCTGACCGAGGTCGCGCGGCTCCTGGCGTTGGCATTGCCGATCACCAACGGCGCCAAGGGCATCGTCAGCATCCCGCTGCCCGGCGCGCTCTCGGTCTTCGGCCTCACCATCATTCCCGATTTCGCCACTTTGCAGAATCCCCGCCTGGCCTTCTACCTGCTGGCGGTCACGCTCATGGTGATCTGCTTCGCGGTGATGTACCGGCTGGTTCATTCGCGTATCGGCAAGCTCTGCCAGTCGCTGCAGCAAAACGAGGAACTGGCCTCGTCCATCGGCGTCAACATCGCCTATCTGCGCGTCATCGCCTACGCCGTTTCGTCCTTCTTCGGCGGTGTCGCCGGCGCCATCTTCGCCGCCATTTCTCAGTCGATCTATCCGTCGAGTTTCACCGTCACCGATTCCGTCAACTTCATGCTGAACTGTTTCCTCGGCGGTCTTGGCTACGTGTTCGGGCCGATGCTCGGCACGCTGGTGCTCTATTTCGGCTGGGACCTGCTCTTCCAGACCGGCGAGTTCCAGCTCCTGATCTACTCGGGCCTGATGATCGTGCTGATGCTTGTCTTACCCAATGGACTGCTCAGCCTCGCCCTCCCGAGCCGGAAAAGTTGAGCCATGGCTGACATGCTCGAAGTCTCAGGCCTGACGAAACGCTTCGGCGGTCTTGTCGCCGTCAACAACGTTTCCTTCTCTGTGCGCGAGAAGGAAATCCTCTCGGTCATCGGCCCCAACGGTGCCGGCAAATCGACGCTGTTCAAGCTGATCTCGTCGTTCCTCAGGCCGACATCCGGCGAAGTGCGCCTGAAGGGTGAGCGTATCTCGAACCTCGCGCCGCACATCGCCGCCCGCAAGGGCGTCGTGCGAACCTTTCAGGAAACGACGATCTTCAAGAACATGAGCGTGCGCGACAACGTCATCATCGCGCACCATTTGCGCTCGAAGGCGAGCCTCGTCGGCTTCTTCCTCGGCACGGGCACGGCCAAGGCCGACGAGGCGGCCTTTGGCCAATCGGCCGACGAGATCCTGGCGCTGCTCGGCCTGGCCTCGCTTGCCGGCGAGACCGCCCACAACCTGCCGCACGGCCATTTGCGGGCGCTTGGCATCGCCATCGGCCTCGCCACGAACCCGTCGATCCTGCTGCTGGACGAGCCTTTCGCCGGCATGAACCACGACGAGACGATGCGCATGGTGGCGATGGTGCGGCGCCTGCGCGATCTCGGCCTCACCATCCTGCTGGTCGAGCATGACATGCCGGCGGTGATGAAGATCTCGGACCGCATCGTGGTTCTCAATTTCGGGCAGAAGATCGCCGAGGGAACACCGCCGGAAATCCAGGCCAACGAGAAGGTCATCGAAGCCTATCTCGGCAGCGAAGACGAGGCGATCGGCCTATGAACCAGACCCTCAAATTCGCCGGCGTCGAGCTTTATTACGATCACGTCTACGCGCTGAAGGGCGTCTCGCTCGAGGTCAATGAAGGCGAGACCGTCGCCCTGATCGGCGCCAATGGCGCCGGCAAGTCGTCGATCCTTCGCGCCATCACCGGCCTGCGCAAGATCAGGTCGGGCGAGATCCACTATAACGGCAAGCGCATCGACGGCTCCGCTCCCGACGAGATCGTCAAGATGGGCATCGCCATGGTGCCGGAAGGGCGCCGCGTCTTCCCCTATATGACGGTCAGGGACAACCTCCTGATGGGCGCCTTCACGCGCTCGAGCAAGTCCGAGATCGCCGCCTCGATGGAGATGGTGCTGGGGCGCTTCCCCAGGCTTAAGGAGCGCTTTTCGCAGGCCGCCGGCACGATGAGCGGCGGCGAGCAGCAGATGCTGGTCATCGGCCGCGCGCTGATGGCGAAGCCGAAGCTTTTGCTGCTCGACGAGCCGTCGCTTGGCGTCGCGCCGAAACTCGTCCAGGACATCGCCCGCTCGATCGTCGCCATCAACCGCGACGAGAAGGTCAGCGTTTTGCTAGTCGAACAGAATTCGCGCATGGCGCTCCGCATCTCGCAGCGCGCCTATGCGCTGACCACCGGAAGCGTCGCGCTGAGCGGCAACTCCGCCGAATTGCTGACCGACGACCGGGTCAAGCGTCTTTATCTCGGCGGCGAGATCTGAGGCTGATTTTAATGCGCATACTCGTCATCAATCCCAACACGACCCAATCGATGACCGCCAAGATCGGCAAGGCGGCGGCAGGCGTTGCGTCCACGGGAACCGAGATCATCGCCGTCAATCCGGCCGACGGTCCGCCGAGCATCGAGGGCTATTTCGACGAGGTCTTCGCCGTGCCGGGCATCATCGCCGAGATGGGCAAGGCCCCGGCGGCGGATGCCTATGTGATCGCCTGCTTCGACGACACCGGGCTCGATGCCGCGCGCTGCGCGACCGAGGCTCCAGTCATCGGCATCGGCGAGGCGGCCTTCCATCTCGCCAGCCTCGTCGCCGGCAGGTTCAGCGTCGTCACCACGCTTGCCCGCTCGGTCCCCGCCATCGAGCACAATCTGGCGAAATACGGACTCGCCTCGCGCTGCGCCAAAGTGCGCTCCTCCGAAGTCGCCGTGCTCGACCTCGAACGGCCGGGCTCGAACGCCAGGCACAAGATATCGGGCGAGATCGCGCGCGCCATCCGCGAGGATCACGCCGAGGCGATCGTGCTTGGCTGCGCCGGCATGGCCGACCTCGCCCACGAGCTTTCGGAGGAGCATGGCGTTCCCGTCCTCGACGGCGTCGTCTGCGCGGTGACGCTGGCCGAGAGCCTGCTCAAGGTTGGTCTGAAGACATCGAAGGTCGGCGGCTATGCGGCGCCGCGCGGCAAGCGCTTCGCCGGCATCTTTGCCTCGGCGTCGCCCGGCTAGCGCGGCCCTGGGAGATCGGATCCCTCGGGATTGACCGGGGCGCGAGCGATATTAGATTGGATTGGCCGCTGGCGATTTGGGGGCAGAACGGGCCGGATCGGGCCAGCGCATTGAAAGCATGTTGACGGTACTCAAGGAAGAAGATCGCGACGACAGGCCGGCAGCGCGCTGGTCGCCGATCTACTATGGGCTGAGAGATGCCATCGTCAGCCACCGTCTCGCTCCGGGCACCAAGCTGCCGGAAGACGAGTTGGCGTCGATCTATTCGGTGAGCCGCACGGTCATTCGTGCCGCCCTGCAGGCCCTTGCGCATGACCGGCTGGCGCGGCTGGAGCCCAATCGCGGCGCCTTCGTCGCGCAGCCGTCGAAGATCGAGGCGCGCGAGGTGTTCGAGGCGAGGGCGCTGATCGAGCCCAAGGTGGCCGCGCTTGCCGCCAGGGCGGCGATGCCGTCGGACATCGCGCAATTGCGGGCACATCTGGAGAAGGAGCATGAGGCGCTGCATGACGGCCGCGACAGCGACGCCATCATGCTGTCGGCGCGCTTCCATGTCGGCATTGCCGAGATCGCCGCGCACTCCGTCTTCACCAACTTCGTGCGCGACCTCGTCTCGCATTCGTCGCTGATCATCGCGCTCTACTGGAAGCGCCGCGACGCGACCTGTGAGAAGCACGCGCATCACGCTCTGGTCGACGCGATCGAGGCCGGCGACAGCGCCAATGCGGCAGCACTGATGAACAGCCATCTGGTCGATCTGCTTTCCGGGTTGGACCTCACCGACAAGGTCGAGAAGTCGGACAGCCTCGCGGATCTGCTGCGCGCATAAGTCAGGTGGCTCGGCTTTGCAAAGCCGAGCCGTAGAATTTCGGGCGCCGCTCGTCAGGCTGCGGCCGCCTGCGAATAATCCATCCGCTCGAGGTCGGCGATGAGCCCCGTTCCGGTCGGCTGCCAGCCGAGATGCTTCCGCGTCCACACGCTGGAGGCCGGCATGTCGAGACCGGCGAACATGGCTAGCCATCCGAAATGGTCCGCGGCCTCTTCCGTCGACAGCGAAACCACCGGCACATTGAGGCCGGCACCGATCGTCTCCGCGATCTCGCGCGTCGCAATGCCTTCTTCGGCGACAGCGTTGTAGCGCACGCCGGCTTCCTGCTTGTCCAGCGCCAACCGGTAGAGCTTCGCGACGTCCAGCACATGCGCCGCCGACCATCGGTTGCGGCCTTCGCCAAGATAGGCTGACACGCCCTTGGCGCGCGTTAGCTCGATGAGCGGCGTGATCAGGCCCTGCTTCACCGTGTCATGCACCTGCGGCAGTCGCACTACCGACACCTTGACGCCCTTCTCAGCCATCGCCGCGCCGGTAAGCTCCGACAGGATACGCGGATTGGGATGGTCGGTGTTGAACACGTCTTCTCTCGCCGGCTGTCCGTGTTCGGCAGAACCCATGCCCACACCCGACGTGATCAGCAGCAGCCGGTCCGAGCCGGCCAGCGCCCCGCCCAGCGCTTCGATGACGCGTTTGTCTTTCTCGCAATTCGCGACAAAATTCGAGAAATTGTGGTCGAAGGCAGTGTGGATCACCGCATCCGATTTTGCCGCGCCGTCGCGGAGGCTGTCGAGGTCTTCCAGGTCGCCACGATGGGCCTCGGCGCCGGCGGCTGCAAGCGCTCGTGCGCCGGCATCGGACCGGGTCAGGCCAAGCACCTGATGCCCGGCGGCAAGAAGTTCGGGGACGATTCTGGAACCGATGAAACCGGTCGCGCCGGTAAGAAATACGCGCATGGAAGGATCTCCTCTGTTGTTCGGAGGCCCTTCTCGCGCTATAAATCATCCTGTTAAAGTAGTGACTTTATCATGGTATAATAACCAACTGGATCGGAATGCCTGTCGAGACGGCCAACAAGCTTGGCAACTTTCTTCGGGACCGCCGCATGCGGCTCGATCCGGCCACGTTCGGCTTCGCCACGGGGCGGCGGCGCACACAGGGCCTGCGCCGCGAAGAGGTGGCCCAGCGCGCCAATATCAGCCCGACCTGGTACACTTGGCTGGAGCAGGGGCGGGGAGGCGCTCCGTCCGCGGATGTGCTCAACCGCATCGCCACCGGCCTGATGTTGACCGAGCCCGAGCGCGAGCACCTGTTCATGCTGGGCCTCGGGCGCCCGCCGGAGGTCCGCTACAAGAGCGTGGACAGCGTGACGCCGCGCTTGCAGCGCGTGCTGGACGCGCTCGAGACGAGTCCGGCAATCATCAAGACCGCGACGTGGGACGTCGTTGCATGGAACCGCGCCGCCGCCGCGCTGCTGACCGACTATTCGAAGCTTCCCCGCGAGCAGCGCAACATCCTGCGCCTCATGTTCGGCAACCCGCGCGTGCGCGCCGCGCAGGATGACTGGCAAGGCGTCGCCCGCTTCGTGGTCGGGTCATTCCGGGCCGATGCCGCTCGCGCCGGCGCCGGCGCGGAGATCGCCGAACTGGTCGAGGAGCTTTCACGGACCAGTCCGGAATTCGAGGCGCTGTGGCGCGACAATGACCTCGTCGCCGCTCATGGCGAAGGGGTGAAACGTCTCCGCCACCCCGAGATCGGGCTGATCGAGCTGGAATTCTCGGTTTTCGCCGTCGACGGCCGTCCCGAGCTCGGCATGGTGGTCTATAACCCCGTGAACGGTTCGGACGCCGAACGCATTCAAGCGCTGATCGGGAGAGACAGTCGTGAACGTCAATGACATCGGGTGGACTGGGTCGGAAAAGAAGGTCGCGCGCCGGGCCTTCGATGCGGCGCTGGAGGTAGCGCTCGGCAAGACGATAGCCGAATTCAAAAGCAAGGCCGGCGCCGTGACGACACCTGCCGACATGTGGGAGATAGAAGACTATCTGCGGCAGCAGCGGCGAAAAATCGATCAGGTGTTCGACTATCGTTACTCACAGCTTACCGTCGTGTTCGCGGTTCTCATCCGGGAAGGATACATGGACGAGAACCAGCTTTCGGGTTTGGCGGAAGACAAGCGGCAGGAGATCCGTAGATTCCTTGCGTGGCGCGCCAAGGAGTAGGGCGCTGACGGCTGGAAGTCCGGCGATGATGCGTCAGGCCTGAGCCTACTACTCCCGTGACCGTTTTCGGGAAGCCTCAGTGCCGCCCTGCGAGCGGATATGATCGATGAATGCCCGCAGCTTGGGCAGCACCTGATGTCTTTCCGGGTAGTAGAGAAAGACACCCGGCGAGGTGACGGCGAAGGCCGAAAGCACCATCTCAAGGCGCCCGTCCGCGATCGCCGGGCCGGCGATCGGACTGGGCACCTGGGCAAGTCCGGCGCCCTGGATCGCGGCGCCGAGAAGCGTGGGGTAGTCATGCGCGATAAGCGGTCCGCTGACGATTGCCTCAATCGCCTTGTTGCCTTTGGCGAAGCGCCACGGCGCGACCGAACCATTCGATCGACGCAGGCGCAGGCAGGCGTGGTGGCGCAGATCCTCGATGCGCTTCGGCGCCGTTCGGTCGCGTAAATAGTCGGGGCTGCCGACAACCACCATTGGGAAGGGCGGCGTCAGTCGAACCGCGACCATGTCGGCCGCGATGAGGTCGCCGAGCCGGATGCCGGCGTCGAACCCCTCGGCCGCGAGGTCGGCCAGTTCGCCGCTTGCGACGATCTCCAGCTCGATCTCGGGATAGGCCTGACAGAAGGATGCGATCATCGGCTCCAGCAGGGTCGGCACAACCGCCGGCGGCACCGAGAGGCGCAAAAGTCCCGCCGGCCGCTGTCCTATCCCGCGCGCGATCTCGCTGGCGGCTATCAATTCCTCGAACGCGGGCCGGGCCCGTGCGAAGAAGCGCTCGCCCGCTTCGGTCAGTCCGACGCTGCGTGTCGTGCGCGTGAAGAGCGCGGCGCCAACACGCGCTTCCAGTGTCCGCACCGCCTGGCTGATCGCCGACGGCGTGACGCTAAGTTCCGCCGCAGCCTTGCGGAAATTGCGATGCTTGGCGACGCTCAGAAACGCCTCGACGCCGTCGAGCGCGCCATGTCGGACTGTGAAGTTCTGCTTCATGACCCATCGACATTATCGTGGATAGTTGCCGGCACAAAGCGGTCGTATCTCTGCCGTGGATTGGACGCCTGAAGGAAAGTGGCAATGACGGACGATTTGGATCGCGTGCGCGATCACTACCGCGCGACCGGCCTGACCGAGCGACTGAAGACGGCACTCGTTGTATTGGGGCCGGAGGAGCAGCGGCTGAAGCCCGAGCAACTGGCTACTCTCGACCAGTTTCACACGCGTGGGCTCGCCGCGACGGCCGAACTTGCCAAATTGGCCGGCATCACGGCCGGCATGTCGGTGCTCGACGTCGGCTCGGGGGTGGGCGGCCCGGCCCGATTCCTCGCTGCGACCTGTGGCTGCGAGGTGACGGGCGTCGACCTTAGCGAACCCTTCGTCGAAGCCGCGACCTATCTCACAGAACGGACGGGGCAGGGCGAGCAGGTGTCGTTCAAGGCCGGCAGCGCGCTTGCGCTTCCCTTCGACGACGGCGGTTTCGACGTCGTGTTGCTGCAGCATGTGGCGATGAACATCGCGGACCGGCCGCTTCTCTACCGCGAGATCAGGCGCATGCTGAAGCCGGGCGGAAAATTCGCGACCTTCGACGTCGTGCTGAACGGCGGCGACCCGCATTATCCGGTTCCCTGGGCGAAGACGCCGGGGGAAAGTTTCCTGCTCTCCGCCACCGCGACCTGCGAGGCGATCGAGGCCGCCGGGTTCCGTACGCTTGTCCAGCAGGACGATACCGCAGAGGCCAAGACGTGGTTCGCGGCGCTGCGGGCATCCGGGCCGCCGCCTTTGCTGAATCTCGGCGTCGTCATGGGACCGGGTTTCGCGGATTTTGCCGCCAATCTCGGGCGCAATCTGATGGAAGGCCGGCTGGGCGTCCTCAGCGCCGTGTTCGAGGCCGCTCCAGTCAAGAGCTAGGAAGGAGACGACAATGTCGCCGGCGACGATCTTCAACATCCATCTCGCGCTGGGCTACGTGCCGTGGTTGCTTTGCTTCGGCGCCTATGTCTGGCCAAGGCTCAAAACGATGGACAGCCTAGAGGCGCAGCGCGCCATCGCCACGCTGCACAGCTTCCGTTTCTTCGGGCTGGTCTTCCTGCTTCCAGGCGTGGTCGGTCCGAACCTGCCGGCCGGCTTCGCCGTCTTTGCCGCCTATGGCGACTTCGCGACGGGACTGCTGGCCATGCTGGCGCTGCTTGCCGTGAGACGACCCTCGATCTTCCGGCCGCTCGTCGTCGCTTTCAATCTGGTTGGGATAGTCGACCTTGTCGTCGACTATTACCACGGCACCGTGCTCGACCTTCCATCCTTGGCCGGGCAGTTGGGGGCCACCTATGCGATCCCGATCGTCTATGTGCCCCTACTGATGATCACACATATCGCCGCCTTCTATCTGCTGGCGCGTCCTCAGCCCAAGGCCGTGCCGGCAGCCGGTGATGGGGAAGCAGGCGGCCTCAGTTCCCGCCGCTCTCCTTCATCCGCTCGATGATCGACCGGACTGAAGCGGCGTCAATGCCGGACCATCCAGGCGGAACAAGTGGCAAACCGACGGCGCGATATCGAGCGCGATCGGCATATGCAGCGGCGTGGCGTCGCCGCCTTCCGCCTGCACCACCAGCGAAACGTCCGGCGCAACCTCGACATGGAAGATGGTCAAACTGCCGAGCCGCTCCGCCAGCGCCGCCTGCCCCTTGAACGGCCCATCGGACGCGATATTCAGATGCTCCGGCCGCATGCCGAGCAAAAGCTCGTCGCCGGCCTTGGCGCCGCCGGCATCGACGGGCACGGTGAACGTCTTGCCGACGTCGAGGTCGATGCCGTTGATGATCTCCGCCGATCCGTAGGATTTGCGCACGCCACGCAGCTTGAGCTCAGCCATGGCTTGCCTCCCTGGCGCCGGGTTTTTCGCCGGCGCCGTTCTTCGTCTCGTCGTTCTGCACCATCGCCAGCGCGGTGCCCGGCTCGCCCTCCCACAGGATCAGGCTCGCAGCGCCGACCAGCCCGGCGCGGTCGCCGAGCTCCGCCGGCACAATCGGCACGTCGCGATAGGCCTGCATGGCGCGCTCCTCGATCGTTGCCCTGATCCCCGGCGCCAGCAGGTCGAACCCGTTGGCGAGCCCGCCGCCCATGACGATCACCTCCGGCGAATAGAGGTGCAAAAGGTTGGTGAAGCCGATGCCGAGCCATTTCGCTTCCGCCTCGACCAGGCCGAGCGCTGCCGCATCGCCTGTCCGAGCCGCCTCGATGACATGGCGGGCGGAGACATCGCCGTCGTTGGAAAGCCGCCGCAGCTGTGAGCCGTCGCCAGGCTTGGTGAGCCGCGTCGCCCGGCGCCCGAGCGCGGTGCCGGAAGCGACGGCCTCGAAGCAGCCGACATTGCCGCAGAAGCACCGGTCGCCTTCGCCGGTAATCGTCATGTGGCCGATCTCGGCCGCCAGCCCACGCCTGCCGTGATAGATGTGGCCGTCGGCGATCACGCCGCCGCCGATGCCGGTCGACACGGTGACGAAGACCATCGATGCGGCGCCGCGGCCGGCGCCGAAGCGCCACTCGCCGAGCGCGGCAGCGTTGGCGTCGTTCTCCAGCCGGACCGGCCGGCCGAACTGGCGGCTCAAAATGTCGATCATGGGCACGTTGTGCCAGCCGGCGAGCGTCGGCGGTCCGATGACGATGCCTGCCTTGGGATCGAGCGGGCCGGGCGCGCATGCGCCGATGCCGATGACCCTTGCCTGCGGATGCTCCTTGAGCAGTTTGCCCGCCAGCACAATGATCTGGCCGATCACTGCTTCCGATCCGGCGCCGGCCAATGTTGGCTCCGAGACGCGCGCGACGACGTCGCCGCTGCGCTCGACCAGCGCGCCGCGCAGCTCAGTGCCGCCGAGATCGAAGGCAAGCGCAAGCGTGCTCATCAGGCGGCGGCCTTCAGTCCGTGCAGCCAGGCCATGCGCTGCGCAAGGTCGGTATCGCCGAAGGCGAGCGAGCCCAGCACCACAGTGTCGGCGCCGGCGGCGCGCAGCAGCGGAACCGTCTCGTGGCGGATGCCGCCATCCGCAGCGAGCAGGATGTCGGCCTCGCGGCCGGCCTTCCTCATCAGCGCGCGCGCCTCGATCAGGCGCGGGCAGGCTTGTTCGGACAAGCTCTGCCCCTTGACGCCGATCGAAGTGCCGAGCAGCGTCAGAAAGGCGACTTCCGGGAGGAACGGCTCGATCGCGGGAACCGGCGTCTCCAGTCGCAGCACCACCCCGGCCTCGGCGCCGAGCTCGTGCGCGAGTTTCACCGCGCGCAGCCCGGCCTCGCCGTTCTCGGCATGGATGGTCACGAGGTCGGCGCCAGCCTCGATGAACTGGCGCGTCTGCGCCTCGACGATCTCGGCTTCGACCATCAGATGCACATGGATCGGCTTCGCCGTCAGCTTTGCGATGCGCGCCACCATGTCGGGAAAGAACAGGAAGCCGGGGGTGAAGCGGGCGTCCGCCACGTCGATATGGTGCATATCGGCGTGAGCTTCGATACGCTTCAGGTCGCGCTCCATATTGGCGAGATCCGCCGACCACAGCGAGAACTCGCCGATGAGCCGGTTGCGCGGCAGGGCGGCTATTGCCGCGGGTCCGGAGAGGGGTTTGGCGGTCATGACGGAATGAGGCTCCGGGCATTCGAGTGGGACTGGAGGAAGGAACCGATCTGCTCGTGCAGCTCGCCGAAATGCTTCGCGCTGTCGCGCGCCTTGGGCGTCACTTCCGCGAAGGTCGCGCTGGGCATTGCCGCGGCAAGCGTGTAGGCGGCAGACAGCGGGTGGACGGCATCGACTTCGTTGCCGACGACCAACGCTGGAATGTCGAGCGCGGCAGCGTCGCGCTCGGAGACGCCCGGCCCGTCGTTGGCGATGTTGGCAAGCACCTGCGCGAATGATTTGGCGCCGGGCCGGTCGAAATAGCCGAGCAACGAGGAAAGATTATCGGGCGCTTCGCGATAGAGCCGCGCGGCAGTCTCGGATTGCGCGAACATCGTCCGCCCCTTGTCGGTCCCGTGTTGGAGGATGAGTTCGGCGACCTCGGCAATCGGCTGCATGCTCGTTGGCGCCGCAGTGAAGGTCCACGCTGGCCGTACCAGGATCAGGCCGGCAACGCGCCCCGGATGACGGCAGGCGAGGCTGAGCGCGATCGCGGCGCCCATCGAGACGCCGCCGGCGATGAAGCGCTCGAGGCCGGCCTGATCGGCGGCGGCCAGAACATCATCGGCGAACATCTCGAACGAGAACGGCCGCCGCTCGCCGAGGCCTGAGCCGCCATGGCCACGGCATTCCAGCGTGATGCGGCGAAAGCCGGCGGGAAAAGTCTGCGCGACCTGTACCTCGCCACCGCCGAGCCCATGCTGGAAGACGACCGCCAGGCCTTCGCCGGTGTCCGTCATATGAAGAGTGGCGCCGTCGCGCAGCAGTGTGCCCATCACACCAGCCCCTTGAGGAAACGTGCCACGCCCGGCGCCTCCTCGGCGGCAAGCCCATGCGTCACCAGCGGCCCGTCGAAGCCGGCGGCATTCAGGCGGGCGATGAAGTCGGCGAAGTCGACAATGCCCTGTCCGGCCGTGGCGAAGCGCCCGTCGGCGAAACGGTCCTTCGCGTGCGCCAGGGAGACATGACCGGCTGTGCGCTCGATCGCCTCGGCGACGATGGCGCGTGCCTCCTCTGCATTCGCCTGCTCGAACAGATTGGCGGGATCGAGCACGATGCGCAGCCGCTTCGAGCCCATCTCGGAAATCAGCCTCATCGCATCGTCGGCCGAAGTGACGATATTGGCCTGCTCCGGCTCGATGCCGAGATCGACACCGTGGCGTTCGGCGAGCTGAAGCGCCCTTTCCATTTCGCGCGCCATGTCGGCCCAGGCCGATGGGTCGGCATTGTCGGGGTGGTGCGCCCACTGGTCGTCAGGATTGCGCGTTCCGGTGCAGAGCGTGACGAGCGGGATCGACAGCCGGGCCGCTGCTTCGATGACAACCGCGAGCCGCCGCAGCCCGTCGTCGCGCACCCGGCTGTCCGGATGCGCCATGTTGTAGGTGCCGGACAGCGCGACGAGACCGACGCCGCTAGCCTTGGCGGCGGCGTCGATGGCGTCGATCGCTGCGTCTGGAACATCATCCGGCATCGACGGCAGGCCGGCGCAGGCAAGGTTGAACTGGGTGACCGCGAAGCCCGCATCGCGAACGGCGGCGAGCACGCCGGCCGGCTCGCTGCCGGGAAAGGTCTTGGCGAACACCCCGAGCTGCATCAGACCGCTCCCGTCACGCCGGCCAGCTCGACGCGTTCGCCGGTCTCGACCGAGCGGGCGATCGCCACCATGGCGCGGATCGAGGCGAGCCCGTCCTCCACATTGGCGCCGCGCTGCGGCGCTCCGTCGAGCACCGTGTCGGCGAGGCCTTCCAACTGGCGGCGGAAGAAATGGCCGTCGGCGCCGAGCGGTTTTCGCGATGTCGCGTCCTTCTCGTGAAAAATGTCGACCTCGCTGGCGCGGAAATACCACGGATTGAAGGTCTTCGCGATCACCGAGCCGTTCTCGCCATAGAGCTGGAAGCCTTCGTGCCAGTCCATGCGCACGGCAACCGTCAGGTCGAGATGGCCGAGCGCGCCGTTGGCGAACTCGGTCTCGACGAACCAGCAATAGGCGCCGAAGCGCTCGTTGAGGCGCGCACGCACGGCGGTGATCTCGCCGGCAAGGAAACGCGCCGTGTCGACCAGATGCGAGCCATGCGCCAGCATGAAATACTGTCTCAGGTCGGCCTTCGGATTGCCGCCCGGCTTCTTCGCCAGCTTGCTGGTGATGGGCAGCGGCTGCACGGCGTCGGTGTTGGTGTACCGATGGGTGGAATCGCAATACCAGGCCTTCAGCGCCAGGATCTCGCCCATCTCGTCGCGGACGAAATCGCGCGCCGCTTCCAGCGCCGGGTCGAAACGCTTCATGTGCCCGACCTGCAGCACCTTGCCGGAGCGGTTGACCGCTTCGGCTAGCGCCACGCCTTCCTCGACGGAAACGCCGATCGGCTTTTCGCACAGCACATGCTTGCCGGCTTCCAGCGCCTTGATCGACATCGGCACGTGGTAGGCGTCGGACGTCGCGACGATCACCGCCTCGAGCTCGGGATCGGCAAGCATCTCATCATAGTCACCGTACATTTTTTCCGGCTCATAGGTCGCGCCCATGCGCGCGAGCAGATCGGGCGCCGCGTCGCAGATCGCGTAGAGATCGGCATTGGCTGCCTTCACGCAGCTTTCCAGATGCGCGAACTGCGCGATCGGCCCGCAGCCGAGCACACCGACACGAAGGCGACGGTCTTGTTTGCGGATCATCGTCTCAGGCCCCGTAGCCGCGCATGGTCTGGCGGTTGGTCTTGACCGCACCCGCCGGATCGGCGGCGGCGGTCTCGGACTCCTCCTCCAGCACCAGCCAGCCGTTGAAGTTGGGTGCGGTGCTCGCGATCTCGATCACCTTCGGCGTGTCGCAGACGCCTTTGCCGAGCATCGCCCAGGTGCCGCTCGCGTCGACATCCTTCAGATGCACGTAGCGGATGCGATCGCGATAGGCGGTGAGCGTGTCGGCCATGTCCCGATGGCCGCGCAATATGTGGCCGGTGTCCGGCACCCAGCCGACCAGCGAGGCGTCGATCAGTCCGAAGATGCGGTCGTAGTCGTCGCGGTCGAAGAGCAGCGTGTTGTGGTGCGAGCTCGGATGCACCGCCACCTGGACGCCGGCCTTGCGCCCAAGCTCGCCGGCCTTGTTGTAGACCTCGGCGGCAATCGCGAACTTGTCGTCGCGCGAGCCGTCGGAAACAGCCGTTGCCGAACCCATCGACACCAGCGCGCCGGGGAAAGCGGCGGCGAAGTCGATCCACCGTTTGGCGGTATCGAGGTCGGCGCCGATCTTCTCCTTCAGCGTGAAGCCGCTCTTCGAACCGAAGGCGAAGGAGACGAGCGTCAGGCCGAACGATTTCAACGCGGCGGCGAATTCCGCTGGCTTGCCGGCATAGTGCCCGATCATCGTGTCGGTGATCTCGATGCCGGCATAGCCGCCGTCGGCGATCGCTTTGAGCAGATCGTCGGGGCCGCCGGTAAAACGGTCTCCGAGCATTTCCCAGGTGAAGGTCTGGCAGCCGACTTTGAGGTCTTTCACGTTCATCCTTTCATTCCTTGATACCGCCCGTTCCTTGATGTCGCTCCGCCTCTCCATGGGATGGACATCTACTTGACCGAGCCCGCGGTCATGCCGGCTAGGAAGAACCTCTGGGCAATGAGGTAGATGAGCAAAAGCGGTAGCGAGCCGAGCACGCTCATCGCCATCATCTGGTTCCATTCGAAGGCGTGCTGCCCCATCAACAGCTGGATGCCGATCGGGACGGTGCGCATCGACGTCGACTTCGTCAGCGTCAGCGCAAAGAGAAATTCGTTCCAGCACAGCAGAAAGGTGTAGACCGACGTAGCCACGATACCAGGCAGCGAGATCGGGACGATCACCCGCCAGAGAGCCGTCCAACTGGTGCCGCCGTCGACAGCCACCGCTTCATCGAGATCGCGGGGCAAGGTGTTCAGATATCCCGTCATCAACAGGATCGCGTAGGGCAGCGTAAACACCAGGTAAGTCAGGATCAGCGCGATGTAGGTGTCGAAGATGCCATATGAAACGACAAGCCCGAAGAAGGGGATCAGAAGCGTGATCGGCGGAATCGTCTGCGTGCTGATGATGAGTGTGTTCAGGCTGCCCTTGCCGCGAAAGTTGAAGCGGCTGAACCCATAGGCTGCCAGCAACGCGATCAGCACCGTCAGCACGGTCACCGCTCCGGCCACGAAGTAGCTGTTGAAGAAGAAGCGCAGCTTTACCGGATCGCCAAGGATGGCTGCATACGCTTCCAGCGTGAAGGCCTTCGGCAGGATGGTTGGTGGCAGGGCAAAGATTTCGGTATTCGATTTGAAAGAGCTGCTCAGCATCCAGTAGATCGGGAAGGCCGCGAAAAACAGCCCGGCGGCAAGCGCGACATGCAGCGCGACGGTGATCAGCCTGTCTTTCGGCGTGTGCCTTTTCCTCATGGTGACTACCGGGCCTTTTGATAACGGATGTAGAACAGCGTCAGGCCGAGAGAGATCAGCAGGATGATCACGGCGCTTGCCGCCGCCTGTGACAGGTTGTAGCTCGAAAACGCCAGCTTGTAGGTGTAGGTGCTGAGGACCTCGGTCGAGTAGATCGGGCCGCCGCCCGTGGTTATCCAGATCAGCGGGAAGACCTGCATGGTCCAGATGAAATCGAGCAGCGAGATGCTGATGATGATCGGCATCAGTTGCGGGATGGTGATGAAGAGCAGCTTCTGGTAGGCCTTCGCGCCGTCGATATCGGCGGCCTCGTAGAAATCCTTGGGAATGCCCTGCAGGCCTGCGAGCAGGCTGACCATGAAAAGCGGGTAGCCCGCCCAGATATTGGCGAAAGTGACGGCGTGCAGCGCGGTCTCGGGCGAGGAAAACCATTCGACCTTGGAACCGATGATGCCCATCTGCATGAGAACGCTGTTCACGACACCGTTCGGCTCGAGCAGCAGGCGCCAGATCACGGCGATGATCACCGCGGTGAACAGCCAGGGCAGTATGTAGAGCACGCGCAGGATATTGCGCAGCGTCGGATTGATCCGGTCGCTGTTCAGCATCAGCGCGAAGATCATGCCGATGGTCATGTGGAAAACGACACTCATGCACGTGAAGTAGAGCGTGTGCCAAAGCGAGGCCCAGAACACGGGATCGGCAAAGATCACCTGGTAGTGTTTCAGTCCGGCAAAGGACGGGTCGCGACGCAGCACCGCGCTGTTCTGGAACGAATAGGAAATCACCGTCACCATCGGCAGCAGCATCAGAAGGCCGATTATCAGGAGCGAGGGCGACAGATAGAGATAGGGTGCGACCGCTCGTTTCAGTCTGTGGTGGGAGCGCTTCTGCCGGGTCATGTGCCAACCTTGGATACGCCTTCAAGAGAAGGTGAGCTTCAAAAACAGGTTCATCTCAAATTGCCGATCCGTTGTTGCCGGGTGGCCTGCCCGAAGTCAGGCCACCCGGTGGAAAATAGCAAACTGGGAACAGGCCGATCAGAATTTCGCCATCCATCCTTTTTGAGCGTTGGCCGAGGCTTGTTCCGGAGACTGCTCGCCGGCGAGCATCTTCTGGGCTTCGACGTCGAACTGGGTCATCAGGTCTTCCGCCACCGGCAGACCCGTGAACTCATTGGCGAGGTAACCGGTCTTGAAGATTTCGAAAGCCTTGCCGAAAGCCTTGTCGGAGGTCACGAAATCGGGCTTCGCATTGACGTTGCCCGGGAAGGCGTTGGCAAGCGACACGAGCTTGGCGTTCACCTTTTCACTCATCAGGTATTGGACGAGTTTCCAGGCCTCCTCCTGATGTTTCGAGCCAGCGGAGATGCCGATGCCCCAGGAGGCATAGGGAAGGCCGCGCTTGCCGTTGTAGTTCTCCACGACCGGAACCGGAATGAGGTCGAAGTTCAGCTTGGGATTGCGTTTGCGGATGAGATTCACATGCGCAAGCGAGTCGATCATCATCCCGACCCGGTCGTTGACGAATTCCTCGATCTTTTCCTGTTCGGTCTTGGTGGCGATGCCGGGCGAGATGGTGCCCGCGTCATTGAGCGATTTGACGAAGGTCAGCATATCCACCACCGGTTTGCCCTCGAGAGCGGGCTTGCCGTCCGCCATCATCGATTGACCCGATGCCCAGACCCACGACATCATATCGTTCTGGACACCGGACGGCGTTTGCAGCGACAGCGGCAGCACCCAGCCATACTGGTTCTTGTCGGCATGGGTCATCTTCTTGGCGGCTTCGAGGAACTCCGCGCGGGTCGACGGCAGCTTGGTGACGCCCGCCTGGGCGGCGAGGTCCAAATTCACGAAGACCGGATAGACGAACGAAGCCACGGGAAACATCACCGCTTTGCCGTCCACCTTGATGATATCCGCGACCTGGCTCTTGTCGAAGCCGCTCGCATCCATCATAGGGTTCATGTCGGCCAGCGCATTCTGCGCATTCAGGTTGTTCACCCAGGCGCCGTCGAGGCCAACGACATCGCTGAGCGTTCCGGTTGCCGCACCAACCGAGATCTGGTCTCGCGTGGTCGCATAGGGGCCGCTGACCAGCGTCACCTTGATTCCGGGGTTCGCAGCCTCGAAGTCATTCATGATCGCCCTGAGCGAGCCGGCCGGCAATTCCGGCTCCCACCACTGGGTGAATTCCAGCGTCGTGTCCGCCATGGCGCCGGTTGCGCCAAGCAACCATGCGGCCGCGGCTATTTTCAGCACCACAGGTCGTATACGAAACGTCATTTTCTCCTCCTTCTTTAAGATCGGCCGCACGATGCGGACGATCGTCTGGTCTATTCAGAAGTCTTCATTCTCAGGCGCCTCGCCCTCGCCTGCGGGCTCTGCCGCACATCTTCAGATCGCCAGATGCGTCTCGGGATCGAAGAAATGGAGCTTGGTATCGTCCAGGGCCAACCGGATTTCCGAGCCGGCGTGGACTGCGCTGACCGGTTCGAATTTCGCCACCGCATTCGACGCCAGGCCGAAATCCTCCGCCGCGTCCGGGTCGCCGGAGTCCACCCGAACCGCGTCGATGTTCAGATGGACGATATGTTCGGATCCGAGTTCTTCGATCGAGGTCACCTTTGCCGGTATCGTCTGATACTTGCGGCCAGATTCGAGGCTGCTGTCATAGAGGTCCTCCGGTCGGATCCCGAACACGACCTTGCGCCCCGCATACGACTTCAAGCCCGACCTGCGCACGAAGGCTGCATCCCGCAGCCGGATGGCGAAGGTGCCGCACATCAGTTCGTCGCCCGTGAGGGTCGCCTCGAACAGGTTCATCGAAGGAGAACCGATGAAGCCGGCAACGAAGGCGTTCACCGGCGATTCATAGAGCCTCTTGGGTGTGTCGACCTGCTGCAGCACGCCGCCTTTCAGCACCGCGACCCTGTCCCCCATCGTCATCGCTTCGGTTTGGTCGTGGGTCACGTATATGGTCGTGACGCCGAGCTGCTTTTGCAGACTGGTGATTTCGGCGCGCATTTGAACACGCAGTTTCGCGTCCAGATTGGAAAGGGGTTCATCCATGAGAAAGGCGGCTGGCTCGCGCACCATGGCGCGGCCCATGGCAACTCTTTGACGCTGTCCGCCTGAAAGGTTCGCTGGTTTGCTGTCCAGCAGAGATGTCAGCTGGAGGGTTTTGGCGATCTCGTCCACGCGCTTCTTGCGCTCGGCCTTCGGCTTGCCTGCCAGCCGCATCGAAAAGGCGATGTTTTCGAACACCGTCATATGCGGGTAGAGCGCGTAACTCTGGAAGACCATCGCGATGTCGCGGTCCTTGGGCGGCATGTCGCCGACGTCGACCCCGCCGATCCGAAGGCTGCCGCTTGTGATGTCCTCCAACCCGGCGATCATTCGCAACGCGGTGGATTTGCCGCAGCCGGACGGCCCGACGAGTATCAAAAACTCACCATCCTTGACCGCTAGGTTCAATTGGTCGATCGCGTGAAAATTGTTCCCGTAGGTCTTGCAGATATTCTCAAGAGTGACTTCTGCCACATTCCTCCCTCCGCAAGTATAAGCCGATTGTTTTTATAGTTATGATCGACTTACTTTCGCCTGCGAGATATTTCCTCGGATAGTTTCTGCTATGCTCCAGTATCGAGTTGCGCATGTTTCAGTTCGACTGCTGACGGAGCGTTCGTCGATGTTAGGAGTTTCGTGACCTGGTCGTCGGTCGGAAGCGCTTCGCGCCCGCCACGCCCCGTGACGGACAGGGCCGCAGCCGCGGCCGCGAATGCGACCCGGCCTGCGGTGTCGGCTCCGCGCGTCAATGCATGGGCATATGCGCCGTGAAAGCAGTCACCGGCACCGGTCGAGTCGACGACGGCGACTCGGTGCGAAGGCAGGTGCCAGAGCCCTGTCTCGTCGCGTCCGCGATAGTAGACGCCCCCGCCCCCATCAGTCAGAACCACAGCGGACCGTGACGGCACCCATAGTGCATCGAGCATCTCGGCGGGCGATCGGCTGCCCGTGGCAGTCCGCGCAAAGCCGAGGGGAAGAATGAGATGGTCGCAGAGCGCGATCAGCCTATCTGTGGCTGCGCCGCTGCTCCATTCGATATCGCCGAGGATCGCAAGGCCGAGATCGCGGGCCCGGGCCACGACATCCATCGACCGGATCGCGTAACCATCGACGATCAGGACAGTCGCGCGGCTGAGAACCTCGCCTGGAAAATCCGGCGCGGTGCCCAGCATCGCTTCGTCGTCATACGCGATGAACCGCTCCCCATCCGAGCCGACGGTGATCCGCGAGTGCACCGGGCGTGCGTGCGGATGGCGCGGTGCGAATGCAGTTTCGACGCCGCTCGCAATGAGATCGCACAGCACGGCGTCGTCAGAGGCACTGCCCAGCCATCCGACGAACCCGGCGCTTCCGCCGAGCCGAGCGACGGCGACAAGGGCTGTCGCGACATTTCCCCCGAAAGCCCGGGCACTTTGCAGAACCTTCCCCTTGCCCGCCGACAACGGCTGATCGACATAGACGATGTCGTCGATCGCAATGGCGCCGAAGCCGAGGATTGAAGGGACGGTGGGCATCGTTCAGGCCCCCGCCTTCGCCAGGGCGTCTTGCGCCGAAAGGCCGTCATGGATGACGCCGCGAAAGGCAAGCGCTGCCTTTTCCGGATCGCCATGCCCCCAGAGGTTGCGGCCCACCACGGCACCGCGCGCGCCGGCGCGGATGGCGTCCGCCGTCTGCTGAAGGGCGCCGAGCAGCGTATCGGTCTTCGGACCACCCGCGATCACAACCGGCACCGGGCAGGTCCGAACGGTCTCCCGGAACGACTCGAAATCGCCCGTGTAGCCTATCTTGATCACGTCGACGCCGGACTCGTAGCCGATGCGCGCCGCATAGGCGATCTCGTCGGGGGTGAAGACGATTTTCGCCCCGTCGGTGAAATCGCGAGGATAGATGTGAGCCACCACCGGCATGCCGTAGCGGGCCGCCGCATTCACCGAATTGGTCAGCCAGCGTATGTACTTACCCTCGGTCGCGCCGCGCACCGGAATGGCCACGGCCAACGCATCGGCCCCCGCGCGCACCGCATCCTCGGGCGTTGCAATCAGCTCACTGATACGATCGTCCGGGGTAAAGCAGCCCGCCTGGATCACCAGAGAAGCTTTGCCCGCATATTGCGGCCACAGGTGGCGCGCGGTGCCAGGCTGGATGCTGACGTAGTCGGGTTTGCCCAACATGACGCGCGCCAGCGCGCCCGGCAGGTCGGCAAGACCTCCTTTGCGCACGTCGCCATAGCCGACAAAATGGTCGACAGCGCCGCCAAAAAGCTTCCCCGATGGATGCGAGAAGAGGCGCGCAAGGCGCACTTTGGTTCCTAGGCTCATAGTTCCCTAATCTCTTGATTTCCAAATCCTGAAGGCTGGCGGCCTCCGATGCTGCGCCAGCGTTTTCACATGCTCTATAAAGATTTTACGCGCGTCAATATTTAAAATGCGCTATAGCGAATAACAAAAATTGTCCGCCGCCATCGCGGCTCGGGCGCTGTCGCATTCGGAGGTCGGAAGGAAAATGCAAGCAAAATCAGGGCAGAAGCTCGGCATCGGCGTTATCGGATGCGGTAACATCTCGATGACCTATCTGCGCAACGCAGCAATTTTTACCGGCGTGGAACTGCGCGCTTGTGCCGATATTTCCGCCGACATGGCCGCACTGCGCGCCAGGGAATATGGCATCCGTGCGCTACCGGTCGATGCGTTGCTGGCCGACCCGGAGGTCGATCTCGTCCTCAACCTCACCGTTCCCTCCGCCCATTTCGACATCTCGTTTTCGGCGCTCTCGGCCGGAAAACATGTCTTCACCGAAAAGCCTCTCGCGACTTCGGCCAGCGAGGGCCGCCGGCTGGTCGCCGAGGCGACGAAGCGCGGGTTGCTCCTGGGGTCAGCCCCGGACACTTTTCTTGGCGCAGCCGGCCGTCGCGCCCGCCGCCTGATGGACGAGGGCGCCATCGGCCGCGCTGTGACCGGCACCGCCTTCATGATGGGACGCGGCATGGAGCACTGGCACCCCAATCCGCAATTCTACTATCAGCCGGGCGGCGGCCCCGTCTTCGATATGGGGCCTTATTATCTGACGATGCTCGTCAACCTGCTCGGCCCGGTCGCCCGTGTCATGGCGATGGCGACGCGCGGCCAGGACGAGCGTCTGATCACCGCCGAAGGTCCTTATAGGAACACCAGCTTCAGGGTCGGCACGCCGACAAACATCCTGTCGCTGCTCGAATTCCGCTCCGGCGCCACCGTCACCTTCGGCGCGTCCTGGGACGTCTTCAAGCACTCCAACCATCCGATCGAGTTGCACGGCACGGAAGGCTCGCTCAGGCTGCCCGATCCCGACACCTTTGGCGGCACCGTTTCGCTGTCGGCGCGTGGCGACGACTGGAAGGATTTCGCGAGCGAGTCCGAACTCTATGGCGCGCGGAACTGGCCTTATGCTGCGCCCGACCGCGCCAATTACCGCATGCTCGGCGTCGCCGACCTGGCGCGGGCGCTGTCGGAAGAGAGGAAGCCGCGCGCGTCCGGCGAGCTGGCGCTGCATGTGCTGGAGATCATGGAAGCGATCCTCGCTTCAGGCGAGAGCCGCAACTCCGTCGCCGTCGTCGGCACCGTCGACCAGCCGCCGCTGCTCGGCGAGGACGAGGCGGCGAGCCTGCTTGCCTGAGGTGCCCAGACGCTTGGCGGGAGTTCGGCAGGTTCTAGGCCGATTGGCGCATCACCAGCGTCGCGTCGAGATTGACCTTCGGCGCGACCGCCGTGCCGTCCTCGTCGAGGAGCGCCAGCAGCGTCTCGACGCTGCGGCCGGCCATTGCCGCGAAATCCTGCGCCATGGTGGTGAGCGCCGGACAGGTGTAGCGGCTGAGCGGATGGTCGTCATGGGCTGCAACGCGCAGGTCGCAATCCGCCTTGCGGCCTATTTTCAGGCCTTTCGAGAAGGCGGCCGCCATCACGCCGAAGGCAAGGCGGTCGTTGGCGCACAGGATGGTCTTGCCCGGTAGGCCGCCATTGGTGAGCATCTTCTCGGTCTGCTCGTAGCCGATCCGTTCGAAATCCCAAGTGTAGTCGTCGGTATTGCCGAAGACGAGCGGCTCCTGGCCGAGCCGCGTCATGGCATCGATGTAGCTCTCGACTCGCTCGCGCGAATTGTGGTTGACGTGCGGGATGTCGAAATAGACCGGGGCGTCGCCCGAGCGGCAAAGATAGTCGACGATGGTCGACATGCTCTGCACATTGTTGTTGCCGACAAAAGGCGTGCCGCCTTCGAGATAGGTGTCGAAATAGACGATCGGGATCGCTTGCGTCAGCTTCTCGATCGCCCGCTGGTCCGAGCGCCGGCCAAGCGGCGCGACCAGCGCGCCGGAGACCTTCAGCGACAGGATGGTCCGTGTCGCCTCCGCCTCGAGCTCGCTCGATCCGTGCGAGGAAATGACGATCGGCCAATAGCCTTCGTCGCGCAGCCTGAGTTCGATGCGGCTGACCATCTCCGAATAGAACGGGTCGGTCACCGTCGGCACGACGATGCCGATGCTGCGGGTGCGCTTGCGGTTGAGATTGCGGGCGAACAGATTGGGCTGGTAGTCGGACGAGCGCAGCGCGTCCTCGATGCGCTTGCGCGTCGCCGGCTTGACGCTGGTCGGGTCGTCGAAAAATTTCGACAGTGTCGGCCTGGAGACGCCGCAGGAGCGTGCGAAATCCTCCATCGTCTTGTACGTTATCGGCATTCAAACCCTCGCGGCATGGAATCCTTGCTCCATGCGCTGCCCCGGCGCTTTCATACGGTGCGCCGGCGCGCGACTGCAACTTGAAACTTTACAGACAACTTTGCAAGTTTCAACGCGCTGTATGAAATTATTCCACGCGTAAATTTATTAATTGACGTGAAAAAGCCAAGGCCGTATTTCAATTTTGGTATCTACGGGGCTGCTGGAGAACGGACCCCGCGGACGAATGCCGGAGGACGTGATGAAGAAGCTGGTCTCAGCCGGCGAGATCCTCGTCGAGATCATGGCTGAGCGGATCGGTCAGAGCTTTCTCGAGCCCGGGCCGCTGGTCGGACCTTTCCCGTCCGGCGCGCCGGCGATCTTTATCGGCCAGGCCGCGGCGCTCGGCCAGCCAGCGGGTCTCATCGGTGCCGTCGGCAAGGACGATTTCGGCCAGCTGAACATCGACCGGTTGCGCGCGCTCGGCGCCGACGTTTCGGCGATCGCGGTTTATGAGGGCCACGCCACCGGCACCGCCTTCGTCACCTATCGGCCCGACGCTTCCAGGCATTTCGTCTTCAACATCCGCAACAGCGCCGCCGGCCTGCTGGAGATGAACGATGCGGCCAAGCGGCTGCTCGACGGAGCCGACCACGTCCATGTCATGGGCTCGTCGCTGTTTTCGGAGCGCGCGACGGAAGTCGCGCTGGCAGCAATTGCGGCGGTGAAGGCCAAGGGCGGAACCGTATCCTTCGACCCCAACATCCGCCGCGAGATCCTGCAGGCTTCCGGCATGCGCCAGGCTCTCGATCAGGTGCTGGCGCAGACGGATGTCTTCCTGCCGAGCGGCAATGAGCTGTTCCTGTTTTCCTCGGCCGCTGACGAACGGAGCGCCGTCGGCGAATTGCTGGAACGAGGCATTTCCTGCATCGTGCTGAAGAAAGGCGCCGACGGCGCCGCCTATCACGACCGGCGGGGCATGGTCGCCTTGCCGGGCTTCGCCGTCGAGGAAGTCGACCCGACCGGCGCCGGCGACTGCTTCGGCGCCGCTTTCGTTTCCTTCTGGCTGCGCGGCGCCGCGCCCGCCGATGCGCTGCGCATAGCCAATGCCTGCGGCGCGCTTGCGGTCACCCGCAAGGGGCCGATGGAGGGCATTCATCGGCTCGCCGACGTAGAAGCCTTCATAGCCAAGGCGGGGGCGCACGCATGACCGGCGCCACGACAAGATTTGCCGGCATCGCCGCGCGGCGCGGGGCCGGCGGCAAAGGCGGCATCGCCTCGATCTGTTCGGCGCATCCGCTGGTCATCGAAGCGACGCTCCGCCACGGCGCGGCGCATGGCGCCGATGTGCTGATCGAGGCGACCTGCAACCAAGTCAACCATGAGGGCGGCTATACCGGCATGACGCCGGCTGCCTTCCGCGCTTTCGTCGAGGCGCATGCGGCGAGCACGGGCTTTCCGCTCGACCGGCTGATCCTTGGCGGCGACCATCTGGGACCCAATCCGTGGAAGCATCTGCCCGCCGCGGAGGCGATGCGGAAGGCGGCGGCGATGATCGACGCTTATGCCGGCGCCGGCTTCACCAAGCTGCATCTCGACACCAGCATGGCCTGCGCCGACGATCCCGTGGCACTCGCCGACGAAACGATCGCCGCGCGGGCAGCCGAGCTCGCGGCGGTCGCCGAGGCCGCGGTCGCGCGCGCCGGCGGCGAAAAGCCCGTCTACATCATCGGCACCGAAGTGCCGGTGCCGGGCGGCGCGCTGGAAGCGCTCGACCATATGCATGTGACCGAGCCCGCCGATGCGCTGCGCACCGTCGAGGTCCATCGCCGGGCCTTCTCACGGCTCGACCTCGATGCCGCCTTTGCCCGCGCCGTCGGCGTCGTCGTCCAGCCCGGCGTCGAGTTCGGCAATGCCGACATCATCGCCTACATGCCTCAGAAGGCGGCGAAGCTGGTGGCTTCGCTGGAAAGCATGCCGCAATTCGTCTTCGAGGCGCATTCGACCGACTACCAGCCGGCCGAAGCATTGGCCGCGCTCGTGCGCGACCGCTTTGCCATCCTCAAGGTCGGCCCTTGGCTGACCTTCGCGCTGCGCGAGGCGCTCTATGGCCTGAGCTATATCGCCGACCAGTTGGCGCCCGAACCGTCGCGCGAAAACCTGCCGGCCGCGATGGAGCGCGTGATGATGGCCTCGCCGGGCAACTGGCAGAAATACTATCCCGGCACGCCCGACGAGCAGCGCCTGCAGCGGCATTTCTCCTTCAGCGACCGCATCCGCTACTACTGGCCGTCGCCCGACGCGCAACGCGCGACAGAAGCCTTGCTGGCGGCGCTGGGCGAGCGCGAAATCGACCGTCCGCTGATCAGCCAGTATCTCGGGCATCTCGATGCCGAGGTCGGCGCCGGCCGGATCAAGCCAACCGCGCATGAGCTTCTGATCGCCAGCGTCACGCGCGTCCTCGACATCTATCGCGGCGCAACGAACCCGTAAGCCCGGGCGGTTGGACCGGCTGTGGTTGCAACGCCCGGCAAAGCACACGACTTCAGTCTTCCAAAAATCTTTTGCGTCACGTTCCGTTTCCATCCGCCTCGTCGTCCTTGATGTGTCCGAAACAGAAGGAGCACCGCAATGGCCCGGATGGTCGTCATCTACCCCACACCGAAGGACGTCGAGGCGTTTGACCGGCATTACTTCGAAATCCACGTGCCTCTCGCCAAGAGGATTCCGGGTCTCCGGAAATACGAGGTCAGCGACGGCCCGATCGCGACGCCGGTGGGAACTTCCAGTATCCATCGGATCGGAACGCTGTATTTCGACGACCTTGCGGCGATCGAAAGAGCGTTCGCAAGCCCTGAGGGACAAGCGGCTGGGGCCGATCGCCGAATCTATGCGCCTGACGACTCGGGCGTTCAAATGTTCCTTTTCGACAACAAAGAAGTCTGAGCCCGCCCTGTTCGTCTCGGCAGGCGAGCGGATGAAATGACGGCGCTGCTCGATCGTCTCAAGCCAGCCTAGTATACCGGCGTCGCCATGTGCCGCGGCGCCGGCCATTCGGCCGTGATATCCGGCTGCACCGGCCGTTCGAGATAGGTCGACAGCACCACATAGCTGCGCGTCGAGACCACGCCCGGCGTCTCGTAGATCCGCGACAGCAGGCCTTCCAGCGCCCTTGTGTCCTCGGTGCGCACTTTGAGCAGCATGCAGGTATCGCCGGCGACGGAATGGATTTCCTCCACTTCCGGACATTCGGAAATCGCCATCAGCTCCGGCGTCTTGCCCCAGCCTCTTGTGTCGATGTGCACGAAGGCGAGCAGCGGCTTCTTCACCGCCTTCGGATCGATGATCGCCGAGGTGGCACGGATGGCGCCGCTGCGCCTTAGCCGCTTGACGCGCTCATGCGCCGCTGGCGGCGACAGGCCGACGCGCTCGCCGAGCTCGGCATAGCTGATGGTCGCGTCGTCGACGAGAACGCCTAATATTTTTCGGTCGATCGGGTCGACCTCACGGGCAGGTTGCCTGTTCCGCTGAACGTCATCTGTTTCTGTGTCCATATGGAAATTCTCCATTGATGCTGAATTTAATTCGGCCATTATGGAGATATGTCGAACAGTGATCAATCAGCAATTCTGACCGCCGCGCCGCGGGCACCAATCCCGGCGGCGGCCTATCTGCTCACCGGCTGCATCGCCGTCATCGGCTCGAACTCGCTGGTTCTCGGGCCGATTGCGCCCGCCGTCGCGGCGTCGTTCGGGGCGAGCGTGCCGGCGGTGATGACGGCCGCCGCCGCTTTCGGTCTCGGCACTTCGGCCAGCGCGCTCTTCCTCGCCCGCTACATCGACCGGATCGGCGCGCGCCGCATGCTGCAAGGGGCCTTGCTTTTGCTGGCGCTGGCACTGATCGCAAGCGCGCTCGCGCCGACCGTGACGGCGCTGGTCGCGGCCCAGCTCGTTGCCGGCATCGCCGCGGGTGTGGCCATGCCTGCGATCTATGCCAGCTCGGCGGCGATCGCGCCGCCCGGCCGCGAGAGCGGCACCATCGGCGTCGTGCTGACCGGCTGGACGCTCTCCATGGTCGCCGGCGTGTCGCTGTCGGCCGTGCTTGCCGATCTCATCCACTGGCGCGCCGTCTTCGCCACTGTCGCGCTTCTGGCCGGAATCGCCGTCGCCGGCCTCGCAATGAGCTCGCTGCGCGACGCCAGGAAAAGCGGTCCGGCGCCGTCGCCGCTCGGCGCGCTGGCCGTGCCCGGCATCTTGCCGCTGCTGATCGCTTGCGGCGCCTTCATGACCGCTTTCTACGGGGTTTACGGCTATCTCGGCGATCATCTGCATGAAGGTCTCGGCGAGCCCGTCAGCGCCAACGGCCTTGCGGCGATCGCCTATGGCCTCGGCTTCGGCGCGGCCGCACTGCTCGACGGCGTCATCGATCGCCTCGGCGCCCGCCGCGTCATGCCCTTCGCCTACCTGCTGGTCGCCGCCGTCTATCTCGCTATGGCCTCGGCGAGCGACGTCTTCGGTCTCATGATGGCGACGATTGCCGTCTGGGGCCTGGCCAATCATTTCGGGCTGAACGTTCTGGTGATGCGCCTGACGGCGCTCGACCCTTCGCGCCGCGGCACCATCATGGGCCTGAACAGCGCGGTCACCTATCTGGCCGTCACCGTCGGCACCGCGGGCTTCGGACCGCTCTACACAAGCTTCGGCTTCGCCAATTGCGCCCTGATCGCGGCCGGATTGATGCTGGTGGCGGCAGGTGCCGCAGCGTGGCGGTCAGTGGGCTGACTGTCTGCAATCAGTTCGGGCTCGCAACGACGACCGTGCGCGCCGCCCTTAGCAGCCATGGGCATGCATAATAGTCGCTGATCCGAATTACGATCCCGTTGGTGGCTTCGATCCGGACCGGATAAGCCGGTTTCCAGCCGGCTTCGTCCCGGTGGAGCACGAGCAGCACGATTTCGTCATCGACCGCGCCGATCGTTATCTGCCAGTTGGCCTTGCCCTTTTCATATTCGACGAAGTAGATCGATTCCGACAAGGGTCCCCTGAAGCAGTCCGAGACCCGCAGTTGCGCGTCGGCGCTGGTCAATGCCCGCACACCGTCCCAGTCACGGCGGTTGAAGAGTTCGACATAGCGCGTCAGCAGTCTTGAAAGCTGGGGATCTGGCGAAGGCCCGGAACGGCCGGCTGGCAGGCTCGGCAAAGCGGCCAGCTTGGCGCGGCCACGGCTCAAAGCCGCCTTGACGCCACCGACGGTCGATCCGACGAGGTCGGCTATCTCTTCCAGCGAATGGTCGAAGACGTCCTTCAGCAAAATGCAGGCACGCTCCTTGGGCGGCAGGTGGATCACCAGCCGTTCGATGGCGCGATCGGTGCCCTGGCCGGCGGGTTCGGCCGGCGGAACGATCTCGTCGACCACGAAATTTGCCTCGGCGCGCTGGCGCGTTTGCCGGTTGCGTAGGAAATCGATGCAGCGGTTGTGCGCGGTGCGAAACAGCCACAAACGAAGAGCGCTCGGATCGTCGATCTTTTCGATCTTGCGATAGATCTCGAACAGCGTTTCCTGCATGACGTCCTCGCCGTCGAGCGCCGAGCCCGTCATGCGCGCGCAATAGCCGTGCAGCCGTTCCCGCAAGTGCGCGACCGTTTCCAGAAACGCGGCGTAACGAACGTCGAAGAGCCCGGTAGGCTCAAATCTTGGCTGCATCATCACGAAACCCGAAAACCGTTATGCACGTCCCGCCGGAGCAAGGTCTGGCCATGCTACATCAGCCTTATGTCATCGGGAGACCGATCGAAGCGATCATGTCTGCCGTCGACATGCATCACCGGCGCCGCCGCCAGTTCTTCTGGATCGATCCCGTCGAGAGCCGCTATCGGAATGGCGAAAACGATGCCGCCAAGCGCCGGAATATCGCCGCGCGCCGGCATGCGTGTGCCGCAGGTCGCGCAGAAGTGATACTGGATGCTGGGTGCCTCCCTGCCGGGTGGGATCCACTGATATTCGGTCTGCGCTTCGGCCCCGGACATAAGGCGATAGTGTTGAGGACCAACGAATCCCACCCAGGAGCGCGTCTTGGTGCATGTCGAACAATTGCATTTGACGGTTCCCCGGCTGAGGTCGATATCGGCCTCGAACCGAACTTTGCCGCAATGGCAGCTTCCTGCGTAGGTCTTCAGCATATTCCAATATTCTCCGCGCTCGCCGACCGGCACGATCGCCGGCGACTCCAAGACGTATGGCGCCGAGAAAAGGATACGCGCCTGACTGATTCTCGCAGCGAGCAGACTTGCGCCAAGGTCATTTCAGCACGCGATAGGTCAGCGTCACGATGCCGCTTTCGAACCGGCGCGTGTCCGTAAGCTCCAACCTGACCAGAGATGGGTCGACATCCTGGAACGCTCGCTTTCCATGAACGACGCGTGTCGGCAGGATCGAGAGCTGATATTCATCGACGAGCTTGCTGGCGAGCAGGGTCTGGTCGAGCTGCGTGACACCGTACTTCAATATGTCGCCGCCACCTTGCGCCTTGATTTCAGCGATACCCTCCGCGACGTCGCCTTCAATCAGCGAAGCGTTCCAGCCGACCTCTTTCAGGGTTCGCGATGCGACCAGCTTCTTCAGCCCGTTCATGCGGTCCATATACTTGCCCTGAATCTGCGGCCATCGGTTGGAAAACAGCTCGTAGGTCACGCGACCGAGCAGGAAGTACTCCGCTTCGCCGGCCTTGGCATAGGAATGTTCGAGGGCATCTCCGATAAAGAAGGGCGATGCCCAGTTCATGGGCGCCTCGATCACGCCGTCGAGCGAGACGAAGCTGCCGACAATCAATTTCCTCATCACAAATTCTCCTGCAGGAGGCCAATCCTGCTAGGACGTTCGAGATGGGCTCCGGGATACGCGACGTGAGAATTTTTTTGGACCAAGGTTGGCTTGCCGATACCCAGGGTCCATCGATATGCCTTGGCGAAGCATCGGCCGGAGCGCATGCGCGATGAACACGACTTTGGAAGTCACGACCGACCCCTTGCCGCGGGACCTCGCCTTCGTCGGCGAGGCCCTCACGGCTTTCAATGACGGCGACGTTGGCGTCTCAGGCCGCAAGACGCTGGCCGTCTTCGTGCGCGACGATGCCGGAGCCATCGTCGCCGGCATTTCCGGCTACACCGCATGGGGCTGGCTCTACGTCCAGTGGCTCTGGGTCGACGAGAAGCTGCGCGGCCAACGCGTCGCCGCCAGCATGCTGGACGCAGCGGAGCGGGAAGCGCTGGCGCGTGGCTGCCAGGCCGCCTGGATCGACACCTTCAATCCGACCGCGGCCAAGGTCTATCAGCGCCAAGGCTACCAGCCGTTCGGCACACTTCCCGATTTTCCGGTCGGCCGCTGCCGCATCTTCCTGCAGAAGAAGCTGTCTTAAAGCGCGTCGCGCAGAAACGGATTCAGGCGACGCGCTTTAAGTTTCTTTTTGATGCATGTCGTTCTCCCAAAACCGCTGCACACTTTTGGGCGACATGCATTAACCCGCGAGCTTCCCGCCGCGCATCGGCTGCGGCACACCGGTGGTGCTCGGAAAACTGATCGGCAGGCCGCGCAGCACGCGTACTGCCAGGAACGCGAAACATTCCGCTTCCACTGCGTCGCCTTTCCAGCCGAGCGCCTCGGCTTGCATCACTTCGACGCCGGCGCGGGTCGCGAGCATCGCCATCATGGTCGGGTTGCGGCGGCCGCCGCCGCTGACCGCCAGCCGCTTCGGCCGGCGCGGCAACAGGTCGAGCGCCTTGCCGACGGCGGAGACTGTGAAAGCCGTCAGCGTTGCCGCACCATCCTCGGCCCCGAGACCGTCCGCCATCGCCGCGGTGAAGTCGAAGCGGTCGAGCGATTTCGGGTAAGGCTTGGTGAGATAGGGATGCTGCAGCAACCGCTCGAGCCTTGCTTCGTCGACCGTGCCGGCGGCCGCCAACTTGCCGTCGCGGTCCATCTCGCCGAGACCCTTCGACTTGACGAAGTCGTTGACCGGGGCGTTGGCCGGACCGGTGTCGAAGGCGACGATTGCGCCCTTGCCGTCCCACCATGTGATGTTGCCGACGCCGCCGAGATTGAGCACGGCAGTATCGCCGCTGGCATCCGCCTCCTTGAGCAGCGCCGCATGATAGGCGGCGGCCAAAGGCGCGCCTTGCCCGCCGGCCGCCACATCGGCCGAGCGGAAATCATAGGCGACCTTGGTGCCGAGGAGGGCCGCCATCAATTCGCCGTCGCCGAGCTGGCGCGTCCGGCCGATCCGCTCCGGCTGCGGGGCGCGGTGCAGCACCGTCTGGCCATGGAAGCCGACGACGCCGATATCGGCCATCGTGAACCCATAGCTTTCGACAAGATCCCTGACCGCCGCCGACTGCGCGCGCGTCAGCGCTTCCTCGGCTTCGCGGAAGATCGCGGGTTCCGGTCCTTCGAAATTCCAGGCGCGCGCCTGGCGCAGCGTCTCTTCGAGAAGCGTACGGATAGATTGCGGGTAGGGGGCCAGGGTATAGGTGCCGAAGTCGGCGATGCGCTCGCCGTCGGTCTTGATCAGCGCCACGTCGATGTTGCCGTCAAGCACCGTGCCGGTCATCAGGCCGACGGCCCAGATTGGTTCCATGGTCGCTCCTCGAATCGCCGTTGGACCACGTGTCGGACGGATCGGGGCGGCAGGCAAGTCTTTCGCGAGCGATGGGAGGCTGCCGCCCACCGTCAGCTTTTTGCGTCGAACCGCGAAAATGGAGCAACGTCGTTCTTGCCTCTTGCGGCCGAAGGCGCGAGCCTATGCGGCGCGAATGTCGGCGCTCGGCCGAGCATCGAAGCAAGGAGGAACGACATGGCAGCCAATGTTGCAGTGATCGCTGGCGCGGGGCAGGGCCTGAGCGCCTCGCTGGCGCGGCTTCTCGCCAAGCAAGGCTTTCGCGTCGTGCTGGCCGCCCGCAACGTCGACAAGCTCGCCGCGCTGGCTCAGGAGACCGGCGCGCAGGCGGTGGAGACGGATGTGTCGGATGCCGCCTCCGTCGCGCGGCTGTTCGAGGCCGCGGACAAGGCCGGCCCGCTCGAAATTGCCGTCTTCAACGCCAGCGGCCGCACGCGTGGCCCGATCGCCGAGCTCGATCCCGAGGCTGTCAAGCAGGCATTACTGGTCGGCGCCTATGGCGGTTTCCTCGTCGGCCAGCAGACGGCGCGCCGGCTTGTTGAGCGCGGCTCCGGCTCGATCCTGTTCACCGGCGCCACCGCAAGTCTCAAGGGCTTCTCAGGCTCGGCCGGTTTCGCCATGCCGAAATTCGGTCTGCGCGGGCTGGCGCAGTCGATGGCGCGCGAGCTCGGCCCGAAGAACATCCATGTCGCGCATTTCATCATCGACGGCCAGATCGAGCCGCCCGGACAGGCGGCCGAGCCCGACCGTCCCGATCGTCGCCTCTCGCCCGACGCGATCGCCGAGACTTACCTTGCGGTCCATCGCCAGCATCGCAGCGCCTGGAGTTTCGAGGTCGAGCTCAGGCCGTGGGTCGAGACGTTCTGACGATCCGAACTGGTTGCTGACAGTTACGCAGCCCCTGCGTCGCCCAGATTATATTAGCCAGATCGCATGTTTCGTTGCTCTGGCCACTAGTAATATTTAAAGCTTTAAAAGACACCTTTGTTTAACCTCGGCGTGCATACTGCAAGTGGATCAGGTTTGTTTACTTGACCCCCCTGCACGAATAGAGAATGCGCATGTCGCTTACACGTCGCACGCTGCTTACGGCCGGAAGCGTCGGCTTGGTGATCGCGCAGGCACGGGCAGCGACGGTTCCGGCACAACAGACGGAAAACGCCCCACAGCCTGCCACGACCGATGACAAGCTGCGCATCGCCATGCCAGCCTTCGCTTCCGATCCGTTCTTCCCGGCTGATGGGGCGGGGGACAAGGGCATAGATATGGAACTGGCCCGCGGCATCGCCGCGGAGCTTGGCGTCGAGCCGGTGTTCGACCGATCCGCCGTGACCTTCGACGGCATGGTCAAACAGCTGATGTCCGGTCAGGCGGACATGGCGATCGGCAAGCTCAGCCGCACCCTTCGGCGCGGTCGCTCGATCCTCTATTCCCGGCCCTATGCCATGCTGCATCAGGGGCTGCTCGCCAACCGCCTCAACCTGGCACGTATCGCGCAAGGCAAGCCGCCGGAACAGATCATCCGCGATTTCTCCGGCGATCTCGGCGTGATCGAGGGCTCATCATTCGCCACCTATGCCGCCACGACCTTCCCGCACGCGCAGCTCCACCGTTTCGCGGGATGGGACATGCTCGTCGATGCGATCCGCAACGGCACGATCGACATGGCCTATCGCGACGATTTCGAGATCAAGAAGCTGATGGTCGACGATCCGTCGATGACGGTCGTGGCGCGCTCGATCACGCTGACGGACAAGGTCGACACCATCGCAATCGGTGTGAGGCCGGACAATCCGCACCTCGCGGCCTTTGTCGATCTCTATCTTGATCTCGCGCGCGGACAACAGGTCCTCAACACCGACGAGATCATCGCGCGCTATCGCCTGGGGAGCAAAGCCTGACGATGACCGTCGCCGATATAGCCGAGCCTTTGCCTTTCGACTGGCGCCTGGGGGCAAAGCGCATATTGCGCTCGCCCGTGACCACGCTGGCGATGATCGCGGCAGGCATTCTTTGCGGCCTCTACTATCCGGGGTTTTCCCACGCCATCAGCCCTGTCGCGCAGGTCTATCTGAATTTCCTCAAGATGGTTGTCCTGCCCTATCTTGTGTCGTCGGTCATCTTCTCCATCACGGCGATGGTGCAGGACCCGAAATCGGTCCGTTACCTCGGCAAGGTGGGCATGGCGGTGCTGGTCGTGTCGTTCCTGGCCGTGCTGGTCAGCGGCACATATTCGCTGGTCCTGCAGCCGGGCCAGATCGAGAACCCGCAGTCGCGCATCGAGCTCGGCGAGTTCATCAATTCCCAGGGCAGCGTATCCACCGATCTCGCATTCCCGTTCCAGCCGCCGCCGTCCAATGAGGGCGCAAGCGGCGAGCATTCGATCCTGCTCGACCTGGTGCCGAACAACGTCTTCAACGCGCTGGCCTCGGGCCAGACCATCCAGGTGCTGCTGTTCTGCCTGCTTTTCGGGCTGGCGATGGGCAAGATCCCTCAGCCCTCGTCCATGAGTCTGTCGCAGGCGCTCAACGCGGTCTACCGGGCCTGCACGGTGCTCACCAACTGGTTCGTTTGGGGATTGCCCTTTGCAACCTTCATCCTGATTGCGGACCAGACGGCGTCGACCGGAACCAAGCCGCTCATGCTGATGGGCAGTTTCCTGGTGGTGATGGGCCTGTCCTGCCTCACCTTTCTGGCCGGCGCCTTCGCCGTCATCGCCATCCGGTCGCGGCGAAGCTACTGGACCACGATCAAGACCTGCCAGCCGCTTTTGATGGTGGCCATCACCACACGCTCCACGGTCGCTTCGCTGCCATGGGTCATCAACCTTTTGACCGAGCGCATGCGCTTCAACCTGGTTGTCGTCGAGCTGCTCGTGCCGCTGCAGGCGGCCTTGCTGCGGACCGGCCCGGCGCTGCTCTACACTTCGGGTTCCCTGTTCATCGCCCAGCTCTACGGCCGTCCGCTTGGCGTGCCCGACCTCCTGCTCGTCGGCGTTGTCTCGGCGCTTCTCGCGCTCACCACCAGCGGCATGACCGGCCTGCTCATCCTGTCGCAGATGTCCATCGTTTGCGGCTATCTCAAGCTGCCCTTCGAAGCGGCCTTCGCGCTGTTCGTCGCGGTCGATGCGGCCGTCGATACGTTCATGACGCTGTCCAGCGTGTGCACCGTTGCGGCGAGCACGGCAATGATCGCGCCCAGCCACAGGGAGGCGGCGCAGCCTGCCGAAACCGTCTCGGAAGAGCCCGAGACCGAGCCCGCCCGATGATCGACGACAGCATCCGTCCCCAGCTCGGCATCATAGGCGGTCTCGGGCCGCTCGCATCGGCCGACTTCTACTTCAAGCTGACCCGGATGACCGACGCGCTTCGCGACAACGAACATGTGCCGGCCGTCATCCTCAGCGTGCCGCAGTTGCCGGACAGGACGGAAGCGATCCTCGGCAACCATGACGGGCCGCTGGCGCCTCTGCGAGCCACAGTCTCGACGCTCAATGCGCTCGGCGTTGCCTGCATCGCGATGCCGTGCAACACCGCCCATCATTGGTTCGACCAACTGGCGGCGGACTCGCGCGCGGAGATCATCCACATCGGCGACGCGGTGGTGGCGGAAATCCGTCGCAGCCTGAACCGGGGCCGCGTCGCGAACCTCGCGACTCGCGGCACGCTGGTCTCCGGTTTCTATCAGAAGAGGATATCGGCGGCCGGATTCGAGCACTGCATTCCCGAAGACATGGAGTTTCAGGAGCGGGTCGATAACGCGATCGCCCTCGTCAAGGCCGGCTCCATCGCGGATGCGGCGATCGAGGCCGAGCGCGCGCTTCATCTCGCGCAATTGGCCGGCGCCCATGCAGCCTTGCTCGGCTGCACCGAACTGTCGGTGGTGGCCGCCAGCCTCAACGACACGAACGGAGTGATCGTCATCGACAGCAATGCGGCCTTGGCGCGGGCTTGTCTGACGCGATTGGGCTTTGGGACGCAGGAGACCAGAGGCCTGCCGACCATGTCGCGGCTGCGGGAACACGATAGATTGCCCTGGCCGGCTGCGCAGCGGGCTTCATAGCGCCGCAGCTTCGACCTTTCGCCACGCCGAATGTCTGCCCGACGGCGGCCTGCGTTCTCCAAGTCATAAAATCTTTGAGAGAATATTTTCCGCCTCCCGTTCGATAGGAAAAGCGCTTCTTTGCCCAGCCGGGCAGCATTGGAGATGCTGACATCAAGGCTTCGCACTCCGCCAGGCCGAAATGAAATTCAGGATCGCAAGGAACGCACATGTCCGAATCCGGCAACGCTTCAAAATCTCTCGTTACGTCAATCACCAGGCGCACCGGACTTGCCGCGCTTCTCGCCACGACATTCGCCGTCATCGGCCTCACCGCGCCCTCTCCGTCCTTCGCCGACGACAAGAAGGCGATCAAAGTCGGTATCATCAGCGGCGAGGATGAGGACGTCTGGCGGGTCGTCACCGCCGAGGCGGCCAAGAAAGGGCTGGCGATCGAAACCGTCGTCTTCAACGATTACACCCAGCCCAACGAGGCGCTGGAGCGCGGCGAGATCGACGCCAATGCCTTCCAGCACAAGCCCTATCTCGACAACCAGATCAAGACTCAAGGCTATCATATCGTGCCCGTCGGCTATACCGGCGTCTGGCCGATCGGCCTCTATTCGAAGAAGCATTCCAAGGTCGCCGACTTGCCGGAAGGCGCCGTGATCGGCCTGCCCAACGATCCCTCCAACGAGGGTCGCGCGCTGCACGTGCTGGAGCATGAGGGGCTGATCAAGCTGAAGGACGGCACCGGCATCCTGGCGACGACCGCCGACATCGCCGAGAACCCGAAGAAGCTCGAGATCAAGGAGCTCGACGCCGGCATCGTCGGCCGCTCGGTCGACGATCTCGACGCCGCCGTGGTCAACACCGACTGGGCGCTGAAGAGCGGCCTTGGTCCGGAGAACCGCATCGCGCAGGAGCCGGTGGCCGACAATCCTTACCGCAACTTCATCGCGGTGAAGGCCGGCAGCGAGAATGAGCCCTGGGTGAAGACGCTGGTCGCTTCCTATCAGAACGAAACCGTCAAGGCCGAGTTCGACAAGGTCTACAAGGGCACCGGGATCAGCGCCTATTGATCGGCGCGTGGCTGGAAGGAACGGGCGGTCCGCTTCTGAGCGGACCGCCGTCGCGTTTGCGCGACGCAGAAACGGAAGGTGAGATGAACCAGCATGTCACGGCCGAACTGGCCGATCCGGTCCAAATCCGACCCACTGGGCCGGAAGATGTTGTCCGCCTGGTCGATCTGAAGCGCCGCTTCGGCGCGACGGCGGCGCTCGACGGCGTCTCGCTCACGGTGCGGAAGGGCGAGATCCTCGGCATCATCGGCCGCAGCGGCGCCGGCAAGTCGACGCTGATCCGCTGCCTCAACGGCCTGGAGCGTCCGGATTCCGGCGAGGTCTTCATCGAGGGCCGCGAGATCAGCCGGCTTGGCGAACGCGACCTGCAGCCGTTGCGCCGCCGCATCGGCATGGTGTTCCAGCACTTCAACCTTTTGTCGGCGAAGACCGTCGAGGAAAACGTCGCGCTGCCGCTCAAGATCGAAGGGCGGCCGCGTGCCGAGCGCCTGGCGCGCGCGGCCGAGCTGCTGCAGCTCGTCGGCCTGTCGGAGAAAGCCAAGGCTTATCCGGCGTCGCTCTCGGGCGGGCAGAAGCAGCGTGTCGGCATCGCCAGGGCGCTCGCCGCGCGACCGGCGCTGCTGCTTTCCGACGAGGCGACCTCGGCCCTCGACCCGGAGACGACGCGCTCGATCCTCGCTCTGCTTAAGGACATCAATTCCAGGCTCGGCCTCACCATCCTGCTCATCACGCACGAGATGGAGGTGATCCGTTCGATCGCCGACCGCGTGGCGGTGATCGACGCCGGCCGGATCGTCGAGGAGGGCGCCGTCTGGCAGGCCTTCGCCAATCCAAAATCAGAGATCACGCGCAGCCTGCTCGGTGCCATCCGGCCGCAATTGCCGCCCGAGATCGCCGGCCGGCTGGCCGCGGGCGAGGGCGCGGAAACGATCCTCAAGGTAGATGTGGCCGGCGAGGTTGCGCGTGGACCACTGCTGTCTGATCTGAGCGCCAGCGTGCCTGGCCCGTTCCGCCTCGTGCATGGCGGTGTCGATCATATCCAGCAGCAGCCTGTCGGAACGCTGTTCCTCGCCGTCTCCGACGCCGACGCTGCGCGTCTCGCGCAGACAATCGCATTCCTCAAAGACCGCGGCGCGCGGGTGGAGGTGCTTGGCCATGTCGCCAGTCCTGTTTGAACTCCTGCTCCGCTCGATTTGGGAGACCGTGCTGATGACCGGCGCTTCCGGTCTCATCTCGCTGGTTTTCGGCCTGCCGCTGGGCCTGGCGCTGGTCGCCACCGATCGCGGCGGCATCGCCGAGAATCTCTGGGTGAACCGCGTTCTCGGCGCAGTCATCAACGGCTTCCGCTCGGTTCCTTTCATCATTCTGCTGGTGGCGCTGATCCCGGTGACGCGGCTGATCGTCGGCACCTCGATCGGCACCTGGGCGGCGATCGTGCCGCTGTCGATCGCCGCCACGCCCTACTACGCCCATATCGCCGAAGTATCGCTGCGCGAGGTCGACCACGGCCTAATCGAGGCGGCGCGCGCCATGGGCGGCAACCGCTGGACGATCATCCGCGAGGTGCTGGTGCCGGAGGCGCTGCCGGGCATCGTCGCCGGCTTCACGGTGACGCTGGTGACGCTGGTCGGCGCCTCGGCCATGGCCGGCGCCATCGGCGCAGGCGGTCTCGGCGACCTTGCCATCCGCTATGGCTACCAGCGTTTCGAGACCAGCGTCATGGTCGCCGTGGTCGTCGTGCTCATTGTCTTGGTCTGCGGCATCCAGTGGATCGGCGACCGGCTGGTCGCGCGGCTGGATCATCGCGGATAAGCGACGCGCGGCAAGCGGTGGTCGCATCGAACGCAATTTGCCGCAAAAGCCCAGAATTGAGCGGCGGCTTGCTCCGTTTGCGGTGAGATTGGTCGGCGCGTTTCTTCACCCGCAATGACGCGCATGTCATCGTGCGGCGGGGTCGCCAGAGCATTCCAGGAAAAGTGCGCAGCGGTTTTCCGTCCGGAATTGCGAAAAACAAAGAGTTGCCGCGAGAGGAGCCTGTCCATGGCCAGAATAATCCCGGTGCTCGATCTCGACCGCCTCGAGCAGGGCGAGTCGGAACTGCGGACTTTCTTGTTTGATCTGCGCACCGCCGCCCGCGACGTTGGCTTCTTCTATCTCAGCGGCCACGGCATAACACAACCGGACATCGACGCCGTGCTCGATGCCGCGCGGCGCTTCTTCGCCTTGCCGGAGGCCGACAAGCTCGGCATCGAGATGGTGAAGTCGCCGCAGTTCCGCGGCTACACGCGTTCCGGCGGCGAGCTGACCAGGGGCAAGGCCGACTGGCGCGAGCAGCTCGACATCGGCGTCGAGCGCGCGACGATCCCGCAAGGATCGGGCGTGCCGGCCTGGACGCGGCTGCAGGGCCCGAACCAATGGCCGGCGGCACTTCCAGAGCTCAAGTCCGCGCTGCTCGCCTGGCAGGCCAAGGCAACCGAGGTCGCGATCCGCCTGCTCAAGGCCTTCGCGCTGTCGCTCGATCAGCCGGAGGACGCCTTCGATCCGATCTATCGCGGCGAGCCAAACCACCGCATGAAGATCGTGCGCTATCCCGGCCGTGACGCCACGGGCGACGACCAGGGCGTCGGCGCGCACAAGGACGGTGGTTTTCTCACCCTGCTGCTGCAGGATGAGAACAAGGGGCTGCAGGTCGAATATGACGGCAGCTGGGTGAATGTGGACCCGATCCCGCGAACGCTGGTGGTCAATATCGGCGAGCTGCTCGAACTGGCCTCGAACGGCTATCTGAGGGCAACGGTGCACCGCGTCGTCACGCCGCCGGCCGGCGTCGAGCGGATTTCGGTGCCGTTCTTCTTCAGCGCCCGTCTCGACGCGACGATCCCGCTGCTCGATCTGCCGGAGGAACTGGCGGCCGAAGCGCGTGGCCCGGCGAGCGATCCCGACAATCCGCTGTTCCGCAACGTCGGAACCAATGTGCTGAAAAGCCGGCTGAGGTCGCATCCCGACGTGGCGCGGCGGCACTATGCCGACCTGCTGGAAAAGGCAACGGCCGCCGGCTGAGGCTCGCCGCTGCCGAAGCGATATTTTTTCGCGTTTTGGACAGTTTTTGGAATTCAGTTCGTCGCAAACCGGCCGGCCAAGGCCCAAGTAACGGGTGTCGTCCGGTGTTTTCCTCCCATTGCGCCGGACGATGTTCCCCTCTGAAGGTTATGACCTTCATTCTTGGCCGGGCCGCTTTCGCGCCCGGCCTTTTTCTTTTGGGGCAGGGAAGTTGCGCAGCGGTTTGCCGCCACGAATTGCGCGAACGAAAGCGGGATTGCCGCTCAGGCGAAGGCGATGCGGATCGCACCAAACGGTCCGAAATCCGAGACGATCCGGTCGCCATGCCGGCATTCGACCGGCCGGATGAAGGAGCCTGAGAGCACGATCTGTCCGGCCTCGACCTTCATGCCGTATTGATGCAGCCGGTTGGCGAGCCAGACGATGCCCTTGGCCGGATGATCGAGCACGCCGGCGCCGAGCCCCGTCTCCTCGACCTCGCCATTGCGCGAGACGATGGCGCCGATCCAGCGCAGGTCCGCCTCGCGCGGTCCGGCCGCGCGGCCGCCGACGACGATGCCGGCATTGGCGGCATTGTCCGAGATCGTGTCGAAGAAGGTGCGGATCTTGCCGGCCTCCTTGTTCATCCGCTCGATGCGGGTGTCGAGGATCTCCAGCGCCGGCGTGATGTAGTCTGTGGCATCGAGTACGTCGTCGATCGACACGTCGGGACTGGCGAGCGCCGCCTTCATGACGAAGGCGATCTCGGCCTCGATGCGCGGTTGGATGAAGCGGCCGGCGGGCACGGTGCCGCCGTCCTCGAAGAACATGTCGTCGAACAGGATGCCGGAATCCGGAATGTCGATGCTGAGCGCCGACTGCATCGCCTTCGAGGTCAGGCCGATCTTCCAGCCCTTTATGGTGAGGCCCGATGCCGCCTTCCGCTTCACCAGCGCCGCCTGCACGCGATAGGCGTCGTCCATCGTGGCTTGCGGAAAGTCGAGGCTGAGCAGCCTGATCTGCCGGCGGTCGCGCTCGGCCTCGAACAGCCTGCGGGCGGCGTCCTCGACTTCGCTCTCCGTCATCATCGGCCGGTCCCTTCATCGACGACGCCGTTGCGCAGCAAGCCAATGCCGTCGGCTTCGACCTCGATCACATCGCCCGGCTTCAGCCAGATCGGCGGCTCGAAGCGGGCACCGGCGCCGGTCGGCGTGCCGGTGACGATGACGTCGCCCGGCACCAGCGTGGTGAAGGCCGAAATGTAGTTGATGATCTTGCGGAAGGAAAAGATCATGCGGCCGGTGCGGTCCTGCTGACGCAGTTCGCCATTGACGCGGGTGGTCAGCGCGATGTCGGCGATCTGCGCTTCGTCGGTGAACGGCACCAGCCATGGCCCGATCGAGCCGGTGCGGTCGAAATTCTTGCCCTGCGTGACGTTGAACTTGGCGTGGCGCACCCAGTCGCGGATGGTGCCTTCGTTGCACAGCGAAAGCGCCGCGACGTGGCCGAGCGCATCGGCCTCGGCGATCCGGCGGCCGCTCTTGCCGATGACGATGACGATCTCGCCCTCATAGTCGAGCTGCGGCGATTCCGGCGGCCGCACCAGCGGCGCGCCGTGGCCGACGAAGGAGCGCGGGAAGCGGATGAACAGCGACGGGTTGGAGGGCGCCGCTTGCCCGTCCTTGTACTCCTCGTTGCGGTCCGGATAGTTGACGCCGACGCAGATGATCTTTTCCGGGGAGGGGACGGGGATCTCGTAGGTGATGGCGTCGAGCGGAAAATCGGCGGCGAGGCCTTCGGCCTCTTCGGCGAGTTTGCTAAGTGCCCCGGCCTCGATCACCTCGCGCAACGTCGGCCATTCGCTATGGCGCGCCGCAAGGTCGACGACCCCTTTCCCGGTGATCGCGCCGTAGCGAGTCTTGCCGCCGACGGTGAAAGCGGCGAGGCGTCCCACGCTCATGCTGAAACTCCGCGATAGGTGCTGTTGAGTAAGCGCCAGCGTCGAGCTCTACGGCGCCCCCTCTGTCCTGCCGGACATCTCCCCCACTTGGGGGGAGATCGGATGTCGTCTCGGCTTTCGCCAATCGCCGACGTTGCAGGAGAAGCGCCAACCAAGCGGCCGCCCAATCTCCCCCCTCGTGGGGGAGATGTCCGGCAGGACAGAGGGGGGCGCGAAGGAATGCTGTCATCGAAAGATTGGGGTGCAATGAAAAACTACGGCGCCACGATCGGCGAGGCCGCCAGATCGGACTTTCGCGGCTCCACCCCGGCAAACAGGCTGCCTTCCTCGAACCAGCTTCTGGGCGCCGGCGCGCCCCACAGCGTCTGGCGCTGCGGATCCTTCAGATCCCATTTGATCGGCTCCAAATCCGGATCGACCGTCTGGTAGTCCGAGCAATAGATCTCGATGCGATGGTTGTCGGGGTCGCGGATGTAGAGGAAGAAGGCGTTGGAGATGCCGTGCCGGCCGGGGCCGCGCTCGATGTTGCCGACATAGCCGGTGGTCGCCATCAGGTCGAGCAGGTCGATGATGTTGAGCGGCGTCGGCACCCAGAAGGCGACGTGGTGCAGCCGCGGGCCAAGGCCATTGGTGAAGGCGATGTCGTGCACGCCGCCCTTGCGGTGCGTCCAGGCCGCCCACAGCTTCCCGGTCTCGGCATCCTCGGTGTATTCGGTCACGCGGAAACCGAGCTCGTTGTAGAAGGCCACCGATTCATCGACATTCGGCGAGAAGCAGTTGAAGTGATCGATACGCAGCGGCTTCACGCCTTTGTAGAGAGCGTATTTCTGATGGATCGGCGGCAGCCGCTCCATCCTGGAATAGAACTCGAGCGGAATGCCGTGCGGATCGCGGGTGCGGAAGGTGCGCGACTGGTAGGGCCGCTCCACCCATTCCACCGGCAGGTCCTTGGCCGCAAAGAAATGCGCCGCCTTGTCGAGATCCTCGTCGGAAAACACCTTGAAGCCGAGGTCGCGCGCTTCCGGTGTCGTCGCCTTGCGCAGCACGATGCAGTGATGGCCGCGTTCCTCCATGGCGCGCAGGTAGATGGCGCCGCTGGTCTCATCCGTCACCTGCAGGCCGAGCGTGTCGACATAGAAGGCGCGGGACTTGGCAAGGTCGGTGACGGCGAGCTCGACATGGCTGAGTCGCACGATGTTGAAGGCAGGGTAGAGGTTGGGTTGGGGCAGGGCCATCATGTGTCTCCGCTTCAGCCGCCGAGCTTCTGGATCGAATGCGGCGCCGTGGCGAACGCGATGTTCTTGGTTTCCATGTAGAAGTCGAACGACCAGTCGCCGCCGTCGCGGCCGATGCCCGAACTTTTCACGCCGCCGAACGGCGTCGGCAAATGCCGCACATTCTCCGAGTTCACCCAGATCATGCCGGCGTCGAGCGCGTCGGTGAAGCGTAACGCGCGGGTGACATCCGAAGTCCACAGATAGCCGGTCAGGCCGTATTGCGTGTCGTTGGCCAGGGCCAGCGCCTCGGCCTCGTCCTTGAACGGAATGGCGGTCAGCACCGGGCCGAAGATTTCCTCCTGGGCGATGCGCATCTTGTTGGTGGCGCCTACGAACAGCGTCGGGCTGACATAGCAGCCGCCGCCAGGGCCGGCGACCTTGCCGCCGCCCGCGGCAACGACCGCGCCCTCGGATTTGCCGATCTCGATATAGGAGAGCACCTTTTCCTCATGCACCGGATGGATCAGCGGGCCGACCACGGTTTCGGGATCTAGCGGATGACCGATCCTGATTCGCTTGGCCTTCTCCGCCACCAGATTGGTGAACTGGTCGTAGACCGAGACTTCGACCAGCAGGCGCGAGGACGACGTGCAGCGCTCGCCGTTCAGCGAATAGATCATGAAGACCGCGGCATCCGCGGCGCGTTCCAGGTCCGCGTCGGCGAAGACGATGACCGGGTTCTTACCACCGAGCTCGAAATGCACGCGCTTCAGCGTTTCTGCCCCCTGTTTCATGATCATCGAGCCGGTGCGGCTTTCACCGACGAAGCCGATCGCCTTGATGTCGGGGTGCTCGGTCAATGCGCGGCCGGCATCCTCGCCGAAGCCGTTGACGAGGTTCCACACACCCTTGGGCAGACCAGCCTCCTCGGCGATCTCGACCAGCAGCCGGGCCGTCAGCGGCGACAGCTCCGCCGGCTTGTGGACGATCGTGCAGCCCGCCGCCAGCGCCGGCGCGATCTTCCAGGTCGACAGCATGAAGGGCGTGTTCCAGGGCGTGATCACGCCGACAGGGCCGATCGGAACGCGCGTGGTCAGATTGAGCTGGTTCGGTGCCCTGAGCGAGCGGCCGTCGCGCGCTTCCGGCGCGCGGTCGGCATAGAAGCGGAAGTTCTCGGCGCCGCGCAGCGCAGCCTTGGCCATGAACTTCAGCGACTGGCCGGTGTCCATGCATTCGACGAAGGCGATCTCTTCGGCGCGTGCGACGATGGCGTCGGCGATTTTGTGCAGCAGCTTCTTGCGCGCGTCGCCTGAGATCGCCGCCCAGTCCTTGAAGGCGGCCTTCGCGGCTTTAGCGGCGCGGTCGATGTCGGCAGCCTTGCCGCGCGCCACCGTGGCGATCGGTTTCAGATCGATCGGCGAGATCGTCTCGTATGTCGACCCGTCGACGGAGGGCAGGGCCTCGCCGCCGATCTGGTTGAGCACGCCATCTTTTCGGAAGCGTTCGAGATAGGCTTCGGCCTTCCTCAGATTGTCGTCCAAAGCCGCCATGATTTCTTTCCCGTTCTAGATCACTTGCCGCGCAGGCGCGGATGGATGGCGTTCTTCTTCCAGCTCAGCTCGGCGTCGATCTCGCGGATCTCCAGCGACAGCGCGAAATGCGGCGTGGCGAACAGCGATGCGAGATGATCCGTGACCGCCGCGAAGATCGCCTCGCCGGCGCGTCTCTTCTCCTCGGCGCTGCGGCCCTTGCCGATGCGGAAATTCATGTCGATGAAGCCGTTCTCGGACAGTCGGTCGGCAATCGCATAGGCCTCTGCACGGAAGGCGCGCACGCGCACCGCGCCCGGCTCGAACAGGCCGGTTTCGAGGATGGTGCGTGAGACAAGCGCGCAGAGTTCGCCCATGTCGACCTTCGCGTCGAGATTCGCCGAATATTCGATCGCCATGTGGGGCAAGGTTTCCTCCCACTTGTAGTTAACATGTGAATTACATCTTGACGACCGAATGTCAAGCGTCGTTCTCTGTATCGCCGCAGCCGTCTGCGGTGGGATTGCCGCTCCCGGCAAAATCGCGGATATAGCTGCGACCCGAGCCTCAATATTTGTCGCGAGTCGTACCGGACTGGAATTTTCGGAGACCTGATTTTGCTACCGCCCAGCACCCGCCGTTCCTTGCCCATGGCTCTGCTTCGCGCCCGCGAAGTGATCATGGCGCATTTCCGGCCGATGCTTGCCCGCCACGACATCACCGAGCAGCAATGGCGCGTTTTGCGCGTCCTTGCTGAGGCAGGCCCGTTGGAGGCGACCGAGCTCGCCAACCGCGCCTCGATCCTGCCGCCAAGCCTCACCCGCATCATCAAGGCGATGGAGGAGCGCGAGTTCATCACCCGCAACAAGGTCAAGGACGACGGCCGCCGCGCGCTGCTCGCCATCAGCCCGGCCGGCCTGGCTCTGATCGAGGAGCTCTCGCCCGAGCGCGTCGCCATCTACGAGGCGATCGAAAAGCGCTACGGCGCCGAGGAGCACGAGCGGTTGCTAGACATGCTGGAGAGCCTGATCCAGTCGGAGTCGCCAATTGAGTAGGCTGGCCGGCCCGTCGCAGGCTCCGGGCGTTCGTCACTCGAAAAGCCAAGCAATTGGCTTTTCGTCCGCTTCGCGGACCGCTCCTCACCCCCCAAAACTGCCCAGCGCGCTTGGCTGCATGTAGTTGCGGCCGACATAGAGCAGCGCCGCCTCGTCGCTGCCGTGGCGGATGTCGACGACGCGGCCGAACATCACATTATGCGTGCCGACTCTGTTCACTGCGCCGATCGCGCAGTCGAAGCTGACGATGGCGTCGAGCAGCGCCGGCATGCCGGAGGGCATGGTCTGCCAGCGCGCGGCTTGATAGCGCTCGGTCATGTCGCGGATCGCGCCGGCGAATTTTGCCGCCAGATGCATATGCGACTGGGTGAGCACATTGACGCAGAAGCGTTGGTTGGCGAGGAACATGCCCGTCTGCGCCGAGCGCTCGTTCATGCATACAAGCAGCGTCGGCGGATCGTCGGAGACGCTGCACATGGCGGTCGCGGTGAAGCCGCCGCGCCCAGCCGGACCGTCGGTGGTGACGATGTTGACCGGCGCGCAGACCCGCGCCATCGCCTCGCGGAATTCCAGCCTCGCGACTTGCGTTTCCAAGGCCGCCTCCATGCCGACCTCCGTCAGTTGGCCTGGGCGGCAAGCGGCGGCAGCCAGGTGTCGCCGGTCCAACCCTTGTCGTCATAGTCGGCCATGCATTGGTCGACCAGCTCCTCCATCTGCTTCAGCCGGCCGCCACGCTCGGCGCCCTTCAGCACCTGCAGCCGCACCTCTTCCGGCGCGCCGGCGTAGTTGAGCTCGTAGAGCGCGTGGCGGCCGCCGAACTCGGTGCCGGTCGCGTCCCACAACAGCTTCATGATCTTGATGCGTTCGACATGGCCCATGTCGTTGGAGCCGCGCACATATTGCGCGAGATAGCGGTCGATCTCCGGATTGTCGAAATCGCGCGCGGAGGAAGGCAGGTAGATCAAACCCGAAGCGATCACACGGCGCACCGTGTCGATAACGCGCGGATAGGCCTCGGACATGAAGGTCCGGTAGGCGAGCGCAGCTTCGAGATTGGGCAGCACCGCGCCGTTCGCCCATGGGATCGGGTTATGCGCCATGGCGTTGGAAAAGCTCCAGAACATGTGGCGCAGCGCGATCACCTCACCGAGCGCCGCCTGGTTGCCGCGGAAGGCGTCGCCGCCGGTGGCGCGTAGCGCCTTGGCAAGCAGACCGGCGAGGAAGTCGAGCTTGACGGCGAAGCGCGTGCAGCCCTGGAAGCAGTAGCCGTGCATGAAGCCCGACGCCGGGTGGAAGGACAGGATCTTCTGCGCGTCGCGCAGCACCAGCACGTCCTCCCAGGGGATGAAGACGTTGTCGAGCACCAGGATCGCGTCGTTTTCGTCAAAGCGCGACGACAGCGGATAGTCGAACGGATGGCCGACGCTGTTGGCCGTCTGCTCGTAGGAGACGCGGCAGAACATTTTTATGCCCGGCGCATTCATCGGCACGATGAACATCACCGAGAGCGACGGATCTTCGGTGACCGTCGCCGAGCTCTGCGCAAGGAAATTGTAGTGGGTCAGAGCCGAGGACGTCGCCACCACCTTGGCGCCCGACACCCAGATGCCGGCGTCATTCTCCTTGGTGATGTGCACGAACACGTCCTTCACCTGCTCGGCCGGCTTGTGGCGGTCGATCGGCGGATTGACGATGGCATGGTTCATGAACAGGACGGCTTCCTGCGCGCGTTTGTGCCAGGCGCGCGCATTGTCCTTGAACGGCCCGTACCATTCGGCGTTGGCGCCCAGCGTGTTCATCAGCGCCGCCTTGTAGTCCGCGGTGCGGCCCATCCAGCCATAGGTCATGCGCGCCCAGTGCGCGATCGCGCTTTGCTGCGCGGCAAGTTCGGCGGCCGAATGGGCGACGCGGAAATATTTGTGGGTATAGCCGCCGGACCCGGTGTCGGTCGGCGAGGTCAGCACCGGCTGCTGTGCCGGATCGTGCAGCGCATCGTAGAGGCGCCCCAGCGAGCGCACCGAATTGCGCATCGCCGGATGGCTGGTGACGTCGGCCACCCGCTCGCCATTGATATAGACCTCTCGCCCGTCGCGCAGGCTGGCCAGATATTCGGCGCCCGTGAACGGCCGCGATTTGTCGGTCCGGAAATCTTCCGATCGCATCATGATCCTCCCTTGATTGGTAGAGAGTAGCCGCAGGCGCCGCGATGGGTTATGGACGAAAGTGCAAAACCGCTTGGACTTTTTCCGGCGCCCCATGAGCCAGACCGCCATTCCGGAATTCTTCGTCTACGGCGAGCCCGCGCGGGCGCTCGATGTCGGATTCCTGCATGTCGAGACTGTTCAGGCCCGAGCATCCGTGCATCGTGGCCAGGTTCTGGCGCACAAGCATCCGCAGATGGCGCAGATCACCTTCTGGACGAGCGGGCAAGGCATTTATCGCATCGAGGACAAGACCTGGAGTTTTTCGGCGCCGACGGTGAGCTTCATGCCCAGCGGCGTGGTGCATGGCTTCGACATCGAGCCGGGCACCGACGCCATCGTCGTCTCGGTCGCGGACGCAGCGCTGGCGGCCATCGCCGAGCACTCGGCCCTACCACTCGACCAGCCTGTGTTCGTCACCGGGCGTTGCGAAGCAGCGCTTTGGCAAAGGCTCGGCGATGCGCTGGGAATGATCCAGGCGGAATATGTCGAGGCGCAACCCGGCGCGGAAAAAATCCTGCCGCCGCTGGTCGCTGTCGCGCTGTCAGGCATCGCCCGGCTCGACGCACAATCGCATGCGGTCACCGTGCCCGCCGCAGTGGCGCTGGGTGGCCGGCTGCGCCGGCTGATCGACCGCCATTTTCGCGACGACTGGCCGATCGAGCGCTATGTCGTGGAACTCGGCACCACGAGGCATCTCCTCGACAAGGCTTCGCATCAGGTGTTGGGCTCGGGCGTGCGGCAGGCGATCGGCGAAAGGCGCCTGGTCGAGGCCAAGCGCCTGCTGCTGTTCACCATACGCACGGTCGAGGACATCGCCTACGAGACCGGCTTCAACGACCCGGCCTATTTCTCGCGCTTCTTTCGGCAGGCGGTGGGAATGGCGCCGGCGGCATGGCGGAAAAAGCGAATAGGGAGTAGCGAATAGCGAGTAGGGGAGAGTGCGGTCCCCTATTCGCTACTCGCTACTGGCTATTCCCTATTCGCTAGGCCGCGGCAGCGGCCAATCCCGCATCCAACCCTGCCGCAATCTTCGCCACATCCGCCGCCGAAATCACCAGCGGCGGCGACAGGATGATGTTGTTGCCGGAGACGCGTAGCATGACGCCGGCGCCGTAGGCTGCGTCGGCAACCGCGGCCATCGTCTTCTTGTCGGCCGGCTTCTTGGCGGCGCGGTCCGAGACCAGCTCGAGCGCCGCCATCAGGCCCTGGTAGCGGACGTCGCCGACCAGTTGGTGCTTGGCCTTCAGCGCTTCCAGCGCCTTGCCGAGCTCGACGCCGCGCGCCGCTGCATTCTCGTTGACGGCAAGCCTTTTCGTTTCGGCGAGCGCTGCGAGCCCGGCCGCGCAACCAACAGGGTGGCCCGAATAGGTATAGCCATGGCCGATCGAGCCGAAGCTGGTCTTGTCGGCCTCGAAGACGTCGGCGACCTTGGCGCCGATCATGGTGGCTCCGAGCGGGAAATAGCCTGAGGTGATCGCCTTGGCGATGGTCATGAAATCCGGCTTCACGGCGGAGAGCCGTGAACCCGCCCAGGCGCCTGTGCGGCCGAAACCGGTCACCACCTCGTCGGCGATCAAGAGGATGTCGTGGCGGTCGCAGATCGCCCGCACCATCGGCATGAAGCTTTCATGCGGAACGATGACGCCGCCGGCGCCGAGCACCGGCTCCATGATGAAGGCGGCGATGGTGTCGGCGCCCTGGAAGGCGATCTCGTCCTCGATCGCCCGCGCGCAGAGTTTTGCCAGCTTCGCCGGGTCGGTCTCGTCGAATGGGTTGCGGTAGATCCACGGCGCCGGCGTGTGGAAGACACCGGGCAGCAGCGGCTCGTAGTTGCGGCGGAAATTGGCGTTGCCGTTGACCGAGGCGCCGCCGAAATGCGTGCCGTGATAGCCCTTCTTCAGCGCCAGGAATTTCGTGCGGTCGCCCTGGCCGCGGATCTTCCAGTATTGCCGAGCCAACCTGAGCGCCGTCTCGACCGAGTCCGAGCCGCCCGAGGTGAAGAAGGCCCGCACCATGCCCTCCGGCGCGAACCATTCGGTGAGCTCGTAGGCCAACTCGATCGACGGTCCGGTCGAAGTGCCGCGGAAGCCTGAGTAATAGGGCAGGGTCTCGAGCTGCGCGGCCATCGCCTTCTTGATCGGATCGCAGCTGTAGCCGAGGTTGACGTTCCACAAGCCGCCGACGGCGTCGAGCACCGTGCGGCCGTCGACATCGGTCACCGAGACGCCTTCGCCTTTCATGATGATCTTCGGCGGCGTCGCCCGCATTTCAGCCGGATGCGCCATCGGGTGCCAGATCGGCTTGGCGTTGTTCTCGGTGAGGAAGTTGATGTCACGCATCGGGATGGACTCCGGTTTTTCCAATTAGGAGAGCGTTAGGCCGAAATGGCCAAGCGCCTCGGCATAGCTTTGCGCCGGTTGGCCGACGTCGAAGTGAACGGTGAGCATGCCGGCGGCAGCCGCGCCGTCGACATTGCGCTTCTGGTCGTCGACGAAGACGCAGGCTTCGAGTGGCAGCTTCAGGGCTTCGCCGACCATCTCATAGGCCCTGCGATCGGGCTTGAGGACCTTGGTATAGGTCGCGTCGACGATTGTCTCGAACAGCGCAAGCAGCGGCAGCCGCTCGCGGAAGGACTTGCCGTAGAACAGGTCGAGCTCGTTGGAGAGGATGGCGAGCCGAACGCCCGCCTCATGAGCGAGACGGATCGCCTGTTCGGCATCGGGCCGCACCACCGCCTGCGGATCGGCGCCGCGCGCCCGCTGCACGAAGGTAGACATGTCCTGCCAGTTCTCGCCAACCAGCCGGCCGACCTCGCGCGTGCGCGTCTTCCAATAGTCGCGCTCGCTTATCTCGTCGGCTTGCATCGAACGCCACAGCGCATCGGAGGCCGGGTCGAATGGTCCGCGCCAGTCGAGCGTTCCGGGCTTGAGCCCTAGCGCCTGCTCGGTCAGCGCATGCGTCTCGAACAGCGTGCGGGTGACGACGCCGCCGAAGTCGAGCACCAGCGCCTGCGGTTTCGGCCCGCTCATGCCGCGCGCCTGTCTTCCGGCGCGCCGGGCGGCACAATACCCTCGGCCACCCAGCGGTCGAATATCTCAAGCGCCTTGGAGCTGAAGGCGGCGTCGTTGATGTGGCCGGCGATCTCGTGCAGCTCGGCATTCCCCGGCACGCTTGCGCGCATCTCCTCGACAAAGGCCGAGAGTGCCTCCGGCTCGTAAAGCGGCTCGCCTTCCTGGTCCCATTGCTGGATGCCGCCGGCCGGCAGGATGAAGGCGGTCGGGCCGGTCGCCGCGGCGAGCTTCTCGCCGATGGCGCGCGCGATCTCCTTGCGTGTCGCTCCGTCCGAGGTGACCGAGGCAAGCAGCCGGTTATGCGCGTGGTAGGGCCGCTCGGTGAAGCGGGAGGGCACGGCCTGCCATGTCGGAAAATCCACCATGTCGATGGCGCCGGGCGCGATGATCTGCGGAATGCCTTGGCGCCCGGCATTCTCCAGCCGGTCGGTGCCGGAATTCACCACCGAGCCGGTGAGCTGGTTGGCGAGTTCCTGCAGGCTGAAATCCAGCACCGCGACAAAACCCTTCTGCGCCGCGATCGCTTCCAGCGCCCGTCCGCCCATGCCGGTGGTGTGGAAGACGATGACCTCATAGCCGCGCTTTTCCAGCTCCGGCTTCAGGGTCACCATATATTGCAGGCAGCTTTTTCCGAGCGAGCTCATGCCGATCCGGGGCCTTGACTCGTCCGGCTTGACAACGGCGCGCGCGGCGCCCACCACCGCGCCGCAGGCCTGCGACAGCACCGCCTTGCAGGCGCTGTTGAGGCCATAGAGCCCGCCTGCCCACAGGATCATCATCAGGTCCGTGGCGATGCGCTCTGGCGGCAAGAGATGCGAATAGGCGATCGTCGAGACGACGAATTTCGGCACGCCGAGCGGCAGCGCAAGCGCCACGTCGAGCGCAAGGTCCGTGCCCATCGAGCCGCCGAGCGCGATGACGCCGTCGATCTCGCCCTTGTCATAGAGCGAGTGGGCAAGGCGCGAGGCGCCGAGCGCCATCAGCGTCATCGCGGTATTCTCGTCGCCGCTGGCGATGATCGCCTCGATCGTCGTGTCGGCCGCGCGGGCCACGGCATGCTTGTCGTGCTCCGGACGATAGGGCGGATCGCCAAGCACGCTGACGTCCATCATCACGGCAACGCCGCCGACCGCCTCGATGCGCTCGCGCATGAACAGCAGTTCGTCGGCCTTGGTGTCGCCGGTGCCGATAACCAGGATTCGGCGTTTCTCCTCCACGTCAGTCTCCTCGCAGTCTCTTGTTGGTTATGATGCCCGCTTCTGGCCGGGCTGCCGCCCGAACAGCCGCTCGCCGATCTCGCGCGCCGCCGCCGCCACGCTCGCGCCGTGGCGCTCGATATCGCCTTTGTGGATGCGCACCCGAGGCGCGGCGATGGCGATGGTGCCGATGGCAAAACCGTCGGCGCCAAGGATCGGGGCGGCGACGCTGAGCACGCCTTCCTCATAGCCTTGCGAGCCGGTCGAATGGCCGCGGGCGCGCGCCGCGGCGACATGCTCGACGAGTATCTCCATGTCGGCGATCGTGTGGGGCGTGAATGCCGGCAGCGGCCCGGCGAGAACGCCTTCGCGGATGCGTTCTTCGGTAAAGGCCAGGAAGGCGATGCCCGACGCCGTCGCATGCATCGGCAGCACATCGCCGAGCTGCACGCTGACGCGGTTGGCCTTGGCCGATTCGATGACCTGGACGGTGATCAGGCCGCGCTTTGAGTATTCCGAAAGATGCACGGTCTCGCCCGTCTCCGCCGCCAGCGCCTCGACCACCGGCGCCGCCATGCGCAGGAACGGAAACTGCGCTTCGCGCATCAGCGCCAGCCGCGCGATGCCGGCGCCGAGCCGGTAGAGACGCGTGGTTTCGTCCTGCTCCACCAGCCCGTGCGCAATCAGGGACACCAGCAGCCGGCGCGTCGTCGCCTTGTCGAAGCCGGCGCGCCTGGCGAGATCGGCAAGCGCCGTCTCGGGTGCCCCGCTGCCCAGCATTTCCAACAGCGAAACGGCTTTGGCCACTGTGCTCATCGCGTCTCTGCTCCTCCTTCAGATACTTAACGTGCGAATTAACTTGACAGCAAGTCGATTCCTTTGCAAGTCTAATATCGAAATGCCGTTGCAAATAATGAAATGCGCATAGGCCCCGTCAGAAGGCCCTCGGCATCTCAGGGACACTTGGTTTCCGCAGTGCGGAATGGAGGGAAAAATGACGACACTTGAAGCCGGCGAAGTGAACCGGCTGAGGAAGAACAGCCTTGGCGTCGGCGCCATCACCTTCATGGTGATTTCCGCAGCCGCGCCGCTCACCGCTGTCGCCGGCGGCACGCCGCTCGGCATGCTGATGGGCAATGGCGCCGGCTTTGCCGGCACCTATCTCATCGTGACGCTTTTGCTGCTGCTGTTCGCTGTGGGCTATGTCGCCATGTCGCGCCACATCGGCAATGCCGGCGCCTTCTATGCCTACGCCGCGCGCGGCCTCGGCGGTCTCGCCGGCGGCGCCACCGCGCTGATCGCGATCCTGTCCTACAACGCCATGCAGATCGGCGTCATGGGCCTGCTCGGCGCCGCCACCGCCGGATTGTTCGCAGGCTGGGGCATCACACTGCCCTGGTGGGTGTGGAGCTTCATCGCCATCGCCATCGTCGCCGTTCTCGGCTACCGCCAGGTCGACCTGTCGGCCAAGATCCTGACGGTGCTGGTGCTCGCCGAATATATCGTCGTGCTGATCCTCGATCTCACCATCCTCAAGACCGGCGGCGACAGCGGCCTGTCGGCCGCGCCCTTCAGCTGGAGCCAGATCACCAGCGGCGCGCCGGCCATCGCCATCCTGTTCTGCTTCGCCGCCTTCATCGGCTTCGAGGCGACGACGATCTATGCCGAGGAGGCGCGCGACCCCAAGGTCACCATCCCGCGCGCCACCTATTTCTCCGTCATCCTGATCGGGCTCTTCTACATGATCACCGCCTGGCTGATGGCGGTTGGCGCCGGCGTCGACAAGCTGTTGCCGTCGCTGCAGGCGCTGCAGGATCCGACCACTTTCCTGTTCGGCCTCTCCGACCGCTATTCGGGGACGCTGCTCACCCACGCCATGAGCATCCTCTTCGTCTCCAGCTTGTTCGCCGGTGTGCTCGCCTTCCACAACGCGGTCGCCCGCTACATCTACGTCGCCGGCCGCGAAAAGCTTTTGCCGCAGACGATCGGCGTCACGCATTCGGCGCATCAGAGCCCGCATGTCGCCTCGGTCATCCAGACGGTGCTCGCCATCATCGTCGTCGGGCTTTTCGCCGTGCTCGGCCTCGATCCGGTGCTGGCGCTGTTTTCGTGGCTCACCAACGTCGCCACGCTCGGCGTCATCGTGATGATGGCGGTGGCCTCGCTCGCCGTCGTGATGTACTTCCGCGCCAATCCGTCGAGCCAGGAAAACGCGCTGAAGACCACGATCCTGCCGGGGCTGACCTTCATCGCCTTCGTCGTCATCATCTACCTGATCGTCATCAATTTCGGCAGCCTGTCGGGTGCGGCCGGCTTTCTCAGCGTGTTCCTGCCGGCTCTGGTGCTGATCGCGGCCGTGGTCGGCCTGCTGCTCGCGGGTGCCCTGAGGGGCCGCGATCCGGCCGCCTTCGAAAACCTTGGCAGGCCACTGAACGATTGATGGACAAAAGGGGCGGCGCGCCCGCGCCGCCCCTTCCAACGCTACGGGAGCAGCGGCATGAGCTTTGCCGGAGCATCACGGTCGAGGCGCTGGAGGCCGATCCGTATCCGATCTTTGGAGCCAATTGACGATGATCAACCAGGACACCATCGACACGCTGCGCAAGGCCGAGGTCGGCGCGCGGCGTCTGTTCATCGATGGCGCCCATATGGATGCTGAGAGCGGCGCCAGCCTGGCGGTGATCTCGCCGATCGACGGCCGCCCCTTCGCCAGCATCGCCGATGGCGGCGCCGCCGATGTCGACCGCGCGGTCAAGTCGGCGCGCAAGGCCTTCGCGAAAGGCTCCTGGTCCCGCGCGGCGCCTGCCTTCCGCAAGAAGGTGCTGACGAAACTCGCCGAGCTGGTCGAGAAGCATGCCGGCGAACTCGCCGTGCTCGGCGTGCGGGACAACGGCACCGAGATCGGCATGGCCTATAAGGCCGAGCCGCTGTCTGCCGCCGGCACCATCCGCTACTATGCCGAGGCGGTCGACAAGGTCTATGGCGAGATCGCGCCGACCGCCGACAACGTGCTGGGCTTGATCCACAAGGAGCCGCTCGGCGTCGTCGGTGTCATCGTGCCGTGGAATTTCCCGCTGATGATCGGCGCCTGGAAGATCGCGCCGGCCTTGGCCGCTGGCAATTCGATCGTCGTCAAGCCGCCGGAGATCGCATCGCTCACCTTGCTGCGGCTGGCCGAGCTTGCTGCCGAAGCTGGACTGCCGGAAGGCGTCTTCAACGTCGTCACCGGGCGTGGTTCGGTCGCCGGCGAGGCGCTGGGCCTGCATATGGATGTCGACGCCATCGCCTTCACCGGCTCGGGGCCGGTCGGCCGCCGCCTGCTCGAATATGCCGCGCGCTCCAATCTGAAGCGCGTCTTCCTCGAGCTTGGCGGCAAGTCGCCCAACATCGTCTTTGCCGATGCGCCGGACCTGAAGCAGGCGGCGGTCGTCTCGGCCAACGGCATCTTCCGCAATTCAGGGCAAGTCTGCGTCGCCGGCTCGCGCCTGCTCGTCCAGACCTCGATCTACGACCGTTTCATGGACGAGCTTCTCAAGGCGACCACGAAGCTGAAAGTCGGCGATCCGCTCGATCTTTCAAGTGACATCGGTGCCGTATCGAGCGCCGAGCAGCTGACCAAGAATCTCGGCTTCGTTGCCAAGGCCGCGGAGGAGGGCGCCCGCCTCGTCACCGGTGGCGAGCGCATCCTGGCCGAGACCGGCGGCAGCTACATGGCGCCGACGATCTTCGAGAATGTCACCGAACAGATGCAGCTTGCTCGCGAGGAAGTGTTCGGGCCGGTGCTCGGCGTCATGCATTTCGGGACCGAGGAAGAGGCGGTGCGTCTTGCCAACGCGACGGTCTACGGCCTCGCTTCCGCCGTGTGGACCTCGAACCTGTCGACCGCGCACCGCATGGTGCGCGCCATCAACGCCGGCGTCGTCCACGTCAACACCTATGGCGGCGCCGATATCACCGTGCCGCTCGGCGGCTTCAAACAGTCCGGCTTCGGCCGCGACAAGTCGCTGCACGCGATCGAGAAATACACCGACCTGAAGACGGCGTGGATCAATCTCGGCTGATCCTCAACGGATCCCCAGGATGAAATCGGCGCAACGGTCGCCGATCATGATCGCCGGCGCGTTGGTGTTGCCGCTGGTCAGCCTGGGCATGATCGAGGCATCCGCGATGCGCAGGCGCGGTACGCCGCGCACACGAAGCTGCGGATCGACCACCGCCTGATCGTCAGTTCCCATCCGGCAGGTGCCGCAGGGATGGTAGACGGTCTTGGCGTGGCGGATGATGTGGTCGACTATTGCCGCCTCGCCGAGGTCGTCGGCATTGCCGGGCGCGAGCTCCTCGGCGACCACTTCGCGCAGCGCCGGCTGGCGCAGGATGGCGCGCGCCACCTTCATGCCGGCAAGCAGCAGGGCGAGGTCATCCGTGTGCGACAGGAAGCCGGTGGCGAAGCGGATAGGGTCGCCTGCATCGCGCGAGCGCAGTTTGACCGAGCCGCGCGATTTCGGCCGTAGCACGCAAGGGTTCAGCTCCATGCCATGGCGCTCCACCGAGCCGTGCTCGGCATTTTCGATCATCACCGGCAGGACATGGAACTGCACGTCGGGCCGGCCGTCGCCGTCGGTGTCGAAGAAGCCGCCGCTCTCGACCACGTTGGAGGCGAGCAGGCCGCGCCGGAACAGAAGATATTCGATGCCGTGCCGCAGCGCCTTGAGGCCACGGTCCTGGCCGAGCAGCGAGATCGGCTTGCGCGTCAGCGCGTAGAGCGGCGCCGCCACATGGTCCTGCAGGTCCTGGCCGACCGCCGGCATGTCGCGGATGACGGGAATGCCCATTTCGGTCAGATGCGCGCCCGGTCCGAGGCCGGAAAGCATCAATAGCTTCGGCGAGGCGAGCGCGCCGGCTGCGAGGATGACTTCTCCTTTCGCCGAGGCCGTATGGTTCTGGCCGTCCGGCGTCGCAAAGGACAGGCCCGTCGCTGCGCCGTTCTCCAGCGCCACCCCGGTCACCAACGCATCAGTGACAATCTTCAGATTGGCATCTGCGGCCAGCGGCCTGAGAAATACCTTGGCCGCGGACTGTCGCTCGCCGTTTGCCGTCGTCGTCTGGTAGAAGCCGACGCCTTCCTGCCGCTCGCCGTTGAAGTCGTCATTGTAGCGGTAGCCCGCCTGCTGCGCGGCGCGCACATAGGCGAGCGACAGCGGATGCCGGTAACGCGGGTCGGAGACCGACAGCGGGCCTTGGTTGCCGTGCCACTCGCCGGCCAGGCGCTCGTTGCGTTCCTGCCGCTTGTAGACGGGCAGCACCTCATCCCAGCCCCAACCCGGACAGCCGAGATCGCGCCAGCCGTCATAGTCCTGCGGCTGGCCTCTTATGTAGAGCATGGCGTTGATCGACGAGCCGCCGCCCAGCGTTCGCCCCTGCGGGATCGGCAGCGAGCGGCCGCCGACGCTGGGCTCGGGCTCCGACTGATAGATCCAGCTGCGCGCCGTGCCGATCACCTTGGCGAAGGTGGCGGGTATGTCGATGAAGCGCGTGTTGTCGGGGGGGCCGGCCTCGACGACCAGCACGCGCTTGCCGGCCGCGACCAGCCGGCTCGCCAGCGTGCAGCCTGCCGAGCCCGCGCCGGCGACGATGTAGTCGTAAACCTCCGTCATCTCGGTCAGGCGTAGCGCATGATGGCGGTCTTGGTTTCGAGGTAACCCTCGATCGCGGCGCGGCCATGCTCGCGGCCGATGCCGGACTGCTTGAAGCCGCCGAAGGGTGCGGCCGGGTCGAGCGTGTTGTGCGAGTTGACCCACACGGTGCCGGCCTTGAGGCCATGGATCGCCGTCATCGCCTTGCCCATGTCGCGGGTCCAGATCGAGGCCGACAGGCCGTAGCGCGTGTCGTTGGCGATGCGGATCGCCTCGTCGAGATCAGTGACTGGCATTGCCGCCACCACCGGCCCGAACACCTCCTCGCGCACGATCTCCATTTCCGGTTTCACATTATGCAGGATGGTCGGCGCCACATAGTGCCCCTTGGCCGGCACCGGCCGCGCGCCGCTCACCCGTTCGACGCCCGCCGCCAGGCTGCGCTCGACAAAACCCTGCACGCTTTTGCGATGCTTGGCCGAGACCAGCGGATTGATCTGGGCCTCGGCATCGCGGCCGGCGCCCATCGTCATGCCGTCGGCGATCTCGGCCAGCCGCGCCAGCGTGCGGTCATAGATCGGCTTCTCGATCAGGAGCCTGGCCGCCGAGGTGCAGACCTGGCCCTGGTTGAAGAACATGCCGAGGCCGGCCAGCAGCGGCTCGACGCCGTCCTCCATGTCGGCAAGCAGGATCATCGGCGATTTGGAGCCGAGCTCCAGCGTGAAGCGCGCGACGCGGTCGACCGCGGCGTGGCCGATGCGTTTTCCCACTTCCGTCGAACCGGTGAAGGTCAGCTTGTCGATGCCGGGATGGCGGATCAGCGCCTCGCCGGTGACGGCGCCGCTGCCAGTGACGATGTTGATGACGCCGGGCGGGAAGCCCACAGCCTCGATCAGCTCGGCTAGTCGCAGCAGGCCAAGCGGCGTTTCCTGCGGCGGCTTGAGCACGATCGTGCAGCCGCAGGCGAGCGCCGGCGCGATTTTCCACATGCCGATCAGCAGTGGAAAATTCCACGGCACGATGGCGCCGACCACACCGACCGGCTCCATCACCGTCATCGCATGGTGCCTGGCGCCCGGCGGCACGGGGATCGAGACCTGGAAGGTCGAGCCCTCGATCTTGGTCGCCCAGCCGGCATAGTAACGCAGCCAGTCGACCGTGCCGCCGGCGCTCAGCATGCGGGCGACACCCAGCGACTTGCCGTTCTCGATGCTCTCGATTTCGGCGAGCAGGTCGGCGTCGGCCTCGATCGCGTCGGCAAGCTTCAGCATCAGGTTCTGGCGGTCGACCGGCCGCATCGACGCCCACGGTCCTTCGAGCGCCGCGCGCGCCGCGCGCACCGCCTGGTCGACAAGCTCGGGGCCGCTCTCGGGCACATGGGCGACGATCTCGCCGGAAGCGGAATCGTCGACCGCAAGCCCGCTGCCAGCGAGACCGTCGAAGAAGCGCCCGTTGATGAAGGGCCGGTGCGGGCGCGACAGGAATGCGGCGGCGGCCGCGCTGATCGGCGGCACGGTTCTCTCGTTCACGCCATCCTCCTCGAATGCTGATCCATTGCTTCGAGCGTTATGGACGGCACTTGCCCGCTTCAAGCCGCTGTGGGCGCGAGTGCGCTTTCAGTCAAAACAAAGTTCCCGCTCGGACAAGACGGCTCGCTCGGGGCCAATCAAGATCGAAGGACGGATCGCCACTAACCCGGTCTCGCCGCGTCGCCCCCTCATCCGGCCGCTTCGCGGCCACCTTCTCCCCAGCTGGGGAGAAGAGGTTAGCGCGGCGCTGACAGTCTCCTCTCCCCTTGGGGAGAGGTCAGCCGAGCGAAGCGGAGCTGGGTGAGGGGCTGTCTCGGAGGGAAGAGGTTGAGCGCGGTTCTCGGCAATCCGATGGTCACCACGGCGGCGCTGCCGTTGCTGCTCGGCGTCGCGCTGGCGTTTGCGGCGCGCTTTGTTTTGCCGGCAGCATCGTTGGTGCTCACGTTGCTTTGGGCAGCACTGCTCCTGTTCTTCTACTGGGACACGCTCGGCCCGCCGGTGGTGCCGCCGGTCGCCGCCAGCCAGAAGCTGATCTACCTCGCCGTTGCCGGCATCGTCATCGGTCTGCTGTCTGAGCGCGTGACGGGCGCCCGGGCAGCTCTCCTTGCCGTTGTTGCCCTCGCGGCAGCAATCGTCTGGCTCGGCTGGCGCCGCATTGCCACCGGCTCGCTCGACCCGCAGATGGTCGCTGCGCTCGCCGTTGCCGTGCTGACACTCATCGGCACCGCCATGCTGATATCTCGGCAATCTTCGCCGGCGCTTTCGACCGAAGAGCCGTTCCTGACACCCGCGGCCGTGCTCGCTCTGTCGCTTTCCGGCGCCATCGTCTCGGTGCTCGGCGCTTCGATCGTCACCGGCCAACTGCTCGGCTCGCTGGCAGCGCTGATCGGCGGCTGGTGCCTGGTGCAATATCTCGCGACACTGCGTGGCAAAGCAGCGGCCGCATGGAGCGAGGGCGTCGAGTTCCTGCTGCTCTACGCCGCCGCCACGGTGCTGATCCAGGTGGCGCTGCTGGCGCCGAAGGCCAATCCCGCGGCGCTTGTCCTGTCGTCCTTGCCGCCGATTGTTGCCGTGCTCGTACGCGGCCGGCTGCAGAAACTGCTTCCCGGCGCGCGGCCCTTGCGGCCACTGATCGCCGGTCTCCTGATCGCCATTCCGGCGATGCTGGCCATCGTGACGGCGATCGTCTGGGCGCCGCATGGGGCCGCCCTCGGCTTTTGAGCCGGTCCAACAAACAACCAACAACAGGGAGAGACATGTGAGGACGAGAAAACTGATTGCCGCGCTCGCTTTTGCCGGCGCATCCATGCTGGCTGCGGCGGCGCACGCCGACAACTACGACATCGACGGCCAGCATGCCTGGATCACCTTCACCATCAAGCACGGCATCTACGGCATCGCCCATGGCCAGTTCGACGCGGTCAAAGGCTCGATCGTCATGGACAAGGCCGACATCACCAAAAGCAGCGTCAAGGCCGAGCTCGACGTCGGCTCGGTCCACACCGCCTTCGATCAACGCGACAGCGACCTGAAGGGTCCCGACTTCTTCAACGCCGCCGAGTTCCCGGCCATCACTTTCGAGAGCACCAAAGTCGAGAAGGTGGACGACAAGACCGGCAAGGTCACCGGCAATCTCACCATCAGCGGCGTCAGCAAGGAGGTCACGCTCGACGTCAAGCTGCTCAACGAGGCGCCGGCTCCGTGGGATGCGACGCTGACCAAGGCGGCCTTCAGCGCCACCGGCAAGGTGAGCACCGCCGACTTCCCGATGGCCAAGGCGGCCGACGGGTTTGGCCTCGGGCCGGATGTCGACATCGTCATCGATCTCGAGGCGATCAAGAAGTAGCCGCCAGGTCAACGGTGGCGGCCGCCGCGCGGCCGGAAGGGGTCGCGCGGCATTTTTTTCGGGGCTGTGCAGTGCGCGCTCAGTCAAAACAAAGTTCCCGCTCGGACAAGACGGAAGAAGACAGTCGTCGCACACTCCGCATCGACGATCAGCGGCATTGGGCCTTGTGCCCGCAAGGACGGCAGCATGAGATTTTCCGGCAAGACGGTCTTCATCACCGGCGGCGGTACCGGCATTGGCGCCGCCGTCGCCCGACGCATGGCCGGCGAGGGCGCCAGGGTGGTGCTGATGGGCCGGCGGCGCGAGCCGCTCGAAGCCGTGACCAGGGACATAGGCGGGCTGGTGGTGCAGGGCAATGCCGCCGACGCGAAAGCGGTGCGTGCTGCTCTTGCCGACGTTCACGAAAAGATCGGCCCCGTCGACATCCTGGTCGCCAATGCCGGCGGCCATGGCGTCGGCCCGACGGTGACGATGAGCGACGAGACCTGGGCACTGGCGACGCGCACCAATCTCGACACCGCCTTCGTCTGCGCCCGCGAATGCCTGCCCGATCTCATCGCGCGCAAGGGCAACATCGTCGTCGTCGCCTCGATCGCCGGCCTCTTTGCCGGCCCGGCGGCGGCCGGCTATGTCACCATGAAGCATGCCTGCGTCGGCTTCGGCAAATCGCTGGCGCGCGATTACGGCCGCCAGGGCGTGCGCACCAACATCATCTGCCCCGGCTGGGTGGCGACCGCCATGGCCGACGAGCAGATGCAGGTGATCGTCGACAAGCACGGGCTGGGCTCCATCGACGAGGCCTACAGGCTTGTCACCAAGGACGTGCCGCTCGGACGCCCGGCGACGCCGGAAGAGGTTTCCAACGTCATCTGCTTCGTCGCCTCAAGCGAGGCGGCGATGATGAACGGCTCGATCCTGACCGTCGATGGCGGCGCGACCGTCGTCGACCTGCCGACGCTCGCTTTCGTCGATTGATTTGGAGATGGCGATGAACGACCAGAACAGACCCGCCGACTGGAAGCACTTCGACGACTTCGCCGCCGGCATCGCCACCAACCGGCTGCCGACGACGGATGCGCTGCGCGGCCAGACCTTCAAGATCACGCTGAAAACAGGCCGGATCATCGATCTCGCCTTCACCGCCGCCGACACTGTGGCCTGGAGCGAAGGCAGCGAGGCCGGCGCCGACTGGTACGAGGCGCTGGAAGTCGCGCCAAAGCTATTCTTCATCAACATGACCTTCGCCGCCAGGCCGGCGGAGGACGAGGCCTTCATCGTCAACACCGAAACGCGCCGTGTGCTCTCCGTGCGCGAGCAGGTGCGCGAACCCGGCGAAGCGCCTGGTGAGCCCCGCGTGACGCAGGTCTACGCGGCGGGCGTGCTGGGCGATCCATCAGCTCCTCCGCACGGCCCCGAACCGGCACCGACGCGCGACCTGATCGGTCTCACTGCCCACTACACCTACAGCCCCAACCACGTTTACGAGCACATCTACCTGAGCGCCGAGCGCTATGCCTGGCAGAACCTGGTCGGTGTGCAGCGCGGCCATGGCGACGTCGATCTCGCCACCACCTGGAAGTTCGCCGAGAACCAGTATGTCTTCGGCTTCCGCGAGTTCATCATCCCGGTCGCCTCGCTGTTCTTCTACAACTGGGACACGATGCGCTCGACCGGCAAATTCCTGGGCGTGACCAGCCAGGGCAAGGTCGAGAACAAGCCTGCCGGCGCCTTTATCGAGAAGAAATCCAGGACCGTCTACGACGCCGACAGGGCGCCGGTCTGAGCGCTTGGGAGCATAAGCATGAGCAGCAGGAACTACGACGCCATCAAGGCCCACTATGCCGGCTCCGACGCCAGGGACCTGGCGGCGATGATGACGCCGGTCACCGTCAGCACCGCCTGGACCGAGATGGCCGGCTTTCCCTATGCCGGCACCTATGTCGGCCCTGACGCCGTCATCGCCGGCGTCTTCAAGCGCATCGGTGAGGACTGGGACGGTTACACCTTCGCGCTCGAAAAGCTGGTCGACGGCGGCAGCACCATCGTCGGCATCGGCACCTATTCGGGCACCTACAAGAAGACAGGCAAGAAGATGAGGGCGCGCGTCGTCCATGTCTGGGAAATGCGGGACGGCAAGGCCGTCAGCTTCGAGCAGTTCACCGACACCAAGCTGGTCGCTTCGGCGATGGCCTGACGCATCGGCGCAGTGGATGCGGGCTCGCTTCTTGGAGGAGGCGGCCCGATGAAAACCTGGGAGGATGAAAATGGAAATCAGTCTGAAGGGAATTCTGGCCGGCCTGCTGCTGTCCTCGGCACTTGGGCTTGGCGGCACGGCCGTCGCCAATGCCGCCGGCGACGAGATCGTCATCGGCGCGCCTATCTCGCTGACGGGGCCGCTGGCCGGCGACGGCAAGGAACAGAAATGGGCCTATGAGCAGGCGATCGCCGACATCAACAAGGCGGGCGGCATCATGGTGAAATCCGCCGGCAAGAAGTTGCCGATCCGGCTGGTCGTCGCCGACGACGAAAGCTCCGAGGGCAAGGTCGCCTCGGCGCTGGAGAACCTGATCAAGGTGCAGAAGGTCGACGCGTTGCTGTCGACCCATTCCGGACCGATGAACATCGCCGGCGCCATCGTCGCCGAGAAGTATAAGAAATTCTACATGATCACGACGGCCTTCCCCTTCGAATGGCAGCCGCTGAAGCTCAAATACTCCGCCCTGTTTTTCTTCCATCCGGGTCCGGGCGCCGAGGTGCCGTTCCAGATCTGGGACAAGCTGCCGGCTGGCGAGAAACCGAAGCATCCGGCGCTGGTCTCGGAGGACTCGCCCGACGGCAAGGGTTTCGGCGGCGCCTTCGAGGCCGCCGCGAAGAAATACGGCTATACTTTCGCCGTCGACGATCCCTGGGCGATCGGCGCCACCGATTATTCGGCGCTGATCACCAAGCTCAAGGCTTCCGACGTCGACGCCATGCTCGTCTTCGGTTCGCCGGCCGATACCATCACGCTGCTGAGGCAGATGAAGGAGCTCGGCTTCTCCGTGCCTTACCTGCATGGCTGGAAGGGCACCTGGACCGGCGAGTTCCACGAAGCGCTCGGCCCGGACTCGGACTACATTCTGACCGACGGTTTCTGGTCGGCGAGCTATCCCTACAAGGGCGCCAAGGAGCTCGGCGACCGCTACGAAGCCGAGTTCAAGAAGGACTCCGTCACCGTCGGTGCCTTCTACGCCAACGCCCAGGTGCTGGCGCAGGCGATCGAGAAGGCCGGCAGCACCGATGCGGCGGCGATCCATGACGCGATCTTCGGCCAGGAGTTCCAGGACACCGTGGTCGGCGACCTGAAGTTCGACGACACCGGCTTCGCGCTGATCCCGAGCGTCGCCACGCAATGGTGGCAGGGCAAGCACCAGCTGATCTATCCTGATGGCAACTGGACTTACAAGCCGGCCCCGGCCTGGGACAAGCGCTGAAGAAATAGGAACTGGGGGGCGGGGCGGTCGCCATCGCGCGGCCGCCCAGCATCGTCACCAGGGGAGGGATAGAAGCAGGATGAGGGCGGACGGGACCTTGCTGCGCCTCGAGGCGGTCAAGAAGCGCTTCGGCGGGCTTGTCGTCCTCAACAACATCGACATCGCTGTCGGCTTCAACGAGCTGATCGGGCTGATCGGTCCGAACGGCGCCGGCAAGTCGACGCTCTTCAACGTCATCACCGCCATCTATGCGCCGACGGAAGGGCGGGTGTCGTTCCGCGGCAAGGACATCACCGGCATCGCGCCGCACCGCATATCGAGGCTCGGAATCGCCCGCACTTTCCAGCTGGTGCGCACCTTCCTCACCATGACCGCCTTCGAGAACGTCATGGTCGGCGCGGTCTATGGGGCAGGGGGCCGCGTCAAGCACGCGACGGAGGCGGCGAACGCCGCGCTCGAGCTGGTCGGCCTGACGGAAAGGCGCGACATGCGCACCGCGCATATGACGCTCTCCGATCGCCGCATGCTGGAGATCGCGCGGGCCGTCGCTTCCGACCCGGCGCTGCTTCTGCTCGACGAGCCGATGGCCGGTCTGAACCCGACCGAGATCCAGCGCATGGTCGACGTCATCCGCCGGGTTCGCAGCGAGAAAGGCATCTCGATGCTGTGGGTCGAGCACAAGGTCGACGCCATCATGAAAGTGTGCAGCCGCGTCATCGTGCTCGACCATGGCGAGAAGATCGCCGACGGCACGCCGCGCGAGGTCACGCAAAACCGCAAAGTCATCGAGGCTTATCTTGGCGAACCGGCTGCTTGAAGTAAGCGATCTGGAAGTCGCCTATGGCGACGTCGGCGCGCTGTGGGGCGTCTCGCTCCATGTCGACCCCGGCACGATCGTCGCGCTCGTCGGCGCCAACGGCGCCGGCAAGACGACGCTGCTCAGGGCCGTGTCCGGCCTGCTCAAGCCGAAGGCCGGCGATATCCGCCTGGCCGACCAGTCGCTGGTCGGCAAGGCGCCGCAGGAGATCGCCCGCATGGGCATCGCGCATGTGCCGGAAGGGCGCGGCCTGTTCCGCCAGATGACGGTGCTGGAAAACCTTGAGCTCGGCGCCTTCCAGCCCAAGGCGCGGCCGCGCACGAAGGAGCTCCTGGAAAAAGCCTACACACTCTTCCCGCGCCTGAAGGAGCGCGCGCACCAGAAGGCCGGCTCGCTCTCCGGCGGCGAGCAGCAGATGCTGGCGATCGCGCGCGCCACCATGTCGGAGCCGTCGCTGCTCATCCTCGACGAGCCGTCGCTGGGTCTCAGCCCGCTGGTCGTGCAGCAGATGTTCGCGCTCATCCAGACCTTGCATAGCCAGGGCGTCACGATCCTGCTCGTCGAGCAGAACATCCACCAGGCGCTCAAAGTGGCCGACTACGCCTTCGTGCTGCAGACCGGCTCGCTCGCCATGCAGGGCACCGGCGCCGAGCTCATCGCCGATCCCGAAATCCAGAAGGCCTATATGGGCGTGTTGGAGTAGAAAATGTTCAATCTCCCGCCACCCGATATCCTGCTCCAGCTCTCGCTCAACGGCGCGCTCGGCGGCGCCATGTATGGCGTCGCCGCGGTGGGCTTGAGCCTCATCTTCGGCACCATGCGGCTGATCTTCCTCGCCCAGGGCGCGATGATCATCCTGGCCGCCTATTTCGTGCGGGCGCTGTTCTACGGCCTCGGCATCGATCCGTTCCTGTCGCTCCTCATCGTCGTGCCGGTCGGGCTCGGCGTCGGCTGGCTGATCTACCAGGGCCTGTTCCGCAAGGCGGCAGCCGAGGAAGACCGCAACGTTTCGCTGCTGATCGCCGTCGGCGTGATGTTCCTGGTCCAGAACCTGATGACCGTGGTCTGGGGCGGCAACACCGCAGGCGTGGTGACGAGCTATACGGCGAGCGGCATCGAGCTGCTCGGCGTGCGCACCTCCTTTACCCGATCGATGGGTTTCCTGATCGCGCTCGCCGGAACCGGCCTGGTGATGCTCTTCCTGCGCAAGACGATTGTCGGCAAGGCGGTGCGGGCCGCCTCGGAGGACATGGATTCAGCAATGCTGATGGGCATCAGTCCGCACCGCGTCAATGCCATCGCCTTTGCCATCGGCATTTCGCTTGCGGGCGCTGCCGGTGTCGCGGTCGCCACCACCTTTCCGTTCAACCCCTTCGCCGGCTTCATCTTCAGCCTGAAGGCGCTGGTGGCGCTGGCGCTCGGCGGCATCGGCAACGTCACCGGTGCGCTGGCCGGCGGCATCCTGCTTGGCCTGATCGAGGCCTATGTCCAGTTCTTCATCTCAGGCGGCTGGACGAATGCGATCGCCTACGGCGTGTTTCTCCTGGTCCTGATGTTCAAGCCGGAAGGCCTGTTCAGCCGGCCCTACAAGAAGGCGTGAGAGCGATGAGCCGAGCCTTGCAATGGATCGCAACCGTCGTCGTCGCGGCGCTGGCGCTGCTGCCCTTCCTGCCCGGCGCCGTCGACGCCTACTATTTCTCCTTCCTGTTCTTCGTCTTCCTCTACGCCATCATGGCGCAGAGCTGGAATCTCGTCGCCGGCTATGGCGGCCAGATCAGCCTCGGCAGCCACGCCTTCTTCGGTCTCGGCGCCTATGCCACCGCGATCCTGTGGAGCGGCAACTATCTCTGGGGCTCGCTCTATGACGCCCATCCCGGCATCTACTATTTCGATCCGGTGACGATGCTGTTCGGCGGCCTTGTCGCGGCGCTCGCGGCGGTCCTTATCGGCCTGCCGCTGCTGTCGAAGCTCCATGGCGATTATTTCGCGCTGGGCACGCTCGGCTTCGGCGAGATCGTCAAGGTGATCTTCGTCAATGGCGGCGATTTTACCGGCGGCGCCTTCGGCATCGTCGCCCCGGCGAGCAGCTTCGATACCCTGCGCCCGCACTATCTCGTCGCCTTGGGCTTGATGGTTACCATCGCGCTGGCCATCCGCGCGCTGATGCGCTCGCGCTACGGCCTGGCGCTGATCGCCGTGCGCGACGACGAGATGGCCGCCTCCGCCAACGGCATCGACACGCTGAAGGTGAAGGTCGCCGCCTTCGCCGGCAGCGCCTTCATCGCCGGCGTCGCCGGCAGCCTCTACACCTTTTACATCTTCCATGTCGGACCGGACTCAGTGTTCGACCTCGACTGGATGCTCTTGCCGCTGATGATGACGGCGGTCGGCGGCACCGGCACGCTGCTCGGGCCGATCCTCGGCGCGCTTGTGATGTATGCCGTGTTCGATCTCGCCCGCATCGTCGTGCCTGATTATCATCCGGTGATTTCGGGCCTCACCATCATCCTGGCGATGCTGTTCCTGCCGAAAGGGCTGACGCGACTGGGTGTGATGCAGCGTATGAAATCCGCGTAGAAACTAACTCATGAATTTCGGCAGCCCCGCCGCCAGCGCATCGACGGCCAGCCGTACCTTCAGCGGCAGATGCGGCGTCTGCAGCCAGAGTGCGTGGCAATCGTAGAGATAGTCGGGCTGTTGAGGCAGCACCCGCACCAGTGTGCCGGCCCCGATGCGTTGGCGCACCAGCCAGTACGGCAGCCAGGCCAGCCCCATGCCGTCGGTCGCCGCATCGGCGATGGCGTCGAGGTCGTCGAGCCGCAGCCGCCCGGCCGGCGCGATCTCCGTGACCGAGCCATCGTCGCGCGGGAACCGCCAGGGCTGCAGCCCATGGCCGAGCCGCCGGTAGATCACCGCCTGATGGCCGGCGATATCTTCGAGCCGAAGCAGCTGGCCGAACCTCTCGATGTAGGCGGGCGAAGCACAGACGATCATGCGCTGGCGCGCGACGCGGCGCGCGATGACGCCGGCCCTGTCATCCAGTGCTCCCGTTCGGATCGCGAGGTCAAAACCGTCCTCGACGAGATCGGCAAAACGATCGCTGAGCGACAGGTCGAGCTCCAGCGTCGGATAATGCCGCGCGAGTTCGAGCAGGATCGGCGTCGCGCAGTGGCGGCCGAAATGCGCCGGCATCGTCACGCGCAGCTTTCCGCGCGGCTCGGACAACTGGTCGGCCGCCAGCGCATCCGCCGCTTCTGCCTCCGCCAGCACGATCCGGCAGCGCTCGTAATAGGCGCGCCCGAAATCGGTCAGGCTCTGCCGGCGTGTCGTACGGTTGAGAAGGCGCACGCCCAGCCGCTCCTCAAGAAAGCGGACATGCTTGCCGACCATCGGGCCAGACAGGTCGAGCGCCGCCGCGGCGGCCGCGAACGAGCCGAGATCGACCGCCTTGACGAACACTGCCATGCTTTCGAGGCGATCCATATTCAAAACCAATCGTTTCGGCTGTTCTGCCTGCCTCGCGATTTATTCCCTAAAAGCGCCTCTGCATAGTCCATTCAATCGAACCGATTTGGAGTGGAATGGATGGCAAGGGTTGTTCGCTTTCATGAGCGTGGCGGTCCGGAGGTGCTGCGTATCGAGGATGTCGAGGTGCCGCCGCCCGGCCCGGGCGAGGTGCGGATCCGCGTCAAGGCGCTGGGCTTGAACCGCGCCGAAGCCTCGATGCGCAAGGGCACTTATATCGAGACGCCGGCGCTGCCCTCGGGTCTCGGCCTCGAGGCGGCGGGCATCGTCGAGGCGGTCGGCGAGCGCGTCGACGGTTTTGCGCCGGGCGATGCGGTCAGCATCATTCCGCCGCGCTCGATGGCGCGCTGGCCGGCCTATGGCGAGCTCGTCACCTTTCCGGCCGAGCTCGTCGTCAAGCATCCGCCGTCGCTCGGCTTCGAAGCCGCCGCGGCGACATGGATGCAATATCTCACCGCCTATGGCGCGCTGGTCGATATCGCCGGTCTTGGCCGCGGCGAGCCTGTCGTCATCACCGCCGCGTCGAGCAGCGTCGGCCTCGCCGCGATACAGATTGCCAACAGCATCGGCGCCGTCCCTATTGCCGTCACCAGAACATCGGCCAAGAAGGCGGCGCTGCTCGATGCCGGCGCCGCCCATGTCGTGGCCTCGCAAGAAGAGGATCTCGAAGCTCGGCTGAAGGAGATCGCGCCTGAAGGCGTGCGCGTCGTCCTCGACGCGGTCGGCGGTCCGATCTTCACGCCGCTGACGGCGGCGATGGCTCGCGGCGGCATCCTCCTCGAGTATGGCGGCTTGAGCCCCGAGGCGACACCGTTCCCGCTGTTCGACGTGCTGGCGAAGACGCTGACGCTGCGCGGCTATCTCGTCCATGAAATCACCGGCAATCCGGAGCGTCTGGAAGCCGCTCAGCGCTTCATTCTCGACGGCCTCGCGTCAGGCGCGCTGAAGCCCGTGATCGCCAGGACCTTCCCGTTCGACAAAATCGTCAAGGCGCATCGCTTTCTGGAATCGGGCGAACAGTTCGGCAAGATCGTCGTGACTGTTTGAGGCTTCAAAGAAAACGAGGTGCGTTGGCTCAATTGGCTGTTGCCATCGCTGCGTCGGGTGGGTGACGAGGCTGCTATCTCGATGGTGGCGACGTCGGCAAATGCGCCGATCTCGGTCATTTCGCTGGCCCCGCCCGTCCTCCGGAAGCGGACGTCCCGATCTGATGCGGATAGGCGGCGGGGCGCTAATGCGGAGTGACTTCGGCCAGTAGGGACTCTAGTCTAAGCTTGAATGCCTTTCTGCCATCACACCGAGCGCGCCGCATGCCACGCTTCCTCGCCGTCTACACCATGAAACCCGAAGACCTCGCCCGCTTTCGCAGCCTGCCCAAGCCCGAGCAGGACGCGATCGACACCGTCGGGTTAAAGCAGTGGGTGGACTGGGAGGAAAGGAACGCCGCATCGTTCCCCGACCGTGGCGGCATGGTCGGCAAGACGACGCGCGTGACCAAGGACGGTATCGCCGGCGCCGTGAACCCCTTCTGCGGTTACATCGTCGTTGAGGCCGAGACCATCGAAGCCGCCGCCCGCCTCTTCGAGAACCATCCGCATTTCTCTGTTTTTCCAGGAGACGGCGTGGACATCATGCCCTTCCTCACCGACCCCGCACCCTGACCTCCGCCTGAGTCGCATACGTCACGTGCTTGAGACTTGACTTGCCGCCCAGGCCCCAATGGGTCAAATCCGGTCGTTTGGAAGAAGATGTTTTGCCTTTCAATGCACCACCGTCCCCACCCGCTCCCTCAACTCCCGGGGCGCCACGTCATACTTGCTCTTGAACGCCCTTGAAAAATGCGCGCTCGAGTTAAATCCGCAGGCAAAAGCGATTTCTGAGATCGAGGTTGAGGCGCGGGCGGGGGAGAGCAGTTCCTCCTTGCTGCGCTCCAGCCGGCGGTCCCAGACGAAGCGCTCCAGCGTCATGCCTTCGCCTTCGAAGGCGCGGTGCAGGTAGCGGCGCGAACAGCCCATATGCCTGGCGATGTCCTCGGCCGACAGGCTGCTGCGGGCGAGGTTGGCGTCGATATAGGCGACGATGCGCTCGCGCAGCGCTTCCAGCGGCGAGCGGCGGAATTCCGGCGCCATCGGCTTGGCCTGGATCAGCCCGTTGACGAGCTGGATCAGGCTTTCGCCGACGCGGCGGCAGCCGGCCTCGTCGAGCTTGTGCGCCTCGCCGATCGCCATCTGCATCAGGCCGGACACGATGTGCGTCAGGCTGTCGTCCTCGCCGGGCAGCGGCACCGGCGCTGAAAGGCGCGCCAGCGTCTCGTCGCCGAAGGTCGAACGCGGCACCTGCAGGATGAGCTGGTCGACGTCGGAAAGGTTCTGCAGCGAATAGGCGCGCACCGGATCGTAGATGATCGCCGCGCGGGGCCCGAGGTCCACCGCCACCTGCTGCTGCTCGAAGCGGCTGCGGCCCTTGAGCTGCATCAGGATCTTGATCGCATCGGGGTCGAAGCTGCGCCAGAAGGCGCGGTCGTTGACGACCAGATGCGATTTCGCCCTGATCTCCGACAGCCGGCATGAGCCCAGATTGACCGAGACCAGCTTCGGCAGCGATGGCGCCTCGCCGCGCGCGAAGCGCTGCGTGATCGGGCCGAATAATATCCGCGAGGCGGACAGGAAGGCCTCGCCGTCGGCGACGCTCACATGCTGGCCGAGCATAGTCTCCTCCATCTTCGTTTTGTCCCGTCTTTTCGCGGGCCCGCTTTTTTTGCGGGCCTGTCTTTTTGCGGGATTGAGACGCACCGGCAGCGCCGATGCAACCGGCAAAGAAGTTAACATGCTAACCATCTTCGCCGCAACGGCGGAAATTCATTCACTCACCGCTCGTTGACGAAGGAAGCGCTCAGGGCAGGCGAGAAGGTCCTGGCAAGCGGCCGGGACTCCGTACGTTCTCCGGCCGCTCGAAGCCGGTGTCGGTACCTGGTTGCGCCAAAGGCATACCCGATGCGACTCTGCTGCGTCGCCGTTATCGATCCCTACGTGAGGCCAATTTGATGCTCCTTGCTGTCCATCATGTCGCAATCATCTGCAGTGACTATGAAATGTCCAAGCAGTTCTACACGAACAAGCTCGGTTTCGTCGTTCTCGTCGAAAACTGGCGCCCCGAAAGGCAGTCCTGGAAGTGCGATTTGCGTCATGGCCCCATCCAGATCGAGTTGTTCAGTTTCCCAGATCCGCCAAGCCGGCCCAGCAGGCCCGAGGCCTGTGGACTAAGACATATTGCATTCGCGGTCGCCTCGGTCGAGGCAACCGCCGAGCTGCTTCGCTCGCAAGGCATTGAGGTGGAGCCAATCCGAACAGACCCCTACACGGGACGATTGTTTACCTTCATCGCCGATCCCGATGGACTCCCGATCGAACTTTACCAGGACGGTGTTTGACGGCGAGGAACGAGAACGTCTGGCGTCGGCAGCACCCAACCATCCCTGCCGAAACGGCGGAGATGAAGTTATGCTTCGCCGGTCAGCCGCGCCGAGATCAGCCGCGCCGCCGTGGTCGCCGCCTCGCCCTGGCTGGCCGCGACCGCGTCGTCGACACGCGAGACGGGAGAGGCGATCGACAGCGTGCCGATCGGCTGGCCGTCGGCGCCGAGGATCGCGGCGCCTATGCTGTGCACGCCTTCCTCATAGCCCTGCGAGCTACGCGAATAGCCGCTTGCGGCAGCGAACGCGATGGCTTTGGCGAGCGTGTCCGGCCCTGTCATCGTATGCGCGGTGAAGGCCTGCAAAGGCCTCTCCAGATAGGCGCTGACCACTTCCAGGCGCGAGGCGGCGAGGAAGGCGATGCCCGAGGCCGTGCCATGCAGCGGCAGCACCTGGCCGACATCGACATTGACGCGGTTGGCCTTGGCCGACAATTCGACATGCACGGTGAGCAGCGCGCCGGCGCTGAACTCCGACAGATGCACGGTCTCGCCGGTTTCCAGCGCGAGCTCGCGGATGACCGGCGCCGCCACGCGCACGAACGGGAAATGCGCGTCGCGGATGCGCGCCAGCCGCGACAGGCCGGCGCCCAGCCGGTAGCGGCGGCTATGCGGCTCCTGCTCGATCAGCCGATGGGCGGCGAGCGCCATCAGGAGGCGCCTGGCGGTGGCCTTGTCGAGGCCGGCGCGGCGGGCGAGGTCGGAGAGCCCGATCTCCGGCTCTCGAAGCGTGAACAGCTCCAGCAGCGACGCCGCTTTGCCCACCGTGCTCATAGTGCATTCTCCAAGATACTTCGCATGTGAATTAACTTGACAGCTGGCGATCCAGTCTGCAGTGTGTCTTTAACATACAAAACACTGGTTCAAATAGTGAACCGTCTCGGGAACAGCGACGCGCCACAAAATTTTTGCGCGCCAGGGAGAGTTCAGCGCCGTGATGGCCGCCACCAGAAACGATTTGCAATCGGCAACGGTCGAAGACCTGCTCGACCGCGAGCAGGCGCGCTTCCTCGACATGCATCCGCGCTCGGCGGCGGCATGGGAAGAGGGCAAGAAGCACTTCCTCTATGGCGGACCGTCGCACTGGATGCGGCGCTGGGCCGGCGGCTTCCCGGTCTACGCCGCCTCGGCGCGCGGTGCGCATATTCGAGATATCGACGGCCACGACTATGTCGATTTCGCGCTCGGCGACACCGGCGGCATGTGCGGCCACGCGCCGGAAGCGGTGACGCGCGCCGCGCTCCACCAGTTGCAGAACGGCACGACGATGATGCTGCCCACCGAGGACAGCCTCCAGGTCGGCGAAGAGCTTACGCGCCGCTTCGGCCTGCCTTACTGGACGCTGACCACCTCGGCCACCGACGCCAATCGCGGCGCCATCCGCATCGCGCGCATGATCACCGGGCGCGACAAGGTGCTGGTCTTCTCCGGCTGCTATCACGGCGGCGTCGAGGAGGCACATGTCGAGATCCGCGACGGCAAGGTCGGCATGCGCAACATGATCCATCCGAACGGCGTCGACCATTCCGCCGTCTCGAGGGTGATCGAGTTCAACGATGTCGCGGCGCTCAAGGAAGCGCTTTCGCATGGTGATGTCGCCTGCGTGCTGACCGAGCCGCTGATGACCAATTTCGGCATGATCCCGGTTGCCGAAGGCTTTCACCTGGCACTGCGCGAGATCACCTGCCGCACCGGCACGGTGCTGATCATCGACGAGACGCACACCATATCCAGCGGCCCCGGCGGCTATACCGCGCTGCATGGGCTGGAGCCGGACATTCTGGTTGCCGGCAAGGCGATCGCCGGCGGCATTCCGGCCGGTATCTTCGGCGTTTCGCAGGAAATCGCCGAGCGGCTTTGGAAGATCGTGCCGATGGTAAACCCGCGCGTGCGCCAGTCGGCGCATCTCGGCATCGGCGGCACGCTCGCCGGCAATGCGCTGACCGTCGCCACCATGCGCGCGGTGCTGGAGGAGGTGCTGACGCCGGCCAATTTCGAACTCATGATCGCCAACGCCACAAGGCTTGCCGACGCCGCCTGGGGCATCATCCGAACCAACAATTTGCCGTGGCATGTGACGCAGGTCGGCGCCCGCTCCGAGATCATGTTCATGCCCAAGCCGCCGCGCAGCGGCGCCGACGTTATTGCCGGCCGGCGCGGCGACCTCGAGACGCTCTTGCACGCCTTCTATATGAACGAAGGCATCTTGGTGACGCCGTTCCACACCATGTTCCTGATGTGCCCGGCAACCTCGCCGGCCGATGTCGATCGCCACACCGAGGTCTTCGGCCGCTTCGTCGATCTCGTCCGCGGCGCGGGCGTCGTCTGAGACAATGGCGAACCCGTTCGACCTCACGGGCAAGGTGGCGCTGGTGACCGGCGGCGGTCGCGGCATTGGTGCTGCCATCGTCACGCGCTTCGCCGAGGCCGGAGCCTTGGTGGTCATCGCCAACCGCACACTCGATGTCGCCGAGGCGCTCGCGGCGGATCTCTCGGCGCGCGGCTTGTCCGCGCGCGCCGTTCATCTTGCCGGCCTCGACCGCGTGGCGCTGCATGCTCTCGTTAGCGATGTCGCGCACAAGGCAGGCCAGCTCGACATCGTCGTCCACAATGCCGGCGGCTGTCCCTGGGCCTCGGTCGAGGAGCTCGACGAGGACAAGCTCGAAGAGGCGCTGGCGGTCAACCTGAAAGCCTGTTTCTGGCTGGCGCAGGCGGCCGCTCCAGCGATGCGCGCCAACGGCTTCGGCCGCATCCTCGTTACCTCGTCGGTTTCGGCGCGCGTCGCCATGGCGGGCGGCGCGCACTATTCGGCGGCCAAGGCCGGCGTCAACGCCTTCATCCGGGGTGCCGCCTTCGAGTTCGCGCGCGACGGCATCACCGTCAACGGCGTCGAGCCCGGCTTCATCGCCAAGCCCGGCCGCGGCACGATGAGCAAGCCGGAGGTGGCGGACCGGCTCGGACAATTCATTCCGACGGGTCAACTCGGCGAGGCCGACGACATCGCCTACGCCATGCTCTATCTCGCCTCTGAGCAGGCGAAATACTTAACAGGCCAGACCATCGTCGTCGACGGCGGCTCGACCTTGCCCGAAACCGGCTATGCCGTCGAACGGCACTGGGGGCTGGCATGAGCCGGCGCCTCGAAGGCCGCAAGGCGCTGGTCACGGGGGCGGCCACCGGCATGGGCCGCGCCACCGCCGAGCTGTTCGGCCGCCACGGCGCCAGGGTCGTCGCTTTCGGCCATGGCGCGGGCGTGCTGGATGAGGCGGCGAAAGCAAGCGGCGGCATCGCGGTGCGCGGCGACATCACGGATGCCGGTGACATTGCCCGCGCCATCGATGCCTGCGACGGCCGGCTCGACATCGTCGTCAACGCCGCCGGCGTGATGATCCTCGACGAGCCGGAGACGCTGAGCGACGAGACCTGGGCGAAGAGTTTTGCCGTCAACGTGACCGGTTCGATGATGGTCTGCCGGGCGGCATTGCCGCTGCTCAAGGAGCGCGGCGGCGCGATCGTCAACATCGCCTCGGTCGGCGCCTTCAATGCCAGCGGCCAGAACGCCGCCTATTCGGCGAGCAAGGCGGCACTCGTCTCCTACACGCGCTCGCTCGCCTTCGCGCATGGCCCGGACGGCATTCGCGCCAATGCGGTGGCGCCCGGCTGGGTGCGCACGCCGATGAGCGTCTACGAAATGAAAGTGGCCGCAAGCGCCAACGGCTCGACGCCCGAAGAGGAGTTCGCGGCGCTGACCAACCGCATCGCGCTGCGCCGCGTCGCCGAACCCGAAGAGATCGCCTCCTGCTGCCTGTTCCTCGCGTCCGACGAAGCGTCCTTCGTCACCGGCGCGGTGTTGGTGGCGGATGGCGGCGGCCGCGCGCCGACACAGAACAGGGCGGTGTGACGTGATCTGAAGTCAGTCCGTTCGGCCAGCGTGAGGGCGCCGGTCGAAGGGAGAGGAGGAGAAGAGAGAATGCCGGACAGAAGCGCCGATCTGGTTTTCACCAATGGCCGCATCTATACGCTCGACCGCAAGCGGCCCTGGGCCTCGGCCGTCGCCGTCAAGGGTGGCCGCATCGTCGCCGTCGGCGAGGCGGGCGACGTTGATGCGCTGACAGGGTCCTCCACGCGCGTCGTCGATCTCAAGGGCGCCATGATGATGCCGGGCATCGTCGACGTGCATACGCATCTGATGATGGGCGGCCAGGCCGAGCTCTTCGAATTGCGCTTCCCGCCGACGGCGAGCTTCGAGACGCTGATCGCGCGCGTCGGCGAGGCGGCGGCCAAGGCGCCGGAAGGATCATGGATCATCGGCGGCCAGTGGGGCAGCGACCTTTTGCCGAAGCTGAACCAACTGGAGGCGCTGGCCGCGCTCGACCAGGTGAGCCAGGGCCGGCCGGTCATGCTGCGCGACGACACCTATCACAACCGCTGGGTCAATTCGCAGGCGCTCGCTCTCGCCGGCCTTTCTGCCTCCTCGGTGGACCCGGAAAAAGGCTCGATCGGCCGCGATGCGGCGACCGGCGCGCTGACCGGCATGATGATCGAATCCGCTGCCGGCATCGTCGAGCGCACCGTCGCGCAATCCGGCCACTACACGCAGGAGATGGATCGCGCGGCGATGGCGCGCTCGATCGCGACGCTCAATTCCTATGGCGTCACGGCTTTCCTAGACGCCGCCGCCATGCAGCCGATCCTGGCGGCGCTGAAAGGCCTCGACGATCGCGGCGAGCTTACCGCCTGGTCAGTGTCGGCCATGCCCGCGGTCGAGCCGTCCTTCATGTTCGGCATCGCCGGTGACGAGCTGATCGCCTTGCGCGAGCAGTATCGCGGCGCCCATGCGAGGCCGGATTTCGTGAAGATCTTCCTCGACGGCGTGCCGGGCGCCCGCACCGCCGCCTTCCACGAGCCCTACACCAAGGATCCCGTGCTCGGCTGCTGCTTCCGCGGCTCGACCATCGTCACCGTGCCGGAGCTGATCCGCTGGGTCGGCAAATGCGAGAAGCTCGGCCTCGGCGTAAAAATCCATTGCGCCGGCGATGCCGCCGTCAGCCAGGCGTTGGACGCGATCGATGTCGTGCACTCCTTCAACGGTCCGACCAAACTCAAGCATCACATCGCGCATGCGAGCTACATCGCGCCCGACGACATCGCCCGCTTCGCCGAGCTCGGCGTCGTCGCCGATCTCTCGCCGTTTCTGTGGTATCCGACGAGTTTCCTCGAAGGCCACAAGCAGACCATGGGCGAGGCGCGCGCGCTGCGCTTCTGGCCGAACAAGGATCTGCTCGCCGCCGGCGCGCTGCTTGCCGGCGGCTCCGACTGGCCGGTGATGCCCAACCCCGATCCGTGGGACGGCATCGAGGGGCTGGTGACGCGCCGCAACCCGAGCGGCGAATTTCCGGGTGCGTCGCTTTGGCCGGAGCAGGCGATCGATGTCGCCACGGCGCTCGAGATCTTCACCATCAATTCGGCGCGGGCCATCGGCCTGGCCGACACCGTCGGCTCGATCGAGATCGGCAAATCCGCCGACCTGATCGTGCTCGACCGCAACGTGCTGGAGACGCCGGCCGAAGACCTCGCCGACACCAAGGTGCTGACGACGTATTTCGAGGGGAGGGTGGTCTATGAGCGCGCCTGATCTCCCAAGCGACACCAGGGTCCCGGTGACGGTGCTCACCGGCTTCCTCGGCAGCGGCAAGACGACGGTGTTGAACCGCCTGCTGCGCAAGCCATCGCTGGCGGGCGCCGCCGTCATCGTCAACGAGTTCGGCGCGGTCGGGCTAGACCATCTGCTGATCGAGGCGAGCGAAGAGCAGTTCACGCTGCTCGACAATGGCTGCGTCTGCTGCACCGTGCGCGGCGATCTGGTCACTACGCTGAAGGAACTCGACCGCAAGAGCCAGGCCGGCGAAACGCCGCCGCTCTCGCAAGTCATCATCGAAACGACAGGGCTCGCCGATCCGGCGCCGATCCTGCACACGCTGATGGCTGAAGCTGAGTTGATGGATCGCTTTCGTATCGGCGGTGTCGTCACCACGGTCGACGCTGTCAACGGCGCGGCGACGCTCGACCGTCACCCGGAACCCGCCAAGCAGGTCGCGGTCGCCGACCGCCTGCTGATCACCAAGACCGATCTTGTGTCGGCACAAGCACTTGGCGCGTTGCGGCATCGGCTTGAGCATCTCGCGCCGGCGGTCGAGCAGATCGTTGCCCGCAACGGCGAGACTGACCTAGAGTTGTTGGCAGGCTTGTCCACCGATGCTGGCGCGGACGTTACCCGTATCGCCGCGCGGCTCGGAGCCGTTGAGCATCACGACGATGATTGCGGGCCGGACTGCCACCACCACGATCATCACGACGCGCATCATGGCATCCAGTCCTTCAGCTTCGTCATCGACAAGCCGGTGGAGTGGGACGCCTTCGCCCGCTGGCTCGACTATGTCGCGGCGCTGAAGGGCGAGGACCTGCTTCGCTTCAAGGGCATCGTCCAGGTCTGGGAGGAGCCGGAGCGGCCGCTCGTCCTGCATGGCGTGCAGCACGTCTTCCATCCGCCGGCGCGGCTCGACCGCTGGCCGACCGCCGACCGCCGCACCCGGCTGGTGTTCATCGTCCGCAACATCGAGCGCGAGACCATCGCCCGCACGCTGGTGAAGTTCGCCGCCATCGATGCCGCCAGCATCGCCCCGCCGGTGCTCGCCGCCGCCTGAACCGAAAAACATGGTGACAAAAATGGGAGAGCAAAACATGCATTGGAAATCGAAACTGCTCGCAGCGGCTATTGCCGGCATCGGCCTTGCCGCCATGGCCGGCACGGCTTCGGCCGCCGGCCCGACCTGCAAGGATGGCGCGATCAAGGTCGGCGCCGTGTCGACCGTTACCGGCCCGGCCGATTTCTCGGAAGTGCCGAAGGCGACGCAGGCCGCCTTCGATGCGGTCAACGCCGCCGGCGGCATCAATGGCTGCAAGATCGACTACACCATCGCCGACGACAAGGCCGATCCAGCGGTCGCGGCACAAGCCGCGCGCGACCTGATCGACAACAAGGAGGCGGTGGCGCTGGTCGGCTCGGCGAGCCTGCTCGACTGCGCCGTCAACTCGGCCACCTACAGCCGCAAGAAGATCCTCTCGGTCCAGGGCCTCGGCGTCGACGCCGCCTGCTTCTCCTCGCCCAACGTCGCCCCGGTCAACGTCGGCCCCTACACGCTCTCGACGGCGATGGCCTACTACGCCACCAATGAGCTGAAGACGAAGAAGCTTTGTGCCTTCTTCATCATCATCGGCGGCACCCAGGAAGCCTACAAGAAGGCGATCGAGAACTGGGAGAAGATCAGCGGCCAGAAGATACATCTGATCGACCTGACGCTGCCCTTCCAGGGCGATCTCACACCCTATGTCATCAAAGCGCGCGACGCCGGCTGCGATGCGGTGCTGACCAACCAGGTCGAGCCGCAGGTGGTGCAGCTGATCAAGACGGTCGATGCGCAGAAGATCAGCGGCATCAACTGGCTGTTCCTGGCGCCGGGCTACACCGAACAGGTCGCCAAGGCGCTGGCCGACACCAAGCAGCCGATCTATGTCGGCACCGAGTGGGAGCCCTACACCGAGAAGAACTCGGCCGCGAACGCTGAGTGGATTGCCGACATGCAGAAGGCGAACCGGCCGCTCACCGCCTTCTCGCAGGGCGGCTACCTGGCCGCCGAGCTGTTCCTCAAGGCGGTCGCTTCGATCGACGGCGAGGTCACGCGCGAAAGCGTCGCCAAGGCGCTGCACGACATGCAGCCGCTCACCAACCCGCTCGCCGGCTCGCCTTACGTCTTCGGCAAGGCCAAGACGCATTCGCCGATGCAGGCCACCAAGGTGATGAAGCTCGAAAGTGGCGCCTGGAAGGTCGAGACGCCGGATTGGCTCGTGCTGCCGCAGGCCAAGTGATGGTCGCTTAAAATTGGACGGCGCGGCTCGGCCGTGCCGTCCTTCGGATCGGGACAACAGATGAACGCATTGCTCACATCCGCTGTGGCGGGGCTGACGGCCGGGGGCACTTATGCCCTTCTCGGCGTCTGCGCCGTCTTCACCTATCGACTCGTCGCGGTGGTGAACTTTACCGGGGCCGCGATCGGCACCGCCGGAACCTTCGCGCTGATCGCGCTCTATGAAGCCGGCTTCCCGATCTGGCCTTCGGTGCTGGCGGGCATCGCGGCCGGCACGCTGACCGGCGTTACTGTCGGCTACATCATGACGAGATGGTTCGGCGAGGCGAGCGCCTCGACCAAGGCGGCGGTGACCGTGGCGCTGCTCGTCGGCCTGATCGCCGTCGGGCTGCGCCTCACCGGCGGCCAGCATCCGCACAACATGCCGGAACTTTTCCCGGGTTCGGCATTTCGCCTCGCCGGAGTCGAGGTGACCATCGCCTCGGTGCTGACCATCGGGCTGGCGGTGCTGTTCACCATCCTCTCCGACCTCTTCCTCCACAGGACCAAGGTCGGCCTCAATTTGCGCGCGCTGGCCGACCGGCCGATGGCCGCCGAGCTGCTCGGCGTGCGCGTGCAGCTCCTGTCGCTGCTGGTGTGGGGCATGACCGGCGCCTTTACCACTTTCGCGCTGATGATCATCGCGCCGCAGCGCTCGCCGAACTTCATGACGCTGAGCCTGCTTGTGGTGCCGGCACTGGCCGCGGCGCTCGTCGGCGTCTTCCGCAGCTTCTGGTGGACGCTTGCCGGCGGCATCGCGCTCGGCGTTGTCGAGGGGCTGGCAAGCTCAATCGACAGCATCAGCCAGTACCGTAGCGCCATTCCGTTCCTGGTGGTGCTTGCCGTTCTTCTCTGGTCGCAGCGGGAGGCCCGTTGGGATGAAGCGCGCTAGCTTGAGAGCCTCGTTGACCCTTATCGTCGTGGCGCTCGTCGCCGGCGGCGTCGCTTATGCCGGGCTCTTGCCGTCCTATTGGGTGTTCCTTGCAACCTCGGTGCTGATCACCGGCGTCGCTTTGCAGAGCCTCGGCCTCGTCGCCGGTCGCACCGGCATGATCGCGCTCTGCCAGATGTCGTTCGCCGGCGTCGGCGCCTGGACGGTCGGCTATCTCAACCTCGCCGAGGCGCCGGGCGGGTTGGCGGTCTGGATTTTGATCGGCGGCCTGGCGGCGGTGCCGCTCGGCATCGCCATCGGCCTGCCGGCGCTGAGGCTGCGCGGCATCAACCTCGCCATCGTCACGCTGTCCTTCGCCACCGCTTTCGACACCATCCTGGCCACCATGACCTATCCCGGCCAGACCGACTTCCTGCAGGTGCCCCGGCCGGAAGTGTTCGACAGCGACGAGGGCTATTTCGTCTTCGTGCTGATCTTCTATTTGGCGATCGCGGTGGCGTTGGAATTCATTAGCCGCTCGCGGCTCGGCGCCTCCTGGCTGGCCGTCCGCCACTCCGAGCGCGCTGCAGCCGCGCATGGCGTCAGCATCGCCACCGCCAAGCTCTCGGCCTTCGCCATCAGCGCCTTCGTCGCCGGCATCTCCGGGGGCCTGCTCGCCGGTTATCTCGGCACGCTGGTTGCCGAGAATTTCAGCATGATGCAGTCGCTCTCGCTCTATGCCGTCTCGGTGATGACCGGCGCGCATTTCGCCGAGGGCGCGATCATCGGCGGCCTGCTCGTCGTCATGTTCCCGGAGATCCTGCGCCGGCTCGACTGGCCGCAGGACATCGGCAACGTGCTGTTCGCCATCGGCGCCACCCAGGCGCTGTCGACCGGCGAGACGATGAGCGAGACTTTCCGGCGCCAGTTCCGCAAGCTGCTGCCGAGCCGTGCGCCGAAAGCCGCCGTCGCATCTGCCTCGGAATTGCCGGCGCCTGTCGAGCGTGCCGCCGGACCGGCGCTCGCCATCGAGGGGCTCACCGTTCGCTACGGCAGTGTCGTCGCGCTGAACAATGTCGGCCTGACGATTGCGGCCGGCACGGTGGCCGGGCTGATCGGCCCGAACGGCGCCGGCAAGTCGACCTTCATCGATGCGGTCGCCGGCTTCCTGTCGTCCTATCAGGGCAGCGTCCGGTTGGGAGGCAAGCCGCTCGAAGGCGTGCCGGCGCACCTGCGCGCCCGCCAGGGCGTGCGTCGCACCTGGCAGACCAACCGCATCGCGCCGGAGCTCACCGTCGGCGGCTATCTGGCGCTCGCGGCCAAAGGCCTGTCGGCAAGCGAGACCAAAGCGGTGCTCGACTGGCTCGATTGCCCGCATCCCGACACGCTTGTGGCCTCCGTCGATGCCGGCACCAGGCGGCTGCTCGATGTCGCCGGCGTCGTCGCAGCTCGGCCCGCCGTGGTCCTGCTCGACGAGCCCGCCGCCGGCCAGTCGCATGAGGAGACGCTTCGCCTTGGCCGGCGCATCGCCGAGATCCCGAAACTGTTCGGCTCGGCGGTGCTTTTGGTTGAGCACGACATGGATTTGGTGCGGGCCGTCTGTTCGGACGTCACCGTGCTCGATTTCGGCCAGGTGATCGCCTCCGGTCCGCCGGCCAAGGTGCTGGGCGAGCGCGCGGTCAAGAAAGCCTATCTCGGCATCGAGGAAGAGAGCGTGGCGGCATGAGCAGGCTCGTCGTTTCCAATCTGTCGATCAACCGCGCCGAGCTGCCGGTCGTCTCTTCGGTCGACCTCGTCGCCGAGAGCGGCGCGATCAGCGTCGTGCTCGGCGCTAACGGGGCCGGCAAGACGACGCTGCTCGAGGGCCTGTCGGGCATCATCCCGGTTGCCGGCGGCACCATCGTCATCGACGGCCGCGAGCTGCAGAACGCGCGGCCTGGCGTCCGCTCGCGCGAAGGCCTTGCGCATGTCGAACAGGGTCGCACCGTCTTCCGCCAGCTGACGACCGAAGAGAACCTGCGCGTCAGCCTGCATCCGAGCGCCGACATCGAGGAGGCCTATGCGCTCTTTCCCGAGCTGCTGCAGCGCCGCGCGGTGAAGGCAAGCCTGCTTTCCGGCGGCGAACAGCAGATGCTAGTCATCGCGCGCGCGCTTCTCACCCGGCCGAAGGTGCTGCTGATCGACGAGATGTCGGCCGGCCTGGCGCCCGTCATCGTCACGCGACTGATGACGGCGGTGCGCAAGCTCGCCGACGATGGCCTGGCGGTGCTTCTGGTCGAGCAGTTCGCAGCACTTGCGCTTTCGATCGGCAACCGCGCCTATGTCATGCGCCGCGGCCGCGTCGTCTATGACGGCGACTGCGCGAAGCTCCGCCAATCGCCGGATGAGTTGCACCGCCTCTATCTCGGCGGAGCCGAAACATCGGTGCCGGTCTGACCGGTACTGTCAGGAGAACAACGGAACATTAGACAAGGCGCCAATTTTGCAGCGGCTGGAGCTACACCGGCGCGCCGCAAACGGCTATCAATCGTCGCGACATCATGCTTCGGGGTCATGAGGGGCGCGCGGCTTGCAGCTGGATTTGAAAACAATCGAGGCGCTTGCTCCTGACCAGGCCTCGCTGGGCGCCGCCGCCAAGCTGACCAAGCGGTCGAACTGGCCTCGCCTCGAGACGAACGAACAGTTCGGCCTCATCTGGGGCGAATGTCAGGGTTCCGGATCGAATCCCTATCGTGTGGCATTCGACACCCGTGACCACGGCTATAAATGCACCTGCCCGTCGCGAAAGTTCCCGTGCAAGCACATCCTCGGGCTGATGTGGATCGGCGCCACGGCGCCCGCCAGCTTCGATCGCGTCGATCAGACGCCGGAATGGGTGAATGATTGGCTTGGCCGGCGCCGTAAGCCCGGCCAACCTCCTATGCAGGCGCCAGCGAGTTCAGAAGGCAAAAGCATCGACGAGGCCGAGCGGCCCGAGCAGAGCGCTCCGGTCGAGGACGCCGCGGCTGCCGAACGCCGCGAGGCGGCGCAGCGCAAGCGCGCCGAAGACACGCGCAGCGCAGTGTCGGCGGCGCTCGATGAGCTCGATCAATGGATTGCCGATCAACTTCGGCTCGGCCTCGCCGGGTTTGTCGACTCTTGCAGCGAGCGCTGCCGCCGCATCGCGGCACGGCTTGTCGACCTCAAGGCGACCGCGCTCGCCGGGCGCATCGACGAACTGCCCGCGAAGCTGATGGCGCTACGCAGCGAGGAGAAGCCGGATGCCGCGATCCGCGAGCTCGGCAAGCTGGTCGTGCTCGCGAAAGCCTGGCGCGCCGCGCCCGACGATGCCGAACTGAAACGCCTGGTTTCGACATCGGAGACGCGCGACCAGATCCTCGGCAATCCGGATGCCGTCCAGGTCGAAAGCGACTGGGAGGTGCTCGGCGAGAAGATCGAGACCCGCCGCGACGGCCTGGTCAGCCACGCGACCTGGCTGCTCGATCTGAAAAGCCCGACCCCGCGATTTGCCGTGCTGCTCGATTTCTTCCCGGCTTCGGCAGGCCGGCGCTCCGGCGCCTTCGCGCCGGGAGATCGCTTCAAGGCGAGGCTGGTGTTCTATCCGTCCCGCAATCCGCTGCGGGCACTGGTCGCGGAACGGCTGGGCGATGCGGCGCCGGGCAATTGGCCCGCTTTCGCCCCGGATGCCACCTGCGATCCGCTGGCCGCTTACGCCGCGTTTCAGGATGGCGCGCCGTGGCTCTCGGACTGCCCGATAATCTTGCCGGCGGGTGCGATCGCGCTGGATGAGAAGGACGGCGCGTGGTGGCAGGCGGCGAGCGATCCGCATGGCATCGCCCTGCCTGTCGCCGGCTCCGTCAGCCAGACCTTGCTCGGCCTCGATCTCGCGGCGACGGCGGCGCTCTGGAACGGCGCCAGGCTCGAGCTTCTGGCTTCGCAGAGCAGCATCGGGAGGCTCGACCTGTCATGAACGAGCTCGAGCAGGCAGGGCTGGCGAGATTGCGCGACGGCTGGATCTCGGGCGGGGCGATGTTCGAGATCGCCCCGGTCGCGTGGAAGGAGGTCGCCGCGGCTTCCAGTCCCGATGAGCAGGAGCGGCGGCTCCTCGCGATTGCCGCGCAGGCACTGGATGTCGCGCTTCGGCCAGCGGCGCCGAAAAGCTTGAAACGCCGTCCGCCGCTGCCGGTGCTGGCCTTGCCGACGCTCCCCGAACGGCTGCGGCCTTTGCTGCGTGCCGCATTGAAATATGCAGCCGATGCGAGGCTCAAGACCCGCGTAGCCACGCTTGTCGCCAGCCGCGGCTTCGTGCTGCATCCGATGGATTGGATGCCGGCCGCGTCATATCAGGAAAGTCCTGACGTCTATGCGCCCTGGGTCGACTGGCAGGCAGGCGCGGATGGCGAAAAACAGTCCCGACGCGAGCATCTGACGGCGGAAACCTGGGATGATTTCTATCCCGCCGCCCGCCGTACCGCTTTGGTTGATCTGAGGCGCACCATGCCTGCTTTGGCGCGGACTCTTATCGAGACAAAAGGGGCAAGCGAGCCGGCGGAGGTAAGGCTTGCACTCATCGAACTCATGCGCTTCGGCCTGGGCGCCGATGACGTGCCGTTCCTGAAGAGCCTCTCGGCAGATCGTTCCGGCAAGGTGCGCGAAATGGCAGGGCGGCTGCTGGCGAGATTGGGAGAGCGGGGACCAATTGATGGCGGGACGGACGATCCGACAGCGGAGCTCGCCGCTTTCATCGAAGAAGGCAAATCCGGCTTCATCCGCCGCCGCACCACCTACGCACCGATAAAAATCAAGTCGCCTGCGCAACAAGCACGCCGCGCCGACTTGTTCGTATCCTGTTACTTCCGCGATCTCGCTTCCCACTTCGGAAAGACGGAGTCCGATTTCATCGGCGCGTGGCAGTTCGGTGTCGATGACAGTGCCGATCTCTTTCTCGTTCGAATGGTCTCGGTGTCCGGCAGCGATGTGGCGGTGGCCTGCTTGGCGGATTTACTTGTCGCTGCTGGCGGCAAGCTGGCGCTTCTCGTCCTCCAGCTCATGTTGCGTTTGGACGGCGGCAGGAAGCGTGTCCTGATTAGGCAGATCCTGAATGACGCGCAAAATCTGGCCGCTCTCAACCTGGTCGAAGGCGCGGACGCAGGCTGGCTGGAGTGGGGCGATCTCACAAAAGGTAAGACGATTTCAGCGCTGCGTTCCGCCGTCTCGGGTGACAACGACGTTACGAAACGAAGCGCCGAGCAGTATCTCGAAGCCATAGGCTTTCTGGCCAATCCGGTGACGGCGGAAAAATTGATCGGCGAGGTCGTCGCCGCCGGCCTGCCGCCGGCGTCTCCATCCCTCAGCCTGCTGCGGCTCAACGCGGCGCTGGCCGAAAACCCTTCCAAGTCCGACAGATGATGAACCCGGAGAAGATCGCATGAACGCAGCCATCCGCCTCCCGGCCGAACAGGTCTATGCCTCCGAACTGCAGGCGCTCGCGCGCGACGATGATCGGCAAAAGCCTGCCGGCTGGAGCCTGTCGCCCAAAGCCGTGCTCACATATCTGATGGGCGGCAAGGCGAGCGACGGCACGCTCATCACGCCGAAATATGTCGGCCGTCGACAATTGATGGAAACCGCGGTGGCGACGCTCGCGACCGACCGGGCGCTGCTCCTGCTCGGCGTTCCCGGAACGGCGAAATCCTGGGTCTCGGAACATCTCGCCGGCGCCATCATGGGAAACTCGACGCTGATCGTGCAATGCACCGCTGGCACCGACGAGAACCAGATCCGCTATGGCTGGAACTATGCCCAGCTTCTGGCAAAGGGCCCGAGCCAGGATGCGCTGGTGCCGACGCCGCTCTACCGCGCCATGCAGGAAGGCAAGCTCTGCCGCCTGGAGGAACTGACGCGCATGGGCTCCGACGTGCAGGACACGCTGATCACCGTGCTTTCCGAAAAGATGATGCCGGTGCCGGAGCTGAACACCTCGATCTATGCGCAACGCGGCTTCAACATCATTGCCACCGCCAACAACCGCGACAAGGGCGTCAACGAGCTCTCTTCGGCGCTGAAGCGGCGCTTCAATGTCGTGGTGCTGCCGCTGCCGGAGGACATGGCGGAGGAGGTCTCGATCGTGTCCAGGCGCGTCGGCGAGATGGCCGGCGGCCTGGACCTGCCGGTGCCGAAAAACGTCGGCGAGGAGATTGCCCGGGTGCTCACGATCTTCCGCGAGCTGCGTTCCGGCGCGACCTCGGACGGCAAGGTGACGCTGAAGACACCATCGGGCTCGCTCTCCACCGCAGAGGCGATCGCCACCATGGTCAGCGGTCTCAGCCAGGCCGCGTGGTTCGACGGCGGCAAGCTCCATGCCGAAGGCCTCGCGCCCAGTCTTGTCGGCGCGATCGTCAAGGATCCGGTTCAGGACAAGGTGGTGCTGGAGGAATATCTGGAGACGGTGCTGAAGAAGCGGCCGGACTATGCCGGCTATTACGCGGCCCTCAATGCGGCGATCTGAGCGATGACGCAGGGCGGCGTCAGCTATTTCGGCATCCGCCATCACGGGCCTGGCTCCGCCGCGAGCCTGGTCAAGGCGCTGCAGGAATTGCAGCCGGTCGCTGTGCTGATCGAAGGGCCTGCGGATGCCTCGCCGCTGCTGCCGCTGCTTGCCAATCCCGACATGAAGCCACCGGTGGCGCTGCTCTGCTACCCGGAGGACGATCCCGTCGCGACCAGCTTCTGGCCCTTCGCCGAATTCTCTCCGGAATATCAGGCGGCGCTGTGGGCCGTCGCCAACAAGGCAGCGCTGCGCTTCATCGACCTGCCGTCTGCCGCTCGGCTTGCCGAGAAGACGCCTGAAGGATCGACGGACGCCGATGCCGCCGAAGCGGAGGCCACGGAAGGGCAGGGCGAAGAGGCTTTGCGGATTCATGATCCGATCGGCACCTTGGCGCGCGCCGCCGGCTATGACGACGGCGAAAGCTGGTGGTCGGACATCATCGAGCAGAATCCCGCGCCCGGCCCGATCTTCGCGGCTATCGCCGACGCGATGGCGACGCTGCGTGACGGCGAGACTTCGATCGGCAAGTTCGACGCCATGCGCGAGGCGCATATGCGCCTCGAGATCGCTGCCGCGCGGAAAGAATTCGATGGGCCGCTGGCCGTCGTCTGCGGCGCTTGGCATGTGCCTGCCTTGTGGACGGCGCACACGCAAAAGAGCGACCAGGCACTGCTCAAGGGCATCGGCCGGCGCAAGACCATGATGACCTTCGCACCCTGGACCGGGCCGCGCCTGGCGCTGGACTATGGATACGGCGCCGGCATCGTTGCGCCCGGTTGGTGCAAGCATCTGTGGCAGACGCGCGGGCAGGACGACGCCTCGGTCCTGTGGCTCGCGCGGATCGCTTCGGTTCTCAGGGCGAAAGGTCACATGATCTCGACCGCCTCGCTGATCGAGGCGGAGCGCCTGGCGCGTGCACTCGCCGCCATCCGCGAGCGGCCGAAGCCGGGATTCGAGGAGCTGCGCGATGCCTCGATCGCGGCCCTCTTCAACGGCGAGGCCTTGCTGTGGAAGATGGTCGAGGCCGAGCTGCTGCTGGGCGCCGATGTCGGCGAGATCCCGCCCGACACGCCGCTTGCGCCGCTAATCGACGACCTGCAGCGCAACCAGAAGGCCGCCCGGCTGAAGCCCGAGGCGCTCGAGCGGGAACTCTCCATCGACCTGCGCAGCGAGAGCGGGCTCTTCCGCTCGACGCTACTGCATCGGCTGAACGTGCTTGGCGTGAATTGGGGCAGGCTGACGGACGTCGGCCGCAGCCGCGGCACGTTCCGCGAGCGTTGGATGCTGGCATGGCAGCCGGAATATGCCGTCCGCCTGGTCGAGAACCTGATCTACGGACCGACCATCGAGAAAGCCGCCAATGGCCGCCTGGTCCAGATGATCGGCACTGCTTCGACGCTCGATGCGCTGGCCACTCTGGTCCAGAGCGCGATCACCGCCGCGCTAAGCGAGGCGTCCGCGGCCGGCCTCGCAGCGCTCGAGGAAAAGGCGGCGCGTAGCAGCGAGTGTCTGGAACTTCTCGCTTCGGTGCCGCCGCTGGCCGACATCATCCGCTATGGCGAAGCGCGCAAGACCGAGACCGAGCGCCTTGCCGGCCTGCTGGAGCGGCTGATCATCGAAGGCTCGATCGCGCTGCCTTACGCGGCGCGCGATCTCGACACGCAGGCCGCCGCGGCGCTGATGGGTGCGCTGCGCAAGGCCGACGAGGCGATCAGGCTGGTGGAGCCGGACGAACATGTCCTGAAGGCGTGGCAGGGTGGCCTGGCGGCCGTGCTCGACTCGTCGCGCTCGACGGCGCTCGTCGCCGGCTGTGCCGCGCATCTGCTCTACGAGGCCGGGCGGCTCTCCGCCGAAACCACGGCCGACCTTTTGGCAAAGCGGCTGTCGCCGGGAACGCCCGTCATCGATGCCGCCGCCTTCTTCGAAGGCTTCTTCAGCGGCGCCGGCCAGAGGCTGATCTATGACGAGGGGCTGCGCGGCGCCGTCGACGCCTGGCTGGCATCGCTCGACGAGGGAGCCTTCGTGGCGCATCTGCCCTTGCTGCGCCGCGTCTTTTCCAATCTCGACAGCATGGAGCGCCGGCGCCTGATCGAGGCCGTGCTTGGCAAAAGGGCAAGCCTGCCCGCCGGGCTGACGCCGACGCCCGATGGCGGCGAGGCCTGGCGCCGGCATTTTGGAATTCTTCGGAATCTGGTCGCGGGGGAGGCCGGTCATGGACGATGAAACGGTCGGGCCGGACCTCGATCCGACGGAAGAGATGCGAGAGCGTCGCTGGCGCCTGGCGATCGGCGCCGACGATGAGTCCTCCTCGGCGCTCTCGGCGGAGGACCGGCGGCTCTCGGCGGCGCTCGATGCGCTTTATGGCGACGGCAGCGGCGACGCCGGCGGCGATCCGCGCAAGCGGCGCGGCGGGCTAGGCCGCTCGGCGCCGCGTGTCGCGCAATGGATGGGCGATATCCGCTCGTTCTTCCCCGAGCAGGTCGTCCAGGTCGTGCAGAAGGACGCCTTCGAGCGGCTGAACCTGAAGCAGATGCTGATGGAGCCGGAATTCCTCAAGGCGATAGAGGCCGACGTCAATCTCGTCGCCGATTTGGTCTCGCTGCGCTCGGCGATGCCGGAGAAGACCAAGGACATCGCCCGCTCGATCATTTCAGACATCGTCGCCAAGCTGATGCAGCGCCTCGAGCAGAAAACCGCCGAAGCGATCCGCGGCGCGCTCGATAAGTCGCGGCGCACCTACCGGCCGCGCCAGCGCGACATTGACTGGCCGCGCACCATCGCGGCCAACCTTCGCCACTACCAGCCGGACCACAAGACGGTTGTGCCGGAAAAGCTGGTCGGCTTCATGCGCCGCCAGCGCCGGCTGGTCGACCTCGACGAGGTGACTTTATGCGTCGACCAGTCGGGCTCGATGGCAAGCTCGGTCATCTACGCCTCGATTTTCGCCGCTGTGATGGCCTCCTTGCCGGTCGTGCGCACCAAGCTCGTCTGCTTCGACACCGCGATTGTCGATTTGACAGAGGAGCTCAGCGATCCGGTCGAGGTGCTGTTCGGCGTCCAGCTCGGCGGCGGCACCGACATCAACCAGGCCGTCGCTTATTGCGCCGAGCGCATCGAGCGGCCGACCAAGGCGCATTTCGTGCTGATCACCGATCTCTACGAAGGCGGCAACGGCAAGGAGCTTCTCCAAAGGCTGGCTGCGCTGGTGCGGTTGGGCGTCAATGTCGTCGTGCTCTTGGCGCTCACCGACCAGGGCCGTCCCGGCTACGATCCTTCCATGGCCGGTTCGGTCGCGGCGTTGGGCATTCCGGTCTTTGCCTGCACGCCGGATCATTTCCCCGACATGATGGCGGCCGCGCTGCGCCGCGAGGATATCGGAGCCTGGGCAGCAGGCGCCGACATCAAGCTCATTCGCGCCGAGACCAATGCCGGCGAATAGCCGTCCATCGTCGCTCCGCTCAGAACATCTTCTCGTCGATCATCTCGAACCGCTCGACCTCGCAGTGCTGGCCGACCAGTGCCAGCACGTCCGTGGAGGGCTCGACTGCCTCAGGCTGCCGCCATCCCAGCGTGTAGGAAAACACGAAGCGGTCGCGGCCCGCGTCGTGTTCCATGCCTACGAAGCGCGCCGCATAGCCGAGCGGGCGTACCATCGCCTGAAGGTCCGGCGGTGAATTCTTGGGCCACGACACCGAAATGACCGCCTTGTGGTTGCGGGAGATCCTGAGATCGACCCATTTCAGCGCCTGCAGCGTCACCAGCGTCAGCACCGTCGCAATCGCGCCGAGGCCGAACTGACCGCCGCCGAAGGCCAGCCCGATCATCGTCATGATCCACATTGTGGCGGCGGTGGTCACACCGGTGACGAGATCGCCGCGCCTCAGGATGGTGCCGCCGCCGATGAAGCCGACGCCGGTGAGCACGCCGAGCGCGAAGCGCATCACATCGATGCGGACAAACGAGTCCGGCCCCCTGCCAGCGACATCGAGCAGCATGTTGGCCTGGACCATGGCCACGGCGGCCGCAAGGCCGACCAGTATCGTGGTGCGCAGTCCGGCGGAGTGGCCGCGCGCCTCGCGATTCAAGCCGATGAGAAAACCTGCGACCAGTGTCGCCAACAGCCGCACGACGAGATCCGGCCAGGTCGGATGAAGCGGCATGTCGCAGCAGAGCGGCTCGAACATCCTCGGTCAGGGCAGGGTCGGTGCCTTGTCCTCGATTGCGTCGGACGTTCAACTAAACTCGGCCGCGGATGGTTCCTTGGAGCAATTCCAGGAAAAGTGTGAACGGTCCGAAATTGCCTGAAAACAAAGAGACAGAGCGGTTTGGCGTTTCCGTGAAACGGCGAACCGCTCTAGCCGACGTCGCCCAGCTGCCTCCGATTCACCGGATGGCGAGACTGAGCACCAGCGCCAGCACCACAGCGCCGACCAGTCCGGCGATGAAGATGATGCGCTGAGCGCGCGTATGCAGGATGATTTCGCCCTGCCTGGCGTCTCGGCCCGAAAAGACCAGGGGTTCCTTGTCGTGATCCTTGCTCATAGTCCAATCCTTCCCTGCGAGTGGGCACAGAAGGTGTCAGGACATGAACCGATTTGCTGGCGTGAAGTTCCGCCGGATTTGGCGGCAATACCGGCGGGAGCGGCAAGCGCTCCCGCCATCGGCCGGCGAAATTCCCGGCTTTTAGCCGAACTTCGGGTCGAGGCTGCCCGACTTGTAGCGCTTGGCCATGTCCGACAGCGGGATCGGCTTGATCTTCGGCGCGTTGCCGGCAGTGCCGAACTGCTCGAAGCGCTCCTTGCAGAGCTTCTTCATCGCCGCCATGGCCGGGGTCAGGTATTTGCGCGGATCGAACTCCGACGGGTTCTCGGTCAGCACCTTGCGGATCGCGCCGGTCAGCGCCATGCGGTTGTCGGTATCGATGTTGATCTTGCGCACGCCGTGCTTGATGCCGCGCTGGATCTCCTCCACCGGCACGCCCCAGGTCGGCTTCATCTGGCCGCCATATTTGTTGATGATCTCCTGCAATTCCTCCGGCACCGAGGAGGAGCCGTGCATGACGAGATGCATGTTGGGCAGGCGGCGGTGGATCTCCTCGATCACGTTCATCGCCAGCACCGCGCCGTCCGGCTTGCGCGAGAATTTGTAGGCACCGTGGCTGGTGCCCATGGCGACCGCCAGCGCATCGACATGGGTGTCGCGCACGAACTGCTCGGCCTGCACCGGATCGGTGAGCAACTGGTCGTGGCTGATCGCGCCTTCGACGCCGTGGCCGTCTTCCTGCTCGCCGCCGCCGCTCTCCAGCGAGCCGAGCACGCCGATCTCGCCTTCGACCGAGACGCCGCCCCAATGCGCCATATCGACGACGCGCCGGGTGATGCCGGAATTATAGGCATAGTCGGCGGGCGTCTTGCCGTCCTCCTTCAGCGAGCCGTCCATCATCACCGAGGTGAAGCCGTACTGGATGGCGGTGACGCAGGTCGCTTCGTTGTTGCCATGGTCGAGATGCATGCAGACCGGGATATCGGGGTGGATCTCGACCAGCGCGTCGATCAGCTTGGCCAGCACCACGTCATTGGCGTAAGCGCGGGCGCCGCGGCTGGCCTGCAGGATGACCGGCGACTTGGTCTCCTCGGCCGCCTCCATGATGGCGAGCCCCTGTTCCATATTGTTCATGTTGAAGGCAGGCACTCCATAGCCGTGTTCGGCGGCATGGTCGAGCAATTGTCTCAGTGTGATGCGAGCCAACGAATAGTCTCCCGTATCTGGTTCGAGCCGTGTTTGAAAGGCCGCCCAGGCGGGCGGCCCGTTGCTTCTGGCCGGATTTCCGACGCACCGCAACCACTCTCGTTGCGGTGCTGAAATCCAAATCGGTTTAGTCTGTTGCTCAGGCGGCGATGCGTGCGCGTGCGGCAAGGATTTCGGCGCAGGCCTTTGCCGCTTCCTTGCCCTTGACCTGGAAATGCTCATGGAAGAAGCGGTGGTGCTCGGCGCTCTCATGGTAATTGTGCGGCGTCAGTACGGCCGAGAGCACCGGCACGCCGGTCGCGAGCTGCACGCTCATCATGCCGTCGATGACGGCGCTCGTCACGAAATCGTGCCGGTAGATGCCGCCATTGACGACGAAGGCGGTGCTGAGGATGGCGGCATAGCGGCCCGTTTCGGCGAGCGTCTTGGCGTGCAGCGGGATCTCGTAGGCGCCCGGCACGTCGAAGATCTCCACGGCAAAGCCGCCGAGCGCGGCAAGTTCCGCCTCGAAGGCCGTGACGCACTGGTCGACGATGTCGGCATGCCAGCGCGCCCGGATGACGGCGACGCGGCGGGTTTGTTGGTCTTTGGGGAAATGCTGATTCATGGGTCCTTCCTTCCGTTTCGAACCAGAATCAGGACGCACGACGCAAAAACCGGCCCGCGCGAGCGGGCCGTCCTTGCGTACGTTCTCTTCCATCCGGACTGTAACCGTCGGCTCCGGAATCGCACCGGATCTGCTGACCCTCCTATTACCGGGAGGCGCTCGCGGGCTTGGGTCGAAACCCTTACCGCCGGTGGGGACTTTCACCCCGCCCTGAGAACATTAACGTGGCTTGTATGGAAGGGGCGGAAGGCGCTGTCAATTGGCGACTAGCCAATCTCCCCCCTTGTGGGGGAGATGCCCGGCAGGGCAGAGGGGGGGCGCGAAGGATCGCGGCGCTACAGGATCAAGGTTCCTCACCCCCACGAATGTGGGGGAGAGGTGGCTCGGCGAAGCCGAGACGGAGAGGGGAGCGCCCTACGAAGTCCCCTCTCCGGCCGCTACGCGGCCACCTCTCCCCCGCTGATGGCGGGGGCGAGGAACTCAAGCACTAGCTGGCGGGACAGCGCCCCCCTCTGTCCTGCCGGACATCTCCCCCACAAGGGGGGAGATCAGCTATTATCCACGCTCCGGGAACATCGCCTTCAACCCCTCGCGCGAAGCCTTCGCCACGCCGCGTTCGGTGATCAGCCCTGTCACCAGACGCGCCGGCGTCACGTCGAAGGCAGGGTTCGCCGCCGGCGTGGCGTCGGGCGAGACGCGCACTTGAGCGACCTTGCCGTCCGCGGTCTTGCCCCAGACGAGCGAAACCTCGTCGCCGGAGCGTTCCTCGATCGGGATCTCGGCAAGCCCGTCGGCGACAGTCCAGTCGATGGTGGGCGAGGGGAGCGCGACGTAGAAGGGCACGTCGTTATCGGCGGCGGCCAAAGCCTTGAGATAGGTGCCGATCTTGTTGCAGACGTCGCCATTGGCGGTGGTGCGGTCGGTGCCGACGATCACCATGTCGATATCGCCATGCTGCATCAAATGGCCGCCGGCATTGTCGACGATCAGCGTGTGCGGCACGCCGTGGCCGGCCATCTCCCAGGCCGTCAGCTGGGCGCCCTGGTTGCGCGGCCTGGTCTCGTCGACATAGACATGGACCGGAATGCCGGCCTCGGTCGCCAGATAGATCGGCGCGGTGGCGGTGCCGTAGTCGACCGTCGCCAGCCAGCCGGCATTGCAATGGGTCAGGATGTTGACGGTCTCGCCCGGCTTCTTCTTCGCCGCGATCTCCTTGATGATGGCAAGCCCGTTCTCGCCGATGGCGCGGTTGAGCCCAACGTCCTCGTCGGCGATCTCGGCGGCGCGCCGGTACGCCGCCTCGGCGCGCTGTTCCGGCGCGAGCGGCTTGAGGAAACGCCGCATCTCGTCCAGCGCCCAGCGCAGGTTGATAGCCGTCGGCCGCGTCTTGTGCAGCGTCTCCCACACCGCGTCGAGCGCTGCGTCCGATGGATCGTCGGTCATCTGGATGGCGACGCCAAAGGCCGCGGTGACGCCGATCAGCGGCGCGCCGCGCACCCACATGTCGCGGATCGCGGTGGCGATGCCGGCGACGGTTCCGATCCGCTCGACGCGGAACTCGTGCGGCAGCCAGCGCTGGTCGATGACCTCGACCGAACGCTTGTCGTCGCTCAGCCAGATGGTGCGGTAGTGGCGCTCACCGACGTTCAAAGTCCATTCTCCTGTTCGATCAGCGCGGCCAGGGTATTGACCTCGTCGATGCTGTGGATCTGACGCCGGTTGACGGCGATGTGACGGCCGAAGCGCAAAGCCTTGGCCTCACATGTGGCGCGCAGGTTTTCATCGGCAATGGTCTCGAAATCGGCATTGTGGGCGAGGCCGAGGATGCGCCGATGGACTTCGATGCCGGCGAAACCGAGCAGGTCGGTCCAGATGCCGCCAAGCATGTGGTCGAGCGCCTGTTCGGCGCCGAGCCGATCGCCCTGATCCTCGAACAGGCTCTTCTGGTAGAGTATGCCGGTGCGCTCGGTGCGCCACAGATGCGAGAACTCGGCGCGGAAGACGGCCCAGGTTTCGGCCGTGACCGTGAGCAGGTAGGCGCGCATCGAGTCCCGGCTTTTCTTCTGCTCGTGGCCGCGCTGCGAGAAGAAGGCCATCCAGAAATTCGCAAGCAGCATGCCGACATCGAAGGCGATCGGCCCATAGAAGGCGAACTCCGGATCGATCATCCGGGTCTCGGTGTCGGTGACCATGATCGAGCCGGAATGCAGGTCGCCATGCAGCAATGTCTCGGCATTGGCGGCGAAGAGATGCTTCAGCCGCTGCGCCTCGACCTTGAGGTTGCGGTCGGCGCGCAATTCGGCCACCAGCCCGTCGAGCTGCGGGCTGGTGTGCCGGTTCATCGTGGCGTCGAAATAAGGGTCGGAGAACACCAGGTTCTCGGTGATGTCGCAAAGCTCGACATTGTCGGCGAACAGAGCGAGATCGGCCTTGCGATCTCTGGCGATCATCGACAGGTCGGAACCGCGGAACAAAGTGCGGGCCATGAACAGGCCGATGTCGCGCGCGATATTCGGCAGCTCGCGGCCGTCGATCAGCGCCCGCCGCAGGATAATGTGCGGCGGCGCCAGATACTCCATGACGATTAGCGCCTGATCCTCGTCGAAATGGTAGATCGCCGGCACCGAGCCGGGCGCCCGGCGCTCCTGCCTGGTCAGCGCGTGATATTCGAAGAAGGATCGCTTCAAGGGCAGCGGCCAGCTGTCGCCGACCAGCCGCACATAGGGCAGCGCCTGCTTGACCACCGCGGCGCCCTTGTCGCCTTCAACGATGAAGACAAGGTTCAAATTGCCGTCGCCGACCTCGCGTACCTTCCAGCGGCTGGCATCCTTGCCGATCCGCTCGCTCAGCGCCGCGGTCTCGCCAAGGCGCTTCGGCAGCGTCTCCACCGACAATGCTTCGAACTTTCCGGTCATCCTCACCCCTCCTGCTCGTGGTCGCCAACGATAGCGGAGCCACGGCGGCGGGGCCAAGCTAGGAAGCGCTCTGGCAAATGTCAATCGTGTTGACAATTGCCGAATGAGCCCATAGCGTCACCGGTCAGGGAGGAACGAATGGGCGCAGATGCCGTGTTCCGTGTGGAGGGCCTGAGGAAATCCTTCGGCCAGAACGAGGTGCTTGGCGGCATCTCGCTGGACCTCTATGCGGGCGAGGTCACCGTGCTGATGGGCGCCAACGGCGCCGGCAAATCCACCCTGGTCAAGATCGTCAGCGGCGTTTACACGCACGGCGCCGGCACGATGCGGCTCGCCGGTCGGGCATTCGACCCCGGCACGCCGGCGGAAGCGATCCGCGCCGGCGTCGTCACCGTGCACCAGAACATCAATGACGGCGTGGTGGCCGACCTCGATGTCGCCACCAACCTGACGCTCGACCGGTTGAGCGGCAAGGGCGCATCGCTGCTGTTCAAGCCTGCCAATGTCCGCGCCGAGGCCAGGGCCGTCGCCGACCGTATGGGGCTCGCAATCGACCTCAGGGCGCGTGTCGCCGACCTCTCACTCGCCGACCGGCAGATGGTGGCCATTGCCCGCGCCATGGCGCACCAGCCGAAAGTGCTGATCCTGGACGAGCCGACCTCGTCGCTGTCGAGCGCCGAGGCCGACCGGCTGTTCGCGCTGATCGACCGCCTGCGCGGGCAGGGTGTCGCGATCCTCTACATCTCGCACCGCATGTCGGACATCAGGCGGCTGGCCGACCGCATCGTTTCGATGCGCGACGGCGTCATCTCCGGCGTCTTCGACCGCAAGCCGCTCGACTATGAGGGGGCGGTCAACGCCATGCTCGGCCGCAAGATCCATCTCGACCGGGTCGTCGCCAGGAATTCGGCGCGAGCCATCTTCTCCGCCGAAGGCCTGCAACTGGCGCATGGCGCCAGGCCGATCTCGATGACGCTCGGCGCCGGCGAGGTGGTTGCGATCACTGGCCTGGTCGGCGTCGGCAAGACGGCGCTCGCCGAGACGCTGTTCGGCGTGCGCAGGCTGCTGGCCGGCACCATGCATATGGACGGCAGGCCCTACGCGCCAGGATCCGCGCGCGAGGCGATTGCCGCCGGCGTCTACCTTGTTGCCAAGGACCGCGCGATGAGCGGCATCGTCGGCGGCTTCGACATCGAGCGCAACATCAGCCTGCCGTTCCTGAAGCGCATGTCCGGCTTTGGCGTCATGAAGCACCGCGCGGAGCGCGCGGCCGCGCGCCGCCAGATCGACGAGCTCGGCATCGTCTGCCGCTCCGAGAAGGATGATCTGTCGGCGCTTTCGGGCGGCAACCAGCAGAAGGTGATGGTGGCGCGCTGGATGTCGCAGACTTCGCGCCTGTTCATTCTGGACGAGCCGTTCCAGGGCGTCGACATCTCGGCAAGGCGCGACATCGCAGCCAAGCTCAGGGCAAGCGCCGACGGCCGCGCCACCCTGCTCTTCGTCACCGAGATCGACGAGGCGCTGGAGACCGCCGACCGCATCCTGGTGATGTCGGAACAGACGATCGTCGGCGAGCACAGGAACGATGACATCGATCTCGATCGGCTGCTGGCTGAAGTGGCCGGCGGGCCGCTGCACAGCGCGGCGTGAGATCGCACGGATGACGAGACTTGGAGTGCAGGCATGAGTTCCAGTTTGGCGGAGAGGGCGACGGCGCGGGAGCGTTCGATGACACTGCGTGATTATGCTATCCGCTATGGCTTCATCGTCCTTCTGGTCGGGCTGATCGCCTATTTCGCGGTCGCCGCCGACGGTTTCGCCTCGCCGCAAAGCGCGGTCTTCATCTTCCAGTCGGTGGCGATCACCGGCGTGCTGGCGCTCGGCGTCACCGCGACGCTGGTCGTCGGCGGCTTCGACCTTTCGATCGGCTCGGTCGCCACCAGCGCCATGATGGCGGCGTCCTATGCCATGGTGGTGCTGGAGCAGAACGCAATCGTCGCCGTCATCGCCTGCCTGGTTATCGGCGTCGTTGTCGGCCTGATCAACGGCTGGCTGATCGTCTATATGCGCGTGCCTGATCTCTTGGCGACGCTCGGCATGATGTTCCTGCTGCTCGGCCTGCAGCGTATCCCGACCGAAGGCCGCTCGATCGCCACCGGCATGACGATGCCCGACGGCTCGGTCGCCAACGGCAAGTTCTCAGAAACCTTCCTGGCGCTCGGACGCCACCGCATCGACTTCTTCATCCCGAGCCTGATCCCGGTCTCGGTGGTGGTGCTGGTCGTGCTTGCGGTGCTGATCTGGTTCTTCCTCGAATACACCCGCTTCGGCCGCATGATGTATGCCGTCGGCAGCAACGAGCGCGCCGCCGAACTCGCCGGCGCGCCTGTCAAGGCATACAAAATCTGGGCTTACGTCATTTCTGGAGTTTTTGCCTCGATCGGCGGGATTTTGCTCGCCGCCCGGCTTGGACGCGGCGACATCGCCTCGGGTAATAATCTCCTGCTCGACGCAGTAGCGGCGGCGCTGATCGGCTACGCGGTGCTTGGCGCCGCCAAGCCCAACGCCTTCGGCACCGCCGTCGGCGCGGTGTTCGTCGGCGTCCTGCTGCAAGGCCTGACGATGATGAACGCCCCTTACTACACGCAGGATTTCGTCAAGGGCGCGGTGCTCGTCGTCGCCCTTGTCTTCACCTTCGCCCTTTCCGGCAGGGGCAAGAGATAGTTTCGACCGGGGCATTGATGAGAACACAACGGAGGAAAAAGTGAGCATCACAAGAAGACTTTTGGGGAAGGCCGCACTTGGCCTTGCGGGCGCGGCGCTGCTGATACAGGGCACGGCATTGGCGGCGGACCGTCCGGCGCCGTTCGACAAGCCGGGCGTCAAGATCGCGCTGGTGCGCTATCTCTCGACCGGTGACTTCTTCCAGGCCTATCTCTCCGGTGTCGAGGCGCAGGCCAAGGCGCTCGGCGTCGACCTGCGCGTGCTGGACAGCCGTCAGGACGCGGCGCTCCAGGCCGACATGGTCGACCAGGCCATCGCGCTCGGCGTGCAGGGCATCATCATCCAGCACGGCCTGACGGAATCGATGAAGGACGCCGCCCAGCGTGCGGTCGATGCCGGCATCAAGGTCGTGGCCTTCGACGTCAATGTCGAGAACCCGAAAATCCCGCAGATCGAGCAGTCCGACCGCGACCTCGCAAAGCTCGCGCTCGAGCAGGCGGTCAAGGACAATGGCGAGAGCTGGAAGGCCGGGTATGTCTATGTCGCCGGCATCGCGCCGCTCGACCGCCGCAACGAGACCTGGGTCGACGTGAAGAAGAAATATTCGGGCATCAGCGAGGTCGCGATGTTCGGGACGCTCGACAACCCGATCGCCAACTCGGTCGCCAACCAGGCGCGCTCGGTGCTGCAGGCGCATCCCGACATCAAGGTGATGTTCGCGCCTTATGACGAGTTCGCCAAGGGCGTGAAGATCGCCGTCGACGAGGCGGGCCTCAACAAGGGCATCAAGATCTATTCGGCCGACATCTCGACCTCGGATATCGCTGCGATGCGCGAGGCGGACAGCGCCTGGGCGGCAACCGCCGCCACCAACCCGGCCGTCGTCGGGCAGGTGTCGGTGCGGGCGCTTGCGCAACTGCTCGCCGGCGAGGATCCCGGCCACAACGTCATCGTGCCGCCGACGCTGATCACCCAGAAGGAGCTCGTCGACAAGGACATCAAGAACATGGAGGACCTGTCGGCCAAGCTGCCGCAGTTCGCCCATGCCGATGTCGCCATGCCCGCCTGGATGCCGAACCCGAACGCCAAGTAGTGTTCAGCCATCTGCCAAAGAAAGAGCGGCTCTAGGGCCGCTCTTTTTGTTTCTCCGGTCGCTCAGATCGATCGCGCGGCCCGCGCCAGCCCATGCGCCACCAAGCGGTCGATGACCTCCGGGTAGCTGATGCCGCTTGCCGCCATCGCCTTGGCGTACATGCTGATGTTGGTGAAGCCGGGAATGGTATTGAGTTCGTTAACCAGGAACGTCATGTCGGGCATCAGGAAAAAGTCGACACGCGCCATGCCGTCGCAACCGACGGCTCTGAAGGCCCTCGCGGCCATGTCGCGCATGCCTTGCTCGACCTCCGGCGGCAGTTCCGCCGGCACGATCAATGCCGCGCCATTTTCGTCGATATACTTGGCATTGTAGTTGTAGAAGCCGTGACTTTCGGCGGGCACGATCTCGCCCGGTCGTGAGACGAAGAGTTCGCCTTCGGGATCTTCCAGCACGCTGTACTCGATCTCGCGGCCACGAACGAATTCCTCCGCCAGCAGTTTGCGATCGTGCTGGAAGGCTTCCTCGAGTGCCCGATCGAATTCCTGGCTGGCATTGACCTTTGCGACGCCAACCGACGAGCCTTGCCGCGCCGGCTTGATGAACAGCGGCAGACCAAGCTGATCTTCCAGCACGGCGAGGGAAGGTGCTGCGCCCGCGTCGATCGTCACCGAACGCGCGACAGGCACTCCCGCCGCCTTCAGCAGCCGCTTGGCGATATCCTTGTCGAGGGCCGTGGCCGAACCCAGGATGCCGCAGCCGGCAAGCGGCACTTGCGCTACTTCGGCTAGCCCCTGGGCGGCGCCGTCCTCGCCATGGAGACCGTGCAGGACCGGGAACAGGATATCGATGGCGGGCAGTTCATGCGGTGGCCCGCCGGCCGGAATGGCCAGCATCCGTCCATGCCCGCCCGGCACCAGGCAGATATCCGTGCCGCTTGACGGTGTCGCTAGCGCCCCGTCCCGGTAGCTGCTCAGCAGCCAGTGGCCCTCGCGTGTGACGAAGATCGGAACGGCATCGTATTTCGCCGGATCTAGCGCATGCATGACATTGGCCGCCGAAAGCAGCGACACCTCGTGCTCGGCCGAGCGACCACCGAACAGCACACCGATACGCAGTTTTTTCGCGGCCACGGACATCTCCAGGAATGATCAGGATTGGAAATCGACGGCGATGCCGCGATTGGCGAAAAAACGATCGAAGGTGGTCAGCGGCAGCGTGGCGTTCGCCTGGCTCGGCCGGTCGTGGCCGGACGGGTTGTGGAAGCGGATTTCGCCTGGCGCGGCCGCCGTCACCAGCACCAGATGGCCGCCCTTGGAAGGCGGCTCGCGTTCGGGCCAGCGGATGCCGGGATGCACCGAGGCGATGAAGTAGCGCCACCTGGAAAGAAGTCCGGGCACCATAGCCATATCGACATTCGTCACCGTCTCGGCGGACAGGCCGAAACGTTCGCGGACGAACCTGACGAAGGGCTCGTAGATCAGCCCTTTGATCGAACCGTCTGCCTCATTGACGACATAGCCGCCATAGGCCGTGCAGGCGCGGGCAAGTTCCAATGTAGGGTGGATTTCGCCCCGCGCGGCAAGGATCATTTTCAGGCAGGCCATGCCGCAGACGTTGACGGCCCAGCGCGCATGGTCCTCGACCGTCTCAGCGCCGGAATTGCGCCACAGCGGATCGCGATGCAGAGCCGATGGTCCCTCCGCCAAGAGCGGCAAAGTCATGCCGGGCGATTCCCACTGGCTGAAATAAGGCACTTCCCTGGATTGCATACCGGCTCCAGCCTTGTGTCTCGCATGCGAGGCGCAAGGCACCCTCTTAAAGCTGTTCGAGCAATAAGCGAAGGATTTGAGCGGATTTTGGCCAGTTGGAGCAGTTTTCCAGCAGAAGTGTAAAACGGTCCGGAACTGCATCAAGACAAGGAGATCGAAGCGGTTCGTCGTTTTCGTCAAACGATGAACCGCTCCAGGAACCGGAAGCTCTTACTTGGTCAGCGCAGCGCCGCGGCGATGTTGCCGCCGTCCACCGTCGTCACGTCGGCGGTGGTGCGTTCGGCCAGCGCCTGGTGCAGGAAGGCCTGCGCGACGTCGTCCGCCGTCACCTCCTGTCCAAGCAAATTGCCGGACATGTATTCCTTCTCCGACACGCCGCGCGCGGTGGAGCGGCTGGCGATCATGGCGTCGGTCAGAAGCCCCGAGCGGATGCGGTCGGCGTTGACCGCGTTGGAGCGGATGCCCTGCGCGCCGTAATCCAGCGCATATTGCCTGGACAGGAATAGCGTGGCCGCCTTGGGAATTCCGTAGGCGCCGAATTTCGGGCCGGGATTGATCGCCTGCTTGGAGGTGTTGAAGAGCAGCACGCCGCCCGTCCCCTGTTCCAGCATAATGCGCACCGCATTCTGCGCCGCCGATTGGTGCGCAAAGAAATTGAGCTCGAAGCTCTTGCGCAAAGTGGCGTCGTCTAGCTCGCCGATCCGGCCTTCCCAGGCGGCGCCGGCATTGGAGACCAGGATGTCGACCCCGCCATAGACGGCGACCGCCTTGTCGAAGGCGGCGCGCATTTCGGCTGGATTGGTGATGTCGGCCCCGACGCCGATCGAATTGTTGCCGGCCGCCTTCGCCGCTTCCGCGGCCTTGGCCGGATCGAGGTCGACGATGACCGCATGCGCGCCGTTGGCGGCGAAGAGCTTTGCCGTCGCGGCGCCGATCGCGCCGGCGCCGCCGGTGATCAGCACCACCTGGCTGGTCAGCGGCTTCGGCTTGTTGGAGGCGAGCTTGGCCTGCTCCAGCGACCAGTATTCGAGCGGGAAGAGGTCTGCTTTGGAGAGCGGCTGGAAATTGCCGATCGCTTCCGCGCCACGCACCGCCTCGATCCACATCTCGCCGACGTCCGAGGCGATCTTGGCATCCTTCAGCGTGCGGCCGTGGCCGAACATCCCTAGGCCCGGAACCAGGGTCAGGCGCGGCATCGGGTCGAGCATGGTGCGCTTGATGTCGTCCAGCGCGTCATTGGTCTCGAAATAGGCACGGTAGTCCTTAGCGAAGGCTTCGACATGGCTGTGGATGACGGCCTTGTAGTCGCCGAGCTTGTCGGCGTCGGGCGCCGGCACCGCCATCGGGCCGGTCTTGATGCGGATCGACAGATCCGGCGTCGACACGCCGCGCCCGGCATAGTCGGCGATCTTCGCCGAATTGATGAAGTCGACGATGGCGTCCGAGGTGCGGAAGTCGCTGATCATGCGGTCGAAGCGGCCTTCGCCGCGCGCCACCGCCACCGCGCCGCGCAGCGTCGGCGCGATATCCGCCGGCCTGGCGAGCTTCGCCGGCAGCGCCGCCTTGGCCGCCTGCGGCCTGCCGTTCCTGGCGACATAGTCCTCGGCGACGTTCACATAGTGGATCATCCGGTCGTAGGCCTGCTTCGCATCGTCGCCGAAGGTGAAGATGCCGTGCTTGTCGAGGATCAGGCCCTCGACGCCCGGATCGGCGTCAAAAACCTCCGCCGCGACCTTGGCGAGGTCGAAGCCGGGCTTGATGTAGGGCACGTAGCCCATCCTGCTGCCGAACACCTTTGCCACCAGCGCCTTGCTGTCTTCCTGGTCGACGATGGCGAGGATCGCGGTCGAATGCGTGTGGTCGACGAATTTGTGCGGCAGGAAGGCGTGCAGAAGTGTTTCGACCGACGGATTGGGGGAGGCGGGGTCGATGAGGTTGGAGCGCTGCAGCGCCACCATGTCCTCGTCGGAGAGCGCGGCAAGAGCGCGCGCCTTGAGCAGCGCGCCCATCTTCACCGCCGGCAGGCCTTGCGGCTCGATGATCGCCATGTCCCAGCCGCTGCCCTTGACGCACAGCACGTCCCATTCGTCGCCGACGAGATCGGTGGCCTTGGTCTTGCAGGAGGTGTTGCCGCCGCCATGCAGCACCAGCCGAGGCTCGCCGCCGAGCAGGCGGGTCGTGTAGACGCGCAGCGCAAGGTCGCGGCCGACGCCTTTCTTCGCATAGTCGGCCACCATCTTTTCCGCGTCGGCGTCGTTCCAAAGGTTCTTCATGTCGTTCCGTCCGATTCCGTCTTTTGTCTGCTCATGAACAGGAAGCCGCGACGTCTTGATGACAGAAGCGGCGAGGGTGGTTTTCCCAGAGCATGATGCCGAAAAGTGTGAAGCGGTTTTCGGACGACATCATGCTCCATCTCTTTGATTTAGAGCCGGATTCAGATTTCAGGTCGATTCGACCTGAAATCATCCGGCTCTAGGAAGCCTTTTTGCTTGCCGCCCCGGCGTGTTGCAGAAGACGCTCAGCCATATGCGCGCCGACCACCAGATGCGTGCAGAGCCCGCCGGCGATTGCCGCCAGCAACGGCTCGAACTTGCTATCCTCCTGCACCACCATCAGCCGCTTCCCGATGGCGCGCAGCGAGGCGAGTTCGGCGGATATGACTCGCCGGTTGTAGTCGCAGTCGAGCACCTCGCCATTGGCGTCGATGACCTGCCCGGCAATCACGCCGGCCGCACCTTGCCCACGCAGTGCCGACATTTCGGCCGGCGTGAGTGCGCCGCATTTCACCAGATGGCTGTCGGCATCGACCGCGCCGACGGAATAGAGCGCGAGATCGCAGTCGCTGACGCCGGCAAGCTGGTCGCGGATCACCGGCTCGGCGCGCAGGCCTTGCGCCAGTTTCTCCGTCGACAGCACTAGCGGCGCGTAGAAGTTCAGACCCTTGGCGTTCAGCCGCCGCGCGATCTCCATTGTGCACTGGTCGGGTCGGTAGGAATAGGGCGCGCCGAGATTGCCGCAGAGCTGCACCACGGTGACATCCTGCAGGTCCGCATAGGACATGATGTCGGCGATGGTGTAGACGGTGCGGCCCCAGGCGACGCCGATGCGGTCGCCCTTCTTCACCAGTTCGAGGAAGACGCTTGCCGCCAGCACCGCGATATCGGTCGAGGGATCGGCGACATAGGCGTTTTCCGGCGCGATCCAGACGGCGTCGAGCTTGAAGGCATCCTCAACCTCGCGCGCCATGACGTCGTCGGTGAAAAGCTGCGTCGAAGTCGAGATGTTGACGATGCCGGTCTCGCGCGCCTTGCGCAGATACATCGCAACCGATGCGCGCGAAATCTTGAGCTGGTTCGCCACTTCGTCCTGGCGAAGGCCATGGGCATAGTAGAGCCAGGCGGCCTTGTGGATGAGCTGTTCTGCCGGTCTAATCGCCATGCCGCCTCCTCGGCTGACATTAGTCACGGCTCTCGACAAAAGTCAAATCTGGGTGATTGGGTGTAATCGCCCTCCGGCGCGGTCTGATCTGGGCAGCCATTCTACCAAGCGCTCATATCATAGCATTTCTCAGTCGTTCGGGGGGATGGCATGATCGCGGGCCTGAGTTTAGAAAACACGAAAAGACTTTTGGGGAGGATGGGATGGCCAATCCCTACGAACAGGATCTCGACCGGAACGCCGCCAACCACCAGCCGTTGACGCCGCTCACCTATCTTGAGCGTGCGGCCAAGACCTATCCCGATCATGTCGCCATCATCCATGGCAGCCAGCGCATCTCTTATCGCGATTTCTGGCGCCGCTCGCTGAAGCTCGCCTCGGCACTCTCGAAGCATGGCATCGGCAAGGGCGACACGGTGACGGTGATGCTGTCGAACACGCCGCCGATGCTGGAGGTGCATTTCGGCGTGCCAATGGTGAAGGCGGTGCTGCATTCGCTGAACACCCGCCTCGATGCCGCTGTCATCGCCTTCCAGCTCGATCATGCCGACAGCAAGGTGCTGATCGTCGACCGCGAATTCTCGGGCGTCGTCAGGGAGGCGCTGGCATTGGCCAAGGTCAAGCCATTGATCATCGACTACGACGATCCCGACTACGCCGCCGACGCGCCCTATCCGAAGGGCGAGCGGATAGGCAAGCTCGACTATGAGGACTTCGTCGCCGGCGGCGATGAAGCGTTTGCATGGTCGATGCCGGATGACGAGTGGGACGCCATCTCGCTCAACTACACCTCCGGCACCACCGGCAATCCGAAGGGCGTCGTCTACCACCATCGGGGTGCTGCGTTGATGGCCTATACCAACACCATCCATGCCGGCATGGCCAAGCATGCGGTCTATCTCTGGACGCTGCCGATGTTCCACTGCAACGGCTGGTGCTTCCCCTGGACTTTAGCTGTGCAGGCCGGCACCCACGTCTGCCTGCGCTGGGTGCGGGCAAAGCCGATGTATGACGCGATCGCCGACCATGGCGTCACTCATCTCTGCGGCGCGCCTATCGTCATGTCGCTGCTGATCAACGCGAAGGACGAGGACAAGCGCCAGTTCCCGCAGACCGTGACCTTCAACACGGCCGCCGCGCCGCCGCCGGAGGCGGTGCTTTCCGGCATGGCCGATGCCGGCTTCGCCGTCACCCACCTTTACGGCCTGACCGAGACCTACGGGCCGGCCGTCGTCAACGAATGGCACAATGAGTGGGATGCGCTGGAAAAGGGGCCGAGGACGGCGATGAAGGCGCGCCAGGGTGTGCGCTATGCCGCGCTCGAGGGACTGACGGTAATGAACCCCGAGACGATGGCGGAGACGCCGGCCGACGGCGAGACCATCGGCGAGGTCATGTTCCGCGGCAACATCGTCATGAAGGGCTATCTGAAGAACCGCAAGGCGACCGACGAGGCCTTTGCCGGCGGCTGGTTCCATTCCGGCGATCTCGGTGTCATGCACCCGGATGGCTACATCCAGCTCAAGGACCGCTCCAAGGACATCATCATCTCCGGCGGCGAGAACATCTCCTCCATCGAGGTCGAGGACGCGCTCTACAAGCATCCGTCAGTCGCGTCCTGCGGCGTGGTCGCGCGCGCCGATGAGAAATGGGGCGAGGTGCCGGTCGCCTATGTCGAGCTAAAACCCGGCAAGAGCGCGACGGAGGCCGAGATCATCGAGCACTGCCGCGGCCTGCTTGCCCGCTTCAAGGTGCCGAAGGCGGTGGTGTTCGCCGAAATTCCGAAGACATCGACGGGGAAGATCCAGAAGTTCAGGTTGAGGGAAATGGCGAAACAGGGCTAGCTTCCGCCAAAACTGGGTCAGGTCGAGTTCCCGCCCACCCCCCTCTGTCCTGCCGGACATCTCCCCCGCAAGGGGGGAGATCGGATGTCACCTTTGCTTTCGCCAATCGCTAACGCTGCAGGGTGAGCGCCGCCAACGAAGCTGCCAATCTCCCCCCTTGCGGGGGAGATGTCCGGCAGGACAGAGGGGGGTGGGCAGGATCGTGGCGCCGGAAGTTCCAGCCCCAACTGTCACCATCTGTCACCATTTTGTACGCGTACATCGATTTCGCGTTGACTCCTCGCTTCTTTCGATTTACGAGTGATGAAAATTGAAATTCGTCACTCGTCAAACGAAAGCACCATGTCAGAAGCCGCCAACATCGTGGCCGACCCCGCCAGACAGGAGAATGTGACGCGCATTCTCGACTGCGCCGAGCGCCTGTTCCGGCATTACGGCTACAGCAAGACCAACGTCGCCGACATCGCTCGCGAGCTCGGCATGTCGCCGGCCAATATCTACCGCTTCTTCGCCTCCAAGGTCGAAATCCACCAGGCCGTCTGCGGCCGCATGCTCGGCGCCAGCTACGCGATGGCCTATGAGATATCGCGCCTGCCGCTCAGCGCGGAGGAGCGGCTGCGCCGCTATGTTCACGCCCAGTACAAGATGACCTTGGAAGTCATGCTCGACGACCAGAAGGTGCATGAGATGGTCATCGTCGCGCTCGAGCGCGACTGGGGCGTTATCGACAAGCATGTCGACCGTATCCACGACCTGTTCGCCGAGGTGATCCGCCAGGGCATCGAGGCCGGCGAGTTCAGGAAGCAGGATCCGGTGATCGCCTCGCGCTGCTTCGGCGCCGCCACCGTCATCCTGTGTCACCCGCAAATGGTCGCGCAGTGCCTGGCCAAGACCAATCGGGCAATGCCCGACGACCTCATCGATTACGCAATCAGAGCTTTGAAATAGCCGCCGCCCGCCGGGTGCCGGTTTTGACAAATCATCTCCAGTTCGGGAGTGCTAAAGTGTCTTTGTCCAGTTCCATCCTCCGCAAGCTGCCGGCCGCCGGTCTTTTCGTCGCCGCGATTGGCCTTGCCGGCTGCAGCCAGGAGAAGGCAGCGGTCGTCCAGGAAGTCGTCCGGCCGGTGAAGGTCGTCGAGATCGGCGAGGCGCAGACCACCCGCCAGCTCGATTACTCCGGCTCGGTGCGCGCCCGCACCGAGATGAATCTCGGCTTCCGTATCGCCGGCAAGGTCACCGAGCGTCTCGTCGACATCGGCCAGCATGTGAACGAGGGCGACGTGCTCGCTCGCATCGACCCGTCCGACTACGAGCTGTCGGTGAAGAGCGCTGAGGCGAGCCTCGACGCCGCCGAGAGGCAGGTCGAGACGGTCGATCTCTCCAGGAAGCGCGCCGAGCAGCTCTATGCCAAGAACTTCGCGCCGAAGTCGCAGCTCGATCAGGCGGCGCTGAGCTACGATCAGGCGGTAGCATCCCGCGATGCCGCCCGTTCGACGCTGGCTCAGGCTAAGAACCAGGTCCAGTACACCGATCTCAAGGCCAGCAAGGCCGGCATCGTCACCGCCACCTCCGCCGATATCGGCCAGGTGGTCGCCGCCGGCACGCCGGTGATGACGGTTGCCGTCGACGGCGAGAAGGAAGTGCTGATCGCGGTGCCGGAGATGGACATTGCCGGCTTCCGGCCGGGCAAGGAGGTCAAGGCAAGCTTCTGGTCGGACGACGCGCTCACCCTTGACGGCAAGGTCCGCGAAGTGGCCGGCAGCGCCGATCCGCAGTCGCGCACCTTCGCGGTCCGGGTGTCGCTGCCCAATGATCCGCGCGTGCTGCTTGGCATGACCGCCAATGTCGAGGCGACCGTCGGCAGCAAGGCGCAACTGGTGTCGATCCCGCTGACCGCGATGGCTGAGAAGGATGGCAAGCACATCGTCTGGACGGTCGACCGCGCCTCCGACACTGTCCATCCGCGCTCGATCAAAGTGGCGAACTTCACCGCCGACGGCGTTGCCGTGGCCGAAGGCCTGAAGCAGGGCGACGTGGTGGTGGCCGCCGGCACGCAATTCATGACCGAGAACCTGAAAGTGAAGCTTTCCGGCGACGCCGCACAGCAGTCTGCTTCCGCAGCCGATGACGTCGCCGCCACCAGCAGCCTGCGCTAACCAGGCGAAAGAACGCCTTTCCCGCTTCGCTGCGCGAGCCGCGAACCGGGCAAGGCATGGGTTCCGGGCGGCGAACGCGCCCGATCGACGAGACGCCGGCATTGGTATCCCCCGCACCATGGCTGCGTCCAGCGCGATTGCGAGTCTCTCTCCGCTTGAGGTGCTCGCCGCCCGGAAGCCCACCGAGCAATTCATGAGCAATGGCAAGCGTGCCTTGCCGGCCAATTGGACTGGACTTGTGCCATGACCACGGACAGCAGCACTGAAAAGCGGCCTTTCAATCTCTCGCGTTGGGCGATCGGGCATCCGAGCATCGCGCGCTTCCTGTTCGGGCTGATCATCCTGGCCGGCGCGCTCGGCCTGATGCGCATGGGCCAGAAGGAAGACCCCGACTTCACCTTCCGCGTCATGGTGGTGCAGGCAGTCTGGCCGGGCGCCTCGATCCAGGACATGGAAGACCAGGTCGTCAACAAGATCGAGCGCAAGCTGCAGGAAACGCCGCATCTCGATTTCGTTCGCTCCTACACCCGCGCCGGCAGCGCCATCATCACCTTGCAGGTCAAGGGCGACACCAATGCCGCTGAGGTGAAGGACGCCTTCTACCAGGTGCGCAAGAAGGTCGGCGATATCGCCAATGAACTGCCGCAAGGCTTGCTAGGCCCCTATTTCAACGACGAGTTCGGCGATACCTTCATCACGCTGCATTCGATCAGCGGCGACGGCTTCACCTATCCGGAGCTGAAGAAATTCGCCATCCAGGCGCGCGACATGCTGCTGGCGACGCCGGGCGTCGAGAAGGCGGTCATCATCGGCGACCAGCCCGAGAAGATCTATATCGACGTTTCCTCCAAGGCGCTGGCCGAGCGCGGCCTGACCATCCTCGACCTGCAGAATGCCGTGAAAGGGCAGAACGCCGTGGATCCGGCCGGCTCGGTCGACACCGGCCTGCGCTCGGTCCGCATCTCGGTCGAGGGCGACGTCACCAGGGCCGCCGACATCCGCGAGCTGAGGCTGCGCGCCGGCAACCAGGTGACGCGCCTCGGCGACATCGCCACCGTCACCTCGGGCCTCGAGGATCCGTATCAGCGCAAGTACCGCTTCAACGGCCATGAGAGCGTGCAGGTCGGCGTCGTCATGGCCAAGGGCTTCAACGTCAGGGACGTCGGCAAGGATGTCGAGGCGACCTACAAGCGCTTCGAGGAAGGCCTGCCTTACGGCGTTGCGGTCGACCAGATTTCCGACCAGCCCGAGGTCGTCAAGGATGCTGTCAACGAGTTCATGGAGGCGCTCGGCGAAGCGCTGCTCATCGTGCTCATCGTCTCGTTCCTGTCGATCGGCTGGCGTTCCGGCCTGGTGATCGCGATCGCCATCCCGCTGGTTTTGGCCGCAACCTTCGCCATCATGTACGAGATCGGCATCGACCTGCAGCGCATCTCGCTCGGCGCGCTGATCATCGCACTCGGCCTTTTGGTCGACGACGCCATGATCGTCGTCGAGATGATGGAACGAAAGCTGGAGGAGGGGCTGGTCAAGATCGAGGCGGCAAGCTTTGCCTATTCCTCGACCGCCTTCCCGATGCTCACCGGCACGCTGATCACCACAGCCGGCTTCATCCCGGTCGGCTTTGCGGCCTCCACCGCCGGCGAATATGTGCGCACGCTGTTCTATGTCGTGGGCATTGCGCTGGTCGTGTCGTGGTTCGTCGCGGTCTATTTCACGCCGTGGCTGGGCTACATGATCCTGAAGCAGCGCAAGCACGCCGGCACCCATCACGATGTCTTCGACACGCGCTTCTACCGGCGGCTGCGCGCGACGGTCACCTGGGCCGTGCGCCATCGCATCATCGTGCTGGTGATGACGCTGGTCACGTTCGGCACCAGCCTGTGGGCCTTCCAGTTCATTCCGCAGAATTTCTTCCCGCAGTCCTCGCGTCCGGAAATCCTGGTCGATCTCTGGTTGCCCGAGGGCACCTCGATCAAGGAGGTCGAGGCGCAGGCCAAGGCGCTGGAAGCGAAGATGATGGACGACCAGGACAAGCGCTTCATCGCCACCTATATCGGCGAGGGCGCGCCGCGCTTCTTCCTGCCGCTCGACCAGCAGCTCAGGAATCCGAACTTCGCCCAGCTCCTGGTGATGGCCAAGGACGAGCCGGCGCGCGAGCGGCTGATCGTCAAGATGCGAAGCATCCTCGCCAAGGACTTCCCGTCCATCCGCGCCAAGGTCGACCGTCTGTTCCTTGGGCCGCCGACCGGCTGGCCGGTGCAGATGCGCGTCATGGGTCCGGACCGCCAGGAAGTGCGTCGCATCGCCGACGAGGTCAAGGCGAGGTTCCTGGCAAACCCGCTGCTTGGCGCCGTGCATGACGACTGGCTGGAGCCGGTGCCGGCGATGAAGCTGGTGATCGACCAGGACCGCGCCCGCGCGCTCGGCGTCACCTCGCAGCGCATCCGCCAGATGCTGCAGGCCACCATGTCCGGAGCGCCGCTCGACGATTTCCGCGACGGCGAGGAGACGGTCTCGATCGTCGCCCGCGAGCCGGACGGGACCCGTCATCTCCTGTCGTCGGTCGACTCCGTCTACATCCCGACCGACTTCGGCGGCTCGGTGCCGCTGTCGCAGGTGGCGAAGGTCGTGCCCGTCATGGAGCAGGGCATCGAGTGGCGGCGCGACCGCCTGCCGACGATCAGCGTGCGCGGCACGCTGCCGGACGGCGTGCAGTCGAACGATGTCGTCACCAAGATGTACAACGACATGAAGGACCTGCGTGCCGGTCTCGCCCCCGGCTACAAGATCGAGATCCAGGGCGGCGCGGAGGATTCGGCCGAAAGCCAAGCCTCGATCGCCGCCAAGGCGCCGATCATGCTCGCCATCATCGTCATCTTGCTGATGGTCCAGCTGCAGCATTTCGGCAAGTCGATGCTGGTGCTGGCCACCGGTCCGCTGGGCATCATCGGCGCCGCCGCGGCGCTTCTGATCAGCGGCGCGCCGTTCGGCTTCGTGGCCATCCTCGGCGTCATCGCGCTGCTCGGCATCATCATGCGCAACTCGATCATCCTGGTCGACCAGATCGATCAGGATATCGCGGCGGGCATGGAGCGGTCGGAAGCGATCGTCGGCGCCGCCGTACGCCGCTTCCGGCCGATCATGCTGACGGCGCTGACCGCCGTGCTGGCGCTGATCCCGATCTCGCGCGCCGTCTTCTGGGGACCGCTGGCCTACGCCATGATGGGCGGCATCCTCGTCGCCACCGTGCTCACCATCCTGGTGCTGCCGGCGGGCTACGCCCTGTTCTTCGGCCGCGAGCCGAAGAAAGCCAAGACCGACGAGCAGGCGCCGCAGCCGGAACAGATCGAAGGCATCGAAAGACCGCAGCTGGCGCTGGCTGCGGAATAGAGCATGATCCCGAAAAGTGCGCAGCGGTTTTTGCTTCGCTGACCTGCGGTTCGGAAAGGATCATGCTGAAATAAGGAGACAGGTGGCAACCTCGGATCATTCGCCATCGGTGAAAGCCGGTGGCGGATGATCCGCATCACAGGCAACCGTGCCGGGCGAAAAATGCTCTACGGCACGGGTTCCACAAAACAGGATTCCTTTCCAACAGGCGGAAGCGAGCCGATCCTGCGGCGATATCGGAGCAGCAACGCTCGTCATCGCTGGATTTTTCCTATGGCACAACAACGGCAATTGCGTCTCGGCGCCTTCATGCGCCCCGTCAGTCTTCACACCGGCGCCTGGCGCTATCCGGGCGCCTATTCCGACGCCAACTTCAATTTCGCTCACCTGAAGCGCTTCGCGCAGACGCTTGAAGCAGCGAAGTTCGACGCCTTCTTCATGGCCGACCATTTGGCCGTGCTCAACATGCCGGTTGAGGCCTTGCGGCGCAGCCACACTGTGACCTCCTTCGAGCCGTTCACGCTGCTGTCGGCGCTTGCCGCCGTCACCGACCACATCGGCCTGATCGCCACCGCCTCGACGACCTTCGATGCGCCCTACCACATTGCGCGCCGCTTCGCTTCGCTGGACCATATCAGCGGCGGGCGCGCCGGCTGGAACATTGTCACGACGTCGAACCCGGACGCCGCGCTGAATTTCGGCCTCGACGAACATGTCGAGCACGACGAGCGCTACCACAGGGCGCGAGAATTCTACGACGTTGTGACCGGGCTGTGGGACAGCTTCGCCGACGATGCGTTTGTTCGCGACGCTGAAAGCGGACTCTATTTCGACCCTTCGAAGCTGCATGTGCTGGCGCACAAGGGAGAGCATCTGTCGGTGCGCGGACCGCTCAACATCGCCCGGCCCATTCAGGGCTGGCCGGTCATTGTGCAGGCCGGCGCGTCGGAGGCCGGGCGGCAACTGGCGGCCGAAACCGCCGAAGTCATTTTTGCGGCTCCGCCTGACCTGGCATCCGGCCAGCGCTTCTTTGCCGATGTGAAAGGACGGGCACAGAAGCTCGGCCGTTCGCGCGACGACATCAGGATCCTCCCCGGCGCTTTCGTCATCGTCGGCGACAGCGTCGAGGAAGCACGCGCCAAGCGGGCAAAGCTCGACAGCCTGGTCTATTACGAGAGCGGTATCGCCTCGTTGTCGATTGCGCTCGGCCACGACGCATCCGGCTTCGATCCTGAAGGCCCGTTGCCGGAAATCCCCGAGACCAACGCCTCGAAGAGCAGCCGCGAACGCGTTGTCGGACTGGCGCGCGGGGAGAACCTTACGGTCCGCCAGCTCGCGCAGCGGCTCGGCGGCTATTCGGGCCTCGCCTTCGTCGGCACGCCCAAAACCATCGCCGACGAGATGGAGGAATGGCTGCTCGCCGAAGGCTCCGACGGCTTCAATGTCATGTTCCCCTATCTTCCCGCCGGGCTGGACGATTTCGTCGAGAAGGTGGTGCCGGAGCTGCAGCGGCGCGGCCTCTTCAGGCGACAGTATGAGGGATCGACACTGCGCGAGAATCTCGGCCTGAAGCGACCACCTAATCGTTTCTTCGAGGCAGCGGGCGAGGTCGCTCGCAAGGCCGGCTGACCGGTCGTCAGCCGAGGTCCCGGAATGCGCGGTCGCCAGGCCATATTCGGCGGCCGCATCGACCATGGTGTGCCAGAGGCTCTCGGCGAAAGTGGGGAAGACCAGCAGGTTGAACACGGCCCGGCCGTCTTCCCGGTCCTTGCCGCGCCAGAGCGTTACGCTGGCATGGTCCATCGACGGCCATGGGGGGCCTTCACGACATGATCAGGCCGCCATCGACATTGATCGTCTGTCCGGTGATGTAGGCCGCGTCGTCGCTGGCGAGGAAGCTGACGAGGCCCGAAACGTCCTCGCCGCTGCCGGCCCGGCCCATCGGGATGTTCTTCACCCATTCCGCCATCAGCTCGCCCGGCTTGTGGTCGCCGAGCAGCTTGCCCCAGGCGGTGTCGTTATAGGCCCACATGTCGGTGTCGATGATGCCGGGGCAGATGGCGTTGACGGTGATCTTTTCCTTGGCGACTTCCTTGGCCAGGCTCTGGGTGATGCCGACGACGCCGAACTTCGAGGCGGCGTAATGCGGCGTGTAGATGAAACCCTGCCGTGCCTGGCCGGACGCCGTGTTGATCAGCCGGCCGCCTTGGCCGTGCTTGCGCATGCGGGAGATCGCTTCCTGGCAGCACAGGAACACGCCCTTGGTGTTCACCGCCATCACCTTGTCCCACTCGGCTTCCGTCATCGCCTCGATCCTGGCGATGGTGATGACGCCGGCGTTCTGGATAGAGATGTCGACGCGGCCGAACTCCTTCTCGGCGAGGTCGTAGAGTGCTGCGACCTCGTCCTTCTTCGTCACATCCATGCGCATCGAGGCGACCTTCGCGCCGGCAGCCTTCAGTGCGGCAGCGACTTCGTCGACGCGCGGGTCGATGGCGCTGATCACGACAGCCGCGCCTTCCGCCGCGAAGCGCTTCGCCATGGCCGCCCCTATGCCGCCGCTGGCGCCCGTGACGACCGCTGTCTTTCCCTCGAAACGCTTCTGCACTTTTTTCTCCTACCAGCAGACGAAGCCGCCATCGACGATGAGGTCGATGCCGGTGACGAAACTTGCGGCGCGGCTTGCCAGGAACACGGTCGGCCCCACCATCTCCTCCGGTGTCGCCATGCGGCCCATCGGCGTGTCGCGCTCGAAGATCTTTATCTGCTCGGCGACTTCCGGCCGCTTGTTCATCGGCGTCAGCGTGTAGCCGGGGCTCACCACATTGACGCGCAGGCCGCGATCGGCCCACTCCATGGCGAGGCTCTTCGACATGTGGATCACCGCCGCCTTCGAGGAATTGTAATGCGCCTGCGTCAGGCCCCGGTTTACGATTGAGCCGGACATCGAGGCGATGTTGATGATCGAGCCCTTGCGGCGGGGCAGCATGACGCGCGCTTCGGCCTGGCAGGAGAGGAACACGCCGCTGACATTGACGTCGTAGATCTTTTGCCACTTCTCCATCGGCAGCGTCTCGGCCGGCTCGGCGCCGGCGACGCCGGCATTGTTGACCGCAATCGTCAGCGCGCCGAGTTCCTTTTCGATACGGTCGACCGCCACCGCGAGGTCGCGCTCGGACGTCACCGTCCCCGTCAGCACCAGCGCCTTGCGGCCGAGCGCCTCGATCTTACCGGCCGTCTCCTGCAGCCCGCCCTTCGAGCTGTGGCCGAAGCAGGCGACGTCGGCGCCGGCTTCCGCGAGGCCGATGGCGATCGCCTGGCCGATGCCGCTGCCGGCGCCCGTCACCAGCGCCACGTCGCCATAAAGATCGAACAGTTTCATGTCTCTCCCTCTCCTGAAATGAAGGGGCGCCAACATGGCTGGCGCCCCACGCGGTCCGGTGCCTGGGAGGATATCACCTGCTGCGCTTTGTTCCCATCTGCCGTGTCTCAGCTCGTGGCGAGCTCCATCACGGCGATATTGCTTGCTTCATCGCGGTCGAGGATGCCGCGCTGGCGGCCGCGGCTCAGCACCAGCACGCGGTGCGAAAGCCCCAGCACCTCCTCGAGATCCGAGCTCACCACCACCACCGCCATGCCTGACCGGGCGAGGTCGGCGATGACGTCGTAGATCGCGGCGCGCGCGCCGACGTCGATGCCGCGCGTCGGCTCGTCGAGGATGAACACCTTGGGCGGCCGCGACACCCATTTGGCGATGATCACCTTCTGCTGGTTACCGCCGGAAAGTTTTGAGACAGCCTGGTTCGGCCGACCCTTCACGCCGAGCCGACTGATCCCGGCTTCGGCGAACCTCTGCACGGCCTTGGGGAACACCCAGCCCTTCGGAGCGACATGGTCGAAATTGCCGATCGCAAGGTTCTCGCCGATCGTCTGTTCCAGCACCACGCCCTGTTCCTTGCGGTCTTCCGGCACCAGCACGACGCCGGCCCTGATTGCCGCCGCCGGGCCGCTGAGATGGATCGGCTGACCCGCGACGCGCACCGCGCCGGAAGAGATCGGGTCGGCGCCGGCGATCGCCCGTACCAGCTCGGTGCGGCCGGCGCCGATCAGTCCGGCGATGCCGAGGATTTCGCCTGATTTCACCGAGAAGGAAACGTTGTTGAAACTGCGCTCAGGCGACGACAGGTTCTCGACCTCGAGCAGCGTCTTGCCGCCGGGCGGCGACAGCCTCGGGAACATGCGCTCGACGCTGCGCCCGACCATCTGCTCGACCACGGTGCGCACTGGGATATCGGCGCGCTCGTGCCGGGCGACGATGCGGCCGTCACGCATCACCACCACGCGGTCGGCGATCTGCGCGATCTCGTCCAGGCGGTGGCTGATATAGATGAAGGACATGCCTTCGGCCTTGAGCTTGCGGATCTGCTGGAACAGCAGCTCCGTCTCCTCGCCGCCGAGCGCCGCCGTCGGCTCGTCGAGGATCAAAAGCTCGGCGTTCAGCGTCAGCGCCTTGGCGATCTCGACCTGCTGCTGGGCCGCGACGCGCAGCGTGCGCACCTTGCGCTCCGGCGAGACGTCGAGGCCGAGGCGCTTCAACTGCGCCGAGGCTTTCGCGTTCATGGTCGCGCGGTCGATGCGGCCGCCGCGCATCGGCAGGCGCCCGACATAGACGTTCTCCGCCACCGACAGGTCTGGCAGCAGCTTCAATTCCTGATGGATCATGCCGACGCCGGCCTCGATGGCCGCGGCCGGGTTGGCTGGGGAGTAAGGCTTCCCCCGCCAGATAATGGTGCCGGCATCGGGCTTGGTCGAACCGGCGATGATGTTCGAGACCGTCGATTTGCCGGCGCCGTTCTCGCCGAGCAGCGCCACGACTTCGCCTGGCCGCACCTCGAAGCTCGCATCGGCCAGGACCTGCACTGGTCCGTAGCTCTTGCTCAGCCCGTTGACGAAGAGCCCGTTATGCGGGCTTTCGCTTTGGCGAGGTTCAGTTGACATCGTGGCGCTCTCTCAGGGATGCCGGCTCTTACGGATGCTTCTCGATGAACTGCGCGACATTGTCCTTGGTGGTCAGCGTCGCGTCCTGCAGCTGATCGGAGGCAAGCTTTTCGCCGGCCACGATCTTGATCGCCGAGTCGACGGCGAGCCGGCCCATGCCCTGCGTCTGCTGTGTCGCGGTCACGTCGAACACGCCGTCCTTCAGCGCCTTCAGCGCAGCCACGTCGCCGTCGAAGCCGGCGATCCAGATCTTGTGGTCGGGATTGGCGACCTTGACCGCCTGCGCGGCGCCCAGCGCCAGAGCGTCGGCCTGGCCGAAGATGATCGAGACATTCGGATGGGCCTGCAGCAGGTCCTGCGCCAGCTTGAAGCCTTCGTCCTGGTGCCACTGATCGCTCCAGAGCTCGCCGACCACCTTGATGTCCGGGTAGGCCTTCAGCGCTTCGCCGCAGCCCTTGGAGCGGTCGACTTCCGGCGTCGTGCCCTTCTGGCCATGGATGATCACCATCTCGCCCTTGCCGCCAGCCTGCTTGGCGATGTAGTCGCACACGCCCTTGGCGGAGTTGACGCTGTCGGTGGCGATGAAGGTGTCGCCGGGCGCGCCGTCGGCGTTGCGGTCGACATTGACCACCGGGATGCCGGCGGCCTTCGCGGTCTTGGTCGGCACGGTGGCGGCGGTGGCGCCGGCCGGGATGTAGATCAGCGCGTCGATGTTCTGCGTGACGAGGTCCTGCACCTGGCTGACCTGCGTTGCCGAATCGCCCTTGGCGTCGACGGTGATGACCTCGATGCCCTTCTCCTTGGCATAGGCTTCGACCGACTGCTTGATCTGGTTGAAGAAGTCCGCCTGCAGATTGGCGACGGCGAGACCGAGCTTCTTGGCGTCCTTGGCCGAGGCGGCATCGGACAGGCCGAGCAGCGGGACGATGGCCGCGGCCGCAAGCAGCAGTGAACGTTTGGTCAGCATGTTTTTCCTCCGTTGGTGTTCAATCTGTCCGCCTGCGCATCGCGGCGCCCCCGGCCGGACAGTCCCAGTCTCGGATCGACCGATCCGTTCCGCCCGGACATCCGGGCGAATTCCTATTGCCTGCGGCGCCGCCAGGTGTCGGTGGCAACCGCCAGCGCGATCACCACGCCGATCACCACCTGCTGGACGAAGGGCGAGACGCCGAGCAGGTTGAGCCCGTTGCGCAGCACGCCGATGATCAGCACGCCGATCGCCGTGCCGCCGATCGAGCCGATGCCGCCCGAAAGGCTGGCGCCGCCGATCACCACCGCGGCGATGGTGTCGAGCTCGTAGCCGACGCCCGAGCTCGGCTGCACGGAATCGAGCCGGGCGGCGAGCACGATGCCGGCGAGCCCCGCCAGCAGGCCGCAGATCGCATAGACCCAGTTGGTCAGCGACTTCACCGGAATGCCGGAGAGGCGGGCGACCTCGGCGCTGCCGCCGATCGCGTAGAGACTGCGGCCGGTGGCGCGATAGTTAAGGAAAATGGCGAAGACGATCGCCAGCACGATCATCAGCCCGACGGTGACCGACAGGAAGCCGAAGTGGCGCACGATCGACAGGTTGGTGAACCAGTCCGGGAAGCCGACGATCTGCGAGCCGTCGGTGATCATGTTGGCGAGGCCGCGCGCCACCGACATCATGGCAAGCGTCGCGATGAAGGGCGGCAGCTTCGTCACCGTCACCAGCAGGCCCGAGACCAGGCCGCAGAGGCCGGCGACAATAAGCGCCGCGGCGATACCCACCGGCACGCCGAGATTGAGATAGTCGGGGTAGGCGACATAGCCCATCACCATCGAGGCCAGCGCCAGCACCGAGCCGACCGAAAGGTCGATGCCGCCAATTAGGATGACCAGCGTCATGCCGATCGCCATGATGCCGAGCACGGTCACCTGGTCGAGCACGTTGAGGATGTTGCGGACCGTGAGGAAGGTCTCGGTGGTCAGCGCCAGCGCCAGGCACAGAAGCACCAGGCCGATCAGCGGTCCCATCGTTCCGGCAAACAGCGCCGAAAGCTTTGCGCCGGTCGCGGCCTGCGCGGCGCCGGTGCCAGCCTTCAACTCGCTCGTCTCGTTGCTCACGGCCACTTCGTCTCCTCCGTCAGCTGGCCGGCGTGCCTCGCCGTCCGCTCTTGTTCACCAGGCATCCTCCCTTGTGAACAATTTATCTTTGATATGCAATTTTGTTCAGCTAAAACGTTCATCAGAAAATTGTCAAGTGCCGCGACGCATTAGGCGGCGGTTTGCGCGAACCGACGGTTTGCCATAGGGAAGCTCAGCGCATGCGGGAGGCATAAGGATGGCGGTGATCGAGAACGAGAAAGCCTCTCGCTTTCCGGATGCCGAGCTCAAGGCGCGCGCAGCCTGGCACTACTACGTCGAAGGCCTGACGCAGGAGCGGATCTCCGAGATTCTCGGTGTCGGCCGCATCAAGGTGCACCGCATCCTCTCCGCCGCGCGCGAGGAGGGGATTGTTCAGTTCCGCATCCGCGACAGCGTCGTCGAATGCGTGCAATTGGAGGAAAGCCTGAAGCAGCGTTTCGGCCTTAACCAGGCCGTGGTCGTGCCGTCGGCCGCCGACAGGAGCAACGCGCCGCTTATGATCGGTCATGCCGCCGCCGCCTATCTCGCCGACAACGTTAATCCCGGTGACGTGATTGCGCTGGGCTGGGGTCGCACGCTGAAATTCGCCATCAACGAATTGCCCAGGCGGCCGATCGCCAGGACCACGGTGGTCTCGATGCTTGGTGGCCTCACCCACGCGCAGCCGCTCAACCCGACCGAGAGCGCCTGGGAATTCGCCGAAAAGATCGGCGCCGAATGCTATCTGCTTCCGGTGCCGGTCTATGCCGACCGGCCGGAGCAGCGCGACGCTTTCATGAGCCAGCGCAGCGTCCAGGACGTCGTCTTCCGCGCGCGGCGCGCCAACATCGCCGTGCTCAGCGTCGGCTCTTTCTCGAACGACAGCCCGATCGCCAATTACGGTTTCATCAAGCCGAGCGAGCTGGAGGAATTGCAGGCCGCGGGCGCGGTCGGCGATATCCTTTGCCATTTTATCGACGCCGAGGGCCGCATCGTGGACCATGAGGTCAACCGCCGCGTCTGCGCCTATCCGCTGCAGGATCTCTCCGACATCCCGACCACTATTTTGGTGTCAGGCGGGCAGGAGAAGATCGCCGTCATGCGCGCGGCGCTCGCCAATACGAAGGTTGCTGTGCTGATCACCGACGAGGATGCGGCCAAGGGGCTGCTCAGCCGCTGAAATTCCTCGGTCAGAAGCTGCAGATTTTGGGGCGCTTCTCGTAGGACCAGTCCTTCAGCGGCACGGGCTTGAACCTGCCCTTGACTGGCCTGCCGTCCTCCAGGTCTCTGGAAGCCGTGGCCTTGCCGGTGAGGTAATTGATGTCGCAATCGCCGATCGTCGTTTCGACGGTTCCGTCTGACTTCTGGATGTTCCAGTCCCAGTTACGACTGTAGCCGCCGACCAGGAATGTGCCGCTGCGATAGACGACGGTGAGCGTGTCTTCTGTCGATTTGCTGGCGCCGCAGCCGAAGCAGGAGGTGATCGCCAGAGATCCCTTGCCTTTGGCTTCGAGGTCGAGGATCCGGTCCTCGGTCAGCTCCTTCCTGACGAAGTCGGGCTTTCGCGAGGGATCGGGCCTTTCCTCACCCGTCGCCAGATAGATGTAGAGATCGGCGGGACCGCCATCGTCCTGCATCACCATGGCGCGGTCCATCGCGCCGTCCTGATCGATGTCGAGCGCAAGCTCGAACGCCGGCTTGTCGCCGGCGAGCGCCGGCACGGGCATTGCCATCATGGCGGCAAGCCAGGAAAGGGCCGCAAGATCAAAGGCTGTTTTCATGGAGCAATCGTCCGCCGCGCATGACAAACTAGCATCAGTCGGGCCGGACGCAAATCGCCGCTGGTCAGACCGAGCCCAGGCGCACGTGGATGTCGCGCGTCGCGTGATAGAGGTCGCGGTAGATTTCTTTGCGGGCGCGATAGGTTGGCACCAGCGCTTCGACGGGATCGACTTGCCGCGCAGGCTGTGCCGCCATCGCCTTTGCCGCATCCTCCGGCGAAGCGAACCAGCCGATGGCCGAGGCCGCCAGCATGGCGGCACCCAGCGCCGCCGCCTCGTTGACCGGCGACACGAAGAGCGGCCGCTCGAGCACGCTCGCCATGATCTGCATCAGCAGCGTGGAATTGGTGCCGCCGCCGGCCGCGACCATCGCGCCGGCCTTGCCGGTCTGCTCTTCCATCGCGTCGGTGGCGATGGCCTGTTCCAGCGCGATGCCTTCCAGCACCGCGCGGAAGAGGTGCTTCGGCTCGTGGTCGAGCGACAGGCCGACGATCGCGCCGCGCGCGGCACCGTCCCAATAGGGGCTCATGACACCGGCCCAATAGGGCATGACGAGCAGGCCGTCGCTGCCGGGGGCAACAGTCATCGCCGCCTTTTCGAGCACGGCGGCCGAAGGCGCGCCGGTGGTGCGCACGATCCAGTCGACCAGCTGCATGCCGGAGCGCAGCACCGTTTCCAGCATGAAGCCGGTGCCGGTCGGCGAGACCAGCGTGCGGAACGCATCCGATGTCGTGACCGTGGCGGAATAGTTTCCGCTGACGACGCCCGAGCCCAGCGACAGATAGCTCTTTCCGGGGCCGCAGACGCCCATGCCGAGGCCCATTGCCTGGCCGTCGCCGGCGCCCGCGATCACCGGCGTGCCGGCCGTCAGGCCGGTCGTCGATGCTGTGCTTTCGGAAAGCGTGCCGCAGGTCGCGCCGGGTGCTGCTAATTCCGGCAATTGTTCTGGCTGCAAACCCGCCGCCTCGACCAGCTTTGGGTGCCAAGTGCCATTGGCGACGTCCAGCAGGCCGAGCGGATCGGCGCTTGCCGTGCTGGTGACCAGCCGCCCCGTGAGCCGGTGAACGAAGAAGGCATGCACGTCGACCAGCGCAGCCGCTTCCGACAGCGCCTGCGGCCTGTGCTCCTTTAGCCAGGCGAGCGCATAAAGCGCCGGCGTCGGGTCCGGCGGCTTGCCGCTCCAGTCGCGGATCGCCTCGCGGCCGAGCTCGGCCGAAAGCCGCGCCACCTGGCGGCGGGCGCGCTCGTCCAGCCACAATATGGCGGGGATCAGCGGCTCGCCGCTGCGGTCGATCAGCGTGAAGCTCTCGCGCTGATGGGCGATCGAGATCGCCTTCACGCGTGAAGAGCCGACCTTGTCGGCGACCTGCTTCAGCGCCGACAGCAGCGCCGTCCACCAATGCTCGGCATCCTGCTCGAAATGGCCGGGTGCCGGATTGGATAGCGGATAGGTCTCACGCGCCTGGAAGAGCTCCGCGCCGTTGCGCGTGAAAGCGATCGCCTTCACGGCCGTCGTCGAGGCATCGATCCCGATTACGACATCGTCCATCAGGCGAGGATCCGGAAGGTTAATGCATGTCGCGCAAAAGTGTGCAGCGATTTTGCGAAAACGACATGCATGAAAACAAAGACCTAAAGCGCGTCGCCTGATCCGTTTCAGCGCGACGCGCTTTAGGCCGCGTTGGTTACGAACCGCCCGTCCGACTGGTCGAGACGACGGCGGATCTGGGTTATCACCATCGAATCGTCGGGTACACAGTTTTCATAGGTCAGGAAATCGCCGGCCTTGACCGGCTTCACCACCTTGGCGCGCTCGGCAAGGCCGAGCGGCAGCGCGCCCTTGGCGCGTGCGTCCTCCCAGGTCATGGCGAAGCCGCGATAATCGTTCTCGCCGATCATGCCGAGCGACTGTCCGGTGCCGAGATTGGTCTTGGCGACCGCCACCGCTTCGGCCACCGGATGGTCGAGCGGCTCCATGTCGGCGCGTTTGTAGACCACGGCGCGCGCCGCCGAGAGCGGCACTTCCAGGCTGGTCAGGTGATAGGGCCGGAAGATCGTGAAATAGGGACCCTTGCCGACCTTGAGGTCGATCATGCGCTCCAAGACGCGCGGATGCTTGGTCTCGATGATGCAGAACACGCCGGGTGCCACGCCCTTGCCGATCGAATAGTCGACCACGCCCTTGCGATGCAGCACGCCGCCGTCCTCGCGCGGACAGAGCACGCTGGCCAGTTCATCGAGCGTCGCCGTCGGTCCGTGCATGCCCGGCACGTCGGGCACCAGGCCGGTGGCGTTGGCTATCGCCACCATCTCGATCGCCGTCTTCGAGCCGTCGACGAACTCGACCAGCATGCGCGCGTTCATGTTGCGCTCGGCCGCCTCCTTCTCGTAGTCGGCAGGTATGGCGTCGAACTTCAGCGGATTGTTCTTGCCCTTGCCGGCGGCGACGATGTTGAAGCCCAGGCTCTTGGCGAAGCCGATGATCTCCAGCGTGCAGGCGGGTTCGTCGCCGGCGGCACCCGTGTAGACCACGCCGGCCTTGCGTGCTTCCTCCTTGAGGAAGCGGCCGATGGTGATGTCGGCCTCGACATTGAGCATGACGATATGCTTGCCGTTCTTCATCACTTCGAGCGCGAACAGCGTGCCGATATTGGGGTTGCCGGTGGCGTCGATGATGACGTCGATGCGGCCGGCGGCGGCGAGCGCATGCAGGTCCTCGGTGACGGCGATCTTGCCGGCCTCGATGGCGCGGTCGATGGCCGCGGCGTTGGGCGCCTGCACGATATCAGAGCGGTCGTGGCCGGCGAGAAGCGCGGCATCGATCGCCACCTGCGGCCGCACTTCCGAAATGGCGCCGATGCGCATGCCCGGCATAAGTGCTACCTGGACGACGATATCCGTTCCCATCTGCCCGGCGCCGGCGAGACCGATGGTGATCGGCCCCTGTTTCTCAGCGCGCTGCAGGAGTTCCGCTGCGAATTGCGGATGGGACATGTCGCTTTCCTCCACTTACTGGCGCGCCACCGCGCCGCTGTCATTGGTTGAACATTCCTATTTCTATTTGAAAAATATTTCAACCGGGATTTGGGCATTGCCCTGAGGAATCAATTCAAGGCCGGCGGGACAGCGCCCCCCTCTGTCCTGCCGGACATCTCCCCCACAAGGGGGGAGATCGGCTGTCATCGCGACCTTCGCTAATTTTTCAATGTTGAAAGCGAGTGGGGCGCCGAAACTGCCAATCTCCCCCACGTGGGGGAGATGCCCGGCAGGACAGAGGCGGCGCGAAGGAACGAGACGGCTGCTATTTCACGCTGCTTGGATTATTGAGAGAGCCGCTCAAAAATACCCGTCTGAAGCCGCCGTCGCTTCCTTGGGAATCTCTACCCCGTCGACCAGGATCTTGTCGACCAGCTCGTGATGGAAGCACACCAGCCCCTTGACGCGCTCGGCCTCGTGCACCGGCTCGGGATAATACCAGACGAGGTTCTCGTGCCGCTTCTTTGGCGTCGTCACATGGTAGTAGTTGGAGATGCCCTTGTAGGGGCAGCGCGAGATGTAGCGGCTGGGCGAGAACATATCGAGCCTGGTGTCCGAGATCGGCAGATAGTGGCGCACCGGGTGGCCGGTCTCGAACAGGAAGATGCCGCGCCGTGAATCCGCCACCTGCTCGCCGTCGAGGATCACCTGCACGCGCCGCGACGAGGGCAGGCAGTCGACGCGCCGGAACGGATCGCGGGCATGGACGAAGATCTCCTCGTCCTCCTCCCACCAATGCGTCATCTTCGGCCAGCAGAAGGATATGTAGTCCGCGATCGGCGGGCAGCCCTTGACCGGGTCGAGATAGCGCCAGGCGCCATCCTCGACCAGCGTGATGCCGGTGTTCAGCGAATAATGCGTGGCGGTGCCCTTGAACGGGTCTTCCGTCGTCGTCCTGCTCGGCAGCAGGAATTCCTCGCGCACGTCGCTCATCGGGAAGTAGTAGACCGGCAGATGGTCGCTCTCATAGAACACCAGCGCCTTGGTGGTGTCGGCGACGATCATCGGCCCGACCTGCACGCGCAGCCGCTTGGGCGAGGGCATGGTGAAGGCGACATAGCCCGGCTCGAACTCGTATTGCACGATTGCGTCGAGCAGCGGGAAATGCGGCCCGCGGCCGCGCAAATGAGGCTTGCGAATGGCAGTCGTCCTTTTTTCGTCGTTGGCAGCCAGGGCTTTGCGCGCGACCATGATCAACCTATCGATACCCGGTCGAGCAGCAGCCCGGCGGCGATCGGCGGCAGGCCGCTGACATTCTTGCGCACCGGCACCAAAAGGTCCGGGAAATAGCTGAAGATCACCGGCGTCTCGTCGAGCAGCAGCTTCTGGATGTCGGAAGCGGCCTTGCGCTGGGCGTCGAGGTCGAGCGCCTTGAGATAGCCGGTGACCAGCCCGTCATAGGTGGCGTTCTTGAAATGCGCCGCATTCCACGGACCGTCGCTGACCAGCGGGCTTTTCAGGAAGACGTTCGGCACGCTGCGATGCGCGTAGTCGGTGATGCCGAGCGGGCTGTCCAGCCAGTCCGACTGGCCGAACACCGCCTTGCCGTAGTATTTGTCCTGGTCCTCGATGTTGAGCGAGATGCGCGCGCCGATCTCCTTGGCAAAGTTCTGGAACAGCTGCGCGTAGCCCGGAATGTCGGAATAGCGCAGCGTCGTCAGCGTCATGTCGAAGCCACTCGCGAGGCCGGCCGCTTCCATCAGCTGCTTGGCCTTGGCGATGTCCTGCGCGCGCTGCGCCACCGATTTGTCGGTGGCGGGGAAGGCCGGCGCGAACGGGCTGTCATTGCCGGTCGCCGCCATGCCGCGGCAGAGACCGTCGACCAGCTTGGAGCGGTCGATCGAGAGCGCCAGCGCCTGGCGCACGCGCTTGTCGGTGAAGGGCGCCATATCGCAGCGCATATGGAGCTGGCGATGCGCGGTGGAGGCGACGCGCAGCACCGTGATGTCGGGATTGCCGAGCACCACCTGGCTGACATCAAGCGGGACGGCGTCGAGCACGTCGACCTCGCCCGCCTGCAGCGCCAGAATGCGCGGCTGCACGTCGGCATAGAACTTGAATTCGAGCCGGTCGGGCAGCGCCTTCTCGCCCCAGTAGTCGGGATTGCGCACGAAGCTCGCGCCGACCTTCGGCGTATAGCTTTCGAGCCGGAACGGACCGGTGCCTTCGAAAGTCTTCTCGTAGTCGCCCTTGTAGCTCGCCGGTAGGATGACGGCATTGTAGTTGTCGATCGACACCGAGTAGGGGAAGCTGCCGTTCGGCGCGTCGAGGTGGAACTCGACGGTGTGGTCGTCGACCTTGCGCGTGCCGCCTTTCGACAACAGACCCTTGAACACCGACAGCGCATTCGATGCGCCAGCCGGATCGGCGAGGCGATCGAAGGTCGCCACCACGTCGTCGGCCTTGAAATCCTCGCCATTGTGGAATTTCACGCCCTTGCGCAGCTTGAAGTTCCACACGCTGCCGTCAGCGTTCGGCGACCAGCTTTCGGCCAGCACCGGCTTCAGCGTCAGGTCGGGCTGCGTCACGCACAGGAACTCGGCCGTCTGGAAGACGAGCTGGTAGCTGCCGCTGTCGTAGAAGGTCACCGGGTCGATGGCGCCGCCGGGCACGGCAATGCCGGCGCGCACCGTGCCGCCGGGCTTGTCTTCAGCGCGCGCCTCGGGTGCGCCAAGTCCGAGTGCCGAGGCGATGCCGCCGAGGAACGGCAGCGACAGGCCGAGCACGCTGCCATGGCGCAGGAATTCGCGCCGGCCGACTCTACCGACGAGCAATTCGTCGATAGCGGAATTTTCGATTGCGCTGAGATTCCTGCGAGCGGCGTCGATCGTCCTGAAATGCTTCGGCATGGCTGCATTCCTTGGCTGGCGTGGGGCTTCGCCATCTAGTTCATTGTTGACCACGACCGAAAAGCGATATTTTTTGATGAGGGCCATCGAATTCTCCGATGGCGGCTGATCGGAAGCAAAGGCCATGGATACCGAGAATCTGCGCAGTTTCCTCGAGGTCGCCGAGCATGGCAGCTTCACCGTCGCCGCCCACCGGCTGAACCTTGCCCAGTCCACCGTCAGCGCGCGCATTCGCGGCCTCGAAGAACAATTGGGGCGCAAGCTGTTCGTCCGCGACAGCGACGGCGTCACACTGACGCCGGCCGGCCGGCAGTTCCTGCCGCATGCCTCGACCATCACGCGCACCTGGGAGCAATCGCGCCAGGACATTGCCGTCCCCGATGGCTACGAGACGCTGCTGAGGCTCACCGCACCGGCCTATCTCTGGGACAGCATCACCTCGCCTTGGATCAGCTGGATGCGGGCGAAGCGGCCGAATGTGGCGCTCAGGCTTGAAGGCAGCTTTCCGGATCTGGCGATCGACCAGATGGCCGAAGGCCTGCTCGACATCTGCATCCTCTATCTGCCCAGGCCGCATCCCGGCATCGTCTATGAGACCCTGGCCGTCGATCAGGTGGTCCTCGTCCAGCACGCGGCTCAGACCGGGCCGTGGACGCAGAACTACATCCTGATGGACTGGGGGCTGGAGTTCCGCGTCGAGCACGACCGCGCCTTTGCCGGCAGGGTGAAGCCGGCGATCTCGGCCGGCCTGGTGTTCATCGGGCTGCAGCATGTGCTGTCGAAACGGGCAGCCGCCTATCTGCCGCTGAGTGCGGTCAGCACCCATATCGAGCGCGGCGAGTTGCGGCGCGTCGAGGATACGCCGGTGTTCCAGCGCCCGATCTACCTTGCTTACCCGGAGAACCCGGCATCTTCCGATGCGCTCGACATTGCGCTCACGGGCCTGCGCACGCTCGCCAGGAACCTGTCCAGTGATCAGGCTTTCGCGGAGAGCGACCGCGCCTTCAGTATGGCAGGCGCGGCGGCATTTTGACGGGCGATCAGGCCGGCTCCACGGCTTTCGGCTTCTGCAGCCTTGCCAGTTCCGCGAAAGGAATATGGCAGCGGATCGTGTGTCCGGGCTCGGCCTCGGAAAGCTGCGGCTCCTGCGTCTCGCAGATCGCGCCGAGCTTGCGCGGGCAGCGGGTGTGGAAGACGCAGCCCTTCGGCGGATTGGCCGCGCTCGGGATTTCGCCGTCGAGGCGGATGCGCGAGCTCTCCGTCCGGTCGAGTTTCGGCACCGCCGACAAGAGCGCTTCAGTATAGGGATGGTGCGGTCCGGAGAAGACCGCTTCCGACGGCCCGAACTCCATGATGCGGCCGAGATAGAGCACGGCGATCTTGTCGGACAGATAGCGCACCACGCCGAGGTCGTGGGAGATGAAGATGTAGCTGACATCCTGCTTCGACTGCAGGTCGGCTAAAAGGTTGAGGATCGCCGCCTGCACCGACACGTCGAGCGCCGAGGTTGGCTCGTCGCAGACGACAATGCGCGGATCGCCGGCAAAGGCGCGCGCGATCGCCACGCGCTGCTTCAGCCCTCCCGACAGCTGCCGCGGCTTGACCGCGAGATGCCGGTCGGTGAGCCGCACGGAGCGGACAAGCTCCTCGAGCCGCGTGTCCAGCGTCTTGCCGGTCAACCCGCCCAGCCGCTTCAGTGCGCGGCTGAGGATGTGCCGGATCGAATGCGAGCGGTTGAGCGCCGAATCCGGATTCTGGAAGACGATCTGCACCGCCTTGACCTGGTCCTCCGAGCGGCTGGCAAGCCGCGGCGCCAACTCTCTGCCTTCGAGTTCGATGCTGCCGCCTTCATCGGGCGGCACAAGGCCGAGCAGCAACCTTGCGAAGGTCGTCTTGCCGCTGCCGGATTCTCCAACCAGGCCGAGCGTCTCGCCCGGCCGCAGGCTGACCGAGACATCCTTCACCGCCCGCAGCGGACGGCCGTGGCTGGCATAGGTCTTGTTCAGCCCTTCGACCTGCAGCACCGGTGGCGACTGCTTCGGCGCGACGGCGGGAATCTCGGCGGGTGTCGCGCGTGGCAGCGACTGCGCCTTGTCGTGGTAGTGGCAGCGCGACAGCCGGCCTTCACCCAGATCGTAAAGCGGGGGCGGCTCGCTGCGGCAGCGCTCCGTCGCCAATGCGCAGCGATCGGCAAACGCGCACCCAACGATGTTGGCGCCGATGCCGGGCAGAAAGCCGGGGATGGTGTCGAGCCGACCCTGATCCTTGCGCTGGCCGCCGCGCGGCAGGCAACGCAGCAGCGCCACCGTGTAGGGATGGCGCGGATCGTTGAACACATCCTTCGTCGAGCCTTCCTCGACCAGCATGCCGGCATAGAGCACCCCGACCCGGTCGCACATGTTGGATACGACGGCGAGATTGTGGCTGATGAACAGGATCGAGGCCGACAGCTCTCTTCTCAGCTGAGCGATCAGGTCGAGCACTTCGGCTTCGACCGTGGCGTCGAGGCCCGTCGTCGGCTCGTCGAGGATCAGCATCGACGGGTCGTTGGCCAAGGCCATGGCAATCGCCACGCGCTGCTGCATGCCGCCGGAAAGCTGGTGCGGATAGCGTTGCATGACGCTGGCCGGATCCGAGATGCGCACAAGGTTCAGCATCGCGATCGCCTTGTCGCTCGCTGCCTGTCCCGAGACGCCGACCAGCTCGAAGATCTCGGTCAGTTGCCGGCCGATGCGCAGCGACGGATTCAGCGCCTTGCCGGGGTCCTGATAGACCATCGACACACTTTCCGCGCGGGCGCGCCTGAGCGCCTCGGCGTCGAGCTTCATCACGTCCTGGCCGTCGAGCGCGATCGAGCCGCCGGTGATCGAGCCGTTGCGCGGCAGGTAGCGCACCACCGACAGCGCCGCCGTGGATTTCCCGCACCCGGATTCGCCGACCAGCCCATAGGCCTCGCCGCGGCCGATGGTGAAGCTGACATTGCGCAGCACCGCCCGGTTGCGGCCGCCGACACGATAGGCGACCGAGAGGTCGTTGAGCTCGAGCGCGTTCTTGTCAGTCATTGAACGCTCCATGGACGCCGTCGGCCACCAGGTTGACGCCGATCACCAGCGAGGCGATCGCCAGCGCATCGAACAGCACCGTCCACCAGAAACCGCCGCCGATCATGCCGTAATTGCTGGAGATCGAGAGCCCCCAGTCGGGCGAGGGCGGCTGGATGCCGAAGCCCATGAAGGAGAGCGTGGCGACGGCGAAGATGGCATAGCCGAGGCGCACTGTCGTCTCGACCAGGATCGGCGGGATGACGTTGGGCAGGATCTCGACGAACATCGTGTGCAGCGCGCCCTCGTGGCGCAGCTTGGCCGCCGCGACGTAGTCGAGCTCGCGTTCGGCCAGCACCGCCGAGCGCACCGTGCGGGCGATGATCGGCGCAAAGCTCAGGCCGATGACGACGATGACGGTGATCTTCGACGTGCCGAGCGCGACGATGGCGAGCAGCGCGATGATCACCACCGGGATCGCCATGAACACTTCAAGCACGCGGCTGACGATGTCGTCGACGATGCCGCGGAAATAGCCGATGAGCAGCCCCAGCGCGGTGCCGGCAATGGTCGCCAGGATCGTGGCCAGGGGCGCGACTGTCAGGATGTCGCGCGAGCCGACGATGACGCGCGAGAAGACATCGCGGCCGATCTGGTCGGTGCCGAACCAGTGTTCGGCCGACGGCGGCGCAAGCGCGTTGATGATGTCGTCGGCGAGTGGGTCGTAAGGCACGAAATGCTCGCCGAAGAGCGCGCAGATGACCCAGAACAGGACGATGCCGAGACCGGTCAGGAAGGTTCCCGACCGCAACAGCGAGTGCAGCACGTCGCCCCAAGGACCGCGCCGCGAAGCGGCATCGGGTGCGGGCACATTCGCGGGAGTGTCCGTCGCGCTCATTGCTCTGCTCCCAGCCGGATGCGCGGATTGAGCACGGAATAGAGGAAATCGGCGACCAATGTCGCCACAGCATAGACGATGCCGATGGTGAGGATGCCGGCTTCGAGCATCGGGAAATCCTTGCCGCGCGCGGCGGTGAAGATCAGCGAGCCGATGCCCTGGTAGCGGAACAGCGTCTCGATCACGACCAGCCCGCCGATCAGATAGCCGGTCTGCGTGGCGATGACGGTGATGGTCGGCAACAGCGCGTTGCGCAGCACATGCCGCCAGATCACCGTGCGCCACGGCAAGCCCTTGAGCACGGCGGTGCGCGTATAGTCGGAATCGAGCGCCTCGATCATGCCGGACCGCGCCATGCGCGCGATATAGCCGAACAGCACCAGAAACAGCGGCAGCGACGGCAGGATGAGATAATAGAGCTGGATGAAGAAGCCGGCGCCTTTCGGCCAGGCGGCCGCGATCGGCAGCCAGCGCAGCCAGACCCCGAAGATCAGGATCAGGATGATGCCGGTGACGAATTCGGGCAGCACCGTCACCGACAGGCCGCCGAGGCTGATGATGCGGTCGAGCGGCCGGTTGAGGTTGAGCGCGGCGATGACGCCGCCGAGGATGCCGATCGGCACCACCAGCAGGAAGGCGACGAGCGCCAGCTTCATCGAATTGCCCAAAGCGCCGATAACGAAGGGCGCGACCGGCGCGCGGAAAATGTAGGACGTGCCCATGTCGCCATGCAGGAAATTCCAGATCCAGGTTCCGTATTGGACGAGCAGCGGACGGTCGACGCCGAGCGAGTGGTTGAGCGCGTCGACGGCGCGCTGGTCGGCAAACGGTCCCAATATGGCGCGCCCGACATTGCCGGGCAGCACCTGGCCGCCGAGGAACACCATGACGCTGAGCAGGAACAACGTGACGAGCGACAGAGCCAGGCGCCGGAAGAGGAAAGCGAGAATGGCATCGACTCCTATGAAAGACCGCGTCGCCCGGCCATGCCGGGCAGGTTCAGTATGACAGGCGGCTCGAATGCCGTCACCGGTGGAGCAGCCCCGTCAAATCGCGACACCTGAACCAGTGTCGAATTGCAGGTCGGCGATTGGGCAAGGCGTGACGTGCCCCGGTCTGGCGTCAGGACATTCGGATTGCCGTGCTTTTCCAGCGACGGTGCGGGTTCAGACGGATCGAACCACGCGCCTGTCGGCAACTGCACGACGCCCTGTATGAGGCCGTCGGTCAGCACTGCCCCGGCAAGACACGATCCGCGGTCGTTGGAGACGAAAACGATATCTCCGTCACGGATGCCGCGCGCCGCGGCGTCGGCCTGGTTGATCCACAGCGGAGCGCGGCCGGCGACCTTGCCGGCCCGGCTGACCGAGCCATGATCCAACTGGCTGTGCAGCTTGTCCGCCGGTTGCGGCGACAACAGATGCAGCGGGAAGCGCCCGGCAAGCTCGCTGTTGCCGAGCCATTCCCGTGGCTCCTTCCACACGGCGTGGCCGCGGCAGTCGTCATAGCCAAAGCCGTCGATCGTCGAGGAATAGAGCTCTATGCGCCCCGACGGGGTCGCCAGCCGATGCCGCTCCGGATCGGAGCGGAACGGCCCAAGCAATGTCTGCGAGGTGACCTTGCGGGTAAGTTCGGCGTGGCCGTCACGCCAGAAACGCTCGAATGGCGGCATGTCGATGCCGACAGCGTCGGCATTCTCGCATGCCTGCGCGTAGAGCAGCCGGATCCATTCATCGGCGTCGCGACCTTCGGTGAAGGCCTCATGCACGCCGAGCCGTTTCGCAAGCCCGGCAAAGATGCCGTAGTCGTCGCGCGCCTCCCCGACCGGATCGATAGCCTGTTTCATCGCGACGATGAGGTTCTCGCGGTTGGAAAAGGCGAGGTCGTTCCACTCCAGCGGCGTGGTGACCGGCAGCACGATATCGGCATGGCGCGCGGTCGCCGTCCAGAACGGCTCGTGGACGATGATCGTCTCGGGCCGCTGCCAAGCCTCGACCAGGCGGTTGAGGTCCTGATGGTGATGGAACGGGTTCCCGCCGGCCCAGTAGACGAGCCTGACATCGGGATAGGACAGCGAGGCGCCGTTGAATTCGAACGATCCGCCCGGATCGAGCAGCATGTCGGCGACGCGTGCCGCCGGTATGAAATCCGGCACCGGGTTGCGGCCTTGCGGCACTGACGGCCAGCGAAACCCCAGCTCCGGCCTGCCGGCGCCGTTTGTCGACGAATAGCCGAAGCCGATGCCGCCGCCGGCCAATCCGATCTGCCCGAGCAGCGCGGCCAGTGTGATCGCCGCCCAATAGGGTTGCTCGCCATGGTCGGCGCGCTGCAGCGACCAGCTGACCATCAGTATGGTGCGCCTGGCGGCCATCTCGCGCGCCAGCGCAATGATTTTGTCTTTGGCCACGCCGCTGAGCGACGCCGCCCATGCCGGATCCTTCGGCTGGCCGTCGCTTTCGCCCACAATATAGGCCCGCACGCTCTCGAAGCCGGTGCAATAACGCGCCAGGAACGCCCCGTCGTGAAGGTCCTCGCGGATCAGCACATGGCAGAGCGCAAGCATGACCGCGGTGTCGCTGTTCGGGCGAAGCGGCAGCCACTCGGCCTCGACGCTGCGCGGTGCGTCGTCGCGCACCGGCGAGATATTGATCAGACGCGCGCCGTTGGCGGCGGCGTTGCGCAGGGCGGCCGATGCTTCGTGGCGCGCCGAGCCGCCGCCCTGGATCTGCGCGTTGCGCCAAGGCAGCCCGCCAAAGGCGACGATGAGCTGGCTGTGCTGCTCGATCCCGTCCCAGGTGGAATGATTGCCTGTCAGTCCGTCGGTGCTGCCGAGCACATGCGGCAGGATGATCTCCGCGGCGCCGTAGGAGTAGCTCAGTACCGAGCTGGTATAGCCGCCGATCGTGTTGAGGAAGCGGTGGAGCTGGCTTTGCGCATGGTGGAAGCGCCCGGCGCTCGCCCATCCGTAGGAGCCGGCATAGATCGCTGCGTTTCCATGGGCAGTGCGGACCCGGCCCAGCTCGGCCGCCAGGATATCCAGGGCCGTTTCCCAGGGCACCTCGACAAACGGCTCGCCGCCGCGCCGTCCGATGGGCGACGACCGGTCACCTTCGAGCCAGCCGCGCCGGATCGCGGGTCGCGCCACGCGCATGTTCCCTTGCGTGGTGCCGAGCATGGATTTGCCGATCGGTGACGGATCAGGGTCGCCGCTCCACGGCTCCACACCCACGAGCCGGCCATTCTCAGCGCTGACCTCGTATGTCCCCCAATGCAGGGTGGTAAGCAGGGTCCTGGACTCCATGGAAAGGATCAATAGCGGATCATCCCGCGATGACCATTGGGGGCAGGGCGCCTTGCACCCTGTCCCGGCCGGTCGCGAAGCGCCAGCCCCGTGCGGGGCTGACGACCCGGGATCTACGGCTCCTTCTCGTCAGGCCTTCGAGGCCTTTTCGAGGAACAGCTGCGACATGGCGGTGGGCTGCACGCCCGTCACCCCCTTCGCCGTCGCCGTCAGGTAGTCGTAGAAATAGCCGAAGATCACCGGTGTTTCCTCGAGCAGCAGCTTCTGGATCTTGCCGGCGGTGGCCTTCTGCGCCTCGAGGTCGAGGGCAGCGATATAGCTCGTCGCCAGCTGGTCGTAATCCTTGTTCTTGAAGTGGGCGGCATTCCAGGTGCCGTCGCTCTTCAGAGGTGCCGCAAGATAGACATTCGGCACGCCGCGGTGGCCGTAATCGGTGATGCCCATCACCGAATCCAGCCAGTTCGACTTGCCGAACACCGCATCGCCGTAATAGGCGCCCTGGTCGAGGATGTTGAGCTCGAGCTCGATGCCGATCTCCTTGACCCAGTTCTGGACAAGCTGCGCGTATTCGGGGATTTCCAGATAGCGCTCCGTGGTCAGCGTCACCTTGAAGCCCTTGCCGGCGCCGGCCGCTTCCATCAGCTGCTTGGCCTGCGCGATGTCCTGCTCGCGCTGCGGCACGCTGGTGTCGGTCGACGGATAGGCGCTCGCAAACGGACTGTCATTGCCTTCCTGGGCGCGGCCCTTCATCAGGCCGGCGACGAGCTTCTTGCGGTCGATGCTGAGCGCAATCGCCCGGCGCACGCGCGGATCCTTGAACGGATCGGAATCGCAGCGCAGGTGCAACTGCTGGTGCGCCACCGACTTCAGGCTGATGATGTCGACATTCGGATCGCTGAGCAGGCCGACGCCGGCGAGCACCGGCATCTGGTTGATGATGTCGATCTGGCCGCCTTGCAGCGCGAGGATCTGCGGCTGGATATCGGTGAAGAAGGTGAATTCGGTACGCTCCGGCAGCGCCTTCTCGCCCCAGTAATCCTCGTTGCGCACGAAGGAGGCGCCGACCTTGGGCGTGTATTTCTCCAGCTTGAACGGCCCGGTGCCGTCGAAGCTTTTTTCGTAGTCGCCCTTGTAGCTCGCCGGGATGATCACGGCGTTGTAGTTGTCGGACGACACCATATAGGGGAAGTTGCCGTTCGGCGCGTCGAGGTGGAATTCCACCGTGTAGTCGTCGACCTTCTTGGTGTTGCCCTTCTGGAGGATGCCGGTGAACACCGATAGCGCATTGGACGAATTGGCGGGATCGGCGAGGCGATCGATGCTCGCCACCACGTCCTCGGCCTTCATCTCTCCGCCCGAGTGGAATTTCACGCCCTTGCGCAGCGTGAAGGTCCACACCGTGCCGTCGGCGTTCGGCTTCCAGCTTTCCGCCAGCGCCGGCTTCAGCACAAGGTCCGGGCCGTCGACGCAGAGGAATTCGGCCACCTGCTGCATCACCAGCAGGCCGCCGGCGTCAGCGATGGTGACCGGGTCGATCGCGGCTGCCGGCACGCTGCTGCCGACGCGGATGGTGGCGCCCGGCGCCCCTTGAGCGCGGGCAAGCGAGGGCGCGGCGCCGAAGCCGGCGGCCATGCCGATGCGGCCGAGCAGCGGCAGCGACAGGCCGAGCAGACTGCCGTGGCGGACGAAGTCGCGACGGCTGATGCGGCCATCGATGAGGCCGTCGATAAGGTGGTTTTCGAGCGGCGTGCGGTTGCGCCGGATGAGATCGAGAATGCGGTAGTTCTTGCTCATGGGTCTAAACCCTTTCCCCAGTTCTTGTGGTTGGCGAGTGCATTCCGGTTGACGAAATCCCGTGGAGTTCTCCGGTCCCGGCCATCGTCAAGAATTTCTGTCGAACGAACTTTAGCATGCAGTTTTGTCCGGTCCATTCGCTCCTGGAAGCGGGAAGGTCAGATTTTCTTGATGCATGCCATCTTCGGTCTGGCGGTCCGATCAAATCGCGACCGCTTCTTCTGCTCGGTCTATCGCCTCCTTTCTTCACGTCCGCCCGGTGCAATGCGGCCGGCAATGGGTGCCAGGCTGTTTTGGGGTCACGGTGCAGCCGTTAACCTTCATCTCAGCCGATCTCGAAGAAGGGCTTGCCGAGCAGGTCGGGGGCGACATCGATGCCGAGGCCGGGGCCGTCGGGAATGCCCATGCGGCTGCCCGTCACCGGCGGCTTGTTGGCAGCGGTGCGCACCGTCACCCATTCGTGGAACGCGATCGCATGCAGCCGGCGCTCTTCCGGCGTCGAGAGCGACAGATGCGCCATGGCGGCGGTGTCGATCTCGGCTCCGCCGGTGTCCTCCACGGTGATCATGAAGCCGAGATCGACCGCAACGTCACGGATCAGCCGTGTCTGCGTCACGCCGCCCAGCCGCGAGATCTTCAGCGTCAGCCCGTCGGCAACACCCCTGCGATGGATTTCCAGCATCTCGCCGAGCGAGGTGACGGACTCGTCGAGCACCATCGGCTTGTCGAGCATGCGGCGCACCGACATGTTCTCCTCGATCGTCATGCAGGGCTGCTCGAACGTGTAGTCGATGCCGCGCGTGGCGTCGGCAAACTGGCGCGCCTGGTAAGGTGTCCAGCCGGCATTGGCGTCGCAGAAGATCACCGTGCCCTTCGGCACGGCCGCGGCGACCGCCGTCACCCGTTCGATATCGTCGCGCACATTGCCGCCGACCTTGACCTGCAGCCGGTGGTAGCCTTCGGCGACGATCTTCTTGGCAAGCGCTGCCATCTGGTCGATCGTGCCGTGGGTGACGACCCTGTAGAGCTCCGCCGTCTCGCTCTCACGGCCGCCGAGCATGGTCACCAGCGGCACGTCGGCGGCGCGGGCGGCGAGATCCCAGCACGCCATGTCGAGTGCGGCTTTGATGTAAGGATGGCCCTTGAACACCGTGTCCATCAGCCGGCCGATGCCGGCCAGCCCGTGCGGGTCGTGGCCGATGAGATGCGGCGCGATTTCCGGCACGCCCGCGCGCGTTCCCGCCGGAAAGGCGGCGGAGTAGAAATTGCCGAGCGGCGCCATTTCGCCCCAGCCGGTCACGCCGCTGTCGGAGGTGATGGCGACTATCACCGCATCGAAACAGTCGGCAACCCGGCCCTTGGACATGCGGTAGGGCCCGTCCACGAAGGGCTGCACGACATGATAGGCCTTGATGCTCTTGATCTTCACGTTGCTGTCCGTTGTCCGCGAGTAGGTCGGTTCTTCGACGCGCGCTTTTCGAGGCCGCGCGCATAGGCAAGGAGCTCTTCGAAATCGCCGTCGATATGCTCGCGCGCATGCCGCTGGGCGGCACGCATGTCCGAGCCCTTGAGCAGCGCCGCATAGGTCTCGTGCAAATCCTCGGCCGGAACCGGCTCGTTGCGCGCGCGCTGATGCAGCGCGAAATACATCTGCAGCCGACTGGTCAGCCGCTGCCAGGTCTCCAGCAGCACCGAATTGTCGGCCCACTCATAGATCAACCCGTGCAGTTGCAGTGCCGTTTCGATCTGGCTCGTGGTGTCGAGCGCCCGCGTCGCCTGTTTCACCGCTTCGTGGCGGCGGTCGAGCTCGTCGAAGAAGCGCTGGTCGCGCTGCGGCCAGGCGAGTTCGATGGCGAATTCGTCGAGCACCTTGTTCAGCGAATAGGCGTCGATGATGTCCTTGGCGGTGACGTCGATGACGAAGGTCCCGGCATAGGGAATGCTGGTCAGGATGCCTTCCTGCACCAGCTCGCGCATTGCCTCGCGCAACGGTGCACGGCTCACCCGCATCTGCTCGGAAATCCTGAGCTCGTTGAGCTTCTGTCCGGGCTCCAACTGGCCGGTCAGGATGGCGCGCCTGAGCAGGGCGACGATCTCGGCCCTGCGCGTCGTATCCGCGATCGGACTGAAATCCAGCTTCGCCATGCGTCTCACTCCGGATGAACCGGCTACAAGACAAGCAGATTGTCGACAATCTAACAAGAGGGCATCTGCAGATTCAGTTCCGATCGGTCGTTGCCTTATGCAGCTCGACCATAGAAGCCGATCCGCTCTTCATCGCTGAACACCACCCCTGGCCGTTCGTAGTAGGAGAACACCGCGATCATCCGCTCACGCTCGCCTTCGACCGTGGTGACGCGATGCGCGGTGTTCTTGCCGCGAAAGACGTTCAGCGTGCCGGCTTTCATGCGCAGGATCTTGGCCTCGAGGTCGCGCCCGTCGAGCAACCGCGCCACGCCGTCATAATTCGGGTCGTCATCCGAGCGAAGGTCGGTGCGGTATTCGAAGTCGCCGCCGAACTCCGGGGCTTGCAGCAGCAGCGTCGTGGTGAATTCCGAGCGGTCGAAGTGCCAGTTGAGCGCCTCGCCGGCCCGGTAGCCCATGACATTGGCGCGGGCGAGGGGATCCTGCATCACGTGCAGTTGCGGTTTGCCCATCGCCGCCGCCAGGAAACGCACCAGCGGCTCGTACTCGTAAATCGAAAGAACGATGCTGCCCGGAATCTGGTCGGCGCAGACCGTATGGCTGATCGTCTCGACCTTGCGCAGCGCCGGATGGTCGGGCGAAAGTTCCGGGATCGAGGGCTTGAAGTAGATGTTGTGCATGCGCTTGTGCGTGTGCGAGCGCGTGTCCATCACCGGACGGATTTCCGCGACCGCCTTTTCGGCAACGCCTGGGCGCAGGAAGCCTTCCAGGTTGAACATGCCGTTTGCGTTGAGCGCCGCAGTCGATTCCTCGACGAGGCGCTGCCATCCGGGGCTGCCTTCGCGGTCGAGCGGGTAGCGGTCCAGGTCGAGAATGTCCTTGATCATTATGTCCTCCGCAAATCTGAAGGTCACTAGACAGCAAGGAAATCTTTCTCTCAACGCGGAAAATTGTTAGGCTTCCGCAAGAAAAACTTGTGGAGAGGTGCCGCTTGGAAAGGCTTCCGCCGTTGAATGCAGTGAGGGCTTTCGAGGTCGCCGCCCGCGCCGGCTCCTTTACGCTGGCCGCGACCGAGCTCGGCGTCTCGTCGGCGGCGGTCAGCCAGCAGATCCGCAATCTGGAGGACTGGTTCGGCAAGCAGCTCTTCTTGCGCAACGGCAACCGCATCACGCTGACCGATGCCGGCCATGCCATCTATCCGCAGACGGCACGCGCCCTGAGCGACATTGCCGCGATCGGCCGGCGCATGCTGGAGGGCGGTTTGCGGACGCGCCTCGTCGTCAGCGTACCCTTCTCGCTGGCCGAGTTGTGGCTGGCGCCGCGCCTGGCGGCGCTGCTGGACGGTTTTCCGCAGATGGCGATCGATGTCCGCGTCGAGGACGATCCGGTCGACGTCGTGCGCCAGAACATCGACCTGCGCATTTCCTACGGCGACTATCACTATCCAGCGCTGAAAATGGTCCGCCTTGTCCATGACGACGTGCTGCCTGTCGCGTCGCCCGAATTCTGGCAGCGCCACGGCAACGAGGCGTTCGATCTGTCGAACATCCATGAAAGCCAGTTCATCCACACCAATTGGGGGCCGAACTATGCCTCGCATCCGAGCTGGGCGGACTGGTTCGCGGCGGCGGGCGGCAATCGCGCGCCCGATCCCTCGCATGGCCGGCGCGTGGGCCTCTCCAGCCTGGCGATCGGCGCCGCAAGGCTGGGACTGGGGATGGCGCTCGGTCAGCGGATCATGGCCGCCGACGATCTTGAAGCGGGCCGGCTGATCGCGCTGTCGCCCGTCTCGGTTCGGCTTGGCCAGCCCTATTGCGCCTTCATGCCTGCAGCAAAGGCCGATCGCGCCGATGTGGCTGGCCTTATCGACCTCCTCACCAAAACGGCGCCGGACGCGCCGCGTTGGATGAACCAATGAAGTTGGATTAAACCAATGGAAATGTCTTGCATGCTTCTGTAGGTAAGACAGACGACGATGGTCAGGTCGCCGGCTTCTGCGGCAGCGGCGACACCGGCATTCCAGTGCGTCGCCAGACTGCCAGCCGAGGAAGCCGACCCCCTTCGTCGCTGATGTCCCAACGGGCTTCTCGCAATAGGAAAACACCGCGACCATGCACTCGCGGTTGCCTTCGGTGACGTGATTGGCTGAGTACTTGCCTCGGACACGTCCAGCGTGCCGGGCTTGATGCGCAGGATCCGAGCCTGGCGATCGCGCCTCCGGCGGCGCCGTCATGATCAGGATCGCCGTCCGATCCAGCCAGGGTTCCGGCCCCCCCCCATTGACAATCGAGCAGGTGAACGCGAACGCCATGGTCGCCCCCAGGCCACCGGAGCGTTGGCATATTGCTGGGCGGATTCTATTCCGCCCCTATGGCCTGGAGCAAGTCTTAGAAGTTGGGCTCGACGTTATGCTGAGCGCAAATGAGCCGAGCTTTCATCGTCGTCACGTATGGATCGGTGCTGACCTGAAGTAGCCTCGAGGCACCGTGGCTTTCCTTGGTCACGAGAGGAGATCCGCCCTGAATTAAGGCTTCCTTGGGAAACCGATAAAGATCGCCGCTGCCAATTTCGACATAGGCGCCCGCTTCGGTCAAATCTTCCCAATCCGTTTCCCGGAGTTTCACACGATGCGCGGATTCGATCGAGTTTTCCTGCTTAGCCATCTGTCTGTCTCCTACGATGTGCCCAGCAGCCTAGGATCAAGTCTACCCACACATTGATGGAAGAAGCAAATCAAAAAATGCAATCCGTAGGAAGGCATAGGGTCAGGACTTGTCAATTTGGTCGAATTGACGTGAGGCCACGCGGAGCGCGAAGACGCAGGAAATGTTGACCATTTTCTAGTCGTTCGCGACAAAGTGGCCGAACAGGCGGACCACACCCGAACGACGCCGAAACGCCTGCAAACAGCAGTGTCGAACCGCTCGGCCGATAGTACACCATCGACCTTCGGTGTTTCGCACCTCCTCGCATCTTCGCGCCGACGTCGTCGGTCCCGTCGCCCTGCTCGGTAAGACGGCACCCCGGTCTGAGCCGGAGACCAAAAACGGCGCCCTCGACGTGGGAGCCGAGGGCGCCGTCGGACCGGAACTGATGGGGGTTATCAGCTGGCCGGTTTCGGTTGCGGCAAGGGAGAAACCGGCATTCCGGGTCCGATCTTCTGCAAATTGCCCGTGATCACCTGGTCGCTCTCGGAGATGCCGGAGGTAACGGAGATCAGGTCGCCGTCGGTCGGTCCGAGCGAGACCAGCTTCTGGTCCACGGTGTTGTCTTTGCCGAGAACGTAAAGGTATTTGCCGAGCTGGCTGGAACCCAGCGCCACCTGCGGCACCATCAGCGTGTTGGGCTGTTCCTTCACATGCAGCCGCACGCGCACATACTGCCCCGGCAGCAGCGTGAACTTGGCGTTGCCGATCGTGGCGCGGGCCGTGATCGTGCCGGTCGAATGGTCGATCGTGTTGTCGATGAAGGTGAGCTGGCCCTTCTGGCTCGGCTCGGTCTCGCCGGGCAGGAGCACGTCGACCGCGATCGGGCCGGCGGCCCTGGCCTGCTCGATCTGAACGAGGTCGGTCTCGCTCGGATTGAAGGTGACGTAGATCGGGTCGAGCTGCACCAGCGTGTTGAGCACGGTGCCGGCGACGCTCACCAGCGTGCCGACGGAAGCCTGATTGCGGCCGATCCGGCCCGGAAACGGCGCCTTGATCTCGGCATAGCCAAGATTGAGCTCGGCCGTCCGCACTGCCGCCTTGTCGAGCAGCAGGGCCGCTTCGGCGGAGCGCAAATTGCTGGTGCGCTGGTCGAAGCTGTCCTTGGCGAGGTAGCCGGCCTTGGCGAGGTCGGTGCCGCGGCCGAGGTTGGAGCGCGCGTAATCGAGCGTCGCGGTGTCGCGCTCGACCTGCGCCTTGGCCTGGTCAAGGGCCGCCTGATAGTCCTCGGTCGCGATCCTGTAGAGCAGGTCACCCTGCTTGACGTCGCTGCCGTCCTGCGCCGTCTGCTCCTGCAGATAGCCAGGCACGCGTGCCTGCAGCGTGATGCTGCGGATCGGCTCGACGCGCGCGGCGTAGTCGAGATAGATCGGCAGCGTCTTCTTGACGACGTTCACCACCGGCACCGGCATGACGAAGGCCTTGGGCGCGGGTGCCGCGCCCGCCGTGCTGGCGTTGAGGCTGAGATTGCCCATGTCGAGCAGATGCACGCTTGCCACCGAGATGGCGCCCAGCGCGACGGCCGTTCCCAAAGCGATTTTCCATTTACGCATGATGGTCTCCAATCCTATTCGGCCGCCTCGGCGAGCCGCACGGGCTCGGCGGTCGGTTCAATCTCTTGTTGGTGCGGGGCATAGTGATGCCCCGCGGCAGGTTCGTTCTCGCTGCCGCGCTCGCGCAGCTTCTCGATCACCGCGTAGAAGACCGGAACGAAGACCAGCGAGAGGACGGTCGCCGCCACCATGCCGCCGAAGACGGTGGTGCCGATTGACTGCCGGCTGGCGGCACCGGCGCCCGTCGCGAACATCAGCGGCAGCACGCCGAGGATGAAGGCAAACGCCGTCATCAGGATCGGCCGCAGCCTCAGCCGCGCGGCTTCCATCGCCGCCTCGACGATGGTGAGGCCTTCCTCGCGGCGTCGTCGGGCGAACTCGACGATCAGGATCGCGTTCTTCGCCGCCAGGCCGATCAGCATGACGAAGCCGATCTGCGAGTAGACGTCGATCTGCATGCCGCGCAGCAGGAGCACGACGAAGGCGCCGAATAGAGCTAGCGGCACGGCAAGCAGCACCATGAAGGGCATCGCGAAGCTTTCATACTGCGCCGCCAGGATCAGGAAGACAAAGACGATCGCCAGCCCGAACACGATCGAGGCGATCGAGCCGGCCTTGAGCTCCTGATAGGTGATGCCGGTCCACTCATAGCCGAAGTCCCGCGGCAGCACGTTCGCCGCCGCCCGCTCCATGGCCGCCACCGCCTGTCCGGACGAGAAGCCCGGAGCCGCGCCGCCGTTGATGAGGGCCGACGCGTTGTTGTTGTAATGCGGCACGGTCTCCGGTCCGACGATCGGCACCAGCTTGCCCAGCGTGCTCAGCGGCACCATGCCGCCCGACGCGTTGCGCACGTAGAGCCGCGAGATGTCGGTCGCATTTCCGCGCGCGTCCTTGTCGGCCTGGATGGTCACACGGAAGGTGCGGCCGAACAGGTTGAAGTCGTTGACGTAGAGCGAGCCGAGATAGATCTGCAGCGTGTTGAACACGTCGGGCAGGTTGAGGCCGAGGAGCTTCGCCTTGCTGCGGTCGAGGTCGTAGTTGAACTGCGGCGTCGAGGTCGAGAAGGACGAGAACAACTGCTGCGGGTTGAGCTCCGGCTGCTTGCGTGCCTCGGCGATCAGCGCCTGCGTGACCTCGTTGAGCGCGGCGCTGCCGCGTCCGGAGAGGTCCTCCACCTGGAACTCGAAGCCGCCGGTGGTGCCGAGGCCCGGGATCGAGGGCGGATCGAAGGAAAGCGCGAAGGCTTCCGGTATCTGCAGCAGCTTGTTGCGCACCTCAGCGACCAGCTTCGAGGCGTTCTGGTCGGGGCCGCGCTCGTCCCACGGCTTCAGGATGGCAAACTCCACCGCCGAGTTCGACTGCGCGGCGCTGGTCAGGAAGTTGAGGCCGCTGATCGAGCCGACGATGTCGACGCCGGGCGTGTTCTGCAGGACGTCGCGCGCCTTCTGAGCCACCGCGTCGGTGCGCTCCAGCGAAGCGCCGTCCGGCAGCTGGATGACGACGAAGAAATAACCCTGGTCCTCCACGGGGAGGAAGGTCGAGGGCAGCTTCTGCCAGACGAAGTAGGTGGCGACCAGGCCGGCCGCGAACAGGCCGAGCATGGCCCAGCGCAGCTTGATCAGGATGCGCACGCCACGCGCATAGGCATGCGACAGCCAGTCGAAGCCGGCATTGAACCAGCGGAACAGCACGAACTGCGTCTCGCCGCGATGGCGCAGGAACGCGGCGCTCAGCGCCGGGGAGAGCGTCAGCGAGTTGAAGGCCGAGATGCCGACCGAGATCGCGACGGTGAGCGCGAACTGGTTGTAGAGCCGTCCCGACACGCCGGGGATGAAGGCGACCGGGATGAACACCGCCGCGAGCACCGCCGTTGTGGCGATGATCGGTCCGGTCACTTCGGCCATCGCCGCCCGCGTCGCGGCGAGCGGCGCGAGCCCGGCCTCCAGTTGTCGCTCGACATTCTCGACCACGACGATGGCGTCGTCGACGACAAGGCCGATCGCCAGCACCATGCCGAGCAGGGAGAGCATGTTGAGCGAGAAGCCCAGCATATACATCACCGCCAGCGTCGCGATCAGCGACACGGGGATGGCGATGGTCGGGATGATGGTGGTGCGCCAGCTCTGCAGGAAGATGAACACCACCGCCACGACCAGCACCAGCGCCTCGCCGAGCGTGATCAGCACGTCATGCATCGAGGCCGAGACGAAGCGCGTCGTGTCGTAATGCATGGCGTAGTGGACGCCCTTCGGGAAGCGCGCCGACAACTCCTGCATCTTGTCCTTGACCCGCTGCTGCAGGTCCAGCGCGTTGGAGCCGGGCATCTGGTAGACGGCTAAAACCACCGTCGGATCCTTGCCGAAGAAGGCCGAGGAGGAATATTGCAGCGCGCCGAGCTCGATGCGGGCGACGTCGCGCAGCCTGACGAGCGAGCCGTTCTGCGAATTGGCGCGCACGACGATGTCGCCGAATTCCTTGGGGTCGCTCAAGCGGCCGACCGCGTTGACCTGCATTTCGAAGGCGGTGCCGGCCGGCGCCGGCGACTGGCCGATCTTACCGGCCGCCACCTGCACGTTCTGCTCGGCAATCGCGTTCTGCACGTCGACTGCGGTGATGCCGAGATTGGCCAGCTTGTCCGGGTCGAGCCAGACGCGCATCGAATAGCGCCGCTCGCCGAAGATCTGCACGTCGCCGACACCGGGCAAGCGCTTCAGCGGATCGACCACCTGGAGATAGGCGAGGTTGCTCAGCGCCACCGGATCGACCGAGCCGTCCGGCGAGGTGAGGTCGACGATGAGGACGAAGTTCGGGTTCTGCTTTTTGATCGTCACGCCGCCCTGGTTGACGATGGCCGGGAGGGAGGATGCGGCCTGCGAGACGCGGTTTTGCACGTCGACCGCCGCTGTGCTCAGCGGATAGCCGACGTCGAAAGTGATGGTGATGGTCGAGGAGCCGTCATTCGAGCTCGTCGACGACATGTAGGTCATGCCTTGGACGCCGTTGATCTGCTGCTCGAGCGGCGTGGTGACCGTATCGGCGACCACCTGCGCGCTGGCGCCAGGGTAGTGGGCGCTGACCACGACCTGCGGGGGCGTGATGTCGGGGAATTGCGAAACCGGCAGCAGGAAATAGGCGATCGCGCCGGCGAGCACCATGATGATGGCGATCGCCGACGCGAAGATCGGGCGGTGGATGAAGAATTTCACCATGATGCGGATGCCTCGCCGAACGGTTTTGCGAAGTGGCGGAGGCGCCGGGCCCGACCGGAGCCGGAATCCTCCAGGAAGGACGGTAGGACATCGTCCGACGCATGTTCTGCTGCGCGCGAGCGCAGCATCCGTTCGAAGGCTGTGGGATCGATCCCGTCCGCCTTCATCACCAGCCGGATCATCGGATCCCGGATGGCTTCGTCGATTGTCAGGTCTTTACGCTTTTGCATAGGAGTAGCTCCTTGCTTGCGGCCCGCATCGGATGATCACGGACCGTTTTTCTCTCTTTTCACCGGCCGAAGCCGCATGACAGGCAGGTATGTCCCCATCTCGCTTTGGCAGGGCCTATCGGCGGAGCCCTTGTCGTTGACGGGAAGCGACATAGGTGTTACCAGTAAGTAACATTCTGGAAGTTACAGACCGGTAACACCCTAGTCAAGAGGTGGCCGAGGGATTTTTGGAAACGAAAGGAGAGCATGATGACAGACGGCGTCGTGGAGCGTTCTCGCCCCCGGGATCGGATCCTGGAGACGGCGCAGGACATGTTCCACAAGCACGGCATCAAGGGCGTGGGCGTCGACGCCATCACCGAGGCCGCCGGCACCAACAAGATGACGCTCTATCGTCACTTCGAATCCAAGGACGAGCTGATCATCGAATGCCTGCGCGCCACCGCTGCGAAGGCTTCAAGGATATGGGACGAGTTCGAGGCCCGGCATCCCGGCGACAAGCTCGCGCAGCTGCATGCCTGGGTCCGCAAGGCTTCGGAAATGCTCAGCGCCGACAGTCGCGGCTGCGACATGGCCAATGCCGCCGTCGAGCTCAGCGAGAGCGATCATCCGGCCAGGCGCGTCATCAAGGAACTGAAGGAAGCCCAGCGCGAGCGGCTGGTGGCGCTCTGCCGCGACGCCGGCGTCGGCCAGGCGGAGTTGCTCGCCGACACGCTGTCGTTGCTGCTCGAAGGCGCGCGCGTCTCGATGCAGAGCGTGGGCGCCGAAGGCCCGAGCGCGCAGTTCGTGCGCATGGCGGAAGGGCTGATCGCGTCCTTCAGGGCGCGCTGATTCGAACTTCCGAGCGTCGAAGTCCCCCTCATCCGGCCGCTGCGCGGCCACCTTCTCCCCGTGGGGGAGAAGAGGCTGGCGCCGGCGCCGACTTGGCTCCTCTCCCCTCAGGGAGAGGTCGGATTGCCCCGAATTGCTTTTCGCAATTCGGCTAGCAATCCGGGCGAGGGGGATTCGGCGGTAGCCCAGGTTGTTTGCTGAGGTCCTGCCTGTTAGCTCCCGCCCTCATGCGGGCAAAAGAAAAGCCCGCTGCCGGGAGGAGGTGGCAGCGGGCTCGATTTCGAATACGGCGCGGGAGGAGGTGCACCGCATTCATCGTCGGCATCCATCTGGGAGGAGGAGATGGCCGACACCAGAAATGTATAAGCGTTGCCCAACGATTCGGCAATCATGAAAGTTGCATAGCTGGTGTGCAGAATTGTCGCATCGCCGATCAATCCTCCGACAAATCCGAACAATGCGGGTTTGCCAGGGCGCGCTAACTCACTGAACCGGCACGTTTTCCTTGAAGATCAGCCGCGGCTCGATGAACTTCTTCGTCAGGTACGGCGCCGATGAGACGATCGAGCCGAGCAGCCGGATCACGGCTTGTTCCGCGATCAGCCGCGCATTTTGGTCGATGACCACGTCGGCGAGGTCGTCGACGAGATAGCGGCGCGTCTCCTTGGTCAGGTCGTGACAGATGAACACAGGCTTCCTGCGCGGCTTGGCTTCGAGCAAGGCCTTCGCCACGCCCGAGCGTCCAGCGCCGACGCAATAGATGCCGAGCAGGTCCGGTTCATTGTGCAGCGCCTTCATCGTCGCGCTGTAGCTGGCGTCGGGCTCGTCGTTGATCTCGACGGCGCTGGACACGGTGAGGTTGGGGAACTCTTCGGCGAGCACCGAGCGGAAACCCATCTCGCGCTCCTCATGGCCGCGATAGGAGCGCGAGCCGACGACCATCGCCAGATGGCCGGTACGGCCGCCGAGGAAGCGGCCCATCAACAGCGCCGCCGTGCGTCCGGCCACCCGGTTGTCGATGCCGACATAAGCCGAGCGCGGGGCTGCCGGCACGTCGGAGACCAGCGTCACCAGCCGGATGCCCGCCTCGACCAGCTCGCGCAAAATGTTGCGCGTGCGTGGATGGTCGACGGCGATGACGCCGACGCCGTTGGCTTTCAGCGAAAGGTTCTCGACCGCGCCCTGCAGCGCGCCGGGCGAGATGCCGGCAAGGTTGTGGATGCGGCACGAGGCGACCAGTGGCAGGCGCGCAGCATAATCCTCGATGTGGTGGGCAAGATCGGCCATGAAAGCGTTGCTGCCGATCGGCAGGAAGAATTCGAGATGCGCCGGCTTCGACGGCAGCACCACCTGGTCGAGCGTCGGCAGATAGCCGAGCTGCTTGGCCGCTTCCATGACACGCTGGCGGTTGGCGGCGCTTGCGCCCGGCCGGTTGTTGAGCACCCGGTCGACCGTCGCGGTCGACAGGCCGCAGCTCCTGGCGATGTCGGCTACGGTGGCTTTCATGGGTCCAGTCATAGGATGGGATGCGAGCCCCTGTCAGGCCAAATCAAAGTCAGGCCAAATCAACGTCAGGCCAAATCAGCCATGCGGCTGCGGGCCGTCGGAAATCGCGTCGCGGATCTCCTTGTCCGACATGCCGGTGATGATGCGCTCGACCTCGGCGACCGTTGTCTTTTTCGGATCGATGTCGTCGGCCACCACCTTGCCGCGGCGCATCACCACGATGCGGTCGACCACCTGGAAGACGTGGTGGATGTTGTGGGCGATGAAGATGCAGGAGTGGCCTGAGTCGCGCGCGCTCCGCACGAAGCTCAGGACCCCTTGCGTCTCGGCGACGCCGAGATTGTTGGTCGGCTCGTCGAGGATGATCAGGTCGCTGTCGAAATGCATGGCGCGCGCGATCGCCACCGCTTGCCGCTCGCCGCCGGAGAGCGAGCCGATCGGCGTCGTGGGCGGGATGTTCTTCGAGATGCCGACCTGTTTCAGCAGGTCGCGCGCCACCGTGTTCATCGCTTCCTGGTCCATGCGGTTCAGGAAACGCGGCGGCTTGATCGGCTCGCGTCCAAGGAACAGGTTGCGGGCGATCGACAGCTGCGTGACGAGCGCCGAGTCCTGGTAGATCGTCTCGATGCCCTCGGCGATGGCGTCGCTGGTGCTGCGGAAATTCACCTTCTTGCCGCGCACGAAGATATCGCCGCTGGTCAGCGGCACCGCGCCCGACAGCACCTTGATCAGCGTCGACTTGCCGGCGCCGTTGTCGCCGAGCAGCCCGACGATCTCCCTTTCGTTGACGTGGAAGTTGGCGTCCACCAGCGCCTGCACGCGCCCGTAGGACTTGCGGATGTTTTCCATGCGGATCAGAGGCTCGGCCATCGTCTTAAGTTCCTGCCTGGTGCCGGCGTTCGAGCCACGAGTGCAGCGCCATCATGCCGAGGATGATCGCGCCGATGAAGATGTTGTAGGCGAGCCCAGGCACGCCGATCAGCACGATACCGTTGCGCATGACGCGCAGGATCAGGATGCCGAGCACCGTGCCGATGATGGTGCCGCGCCCGCCGGTCAGCGCCGTGCCGCCGATCACCACCATGGCGATGACCTCGAGCTCGTAGCCGGTGCCGCTGTTGGGGTTGGCCGCGGACGTGCGCAGCGACGAGATGACGCCGGCGAGCGAGGCCATCACCGCCGACAGGATGAACAGGCCGGCCTTGACGCGGTTGACGTTGACGCCGCGGGCGCGCGCCGCATTTGGGTTGCCGCCGGCCGCCTGGATCCAGTTGCCGGTGCGGCTTTGCGTCAGCACGTAGCCGAGCACGATCGCAGCACCTATGAACCAGAACAGCGAGGCATAGATGCGGAACGGACCGATGTAGAAGTCCCCGACCAGGATGTCGGCAAGCCAGCTGCCTTCGGCGCTCCAGGTGCGCTGCGGAAAGCCGTCGGTGACGAAGAGCGCGGTGCCGCGCACGACGAGCAGCATGCCGAGCGTGACCAGGAAGGACGGGATCTTGAGCTGGGTGACGAACCAGCCATTGACCAGGCCGATCAAGGCCGCGACCACCAGCGCGATGAGAAAGCCCATCTCCAACGAGGTGACGCCGCCGTTGAACAGCGTCCACATCAGCACCGGCGAGAAGCCGAACAGCGAGCCGACCGAGAGGTCGAATTCGCCCGATGTCATCAGCAAGGTCATCGCCAGCGCGATCAGGCCGAGCTCGACCGTGAAGGCGAGGATGTTGGAGATGTTCTGCGGCGACAGGAAATCCGGGTTGATGCCCCAGAAGACGACGAGTTCGACGATGAGCAGCACCAGCGGGCCGAACTCCGGCCGCGCGATGAAACTTTGGATGAAGGAACGATTTTCCATTGCGCCCGCGACGTGGATGAACTTGGCTGAAGCCCGCGCGGCGGCAGGCCGGCGAAAGGAATGGCGTGGCCGCCGGGGCGGCCACGCCATTTGGTCGCGGATTACTTGCCGGACAGGATCTTGTCGTAGACGCCGGCGGTGTCCTTCTCATAGAGCGCGCCGGTGATCACGTTGAAGCCTGGAGGAATGCCGGCCGACGCCATCGCGGCAAGCGACAGCGCGACATAGCTGGTCGCCTGCGGGTCCTGCCACTGCGCAGCGTTGACATAGCCGTTCAGCACTTCCTGCGTGGTGTCGAGCGAGTTGCCCCAGCCGACGACCGGGATTTCGCCCGGCTTGACGCCGACCTGGTCGAACACGCGCTTGACCGAGCCGGTGACGAGGTCGCCGAGGCCGATCATCGCCTTCACCTTGCCCTTGTGCGCGGTGAGGTAGTCGACCATGCGGTTGATCACTTCGGCCTGGTCGAGCGTCGCCTCGGTCACCTCGTAGGTGATGCCGAGCGGCTCGAACACGCTCTTGATGCCTTCCTCTTCCTGCACGCCATAGGTGGCGCCGGGCACCTCGACCGGCATCCACACGAAGTCGCCCTTCTTCACCAGGCCCTTGTCGACCAGATATTGCGCCCAATGCTTGCCGAAGGTGACGTTGTCGCCGCCGACATAGGCGTTGAAGTTCGCCTTCGGGTCGGGCGTGTTGAAGTTGATGATCGGGATGTTGGCGGCGCGCGCCTCCTTGGCGATCTCGACAAGGCTGCCCGGATCAGGGCTGGTGGTGACGATGCCGTCGGCCTTGGCCGAGATGGCGGCGCGGACAGCCTCCTGCTGCGAGGCGACGTCGCCATTGTGGAACGAGGTGTTCACCTTGTTGCCGGTGTCGCTCGCCCATTGCTTGGCGCCGGCCAGGAAATAGGTCCAGACCGGATCGGCCGGGCCGCCATGCGAAATCCAGTAGAACGTCTTGGCCTCGGCCATCGCCGGAATGGCGAGTGCCGCGATCAAGCCAAGCACGAGCAGTCTTAGCCTCGAAAGCATTCGATTTCCTCCCATGTTGAAAACCCTCCTCCACATCAAGCGCGATGCGATCTTCGAGGACCGCATCTCCTGCCCGCGCCGACCGGACGCCTCTAGAGCATTCCCTTTTTCGGCTGCTGGCAAGCCTCCATCGCCAATGGATGTTGAGGCAGCCGTACGCGCCATCAGCAATCCCATCAGATTGCATCAGTTGCGATGATATTCTGCGGGCAAACCCCGCCGTTGCGCTCCATCAGCCTCCGGCGGTGAGCGCAAGCATATTGGCGCTATGATCCGCTGCTAGATCAGACCGGCTCGGGCGAGGTCGCGCATGAGATGACTGGCGCCGTAGGTCCAGTGCGGGCAATCCGGCGACAGGCGCACACGGTTGACCAGCGCGCCGAGCTTCTCCGACGAGATGGTGACGATGTCGCCGACCTTGTGGGTAAAACCCTTGCCCTTCTCGCCGCGATCCTTCGACGGCACGAACATGGTGCCGAGATAGAGCGCCAGCCCGTCCGGATACTGGTGGTGCGGCCCCATCGCGGCTTTCACCAGCTCTTCCGGCGAGCGGCTGATTTCCGCCATCGAACTCGCGCCCTCCAGCGAGAAGCCGTCCTCGCCCTCGACGCTGAGCCGCACCGTGGCCCGCTTCACGTCGGCGATGGAAAAAGTCTCGTCGAACAGCCGGATGAACGGCCCGAGCGAGGCGGAAGCATTGTTGTCCTTGGCCTTGCCGAGCAGCAGCGCCGAGCGCCCCTCGACATCGCGCAGATTGACGTCGTTGCCGAGTGTGGCGCCGACAATGCGGCCCGAGCTGTCGGCGATCATCGCGATCTCCGGCTCCGGATTGTTCCAGGTCGAGACGGGGTGCAGCCCGACATCGGCGCCGAAGCCGACGGAGGCCATCGGCTGGCATTTGGTGAAGATCTCGGCGTCGGGCCCGATGCCCACTTCCAGATATTGCGACCAGGCGCCGCGCTGAATGAGCTTCGCCTTGATCTCCATCGCTTCCGGCGAGCCGGGCTTCAGCTTCGACAGGTCATGGCCGATCAGCCCGGCAATGTCGGCGCGGATGGCGTCGGCCTTCTCGGCCGAGCCGCGCGCCTGTTCCTCGATGACGCGCTCGAGCAGGCTGACGACGAAGGTGACGCCCGAAGCCTTCACCGCCTGCAGGTCGACAGGCGAGAGCAGGATGGGCTTCGCCGCATCACGTTTCGCCTCGAAGCTGTTCGCCGCGATGTCGGCGAGCGCGCCGATCGCCTTGCCGTTGGCCGAATGCACATATCCGGCCGGATCCTTCAGCTCGCAGAGATCGCGCACCGTGGGCGCTGTGCTCGACGTGATGTCGATCACCTGGCCGTCGCGCACCGTGACCACCAGCGGATGAGACGCTTCGCTGGTCCTGGCGCGGCCGATGAAAAGGCCGTCAGCGGGGAGGCGGGTCGGGTCGGTCATGGTCATCGTTTCCTTTCGATTGTCGCGCGGCACTTTCCCCGGATTTAATGCAAAGGTCTATCCCGTCGATGGCAAGGTTATGGGCCATTGGCGCGTTGTCACATAGCCAAAGGCGGACTGGCCCATCGGGTGCTCTTTCAAATCTATGAAATCAACAATAGGATTTTCACGAAGCTCCAGCGCCCCAGGTGACACTTGCCCGCAGCCTTTTCCGATCCGATCTGGCGGAAGCCCAAAACGGTCCCGGCTTTCCAGTCCGAGCTTTCGTCCGGCGGTGCGCTCGACGCGATCATCGTCGGTGGCGGCATCATGGGCCTGTCGACCGCTTTGCACGCGGCCCGCGCCGGTCTGTCGGTCCAGGTGCTCGAGGCCGGCGCGATGGGGCAGGGCGCGTCGGGCTTGAATGGCGGCCAGGTCATTCCCGGTCTCAAATACGATCCCGAATGGTTGATCGGGCATTTCGGCAAGGAGCGTGGCGAGGCGCTGGTCGACTTCGCTGCCTCGACGGCGAACGCGGTGTTCGACCTGATCCGTAACGAGCAGCTTGCAGTGCCGTTCACGCGCAATGGCTGGATCCAGGCCGCGCACACCGAAACCGCCTTGAAGGCGGCCGCCAATCGCGACCGGCAATGGCAGGCATGCGGAGCGGACGTGAGCCTGCTCAGCCAGTCCGAGATCGCGGCGATGACCGGCGCCAAGGGCTATCTCGGCGGCTGGCTCGACCGCCGCGCCGGCGTCATCGATCCGCTGTCCTACACGCTGGAACTGGCGCGAGTTGCGGCAGGGTCCGGCGCCAAGATCGCCGAACGGCAGAAGGTGGTGAAGCTCGCCAAGGAAGCCGGCCTCTGGCGAGTTTCGACGCAGGGCGGGACCGAGCTGCGGGCGAAGTCGGTCGTGCTCGCCACCAACGCCTATACGGACGGCCTGCTGCCAGGCCTTGCCCGGACGATCGTGCCGCTGCATTCCTTCCAGATCGCCACCGCGCCGCTGCCGGCCGAGCTTGCAGCGAGCATCCTGCCGGGCGGGCAAGCTGTCTCGGATTCGCGGCGCATCCTCGTCTATTACCGAAAGAGCGCCGACGGACGGCTGGTCCTCGGCGGTCGCGGCCGCATGGCGTTGCCGTCCAGCGCTTCGGACTGGGCGCATCTCGAACGCGCGCTCCTGCGCCTCTATCCGGCGCTTGCCGGCATCGCCATCGAAAAGCGCTGGTTTGGCCGCGTGGCGATGACGCCGGATCATCTGCCGCATCTGCATGAGCCGGAAAAGGGCCTGCTCGCGGTGGTCGGCTGCCAGGGCAGGGGCGTCGGCTTGATGAGCGCGCTCGGCAAGCGGATGGCAAGCTATCTGGCGAGTGGTGACGCCAGGCAATTGCCGTTCCCGCTGTCGCCGATCCGGCCGATCCCGTTCCACGCTTTTCGCCAGATTGGCGTCGCGGCAACCATCACCTGGTACCGGATGCTCGACGCCTTCGAGCGCTGATGCCGAACGCGTGCGGTGCACAACCGATTCAGCTTGACAGTTTCATGAATATGAAAAAGCATTAGCCGATTTCAAAAATCCGATGGACAGCCCCAATAGGCAGTCAGATGTCGACCATCGTTGCAGCGCGGCCATCGCCGGAATCCCGCATCTCGCCGATCTTCCGCTTCGCCATGCTGCTGCCGGGCGGGCTGGTCACCTTCTTCCTCATCCTGTTCGCGCTCGGCCTGGTGCTCTTCCTCGCCTTTAGGGGCAATGACGGCTCGCTGCTCGGCGTCGGGCTGACGGCAGAAAACTTCGTCACAGTCGCCACCGACCCACTCTACTGGACCGTGACGCTGCGCTCGCTGGTCATCGCCGGACTGGTGACGCTGGCAACCGTCATCACCGCCTATCCGGTCGCTTACTATCTCGCCTTCCATGCCGGGCGGCGGCGCAACCTGCTGCTCTTCCTGGTAACGCTGCCGTTCTGGACCAGCTACCTGCTTCGCGTCTTCGCCTGGAAGATCGTGCTTGCTTACAACGGTGTGCTGAACTCGGCCTTTATCGAAAGCGGCCTCTGGTCGGAGCCGACGCTGGCTTTCCTCAACACGCCGGCCGCGGTGGTGGTGACGCTGGCGCACGCCTACGCGCCCTTCGCCATCCTGCCGATCTATGTGGCGCTGGACACGATCCCGAAATCGCTGCTCGAAGCCGCATCCGATCTCGGCGCGCGGCCCTTCACATCGTTTCGCCGCGTCGTGCTGCCCAATTCGATGCCCGGCGTTCTGGCGGCGGCGCTGGTCGTCTTCGTGCCGACCGTAGGCGACTATGTCACGCCGGCCATGGTCGGTGGCCCGGCCAGCACCATGATCGGCACGCTGATCCAGTCGCAATTCGGCAAGGCCAATGACTGGCCCTTCGGCGCGGCACTGTCGGTCTGCGTTATGCTGGTCATCCTGTGCGTGGTTCTGCTCGCGCGCGGCGCCGACCGCAGATTTGGCAGCCGCACATGAGCGCGGCGCGCACAGAGGCAAATGCAGGCGGCCGCTGGCTCGGCCTCTATGTGCTTGCCTATCTGGTCTTCCTGTATCTGCCGATCCTTTTGATCCCGCTGTTTTCCTTCAACGATTCCATCCAGGCCGCGTTTCCGCTGCAGGGTTTCACGCTTGGCTGGTATGAGACGCTCTACGGCAATCCGGCGCTGTCCGGCGCTTTGGCCAACAGCCTTGTCATCGGCGTCATCGCCGCCTCCGGCGCGACACTCTGCGGCATCACCGTCTCCTATATGGACCTCTACGGCCGCTCGCCGCTTGCCGCCACGATCAGCGCCGTCGCCCGCCTGCCGATCCTGATCCCCGGCGTCATCGTCGGCATTTCGCTGCTGATCCTGGTCAACCTCATCGGGCTCGGTCCGTCGCGCATCGCCATCGTGCTCGGCCATATCCTGGTGGCGCTGCCGACGACGGTGGTAGTGATGCGCAGCCGTTTCGCTGCCATCCCGAAAACCATCCGCGAGGCGGCACTCGACCTCGGCGCCTCCGACTGGACGACGTTCAGGCGCGTCATGCTGCCGCTCAGCCTGCCGGCCGTGCTGTCGGCCTTCATGCTCGCCTTCCTCACCTCCTTCGACGAGTTCATCGTCGTCTTCTTCCTCGCCGGCACCGAGCCGACGCTGCCGCTCTACATCTGGAGCCAGCTGCGCTTCCCGCGCTCGCTGCCGACCGTGATGGCGCTGGGAACGGTGATCCTCACCGTGTCCTTCATCATCGCTGCCTGCGCCGAGATCCTGCGCCATCGCGGTCTCGGCGCCGCGCGCCGCAATCCAGCCTGAACCACAACAAAGAAGAGGAGAACGAAAATGACATTCCACCTGAAAGCGATCACCGGACACAAGGCCCGGGCAGGCCTTGCCGCATTGGCGTTGGCCTTGTCGTCGACGGTCGCTCTTGCCGCCGACAAGCTGCAATACTTCACCTGGTCGGGCTATGAGCTGCCCGACTTTAACAAGAGCTTCCTCGCCGCGCATCCGGACGGCGTCGAGGCGACGATCTTCGGCGACGACGACGATGCCTTCACCAAGGTCAAGGCCGGCTTCCGGCCCGACATCGCCCATCCCTGCTACGACAAGGTGGCGCGCTGGAACAAGGAAGGCCTGCTGCAGCCGATCGACACCAAACGCATCAAGAACTGGGATTCGATCTTCCCGGTGTTCAAGAACCTGCCCGACCTGCAGGCCGGTGACGGCAAGGTGTGGATGGTGCCGTGGGACTGGGGCAACACCTCGATCCTCTACCGTACCGACCTGGTGAAGAACCCCGAAGCGAGCTGGAACCTTCTCTGGGACAAGCAATATGCCGGCCGCATGGCGACCATCGACGCCGTGCACGACACGCCGATCGTTGCAGCACTGCTGGCAGGCGTGAACCCCTTCGACATGACGCCGGAGCAGATGGAGAAGGTCGCCGCAAAACTGCGCGAGCAGCGGCCGCTGCTTTCGAGCTACACCACCGACATGACCTCGGTCGAGCAGGCGCTAGCAAGCGGGCAACTGGTCGCCGCCATGACCTGGAACGCGTCGGCCACCTCGCTCAAGAAGCAGGGCGTCCCAGTCGAGTTCATGAAGCCGAAGGAAGGCATGCTGACCTGGGCCTGCGGCTTCGTCATGCTGAAGGACGCAAAGAATGTCGATCTCGCCTATGACTTCATCAACAGCCGGCTCGACGCCGACTCCGGCAAGTATCTGATCCAGTCCTACGGCTATGGCAGCTCGCTCGCCACGGCCTTTGCCGGCGTGTCGAAGGACGAGCTGGAGAAGCTGCAGCTGCCGTCGGATCCGGAAGTGATGCTGAAGAGCACCATCTTCACCGGACCGATGAAGCAGAATGACGATGTGGCGAAGATGTTCGAGAAGGTGAAGGCCGGGGGTTGAGCTTAAGCTCCCCCTTCTCCCCTTGTGGGAGAAGGTGGATCGGCGCGCAGCGCCGAGACGGATGAGGGGTGTTGGACGGATCGCCGACGCCGCCAGGCTGGAACACCCCTCATCCGTCGCCTTCGGCGACACCTTCTCCCACAAGGGGAGAAGGGGGAGCCTGGCGGCGCTGCGCCGCACCGTTGAAGAGACTAAACGAGGGCCAATGATGGACATTATGGACGAAGCCGAAAGGTCGAAAGACGAAGCCGACGTCCGCGTCGGCCGGCGCGTGCGGGCGCTGCGGCTCGAGCGCAAGCTGTCGCTGGCCGAGCTTGCCGCCAAGGCAGGCATCTCCATCGGCGCGCTCAGCCAGATCGAGCGCGGCATGTCCTCGCTGCGCGTCAAGGTGATCTGGCCGCTCGCCGCCGCCCTCGACATCGAGCCGTCGGCGCTGATTGGCGACGGCAATGAAGCGGTCAACGATCTCTATTGCGTGCGCGCCGACAAGCGGCGCTCCATCCCGGTCAAATCCGAAGGCATCGCCAAGGCGCTGCTCTCGCCGCCCGCCGCCACGCTCACCGGCATGCTGGTGACGGTCGAGGCCGGCGGCGGTACGGCGGAAGCCTATGCCCATGCCGGCCATGAATTCGGCTTCGTGATGACGGGCGAGGTCGAGCTGGTGGTCGATGCCACGACCTACGTTCTGAAGGCCGGCGACAGTTTTGCCTTCAAGAGCACGCTGCTGCATGCCTTCCGCAATCCCGGCGCCGAGCGCTGCCAGATCCTGTGGGTCAACACCACCAAGCCGTCCGAGGTGCGCGATGGCGCCTGACGCGCTCGTTCGGTTGGATAGAGTCTCTAAGGTTTTCCCGGGCGGCGTGGTCGGCCTGGAAGCCGTTGACCTCGATATTGCCGCGGGCGAGTTCCTGACCCTGCTCGGCCCATCCGGTTGCGGCAAGACCACGAGCCTGCGGGTCATCGCCGGTTTCGAGAGCCCGACAAGCGGCAGCGTCTTACTCGAAGGCCGAGATATCACCGGCCTGAGGCCCTTCGACCGGCCGGTCAACACCGTCTTTCAGGATTACGCGCTGTTCCCGCATATGGACGTCGCGGCCAATGTCGGCTTCGGCCTGTCGCTGCGCAAACTGTCCGGCACCGAGCAGGCCAAGCGCGTCGGCGAGGCGCTCGACATGGTCGGGCTCGCCGACAAGCTGCGCGCCCGGATCTCCGAACTCTCCGGCGGTCAGCGCCAGCGGGTCGCGCTTGCCCGCGCCATCGTCTGCGAGCCGCGCGTGCTCTTGCTCGACGAGCCGCTCTCGGCGCTCGACGCGCATCTGCGCGAACAGATGCAGGTGGAATTGAAGCGGCTGCAATCGCGGCTCGGCACCACCTTCGTCATGGTCACTCACGATCAGACCGAGGCTTTGTCGATCTCCGACCGCATCGTCGTCATGAACAAGGGCCGCATCGAGCAGATCGCGCCGCCTGCCGCCCTTTACGATCGGCCTGCGACGCGCTTCGTTGCGTCTTTCATCGGCACGATGAATCTTCTCCAGTCGCGCTTCCTCGGCCGCGACGGCGAACGCCTGCGCTTCGCCGCCGGCGAGCTGCCATTGGAGGCTGTCTCAGACACCGGCGAAACTCCGGCCGCAGGTGACACGCGCACCATCGGCGTGCGGCCGGAGGATCTGCTTGCGGCCACCGAAGCCGCCGACGGCACCGCGCCGGCGCGGGTGAGCGGCATCGTCTTCCACGGCCGCACGCTGCGCCTGCACGCCGAGCTCGGGCGGGGGACTTCGATCGTCATCGACGCGCCGCGCCGCGCCGACGGTTTTCAATTCAGCGTCGGCGACGTGGCCCATATCAGCCTGAGGCGCGGCGCCAACTGCCCTGTGCTTTCGAGCTGATCCGCCAAAGACCGGTCAGGAGGCCTTGGCGAAAAATCCCTGGTAGTCGGATTTCGCCTGCAGCAGGCGCAGTATGTTCTCGCGCGAGCCGCGCACATGCGCGCGGGCGCGCTCGCCGGCTAAAACGACATCGCCGGCGCAGATCGCATCGACGATGCCGGCATGCTCCTCGCGAGTGAGCTGCCACTCGTCCAGCCACAGAAGCTCGGTCCAGACATATTGCTGGCACTTGTCGAGAATGCCGCAGAGCATGCCGTAGAGCATCTCGTTGCCGCTGATTTCGGCGATCACCCGATGCAGGTCGATGCCGACCTGCAGTTCCTCGAATTTCTCCCTGGTGCTGCGGTCGGGGATCGCCGCCAGGCGCTCGCATTCGGCAAGCATCTCGCGCAGCCTTGCCTTGTCGGCGGCGGTCGCATTGGCCGCCGCCAGCTCGGTCGCGCGCCCATCGAGCAGCTCGCGTATATCGAAGGCCTCGCGGAACATGGTCAGGTTGAACTCGGCAACGATATAGCCCTGGCGCGGGCGCCCGATCACCAGCCCGTCGCGCTCCAGCCGGTTGAACGCTTCGCGCACGGGTGTGCGGCTGACCTTCAGGCGCTCGGCGATCTCGTTTTCCGTCACGCGCCCACCGGGCGGGATCTGGCCGGTGATGATCAACGCCTTCAGCTTCTCGAACACCGAGTCGCGCAGCGTGTTTTTCCGTTCCTTACTCAAGCGTCCCGCCTCCAACGGTCTGTCACGGATTCGCAGTCTAGTGCCTTTTAGCGCCTGCTTGAAACACAGGGCCGTTTCGAGAAGCAGTCGGCCCGAAAAAGCCCTCAATTTCTCCCGTGGCCAAAAAACCCGATCATCCATGTTGACATCGGCTCTCGCCGAATTACACTCAAAATTGTATACAAATTCGCATACCAAATCAACGATAACGGGAACACCGGTTGGAGAAGCGAAAATGACAAAGAGACTTTGCATTCACGGCCTCGCCGGCCTGCTGGCCTCGGTGGCCGTTCCGGCATCGGCCGCCGACACCATCACCGTCGCCTCGTGGGGCGGCACCTATCAGGAGGCACAGACCAAGGCCTTCTTCGATCCGACAGCCAAGGAGCTTGGCATCACCATCAAGCAGGACACCACCAACGGCCTCGACGACGTGCGCCTGCAGGTCACCGGCAACGCCGTCAAATGGGACATCACCGAGCTTGGCGCCGACGAATGCGCGCGCGGCTCCAAGGAAGGCCTGTTCGAGAAGCTCGACTACGACCTCATTGACAAGAGCGGCATCAACCCGAAGCTCGTCCATGACGACTGGGTCGGCGTCTCCTACACCTCCGTCGTGCTGATCTATCGTACGGATGTTTTCGGCGACAAGGGCCCGAAAACCTGGGCCGATTTCTGGGACGTCGAGAAATTCCCCGGCCGCCGCGCGCTCTCCGGCAGCCAGGCGACGGAGACGCTGAGCGTCGCGGCACTCGCCAAGGGCACCCCGATCGACAAGGTCTATCCGGTCGACATCGACGGCGCGCTGCAATCCGTCGACAAGGTCAAGGGCCATATCGACGCCTGGTGGACCTCCGGCGCGCAGGCCATGCAGCTCGTCAAGGACGGCGAGGTCGATATGGCGAGCATCTGGAACGGCCGCGCCGGCACGTTGAGGAAGGAGGGCGCGCCGGTCGCTTTCTCCTTCGACCAGGGCGTGCTCACCGCCGACTGCCTGGTCATCCCGAAGGGATCGAAGAACAAGGACCTCGCCATGAAAGCGCTGGCAAAGTTCGTCAGCCCCGACCTCCAGGCCAATTTGCCGCTCTATGTCGACAACGGCCCGGCCAACGAGAAGGCCTTCGAGACCGGCAAGATCCCGCAGGAGCGGATCAAGGACATCAACTCCTCGCCCGAGAACGTCAAGAAGCAGGTGCTTCAGGATCCAGAGTTCTGGCGCGACAACCTTGTCGAGGCGACGGAAAAATTCAACAACCTGATCCAGCAATAGCGACCGTGCCGGAGCAGCGTCGATGCGCTGCTCCGGGCCATTTCGCCGACAATGATCCGGAGTTGAGGGAGATGCTCTTGTCTCTTGCGCCGTCCGCGCTTCCCATCGGCATTCACGGCATCGAGAAGCGCTTCGGCTCGCTCTCCATCTTGAGCGATCTCAGCCTGGATGTCGCCGCGGGTGAATTCCTGACGCTGCTCGGTCCGTCGGGATCGGGAAAGACGACGCTGCTGATGATCCTGGCAGGTTTTGTTCGCGCCAATGCCGGCTCAATCAAAGTCGGTGGCGAGGAGATCATCACCATGCCGCCGCACAGGCGCAACATCGGCATGGTGTTTCAGAACTATGCGCTCTTTCCCCATATGAACGTCTTCCACAACATCGCCTTTCCGCTGAAGCAGCGGCGCGAGCCGGTAGCCGAAACGGCAGAGCGTGTGGAGAGGGCGCTCGATCTTGTGCAGTTGAAAGGTCTGGGCGAGCGCCGCGTCGACCAGCTTTCCGGCGGCCAGCGCCAGCGCGTGGCGCTCGCCCGCGCCATCGTCTTCGAGCCGCGCATCGTCTTGATGGACGAGCCGCTCTCGGCGCTCGACAAGGGCCTGCGCGAGCACATGCAGATCGAGTTGCGCAACCTGCATCGCCGGCTCGGCATGACGACCGTCTATGTCACGCATGACCAGCGCGAGGCGATCACCATGTCGGACCGCATCGCGGTCATGAATGCCGGCCGCATCGAGCAGATCGACCAGCCCGAAGCGCTCTATGCCAGGCCGAAGACGAAGTTCGTCGCCGGCTTCATCGGCGAATCCAACTTCATCCCGGTCGAAAGCCGCAATGGCAGCGTCTGGTACGAGGACAGAAAGCTGCGCATGAACGACCCGGCGCCATCCGCCGGTCGCCATCTGATGGTGGTGCGGCCGGAAAAGCTGCGACTGATAGCCGATGCGGAACAGTCGGGCATCAATACGCTGCCGGCGACCGTCGGCGACGTCATCTATCAGGGCGACAGCTTTATCTGCTACGCGACGCTTCGCGACGGACGGCAGGTGACGCTACGCGACTATTGCCGCTCCGATGTGCTGGCGAAGCTGCCGGCGCCGGGCGAGCCGATCATGCTCGGCATCGATGCGCAGGATGTCGTGCTGGTGGCGGACCAATGAGCGTCGGGTCCGCGAGCCTCGACCATGCCGGCAGGCCGGGCGGCGTGCTGAACGCCGATGCTCTGCGCGCCGATGCGAGGCGGCAGGCGCTGGGGCTCCTGGCGCTGCTGTCGCCGGGGCTGTTTCTGGTCTTTGCCGTCATCATCGTGCCGATCGGCTGGCTGTTCTGGCTCTCGCTGTTCGACGAGACCGGTGAGCTCAGCCTCGTCAACTACGCGCGATTCTTCGAGCAGGCGTCCTACATCAAGACCTTCGCTACCACCTTCAAGGTGGCCTTCGTCGTCACCGGCGCCTGCGTGCTGTTCGGCTATCCGCTGGCCTATATGCTTTCGCAGCTGCCGCGGCGCGCGGCCTCGATCTGCCTGGTCTTCGTCATCCTGCCGTTCTGGACCTCGGTGCTGGTGCGCACCTATGCCTGGCTGGTCATCCTGCAGCGCAAGGGGCTGATCAATAATTGGCTGATCGACCTCGGCATCATCGGCCAGCCGCTGCCGCTCGCCAACAATTTCGCCGGCGTCGTCATCGGCATGACACACATCATGCTGCCCTTCCTGGTGCTGCCGCTCTACGCCTCGATGAAGGCGATCGACGTCGACTGCCTGCGCGCCGGCATGAATCTCGGCGCCAGCCCCGCCGCCACCTTCCGGCAGATCTTCTTCCCGCTGTCGCTGCCGGGGCTTGCGTCCGGCGTGGTCATCGTCTTCGTGCTTTGCCTCGGCTTCTTCGTCACGCCGGCGCTGATGGGCGGCGGCAAGGTCATCATGTGGGCGATGCGCATGGAGCAGGCGACCAGCCTCTATTCCAACTGGGGCGCGGGCGCCGCGCTCGGCGTCGTGCTGCTCGCCGTGACGCTGGCGCTGCTCAGCCTGTTCCAAAGGCTGCTCGGCGCGCGCGCCACCGGCGTCTGGAGCCGGCGATGAGCGCTGAAAATGCCCTGCCCATCTCGCACTGGCAACGCCTTTGGCTTTATCTGCTGGGCGGCCTTGTCATGCTGTTCCTGATCGCGCCATCGGTGATCATCGTCATCATGTCGTTTTCCGGTTCGACGCTGCTGCAGTTCCCGCCCGAGCAATGGTCGCTGCGCTGGTACGAAAGCTATTTCGGATCGGTGGAATGGCGCGACGCCACAATCGTTTCGGTCAAGGTGGCGGTTATGACGGCGATCGTGGCGACGCCGCTCGGCACCGCGGCGGCCTACGCGATCAACGCCGGCACGCTGCGACTGACCGGCGCCATCAACGCGCTGCTCACGGCATCGCTGATCGTCCCGGTCATCCTGATCGGTATCGGCACCTTCTTCCTCTATGCCCGCATCGGCCTCAACAACACGCTGACCGGCCTCGTCATCGCTCACACCGTCCAGGCCTTGCCGCTGGTGGTGCTGACCGTGCTTTCCGGCTTACGCTCCTACGACATGAGCCAGGAAATGGTGGCGCGCAGCCTCGGCGCCGGACGCTTCGCCGCCTTCTTCCAGGTGACCCTGCCGCAGCTGCGCTTCTCGATCGTGTCGGGCGCGCTGTTTGCCTTCATCACCTCCTTCGATGAGGTTGTGGTCTCGCTCTTCATCTCCGGCGGCGAGACCACGACGCTGACGCGCCGCATGTTCAATGCGCTGCGCGATCAGATCGATCCGACGATTGCCGCCATTTCGACTTGCCTGATCGTGCTATCGATCGTCTTGTTGTCCGCCGCCCAGCTTTTCGGCCGCGGACGTTGAATAAAGGGACATCCATAACCGCATGCGTGATTTCCAGTTCCCAGGCCGCTCGCCGGTCCGCGCCACCGAAGCCATGGCCGCAACCTCGCATCCGCTGGCCACACTTGCCGCAATCGAGATGCTGCGTTCCGGCGGCAACGCCATGGACGCGGCCGTCTGCGCGGCGGCTGTGCAGGCCGTGGTCGAGCCGCAATCGACCGGCATCGGCGGCGACTGTTTTGTCCTCTATTGCCCGAAGGGCGATGGCGATGTGATCGCTTTCAACGGCTCGGGCCGCGCGCCCCAGGCCGCGACGGTCGACTGGTACCTGGATAAGGGTTTCAGCGAGCTGCCGAAACAGGGGCCACATGCGGTGACCGTTCCCGGCGCCGTCGACGCCTGGTGCAGGCTGCTGGAAGACCATGGCCGCAAAAGCATTGCCGATGCATTGGCGCCAGCCATTCACTATGCGGAAAACGGTTATGTCGTGCACGACCGCGTCGCTTTCGACTGGGCGGACCCGGAAACCGATCTGTCGGCCGATGAAGTGGCGGCGCGCATCTTCCTGCCGGGCGGCAAGCCGCCCAAGGCCGGGGACGTGCACCGCCAGCCGGAACTGGCGGAGACGCTGCGCATCATCGCCAAAAAGGGCCGTGCCGGCTTCTATGAAGGCGCGGCAGCCGAGGATATTGTCGGACGGCTTCGCGCGCTCGGCGGGCTGCATACGCTGGACGACTTCGCCGCGACCAAGGGCGACTACAAGACGCCGGTCGGCACTTCCTATCGCGGCTACGACATCCACCAGATGCCGCCGAACAATCAGGGCCTGACCGCGCTGTTGATGCTCAACGTGCTCTCCGGCTTCGACCTTGGCGCGCTCGATCCGAATGGCGCCGAGCGGCTGCATCTGGAGATCGAGGCGGGGCGGCTGGCCTACAGGGATCGCGACAACCTGATTGCCGACCAGGATCATGTCACCGTTCCCGTGAACGAACTTCTGTCCAGCGCCTATGCCGACCGACTGCGGGCCGAGATCCACCGCGATCGCGCCATGGCGCATTTGCCGCGCGTCGATCTGCCGGGCAGCGACACGGTCTATATCACCGTCGTCGATCGCGACTTGAACGCTGTGAGCTTCATCAACTCGACCTACTATTCCTTCGGCAGCGGCGTCGTCGGGCCGAAGACCGGCGTCGTGCTGCAGAACCGCGGCTCGAGCTTCCGCCTCGATGCGAAGCACCCGAACGCAATCGCGCCGGCCAAGCGGCCGATGCACACCATCATGCCGGGCATGATGACCAGGAACGGCCGCGCCGTGATGCCGTTCGGCGTCATGGGCGGCGGCTACCAGCCCTTCGGTCACGTGCATCTTTTGAGCAACATGATCGATTTCGGCATGGATCCGCAGCAGGCGCTGGATGCCGCGCGCGTCTTCTACAACCACGACCTGGTGGAAGCCGAGCGGAGCGTGCGTCCCGATGCTATCGAGGGCCTGCGTCGCCGCGGCCATCAGGTCGTCGAGCCCGACCATCCGCTTGGCGGCGGGCAGGCGGTGCTCATCGATTGGGAAAAAGGCACGCTGACCGGCGCCTCCGATCCGCGCAAGGACGGCCTGGCGCTGGGATATTGAGCAGCCCTTTGCTGGACATCGGCCGATCGTTCGAAACATAGTCTGGAACCATGACAAACAGCGAAAACGCCACCGATCTTGTCCATCGCCTCGCACCCGGTGCCGAAGATGCACCGGCCATTGCTGCCCCCGACCGGACCGCTCTCTCGCATGGCGGGCTGCGCCGGCTGATCGGCGAGACAACAGCCCGGCTCAACGCGCTCGGTATTGGCCGTGGCGACCGCGTCGCCATCGTGCTGCCGAATGGCCCGGAAATGGCGACAGCCTTCATCGCCGTGGCTGCGGCTGCCTCCACCGCGCCGCTCAATCCGGCCTATCGCGCCGACGAGCTCGATTTTTATCTGAGCGATATCGGCGTCAGGGCGATCCTCGTCGGCAAGCACGAGGCAGGTCCCTCTGTCGAGGTCGCCGAACGCCTTGGCATCCCTGTGCTGCGCCTGGTCGTGCCGGAGGGCGCGCCGGCCGGCGTCTTCACGATCGAGGGTGACCCGGTTGGGCTGTCGGTCGCGTCCGGACTGGCCGAGGACGGCGACACCGCGCTCCTTCTGCACACCTCAGGCACCACCTCGCGTCCGAAACTGGTGCCGCTCAGCCACGCCAACCTTGCCGCTTCGGCCGCGCATATCGGCGCGACGCTAGGCCTGACACCAGCCGACCGCTGCCTCAACATCATGCCGCTGTTCCACATCCACGGGCTGATCGCGGCGGTGCTGTCCTCGCTTGCCGCCGGCGGCAGCGTCTTCTGCACACCTGGCTTCAATGCGCTGCGCTTCTTCCAGTGGCTCTCCGAGGCACGGCCGAGCTGGTACACGGCGGTGCCCACCATGCATCAGGCAATCCTGCCGCGTGCCGCGCGCAATCCCGAGCAGCTCGCCGAAGCAAACTTGCGCTTCATCCGCTCGTCCTCGGCCTCGTTGCCGGCGCAGGTGATGGCGGAGCTGGAATCCACCTTCGGCTGCCCGGTGATCGAATCCTATGGCATGACCGAAGCCGCGCATCAGATGGCGTCCAACCGCCTGCCGCCCGGGCTGCGCAAGCCAGGCAGCGTCGGCGCGTCGGCCGGGCCGGAAGTGGCCGTGATGGCGCCGGACGGACAGCTGCTCAAGGCAGGCGAGATCGGCGAGATCGTCATTCGCGGCCCGAACGTCACCGCCGGCTATGAGAAGAACCCGGACGCCAATGCCAGCGCCTTCGCCCATGGCTGGTTCCATACCGGCGACCAGGGCGTGCTCGACGAGGACAACTACCTGCTCGTCACCGGCCGGCTGAAAGAGATCATCAACCGCGGCGGCGAGAAGATATCGCCGCTCGAGGTCGACGGCGTGCTGATGGACCATCCGGCGGTGGCGCAGGTGGTCACCTTCGCCATGCCGCATGACAAGCTCGGCGAGGAGGTCGCGGCCGCGATCGTGCTGCGCGAAGGCCAGAGCGCCAGCGAGGCCGACATTCGCGGCTTTGCGTCGACCCGGCTCGCCGACTTCAAGGTGCCGCGCAAGGTGGTGATCCTGGACGAGATCCCGAAGGGCGCCACCGGCAAGTTGCAGCGCATCGGCCTTGCCGCGAAACTCGGTCTCGGCTGATGCGCGTTACAGTCTTCGGCGCCGGCGCCATCGGCGGCTACCTCGCCGCCAAGCTGGCGATCGCCGGCCGTGTCGATCTGTCGATCGTGGCGCGCGGCGCGCATCTCGAAGCGATCAAGGCGAATGGCCTGCGCCTTATCGAGGATGGCAAGGAGACGATCGCGCGTGTAAGGGCAGCAGCGCGAGCCGAAGAGCTCGGCGTTCAGGACTATGTCGTGCTGGCGCTGAAAGCGCATTCGCTGGCGCCTGCGCTCGACAAGGTCGCGCCGCTCTTGGGCGAGGGGACCGCCGTCGTCACCATGCAGAACGGCGTGCCCTGGTGGTATTTCTACAAGGCCGGCGGCGCGCTCGAAGGCACGCGACTGAACGCGGTCGATCCCGGCGGCATGATCTGGCAGCGCATCGGGCCCGAGCGCGTCATCGGCTCCGTCGTCTATCCCGCCGTCGAGGTCGATGCGCCAGGTCTGATCCGCCATGTCGAGGGCACGCGTTTTTCGCTCGGCGAGCCTTCCGGTGAGAAGAGCGAGCGTGTCGCAGCACTCGCCCGCGAAATGGTCAAGGCCGGGCTGCAGGCGCCGGTCCGCGAGGACATACGCTCGGAAATCTGGGTGAAGCTCTGGGGCAATCTTTCCTTCAACCCGATCTCGGCGCTGACCGGCAGCACGCTCGCGGCAATCGTCGCCGACGAAGGCACGCGCGCGCTTGCCCGCGCCATGATGCTGGAAGCGCAGGCGATTGGCGAAAGCCTTGGCGTGCGTTTTCCTGTTGCCGTCGATAGGCGCATCAAGGGCGCCGGCGATGTCGGCGAGCACAAGACCTCGATGCTGCAGGATCTCGAACGCGGCCGCCCGATGGAGATCGACGCGCTGGTGGGCGCCGTGCAGGAGCTCGGCCGCCTGACCAGCCAGCCGACGCCGACCATCGACAGCGTGTTGGCTCTGGTGCGCCGCCTGGCGATCGAGCGGGGGTGCTATTGACGCCCCATTCGTAAAAGTCGCCGACCTTCGCCTGCACTTGACTCTCCTGTTTGTTCATGTTTTGTTCTAGCGAAAATTTGAGGGTGCGTTCCTCGGCCGAACGAGTGCAGTTGTATAGGCAGCAAGAGTTTGATTTCGCCGCGAACATCCTGACACGGAGTATCAGCTACCAGCAAGGCCGGCGGTAGCCGGCCGCCAGGCGGTACCCTACTTGAAAAGGCGTCCAGAACGGGAGGAAATCATGACCACTGCCGAAATTGCCAAGGATTTCACCGAACTCCTCAAGCGGGGCGACAGCCATAGCGCTGCCGCGAAATACAATGCCGACGACATCGTCAGCTACGAAGCGATGGAAGGGCCGATGGCCGTCTGCAATGGCAAGGAAGCCGTGAAGCAGAAGGGCGAATGGTGGGAAGCGAACCATGAGGTTCACGGCGGCTCGGTCGAGGGCCCGTATGTCAATGGCGACCAATTCGCGCTGCGCTTCACCTTTGACGTGACGCCCAAATCTACCGGCGAACGCGTCACCATGGACGAGGTTGGCCTCTACACAGTCAAGAACGGCAAGATCAGCGAAGAGCGCTTCTATTATTGAGGCCGATCGGCCCTGTGGCGTTCCGCTTCTTTCGCTGCATGATTTGTAAATCAGACATGGCGGCCAGGATGGTATTCCGGTCGCCATGGAGAGCGTCGGATCGTCTTCACATAGTCCCGCTGGCAAAGCGGGCAGGGCAGGCTCTAAATCGAAGAGAGAGCATGATGTCGCCCGAAAACCGCTTCGCACTTTTCGGCATCATGCTCTAGGGTTCGGCCGGATTCGCAATTCCATCTGCCCGAGGACTGCCTTGACGATCACCATGTACGGCATCACCACCTGCGACACGATCAAGAAGGCGCGCGTCTGGCTGGAGAGCCACGACGTGCCGTATCGCTTCCATGATTACCGGGCTGAAGGGATCGAGGCGGGCAGGCTGAACAGCTGGGTTGGCAAGGTCGGCTGGGAAAAGCTGCTCAACAAGGGCAGCACGACTTTTCGTGAGCTGCCGGAGGCGGACAAGCAAGCGCTCGACGAGAAGAAGGCCAAGAAGCTGATGTTCGCCAAGCCGACAATGATCAAGCGCCCAGTGCTGGAGGTCGGCGAGCGGGTTCTGGTTGGGTTCAAGCCGGAGATTTACGAGGAGGCGGTGAGGTAGGGCGGGACGGCGACGCTGCCATCTCCCCCCTTGCGGGGGAGATGGCCGGCAGGCCAGAGGGGGGTGCGAAGGAACGCGACGTTGGTCGATCTGTCCCAACGCCAACCTTCATCAGCGTGCTGCAGGGATTGATTGAGATGTCGGAGGGACAGCACCCCCCTCTGCCTGCCGGGCATCTCCCCCGCAAGGGGGGAGATCGGACGTCACCTCGGCTTTCGCAAATCGCGAGCGTTGCGCGAACCCTTCACGCTTCCCGCAAATACCCCGCCAACGCCACCGCGTTGTTATGCGCCTCGTCATGCGCGCCGTAGAGCAGCGTCACTTTTCCCTCGCGCAGCAGCCCTTGCAGTTGCGCTACCGCCTCTCTGTTTGCGTCGAGCTCCGCCCGATACCGCTTCTGGAACTCCGCCCAGCGCTCAGGCTCATGCCCGAACCATTTGCGCAACTCGTCGCTCGGCGCGATGTCCTTCAGCCACAGCGCCAGCGCGGCATCCTTCTTGGCAATACCGCGCGGCCAGATGCGGTCGACCAGCACGCGCTGGCCGTCGGCTTTCGCCGGCGCCTCATAAACACGCTTCACTGCTATGTCGAAGGCCATCGCGGCCCTCTCAGGCCCACTCGCCCTTGCGCATGACCGGCACGCGGCTGCCGTCCTTGGCCACACCGTCGATGTCGATCTTGTCCGAACCGATCATCCAGTCGATGTGGATGAAACTCTTGTTGCCGCCGCGCTGCGCGATCTCGTCCGGGCTGAGCGAAGCGCCGTTGATGAAGCACTTCGAATAGCACTGGCCGAGCGCGATGTGGCAGGCGGCGTTCTCGTCGAACAGCGTGTTGAAGAACAACAGCCCGCTCTTCGAGATCGGTGAGGAGTGCGGCACCAGCGCCACTTCGCCGAGGCGGCGCGCGCCGTCGTCGGTGTCGAGCACCTTCTTCAGCACGTCCTCGCCCTTCGCGGCCTTGGCCTCGACGATCCGCCCGCCCTCGAAGCGCACCGAGATCTGGTCGATCAGCGTGCCCTGGTAGGAGAGCGGCTTGGTCGAGGACACGTGCCCTTCGACACGCCAGGCATGCGGCGTGGTGAAGACTTCCTCGGTCGGGATGTTCGGGTTGCAGGTGACGCCGTTCTTGGCCGTCGAGGCGCCGCCCATCCACTCGTGGCCCTCGGCAAGCCCGACGGTCAGGTCGGTGCCCGGCCCGGTGAAATGCAGCGCATGAAAATTGTGGCCGTTCAGCCATTTGGTGCGCTCGGCCAGGGCGGCGTTATGCGCCTTCCAGTTGCCGATCGGATCCTCGACGTCGACGCGCGAGGCCGAGAAGATGGCATCCGCCAGCTTCACCACCGCGACATCGTCAGGCTCGCCCGGGAACACCTGCTTTGCCCAGGCGAGATCGGGATAGGCGACGATGTTCCAGTTGATGTCGAAGCCGGTGATCTTCTCCAGCGCCGGCCTGTAGGCCATCGAGTTCGCCTTGTTGGCGCGCGCCACCTTGGCCGGGTCCTGCGCGGACAGCAGCGACGGGTCCTCGCCACGCACGGCGAGCCGCGCGGCATTGTTGGCGAAGGCCTTCGCCATGCCTTCATAGAGCCAGCCGGCGGCGCGGTCGAAACCGGAGTCGGCGCCGTAGCGGAAGCGCGCCAGCGTGATCTCGTCGTCGTTGAAGATCGGCGTCACCAGCCCGGCGCCTGCCTTATAGGCGTGCTCGACGATGCGCCTGGTCAGCGGCAGCGCCGCGATCGACGAGGTCAGCACCAGATCCTGTCCGGGCTGCAGCTGCAACCCGACCTTGACCGCGACCTCGGCCAGCCTGTCGAGCTTCACCGGGTCGATTGTTGCCGAGACGCCGCGCGAATGTGTGGTCATGATCCTGCCTGCCATTATGTTGGAGTCCGGTCCTTACATAGACCGCTGCGGCTGGCCTTTCCACCGCGATCGACTGGGCCTGTTTTCAGGCGGCGCTGTCGAAGGCCCGGAATTGCGCCATGGTTGCTTCGATCTCTTCGCGGATCCAGACTTTGAAGTCCCGTACCTTGCGGCTTTCGGTCTTCGTCTCCGACGTCACCAGCCAATAGCCGAGCCCGCTCTCAGCCCGCACGCCGAAGGGCGCGACCAGCCGGCCGTCGGCCAGCGCGTCGGCGGTCAGCAGCTGCCAGGCAAGCATCACGCCGTGGCCGGCGATCGCCGATTCCAGGCAAAGCATCGGATCGGTGAAGCGTGCTCCCTTGAGGAAGGTGACGGGCTCGACGCCTGCCGCCTCGAACCAACTGTCCCAACTGATCATCGCCCGCTCGTCGGTGATGGCACAGGTCTGCGCCAGGTCCTCGATCGACTTCAGCCTGGCCGCGATCGAGGGCGCGCAGACGGGAAACACCTCTTGCGCCAGCAGCAGTTCCGCCCGGCCGCCCGGCCATTTGCCGTCGCCCAGCCGGATGGCGATGTCGATGTCGGACCGATCGAGGTCGGCGATCCGGGCGGAAGCGTCGATCCGCAGCAGAACGTTGGGGTGGCGGGCGAAATGCCGCGACAGCCTGGGCAGCAGCCATTTCGAGGCGAAGGCCGGCGCCACCGACACCACCAGCGTGCATTCGCTCGCCTCGTCGGCCAGCGCCACCGCTTGCGCGAGCTCGCGGAAGCCGGCGCTGAGCCGGGCCGTGAAGACGATGCCGAATTCCGTCGGCACCAGCCCGCCCGGCGTGCGCTCGAACAGCGCCTGGGCAAGCTGCTTCTCCGTGCGTTTGACCTGCTGGCTGACGGCGCTGACCGAGACGTTGAGCTCGGCGGCCGCGGCGGCGAGCGAGCCCAGCCGGGCTACGGTTTCGACGGCGCGCAGACCGTTGAGATGGACGCGATTGAGCATAGCCATTCAGTTTTTCTAAACTCGCGGGGCCGAAATCTCAATTGAAACCTGGCGTGGAAAGGCGGATTTTAGCGAGGCGAGCCAGACCTTGGAGGCAATCCGGATGAAGATTTTATCTTTGCTGAAGGGGCTTTCCGGCGCCGAGCCGACAAAGGTTCGGCCGGATGACAGCGAGATCGCGCGCTGGATCGTCGACCCGCTGTCGCATCCGGTGCTCGACACCATGTCGGAGCGCGAGCTCGGCGACATGCCGTTCCGGCTGACGGCGCGCCGCACGGCTTACGAGACGGCCTGCCACTGAAGGCGGCCTGACCAAACTGGCCCAACAGAAGCGCATTGTTTCGCCTGCGCACACACTTATGTTGCGCTGCAATGAACCCCGCTTCGCCATCTCCCTTGCGCCTCGCCATTGCCGGCATGACGGCGCTCGCCGTCGCCATGGGCATCGGCCGTTTCGTCTACACGCCGATCTTGCCCGGCATGATGGAGGAGTTGCACCTGACGCCGGCCGACGCCGGCTGGATCGCATCGGCCAACTATCTCGGCTATCTCATCGGCGCGCTCGCCGCAGCCGGCGGCTGGGCACATGGCCGCGAGCGCCTGCTGATGTTCGCCAGCCTTGCCGCCAGCGCCGTGCTCGCGGGGCTCATGGGGCTGAACGAAACGATGGCCGCTTTCCTCGTCATCCGCTTCCTTGCAGGGCTGGCCAGCGCTTTCGTCATGGTATTCATGTCGTCGATCGTCTTCAGCCATCTCGCCGAGGCCGGCCGCGGCGACCTGCAGGCGCTGCATTTCGGCGGTGTCGGTCTGGGCATTGCGGTCTCTTCGGCGCTGCTCGCCATTCTCGTCACCGACCGTGCCGGCTGGGCTGCTGGTTGGCTTTGGTCGGGAGCGCTTTCGGCGGTCGGCCTGCTCATCGTCGCGCAGCTCGCGGGCTCCGCCACGCCGGCCAACGGCGTCGATGGGCCTGAACCGGCGCTGCCGAAGGACAGGTCGCTGGCGAAAATGATTCTGGCCTACGGACTGTTCGGCTTCGGCTATGTGGTGACGGCCACTTTCCTGGTCGCCATCGTTCGCCAAGGCGGCGGCGGGCGTGTCTTCGAGGCCTCGGTCTGGATGGTCGCCGGCCTTGCCGGATTCCCGTCGACCTGGTTCTGGCAAAAACTCGCCGGCCGGATCGGTCTCCATCCCGCTTACGCTGTGAGCTGCCTGGTCGAGGTGGTCGGCGTCACCGCCAGCGTCGTCGTCAACGGTTTCACCGGGCCGCTTCTCGCCGGCGTGCTTCTCGGCGGCACCTTCATCGCCATCACCGCGCTCGGCTTGCAAGCGGCAAGGCAGCTTGCACCGCTGGCGCCGCGCCGCATCTTCGCGGTGATGACGGCCGCCTTCGGCCTCGGCCAGATCATCGGCCCGATCGCCGCCGGCCTGCTCGCGCAGGCGTCTGGCAATTACGTGATCGCCTCGCTCATGGCCGCCGTGGCCTTGCTGCTCTCCGGCGTCATCGCCTGGTCGGCTGCGCCAAAATCGCCATGATTTGTGGTCTTGCTCGGTGCTGGGCGCAGGGCAGGGCATTTTCTTTCCCACTAATGTGTGACCTTATGCCCGCCGAACAGCAACGCCGCTGATTTGCGGTCAGACCGAGGAAACCCGTCACAGTGTTCGTATCCTTCTTCCCGCAGCCGAAGCTCTTCTTCACCTCGGCGGTTCTATGGAGCGCGGTCATGGTGGCCGTGTGGTTTCTGGGCGGCGAGCAGATTGGCGCTCTGATAGGATTGCCTCCCGCTGCCGCGGAGGCACCGCCCATCATCGGCGTGTCAGTGTTCTGGTCGTCTCCTTTCCTCTGGTTCTACATCTACTTTGCTCTAGGCGTGCTGGCGTTTTACGCCTTCTGGCAACTGTATTCCCCACATCCGTGGACTCGCTGGTCGATCCTCGGCAGTTCGCTGATCCTGTTCACAACCTATTTTCAGGTACAGGTCAGTGTCGCGATCAATGCCTGGTACGGGCCGTTCTGGGACCTTATTCAGGGCATCGTCAGCAAAAGCGTGAAGGCCACGGAAAGTGATGTTTACGCGCAAATAATAACGTTCCTCGGTATCGCTCTTGTGGCCGTTACCGTGCTGGTTTTGACGAACTTCTTTGTCAGCCACTGGGTGTTTCGTTGGCGCACCGCAATGAACCATTACTACATGTCGCATTGGCCTAGATTGCGCCAGATCGAGGGCGCCGCCCAGCGCGTGCAGGAAGACACGATGCGGTTCTCCCGGATCATGGAAGACCTCGGCACGAGCTTCGTCGATTCGATAATGACGCTGATCGCCTTCATGCCGATTTTGCTCGGCTATTCCAAGCATATCACGGTGCTACCATTCGTCGGTCAGGTTCCGCAGCCGCTTGTTCTGGCTGCGATCTTCTGGGCGATCTTCGGCACCGTGTGCATTGCCGCCGCGGGTATAAAGCTTCCTGGCCTGCAGTTCCGCAATCAGCGGGTCGAAGCCGCCTATCGCAAGGAGCTTGTCTATGGCGAGGACCATGCCGACCGGGCCCAGCCGTTGACCACCGCCGAGCTGTTCGCCAATGTTCGCCACAATTACTTCCGGCTCTATTTCCACTACGTCTATTTCAATGTGGTCCGCTACCTTTATTTGCAGCTCAATACCGTCTTCCCTTACTTCCTGATGGTACCTTCGCTGATAGCCGGTACGTTGACGCTGGGTCTGATCAACCAGATCAGTTCCGCCTTCTCGCAGGTGACGAGTTCCTTCCAATATCTGGTCAATTCCTGGTCGACGATTGTCGAGCTTCTATCGGTCCATAAGCGCCTGCGTGCTTTCGAAGCCACGATCAAGGGCGAGCCGCTGCCGGACATCGACCAGCGCTTCGTTGAGCGCCAGGCGCAGGAGGCGGATCCGGCCTGATCAATATTGGGTGGGTGTGGGCGGCGGCTCAGCCGCCCGCCATCGCCTGCCTGTCGCCGGCTCGTGGCCGCTCGACATAGTCGCGCAAGCTGATGCATTCGACCTGCTGCATGACGCAAACCTCGCCGGCAAAGCGCTCCAGCGCGTTCCAGTAGGTGCCGCCGTTCATCTGCGTGAAATGGAAGCCGAGCTCCAGCGGAAGGCGCTTGCCGTTGTATTGCGCATCGAAGGCGCCGCGGAACGCCTGGTAGGCGCGGTCGGCGAACTCGTCCGCCTTGGCCGGCATCTCGTAGCCGCCGGAATGGCGGACATAGAGGTTGTAGTCCATAGCGACCACCGGCTTCGATTTCGGCCCTTCCGGAATCTGCGGCAGCGCAAAGCGGGTGGTGCCGTTCTTCGTCGGAGGCAGGGCAGGGCCGTTCGAGACGCCGCTCGCGTCATACTGGAAACCGGCTTCCGGCAGGGCTTCGTAAAGCGCCTTGTCGGTCGAAAGATACGGCGCGCGAAAGCCGATCACGGCATGGCGCGCGAAATCGCGCCAGCCGGGTGGCTCCGGCGAAACGCTGTTGATCGCATAGGCATTTTCGAGGATGTGCCGGAATGCGCCGAACTCGGCCAACCAGTCGGTCTTGCTCCAGTCCTTGCCGTCGAAATGGCCGCAGGCATGGCTGCCGATGTCGTGGCCTTCGGCGGCCGCGAGCCGGATCTGTTCGAGCCGGTCCGCCACCTCCTGTTTCGAGGCGGCAAAGCCGATATTCGATTTGCCGGCGCCTTTGCCGGGCGCGATGTACTCAGCGCGCGTTTCCGGCGACAGCAGGAAGACGCAGGACAGGAAATAGGTGAAATGCGCACCGGTGCGCTTCGCCAGCGCGCGGCTGCGTTGCCACTGCGAGATCTCGCGTGCGCTGTCGAAGGAGATGAGCACGATCTGCTTTGGCTTCGCCGGGATCGGCTCCGGCGATTTGGGCGGATCGGCGAAAGCCGAGGCCGCCGAGCCGGCAAGCGAGGCGAGACTGAGCGCAAGGACGCGGAACGGATGTGGCACTGGCAACCTTCGGGGCGATCTTTCGGACGATTGAAAAGCCGGCTATTGCCCAATTGTGGCATCGGTGCGTTGCGGGCCGCCTGAAGCCGTCCTGGCTTGTCCCGCCGATTTTCCGGTGATCCCCCTTCCATGCCGACAAAATTTCGCTAAAACGCGGGGCTCAAGAAGCGCCCCGTTCCGGGGCCGCAATGGTTTTTGATTGATGTCGGACGACAGTTTTATCCGCGAAGTGAACGAAGAGATTCGTCGCGAGCAGGCGCATGCGCTGTGGGACCGTTTTGGTCCGATCGTGCTCGGCGCCGCGATCCTGATCGTAGTGGCGACGGCCGCCGTCGTCGGCTACCGCTATTGGGACGAGACCCGCGCCAACCGGTCGGGCGATGCCTTCTCAGCTGCGCTCAAGCTTGCCAATGACGGCAAGAACGACGAGGCGATCGCCGCCCTCGATCAGCTGGAAAAGGATGGCTATGGCGCCTATCCGCTGCTCGCCCGCATGCGCGCCGCGACCGTCAAGGCCGACAAGGGCGATGTCGACGCCGCCGTCAAGGATTTCGACGCGGTCGCCGCCGACAGCGCCATTCCCGCCGGCATCCGTGATATGGCGCGGCTGCGGGCGGCGCTGCTCTTGGTCGACTACGGCTCGTTTGCCGATGTCTCCAGCCGGGTCGAGGCGCTCACCGCCGACACCAACCCGCTGCGCAGCTCGGCGCGCGAGGCGCTCGGCCTTGCGGCCTGGAAGGAAGGCAAGTCGGCGGATGCGCTGAAACTGTTCGACCAGATCGCTTCGGATGACGGCGCCCCGCGCAATGCGCGCCAGCGGGCCCAGTTGATGGCCGAACTGATCCGTGGGTCGGGCAACGCGTCGTGATCTTGGATGAGCTTCAAAGTCGCCATCATCGGCCGGCCTAACGTCGGCAAATCGACTCTTTTCAATCGGCTGGTGGGAAAGAAGCTGGCGCTTGTCGACGACACGCCGGGCGTGACGCGCGACCGCCGCGTCCACGCCGCCAAGCTTTACGACCTTCACTTCGATGTCATCGACACCGCCGGCTTCGAGGATGCGGCGGCTTCCTCGCTGCCCGGCCGCATGCGCCAGCAGACCGAGATCGCCATCCGCGAGGCCGACCTGATCTTCTTCACCGTCGACGCCAAATCCGGCCTGATGCCCGACGACCGGACCTTCGCCGAGGTGGTGCGCAAATCCGGCAAGCCGGTTGTGGTGGTCGCCAACAAGGCCGAGGCGCGCGGCGCGCAAGGCGGCATGCTGGAAGCCTGGGAACTCGGCCTCGGCGAGCCGATCCCTGTTTCGGCCGAGCACGGCCAGGGCATGCCCGATCTGCGCGATGCGGTGATCGCGGCGCTCGGCGAGGAACGCGCCTTCGGCGAGGACGAGGAAAGCCCCAGCGACGAGATCGCGGTGAGCGAGGTGCTGATCGGCGAAGACATCGCCGACCCCGACGCCGAGCCCGCCTATGACGACACCAAGCCGCTGCGCATCGCCGTCGTCGGCCGCCCCAATGCCGGCAAGTCGACGCTGATCAACGCGCTGATCGGCGAGGAGCGGCTGCTGACCGGGCCGGAAGCCGGCATCACCCGCGATTCGATCTCGGTCGACTGGGACTGGCGCGGCCGCCGGATGAAGCTGTTCGACACGGCCGGCATGCGGCGCAAGTCGAAGGTCCAGGAGAAGCTGGAAAAGCTCTCGGTGCAGGACGGCCTGCGCGCCATCCGCTTCGCCGAGATCGTCATCATCGTGTTCGACGCCACCATCCCCTTCGAGAAGCAGGATCTGCAGATCGCCGACCTGATCATCCGTGAGGGCCGCGCGCCGGTGATCGCCTTCAACAAATGGGACCTGATCGACAATCCGCAGGAGCTTCTGGCCGAGCTGCGCGAGAAGACCGAGCGGCTGCTGCCGCAGGTGCGCGGCATCCAGGCGGTGACGGTCTCGGCCGAGACCGGACGCGGCCTCGACCGGCTGATGGATGCCGTCATCAAGACGCACAAGGTCTGGAACAGCCGCGTCTCCACCGGCAAGCTCAATCGCTGGCTGGAAGGGATCCTCGCGCATCATCCGCCGCCAGCCGTCGCCGGCCGCCGGCTGAAGATCAAATACGTCACCCAGGCCAAGACCCGCCCGCCGGGCTTCGTCGTCTCGTGCTCGCGTCCGGACGTGATGCCGCAATCCTATGTCCGCTATCTGTCGAACAGCCTGCGCGAGGCCTTCGACATGCCTGGTGTGCCGATCCGCATGGCGCTGCGCACCTCGGACAATCCCTTCGCGGGCAGGGCGAAGAAGCGGTGACGTTTATCCTCCGTCGCGGGTAAAATCCTCGCAACGCTGGCGGGACAGCACCCCCCTCTGCCCTGCCGGGCATCTCCCCCGCAAGGGGGGAGATCAGCAGCCTCGTTCTTGGCGCTTTTCTTGCAATGTTGGAGATTGGCGAAAGCAGTCGCGAAATCCAATCTCCCCCCTTGCGGGGGAGATGTCCGGCAGGACAGAGGGGGGTGTGACGGAACGCGACGCTGGAGGCTCCGATCCGCGGCGCTGCTTGTCCGAAAAAGCTAAGCCACCTCTCGCAACCCTTCACCGGTTTGCGCTCCATCCGGCAGCGTCTCCATCGCCGCCTGCAGCAATATGTCAGCCAGCCGCGCCGCGACCGGATCGAGCTCGGCATCCTTCTGATGCAGATGCAGCGCCATCTTCGGCAGGAGAGGGAGTCCGAGCACACCGGGCGCGAGCGCCCTGACGCTCGCGGGCAGGCCGATATCGGTGCGGATCGTCAGCCCGAGGCCGGCAGCGACCGCCGCCCAGATGCCGCCGAGGCTGGGGCTGGAGAACGCCATGCGCCAGGCGAGGCCTGCGCGGTCGAGCGTCTCGGTCGCCACGGTGCGCAGCAGGCAAGGCGCCTCGAACACCACCAGCGGCAGCGCTTCACCATTGTGGCCAGCCTCCATCGGTTTCGCCGGGCCGATCCAGCGCGCCTGCACGTCAGCGACATGCCGGCTGTATGGCAGCGTCGTGCCGTCGTGCCAGGCGAGCGCGATGTCGAGGCTGCCTGAAAGGATACGTTCGGCAAGCTCATGGCTGCGCCCGATCCGCGCTTCGATCCGAACCTTGGGATGGGCCCGAGCGAAGCGGCCGAGCACCTCGGGCAGCACGGCTTCGCCGAAATCCTCCTGCAGGCCGAGCCGCACCCAGCCTTCCAGCTCGACGTCGCGGATGGCGGAGGCTGCCTCGTCATTGAGCTCGATCAGGCGCCGCGCATAGCCGAGCATCGTCTCGCCGGCTTCGGTCAGCGCCAGGCCGCGGCCGGCCTTGCGGAAGATCGGCGTCGCCGCCTGTTCCTCGAGCTTCTTGAGCTGCGCGCTGACGGCGGAGGTCGAGCGGCCGAGCCTTTCAGCCGCCTTGGCGAAGCTGCCCAGTTCCATGCCAGTGACGAAGGTCCTGAGGACGTCGAGGTCGAACGTGACGCGTCGCATAATATCGTCCCTATTTTCAGGATTATCGATCAAAAACTTCCTGATTTTATGAATGAAGCTATGGCGCTACATCCGTCCCGTCAAGGCCGCCAGCCGGCTGTCACGGGAATGGAATCATGTCAGCCATCGTCACCCGCAATGAATGCCGGCCCTCTGGGCGAGGCGCCGCCGCCTCGGCCGGCCGGAGCTTTGGATCCAACCATCGCTGGAAGGTGCTGGGCATCGGCGTCGCCGCCAATGCCGGCTTCTCCGCCACCTTCTCCGGCATTCCGGCAACCGCTGTGGTGATGCGCCAGGGCTATCAGCTCGACAATGCCTCGCTTGGACTGGCGCTCGGCCTTCTCGGCCTCGGCGTGGCGCTCAGCGAGCTGCCCTGGGGCGTGCTCACCGACCGCTGGGGCGACCGCCGCGTGCTGCTGACCGGGCTCGGTGCCACGGCGGCATGGCTTCTCGTCATGGCAATCCTCGTCGTGCCGACGAAAACGGCCGTTCCAGGCGTCACGCTGCTGTCGGCAAGCCTGCTCGTCGCCGGCCTGCTCGGCGGCAGCGTCAACGGCTCCAGCGGCCGCGCCATCATGGGCTGGTTCGGCGAAGGCGAGCGCGGCTTTGCCATGAGCATAAGGCAGACGGCCGTGCCGCTTGGCGGCGGGCTCGGCGCCATGGTCCTGCCTTCGCTCGCCTTGGGCTTCGGCTTTATCGCCGTCTTCGGCCTGCTTGCGGCTCTCTCCGCGCTCTCGGCTTTCTTCGCCTGGCGCTGGCTGCACGAGCCGCCGACGCAAGGCGACGCCCACGTCGCTGCTGCGGCAAGCGGTCCGGCGCCGCTGCGCAACATCGAGGTCTGGCGCATCTCGACGGCTATCGGTTTGCTCTGCTTCCCGCAGGTGGCGGTGCTCACTTTCGCCTCCGTCTTCCTGCACGACTTCGCCGGCATCGGCACGTGGGTGACCAGCGCCAGCCTCGCCGCCGTGCAGACCGGCGCCATGGCGATGCGCGTCTGGAGCGGCCGCTTCACCGACCGCCATGGCAACCGCCGGCCGTTCTTGAAATTCTGCAGCGCGCTCAGCGCGCTGGCCTTCCTGGTCCTGTGGCTGCTGGTGATCGCGGCGTCCGCGCAGCCGGCGCTGATGCCGCTCCTGCCCGTCATGGTGGTCGTGGCCGGCATCTCCGTTTCGGCCTGGCATGGCGTCGCCTATACCGAGCTTGCGACGCTTGCCGGCGCCGGCCATGTCGGCACCGCGCTCAGCCTCGCCAACACCCTTGTCTTCGTCGGCTTCTGCCTAGTGCCGATCGCCATTCCCTGGCTTTTGCTTTTCTTCGCATGGCCGGGCGTCTGGCTGGCGGCGGCGATCTGCGCGGCGATTGCATGGCCGATCTTTCTGCGCGCAGCCTGATTGTCCCAGCCTGATTAACCCAGCCTGATTCCTGGCCGGCTTTCCCCAGCAGTCGGAAGCCGGCTTGCCTCCAACATGAAAAAAACACGATCGATGTCGTTAACCCCCCATCAAGGTTAATGCTTCATTGTGGCTCTCCGGGGTCAGTAGCGTTTCTGGAGAGTTCCGTGCATCGACGCGTTTTAAAGCGGCTCGTCGCCGCCGCCGTTGCGAATAAACGTTCCTTCCTTCCTCCTTTGGTTCTGGGGCTCGGCTTCTGGGTCGGCTCGCCGTCCGTCGTCGCCTATCAGGACATGGCAAGCCTTGTCTCTGGTCTGGAATCGCCCAGCCATCGCTGGAACGCCTATGTCGAAAAATCCGTGGCCGGCTCGGTGCACGCCGCCGAGATGCCATTCGTCGATTCCGCCGCCACCGGCTCGATTTCCGGCTCCGGCGTGGACCTGCCTGGCGTCGGCACGGTGGCGTTGCGCGGCAAGGGCAATGTTGCCGGCGCGACCCCCGACGAGGACCGCGTCGTGCGCGCCGACAAGAAGGGCCGCCTTGTCCAGGTCTCGCCCGTTGCGCCGCCCAAGAACTTCAGCGCCGGCTCGATCTTCGAGCGCACCTCCTCGCTGCTCCGCCCGGCGATGGACAGCGGCCTGAAGCTGACCTTCGCCAAGCCCGGCATCAAGGGCAAGGAAGTCCAGATCGCCCAGGCCTTCCACATCCGCGAGGACAAGAAGCCCGATCCTGATTTGCCGGCGGCCCTCGTCGCCCTCGTCAACAACGACAAGCCCGATATCCTTGCCACCGCCTATGCCCAGTCGGCGCCGGACTATGCCAAGGCCTCGCCCTTCGAGGCGCTGCTGCAGGACGATCCGAATGACGGCCGCTTCATCCCACCGATGGGCAAGGGCGACCACGCATGGATGCAGAACCCGCTGCCGGCGGCCGTCTTCTCCAAGCCGGAACAGGAATGCCTCGCCAAGGGCATCTATTTCGAGGCGCGCAGCGAGCCGGTGCGTGGCCAGGCCGCGGTGGCACAGGTGATTCTCAACCGCGTCCGCAACCCCGCCTATCCGAAGACGATCTGCGGTGTCGTCTACCAGAACGACAACTGGTTCAACCGCTGCCAGTTCTCCTTCGCTTGCGACGGCAGGAAGAAGCGCATCAACGATCCCGTCGCCTACAAGACCGCCCAGGATGTCGCCATGGCGGTGACCGCCGGCAAGATCTTCATCCCCGAGGTCGGATCCTCCACGCATTACTACGCCAACTACGTCCACCCAGGCTGGGCGCGCGCCATGCAGCGCATGACCAGGATCGGCCTGCATATCTTCTATCGCACCTATGGTGGCGGCTGGAGCTGAGCCGCTCGAGCGAGGCCTCCGGCGGCATTCTGCGCGGCCCGCCGCGCGCGCCGATCGGCGCGGCTTGCCGCGCGGATTCGCGCCGAGTCTTCGCGCGGGCGTGACGGGCACGATGTCGCACCCGAATAAATCATTGATTTAAAACAGGAAAATACATCGCCTTGAAGTTCGGCCCGTGGCTTGACGGGCGCGGACCCTCTAACTATGTTGCCGGCGACTTTAGAAGCGGACGGACGGTGATCGTCTGCCCGGGCAGGGGGGTTGCGATGGCCGATAAAAAAGGGCCAGACGGAACCGGAGAAACCGGCCGCGGCAGGCAGCCAGAAGCCACCATCCGCGACGACGAACTTGAGCGCCGCCGGCGCGAGCTTGAAGCATCGCTTGCGACAAGACGCACGGACCGGCTCGAGGGGAAAGACGAAGCGAACGCTGCGACCGGCTACGGTCAGGCCCTGAAGCTGTCCAGCGAGTTCATCGCCGGGGTGGTGGTCGGTGTCGGCCTGGGCTGGATCATCGACCGCTTGGCGGGAACCGCGCCATGGGGTCTGATCGTCGGTCTGCTGCTGGGCTTTGGCGCCGGTATACTCAATGTCCTGCGTTCGGCGGGACTTGCACCGCAGTTCGGCCAGGGCGGCAAGCCGCCCGAACCGAAAGAATGAAGTGAGGCGCCGAAAGGCGCGAAAGCGAACTTAAGAAGCCGTTTGCGGCTTTGACGGGGATAAAAAGTGGCTGCTGACAAGGTCGATCCGATCCACCAGTTCCAGATCCATCCGATCATCCCGATTCACATCGGCGGCTACGACGTCTCCTTCACCAACTCCGCCCTGTTCATGGTTGTGACGATCATCGTCGCTTCTGCTTTCCTCTACATGAGCACCGCCAGCCGTGCCCTCATCCCGGGCCGCCTGCAGTCGGTGTCGGAAATGGCCTACGAGTTCGTCGGCAACATGCTGCGCGACGCGGCGGGCAAGCAGGGCATGCAGTTCTTCCCACTGGTGTTCTCGCTGTTCATGTTCGTGCTGGTCGCCAACTTGATCGGCCTGTTCCCCTATTTCTTCACCGTCACCAGCCACATCATCGTCACCTTCACGCTGGCCGCGTTGGTCATCGGCACCGTCCTCGTCTACGGCTTCGCCAAGCACGGCCTTGGCTTCCTCAAGCTGTTCGTGCCGCATGGCGTGCCCGGCTATCTTCTGCCGCTGGTGGTGGCGATCGAGATCATTTCCTTCGTCTCGCGTCCCGTCAGCCTCTCGGTTCGTCTTTTCGCCAACATGCTGGCCGGCCACATCACGCTGAAAGTGTTTTCGGGCTTCGTCGTCAGCCTCAGCGCGCTGGGCGCCGTCGGCGTCGCCGGCTCGGTCCTGCCGCTCGCCATGGCGGTCGCCTTGACGGCGCTGGAACTGCTGGTCGCCTTCCTGCAGGCCTACGTCTTCGCGGTACTGACCTGCATGTATCTGAACGACGCTCTGCACCCGAGCCACTGATCGATTTCACCGGCGCCCCGGCGCCAGCTTACCAACGTACCAACCGCAACGATTACCGAAAACCACAGGAGTTTGACATGGAAGTAAATGCAGCAGCTGCTATCGGCGCTGGTATCGCCTGCCTCGGCATGGGCGGCGCGGGCATCGGCCTCGGCAACATCTTCGGCAGCTACCTCTCGGGCGCGCTCCGCAACCCGTCGGCTGCTGACGGCCAGTTCGGCCGCCTGATCTTCGGCTTCGCCGTGACCGAAGCTCTGGGCATCTTCTCGCTCCTGATCGCTCTGCTCCTGGTCTTCAAGTAAGAGCAAGGGCTGATGCATGGGGCCGCATGGTGCGGCCCCGCTCTATGGACAGGGGAATGAGATGTTCGTGACATCTGCCTTTGCGCAAGAAACCGCGCCGGCCGCGGCCGAAGGCGAGACGCATGCGGGCACCGCCGTGCCTGCCGAGGAGCATGGCACGTTCCCGCCGTTCAATGCCGAGACCTTCCCGTCGCAGATCCTGTGGCTGGTCATCACCTTCGGGCTCTTCTATCTGTTCCTGAAGCGGGTTGTGATGCCGCGCGTCGGCGGTATCATCGATGTCCGCAACGATCGCATCAGCCAGGATCTCGACCATGCCGCGAGGCTGAAGGGCGAGGCCGATGCTGCCGTTGCCGCTTACGAGCAGGAACTGGCGGAAGCAAAGGCCAACGCCAACAAGATCGGCCAGCAGGCGAGCGACGCCGCCAAGAGCGAAGCCGAAAGCACGCGCAAGAAGCTCGAGGCGGAACTCGAGAAGAAGCTCGGCGAGGCCGAGGCGAGCATCGCTTCGATCAAGGCCAAGGCGATGAAGGAAGTCGGCACGATCGCCGAGGACACCACGTCGGCCATCGTCGAGGCGCTGGTCGGCGGCAAGACCGACAAGGCCGAGATCTCGGCCGCGGTCAAATCCGCGACCCGGTGAGGAGGGCATCATGGACGCCACATCACTTGCGACGCTCTGGGCAACCATTGCCCTGATCATCTTCCTCGGCGCCGTCATCTATCTGAAGGTGCCGGGCATGCTCGCCAAGTCGCTCGACGCCCGCGCGGCCAAGATCAGCAGCGAGCTCGAGGAAGCACGTCGCCTGCGCGAAGAGGCCCAGCAGCTGCTCGGCCAGTACCAGCAGAAGCGCAAGGAAGCCGAGAAGGAGGCAGCCGACATTGTCGCCGCCGCCAAGCGCGAGGCCGAACTGCTTGCCTCCGAGGCGCACAAGAAGACCGAGGATTATGTCGCCCGGCGCACGGCGCTTGCCGAGCAGAAGATCAGCCAGGCCGAGCGCGAAGCGATCGGCGAGGTGCGTGCCAGCGCCGTCGACATCGCCGTCGAGGCTGCCCGCGCGCTGCTGGCCGCCAAGGTCGACGCCAAGGCCGGCGCGGACCTGTTCAAGTCCGCGCTGCAGGACCTGAAGACCAAGCTGAACTGACGGGTTTCGCAGTTACAGAATCAAAAAGCCGCTTGGGCAACCCGGCGGCTTTTTTTGTTTGGAGAATAATCTCTCCCTCGAGGGGGAGATGTCGCCGAAGGCGACAGAGGGTCGTCTCGCGTAGAGCGCCGACGTTGCTTGCTGTCGCCGAAAATGCCGGCGCTTCACGCGAGGCGACCCCCTCTGCCTGCCGGCCATCTCCCCCTCGAGGGGGGAGATTGTGCTACTCCAGCCCGATCAGGCTTTCCTCTTCCTCGACGACCTCTGCGCCACCCAACCGGAACGGCGCAAACGAGGCGCGGTGCAATCGTGCCACCGGCCCATGCGCTTCGATCGCGGTCCGGTGCCGAACCGTCGCATAGCCCATATGCACCTCGAAGCCGTAGTGCTCGTGATGGCCGCCGCAGCCGCACATCATGCGGTCGCGCATCACCTTGGCGACGATCGAGGCGGCGGCGATCGATTGCGAGCGCTGGTCGCCCTTGATCAGCGCGCGGCCCTCGCAGGTCAGCCCCGGCGGCACGTCGCGGCCGTCGGCCAAAGCCAGTTTCGGCTGCAGCGACAGGCCGGCGGCGGCGCGGCGCATCGCTTCCAGGCTGGCTTTCAGAATGTTGCTGTTGTCGATGCCTTCGGCGCTGATCGACGCCATCGACACACTGAGCGCCGAGCCCAGGATTTTCAGGAACAGCGCCTCGCGCTGCAGATGGGTGAGGCGCTTGGAATCGTCGAGGCCTTCGGGAATGTTGGCTGGGTTCAGCACCACGGCCGCCGCCACCACCGGACCGGCGAGCGGCCCTCGGCCTGCCTCGTCCATGCCCGCCACCGGCCAAAGCCCGTCGGCCATCGCTTTCGCCTCAATGGAGAAGTCGGGCTTCTCGACCATTTCAAAGAGAAGCGGAGAATCGGAACGCGCGCGAGCCATGGTGCGGCGAGGTTCGCATCGGCTCCGATTCTCCGCAAGTCCCTCCGGGTCGGATGGGGCGTCGGACCGGGAGGGCACCGTCTCACGGCCGGGGGACTGGGCCGGACGGGATTCTTGAGCAATTCCAGGAAAAGTTCGCCGCGGTTCTCCGCCCGGAATTGCTTAAAAACAAACACTTGGCGGGTCGCCGGCCTCCGTGGCCGGTGCCGTCATCACAGCAGCATCAACTGCTCGCCGGCGCCGGAGCCGGCGACGAATTGATCGGTTCGAAGCTGCCGACGCTCGGCGTTGAGGCCGAGCCGCTTGGCGGCGATCTCGAAGCGGCGACCGATCTGCCAGGCATAGGGACCGGCGCCCTTCATGCGCTTGCCCCATTCCGAATCGTAATCCTTGCCGTCGCGCATCGAGCGGATCAGCGACATCACATGCCGGTAGCGGTCCGGATAATGCCGCAAGAGCCAGTCCTTGAAGATCGGCGCCACCTCGAGCGGCAGCCGCAGCACGACATAGCCCGCTTCCCTGGCGCCTGCGGCTCGCGCCGAATCGAGGATGCGCTCCAGCTCCGGATCGGTGAGGCCCGGGACGATCGGCGCCACCATCACCGAGGCCGGGATGCCGGCGTCCGAAATCTGCCTTATCGCCTCCAGCCGCTTCGTCGGCGTCGAGGCGCGCGGCTCCATCGTCCGCGCCAGCATGCGGTCGAGCGTCGTTACCGACAGCGCCACCTTGGCAAGACCGCGTTCGGCCATGCGCGACAGGATGTCGATGTCGCGCGTCACCAGCGCCGACTTGGTGACGATACCGACCGGATGGCCGCGCGCCTCCAGCACCTCCAGGATCTCGCGCATGATCCGGTACTGCTTCTCGATCGGCTGGTAGGGGTCGGTGTTGGTGCCGATGGCGATGGTGCGCGGCTGGTAGCCGGGCTTCGACAATTCCCTGTCCAGCATCCGCGCCGCATCCGGCTTGGCGAACAGCTTCGATTCGAAATCGAGCCCCGGCGACAGGCCCATGAAGGCATGCGTCGGCCTGGCGAAGCAGTAGACGCAGCCATGCTCGCAGCCGCGATAGGGGTTGATCGAACGGTCGAAGGAAATGTCCGGCGATTCGTTGCGGGTGATGATGGTGCGCGGCTTCTCGACCTGCACCTCGGTCTTGAAGGGCGGCAGTTCCTCCAGGGAGTTCCAGCCGTCGTCGAACACATGCCGGCTGACCGGCTCGAAGCGGCCGGACGGATTGATGCCGGCGGAGCGTCCGCGGTTGCGGTCGGGGCGGACGCGCATGCCGCTCTGTTCGATCATGGCATTGGCTATCTCGGCTCTGCCTGCTCCGAAGGCGGCAATGTCGGCGCGGACGATCTGTTCCATTTTCGCCCTCTCCCAGGGACTGTCGGCAGGCTGTCGAATCGCTCTGTTCATGAAACTATTCCTATTTTGCCGATGAGAACAAATCAAGAACTTTTTCGCTTGGGACGCGCAACTGGCGCAGCGCCGCGCTTTCCGCTATTCGGCTAAAAATGCTCAGCGTTCTCATCGAAACCCGCAACGACGAAGAGGGCCTTGCCCGCACGCTCGCCTCGCTGATCGGCGGCGCGGTGGAAGGCGTGGTGCGCGACGTCATCGTCTGCGACGCAGGCTCGACCGACCAGACGCATCGCGTCGCCGAGCATGCCGGCTGCCACTATGTGTCCGGCGGCATTGCGGCCGGCATCGGCCAGGCCAAGGGCGACTGGCTGCTGCTGCTTGAGCCCGGCGCGCGGCTCGCCGAAGGCTGGATCGAGGAGGTCGCCGCCCACACGGCAAGGCAGACAATGCCCGCGCGCTTTTCACGCGCCCGCGGCCATCGTGCACCTTTCCTGGCTCGCGTCTTTTCGGGCAACCGCGCGCTGGCAGAAGGCCTCGTCATCAGCAAGCGCCAGGCCGCGGCTCTGGCGAAAAGCGCGCGCAGCGCCGAAGCCCTGGCGCGCGGCCTGGCCACCAGAAGGCTGAATGCCGAAATCTGGGTGGCGCCCCCGAAGTGACGCCGGCGTCGCAACAGCAGGGCGGTAAATTTCAGCCATCGCTTTATTGTGCATTGCACAAAATCTAGGGCGACGTTAGCATCCTTCCATGCGGGACAATCGGGATTGGGTAAAGAACCAGTAGGCGGCTGACCCTTCGTCGGACGCCATGCATATGAGGACCCGATGAACGTTGCTCCCCCAGACAATTCCGGCGCGGCCAGCCTGGAGGCGATCGCCCGCGACGGCAGCCTGTTCAGGCGCATCGCCGTGCGCATCCCGACCTATTTGAAGGATCTTCGCGAAAATCCGGCCTGGCTGCCGATGTTCATGCTGGCGCGCACCATGCCGGGGCGCCGCATGCACTGGCTGGGCGCCAGACGGGCCCGTCCGCTCGACAAGGCGGGAGCGACGATGTTCACCGGCATCGACCGCGACGCCGTGGTCGATGCGCTTCGTTCTGAAGGGCTGTTCTCCGGCTTCATGCTGCCGCCGGCCATCAACGATGAGATCGCGGCCTTTGCCAGCCGCACGCCCTGCTTTGGCAATTTCGACCGCCGTCTCGAATTCATGCCGGGCGAGCATGCCGAGGCCGAAAAGCGATATGGCCGCTCACTGCTAAGCGGGCACTATTTCGAGCGCATCCTGGACTGCCCGGCGGCCCTTGCCATCCAGAAGGACCCGCTGCTCCTCGACGTCGCGCGGCATTATCTCGGCGGCCAGGCGAAACTGATCACGACGCGCGTCTGGTGGAGCTTCCCGACCGGCAAGGCTTCCGATGCCGACAAGAACCTCGCCTCGCTCGGCAAATATCATTTCGACCTCGACGATTGGCGGATGCTGAAGTTCTTCTTCTATCTGGCGCCGGTCGATGCCGGCACCGGCCCGCATGTCTATGTCCGCGGCAGCCACAAGCGCCGCGCGCTCAAGCACCAGCTGACGCTCCTGGTCGGCCACCCGGCGGAAGATGTGCTGGACGTCTACGGCCCGGAGAGCCCGGTGACGCTGACGGGCGAGGCGGGCCTCGGCTTCGTCGAGGATCCGTTCGGCTTCCATATGGGCACGGTGCCGGCGAACACGCCGCGGCTGATGATGGAAATCGGCTTCGGCGTCTCGCGGCCGTCACGCCGCCGCTTCCACGGCGAGCCCGTCATCCGCTGAGCAATTCCGCTAGATTCCCAGGACTTCAACCGGCATCCAGGCTGTGCGGCGCCTCGCCAGGCGCTGCTCGCGGCTTTCGGCGTCGTAGCGGACCGGGATCGGCTCGCGGGAAAATTGCTCGCGCTCGTCGAGCGCGTTGACGATGACGATCGCCCTGGCGTCGTTACCCTCGCCGGCGATCGCCGCGACATAGACGCCGCATTCCCGGCAGATGAGATAGTCGGCGGTGCGCAGGCCGAAGCGGTAGACCTGCAGCCGTGCCTTGTCTTCGACCGAAATGGTCAGACGCCCTTTCGGATCGGCGGCAGCGCGCGACCCATGCCGGGTGCAGAACGAGCACTGGCAGGCGCGGATTTCCATTCCGGCAGGATCGATCGCGGTGGAGAAGCTCAGGCGGATATTGCCGCAATGACATCCGCCGCTGTGAACGGCCATGGCAGGTCCCTTGTTCGCTTGCACAACGTACTTTGCCAGCGTCGGCTTCGAAATGGCGCCTCGAAGGCCGGAGCGCCATTCCACCTGCAAACCGGATGCCGATTGGATGTTTTGCCCGTGCTTTACGAGGCAGGCTTGCCGCCGCGCCTGAGATGCTCGTCCAGCCGCGGCATGATCTCGACGAAGTTGCAGGGCACGTGCCTGTAGTCGAGCTGCGCCTTGATGATGTCGTCCCAGGCGTCCTTGCAGGCGCCCGGCGAGCCCGGCAGCACGAAGACGAAGGTCGCGTTGACGACGCCGCCGGTCGCCCGGCTCTGGATCGTCGAGGTGCCGATCTTGTCGTAGGAGATGCGGTGGAAGACTTCCGAAAAGCCGTCCATGCGTTTTTCGAAGATCGGCTCCAGCGCTTCCGGCGTGACGTCTCGTCCGGTGAAGCCGGTGCCGCCGGTGGTGATGACGACATCCACCGCTTCGTCCTTCGACCAGGCGAGCACTTTTTCGCGGATCTGTTCCCGGTCGTCGGTGACGATGTCGCGGGCGGCCAGTATGTGGCCGGCCTCGGCGATGCGGTCGGCCAGCGTCTGCCCCGATTTGTCGTCGGCGAGGCTCCGCGTGTCGGAAACCGTCAGCACCGCGATCCGCACCGGGATGAAGGGCCGGCTCTCGTTGGCCATCAGTCAGCCTCCATGCTGCGCGTCGCCGCCACGAACCAGCCGGGATGGCGGCCGCGGATCTCGATCGCCGCGCGCTTGGCGACATTGCCGGTCTCGAACAGGCCGAAACAGGTGGCGCCGGAGCCCGACATGCGGGCGAAGCCGGCTCCTGCTTTTTCCAGCGCCTTGAGCGCGTCGCCGATGCCGGGCTGGACGGTGCGCGCGGCAGGTTCGAGGTCGTTGCGGGTCGTCTCGAGCCAATTTCGGATGGTGTGGAAATCCAGGCGGCCGGGCAGGGGCGGCAATGCTTCATTGTCGCGCCTGGAAAGCGCCTTGAACACCTCGGGCGTCGAGACGGCGACGCCGGGATTGACCAGAACCAGCGCCAGCGCCGGGAAGCCCGCCAGCGGCGACAGTTCGTCGCCGATGCCGCGCGCAATCAGCGGCTTTGCCCTGAGGCACATCGGCAGATCGGCGCCGAGCGTCAGCCCGATCCGAGCCAGTCCGGCTTCGTCGATATCGAGCTTCCAGAGGCGCGCAAGACCGTTGAGCGCGGCCGCTGCGTCGCTGGAGCCACCGCCGACGCCGGAGGCGATCGGCAGGTTCTTCTCCAGCCGGATGGCGACCGGCGGCGTCGCCCTTGCGCCGGCTTCCCGCCGCAAGGCGTCGCGGGCCTTGATCACCAGATTGCCGTCATCGAGCGGCACGCCGGCGGCGAAGGGTCCCGACACCGCGAACGCGTCAGCCTCGGCCGGCTCGATCTGCAGCCGGTCGCCGAAGCGGGTGAAAACGACAAGGCTGTCGAGCAGGTGATAACCGTCGACACGCCTGCCGGTCACATGCAGCGCCAGATTGATCTTGGCAGGCGCGAGCCATGTCCGGGACTTGGCCTCGGGCTCCAGAATGTCGGCTGCTGGCGAGATGGTTTTCAGTCCTTGGCCAGACGGTACTCGCCGGTCTTCGGATCCTTGACCAGAGTGCCCATCGTGCCGTTGGCCGCCTGTTTCTCGGTGCGCCGGATCTTGGCCGTCACGCGCTCGGCCTCGCGCACGAAAGCGCGGTAGCCGAAATAGGCGGCGGCACCGATGACAGCGAAGAAAATGATCTGCGGCATCCTAAAACTCCTTCCGCGTTTGCGCGGCAAGGCCGGCCGTACAGGTCGGTCAAGCGGTTATGCTAGACGCTTTCGTGGCTTTTTCAAAGCCCGAAGCGCGCCCACAGCGCGCGCTCTTCCGCCGCATCGATGACGCCACTGGCCGCGGCGGCTGCGATGTCGGGCGCCGAAAAGCGCGAGCCGAACAGGCCGAAACGGCCGAAAAGCCCGCGCGGCGCGGTGATGAGCTTGAGCTGCGTCTTGTCGCCGAAGCGGGTCTTGAGCACGCTGCGCATATCGCCCAGCGCATCGACCAGACCGAGCTCCAGGCCCTTCTTGGCGGTCCAGAACAGGCCGGTGAACAGATCCGGATCGTCCTTAAGCTTGGTGCCGCGCCGTTCCTTGACGAGATCGATGAAGGTCTCGTGCACTTCGAGCTGCAGCGCCTTCAGCCGCTCGACGTCTTCCTTCTTCTCCGGCTTGAAGGGGTCGAGCACGGCCTTGTTCTGGCCCGCGGTGTGGACGCGTCGCTCGACGCCGATCTTCTTCAACAGGTCCGGGAAGCCGAACGATGCCGAGACGACGCCGATCGAACCGACGATCGAGGAGGGGTCGGCGAAGATCTCGTCGCCGGCGACCGCGATCATATAGCCGCCGGAAGCCGCCACATCCTCGACGAAGACCAGCACCTTCTTGTTCTTCTCGGTCGCGAGGTCGCGGATGCGCTTGAAGATCAGCCGCGACTGCACGGGCGAGCCGCCCGGCGAGTTGATCGAGATCGCAACCGCCGGCGCGTCGAAGCCGAACGCCTTGTCGATGAGCCCGGCCGTCGAGGCGAGCGACAGGCTGGGCCTGAACTGGCCGCCGCCGGGCAGGATGGTGCCATGCAGCCGGATGACCGGGATGGTGACGACTGTCGAGCGCCAGGATTTCGGCAGCAGGCGGTTGAAGAAGCGTTTCACGAAAGCTTGTCTCCGCAAGAGATGCAAGAGCAAGGTGAGACCTCATCCTTGTTCCCGGCATGTAGGAATTCGCCGGCCAACGGCAATGCCGCATTGCCGGCCTCTGATCAATTGCCGAACAGCGACGCCAGCCCGTTGTTGATCATTTCGGTCCGCTCCGTCGGCTCGTTGCCGGACGGTCCGTGCAAGGTGAGCGGCGGCCGGATCGACAATTTTCCGCGCGCGCCGAGAACCGCCCTGACGACGATGCGGATCGCCGCCGCGTCGGGGCGCGGGTGGACGCAGAGCATCTCGGCATCGCCGAAGCGGCCTTCGATCGCATCGAGGATGGCGACGAGCTGCTCCGGCCGGGCGATCACCGCCAGCCCGCCGCGCGGCTTGACGACGGCGGCCGCGCTCCTGATCCAGCGCTCGAACAGCCCGTCCTCGATGACATGCGCTTCCCGGCGCAGCGCGTTCGGCGTGGCGCGGTCTTGCGCCCCGTTGAAGGGCGGGTTCATGATGACAAAGTCGAAGGAATTGTCGGCAAGCCCCGCCTCGGCCCGCGCCTTGCCGGCAAGCGTGACGTCGGCCGTCAACACCGAGGCGCGGTCGCCGAGATGCGCGTTGCCGGGGTGGGCAAGCGTGGCGGCGGCAAAGTCGGCCATCTCGGCCGAGCGTTCGACCAGCACCGCGCGTGCCTCAGGGCAGCGCGACAGCACGGCAAGCGCGGCGGCACCGGCACCGGCGCCGAAATCGGCGAGCCGGCCGGAAAAGCCGGACGGGACGGCTGCCGCCAGCATCATGGCGTCCATGCCGGCGCGGTGACCTTGCCTCGGCTGGACCAGCCAGAAGCGCCCGCGATGAAAGGCATCGACCGTGTGGGCCGGGGTGTCCGGGGCGAGGGCGGTTGATGCGGCCATTATTTCCGGCGGATCTCGTTCTCGATGCCGGCGTCCTTCAGGATGCGCCGCGCCGCATCGGCCTTGTCGGCATCGACCATGATGCGCCTCGGCAGGATGCCGATCGATCCATCGAGCACGCTCATGTTCTGGTCGGCGACGAAACAGGCGATGCCGGCGTCGCGCATCAGCGATTCGACGAAGGAGATGAGGACGGCGTCGTTGGTGCGGACAAGCTCAATCATGGAATGAAAATCGCAGGTTGCGGCGTTCATGTAAACGCCGAGGCAGCCCGCGCCGGCAAAGCCGCGCCAATTCGCCTCTTGCCGTGCGCGGTTGTGCCGACCTAGAGTCACACCGGGACCAGGGTGTTGTCGTACGCGTCAATGAGACGGGAGTGATCGTGGTGGGTGTCGTTCTGAATATCGAGGGCAAGCGGGAACCTGCTTCCATCAAGGATCTCGTCGATCTGACGGCAGCCGACATGGGACGCGTCAACGAGCTGATCCTGTCGAAGGCCGGCTCCGACGTCGAGATGATCCCGGAGGTCGCCAACCACCTGATCTCGTCCGGCGGCAAGCGGCTCCGGCCGATGCTGACGCTCGCCGCCGCCCAGATGTTCGGCTATGCCGGCGAAGGCCACGTCAAGCTCGCCACCGCGGTCGAGTTCATGCACACCGCGACGCTGCTGCACGACGACGTTGTCGACGAGAGCGCGCTGCGCCGCGGCAAGAAGACAGCGCGCATGATCTGGGGCAATCAGGCGAGCGTGCTGGTCGGCGATTTCCTGCTCGGCCAGGCTTTTCGCATGATGGTCGAGGTCGGCTCGCTGGAAGCTTTGGACATCCTGTCGAGCGCCGCCTCCATCATCGCCGAGGGCGAGGTGATGCAGCTTGCCGCCGCCAAGAACCTGGAGACCACCGAGGACGAGCATTTCGCCGTCATCAAGGCCAAGACCGCAGCGCTCTTCTCGGCCGCCGCCGAGGTCGGCCCGGTGATTGCGCTCGCCTCCCGCACCGACCGCGCGGCGCTGCGCTCCTACGGCATGAATCTCGGCCTTGCCTTCCAGCTCATCGACGATGCGCTCGACTATGGCGGCTCCAGCAAGGACCTTGGCAAGAATGTCGGCGACGATTTCCGCGAGGGCAAGGTGACGCTGCCAGTGATCTTGGCCTACCGGCGCGGCACCAAGGCCGAACGCACCTTCTGGAAGCGCGCCATCGAGGACAACGTCGCGGACGATGCCGGGCTCGAAAAGGCGATCGGCCTGATGACCCGCCACGGGGCGATTGCCGACACGATCGGCCGCGCCCGTCACTTCGGCGAGATCGCCCGCGACGCGCTGGCGCCGCTGGAAGCGACGCCGCAGAAGTCGGCGCTGATCGACGTCATCGATTTCTGCATCAGCCGCGTCAACTGAGAGCCTGCCATCTCCCGGTGCTTGCCTGGCGTCCGCCGGGGAGCGCGCCTGTGAATCCCGTTCCGGCGATCTCGACAAACGGCCGTCGCGCAAATTATCTATAAAATATGGCCAATACAGAGGACACGATCGCCGTCCGCATCAGCAAGGAACTGGCGGACCGCATCATTTCGGGCGCGATCGAGCCTGGATCGCGGCTGCGCCAGGACCATGTCGCCGAGGAATTCGGTACCAGCCATGTCCCGGTGCGCGAGGCCTTCCGCCGCCTCGAGGCGCAGGGCCTGGCGATCAGCGAACCGCGGCGCGGCGTGCGCGTTGCCGCCTTCGACCTCGGCGAGGTCAGGGAAGTGGCAGAGATGCGCGCGGCGCTCGAGGTGCTGGCGTTGCGCCACGCCGCCCCCCATCTGACGCCGGCGATCCTCGACCAGGCCGAGGAGGCGACCAAGGCGGGCGACAAATCCCACGACGTCCGCTCCTGGGAAGAAGCCAATCGCACCTTCCACCGCTTGATCCTGGCGCCCTGCAACATGCCGCGCCTGCTTTCCACCATCGATGATCTGCATGCCGCAAGCGCCCGCTTCCTGTTCGCCGCCTGGCGCTCCGAATGGGAGACGCGCACCGACCAGGATCACCGTGCGATCCTGAGCGCGCTCAGGCAAGGCAACACGGAATCGGCGGCCGCCACGCTTGGCAGGCACGTGCAATGGATCGGCCAGAAACCGGTCAAGACTGCCTCCGGCAAGACCCGCGACGCCTTCGCCATCGTTGGTTAGCGACAACAATTGGCCGAAGACTCCCAGCGTCGTCGTTCCTACGGTCCGTGCAGCGTCGCTTCGCTCTTTGCTCCATAGCTGGCCTAGCCCAGGTCTGCCCTTGCCATCTCTCCAAAAATATGGATTCGATAATAGATCGAATGCAAAAATTATCTATAATTTCAGATCAGCCAGGGACATCACCGTGACAAACATCGCCGTTTCGACCCGCAAGCCCTCCTTCAGCCCGCTCAGGCTGGATGGCCGCTCCGTCACTTGGAAAGTTGGCGCCGTCGTGCTCGGCTCGCTGTTTTTGGCGCTGTCGTCCTACATCGAGGTGCCGATGGTGCCGGTTCCGGTGACCATGCAGACCTTCGCCGTGACATTGGTCGGCGCGCTCTATGGCTGGCGGTTCGGCGCGCTCACCATCGCGGCCTGGCTCGTCGAGGGGGCCGCTGGCTTACCGGTTCTGGCGGGCGGCGCGGCCGGCGTGCAGCATTTCGTCGGCCCGACCGGAGGCTATCTCTTCTCGTTCCCCATCGTCGGCGCGGTCGTCGGCTGGCTGGCCGAGCGCGGCTGGAACGGCAATCGGGTGATGCTGGCCTTCGCCGCCATGCTCATCGGCAATCTTCTGTGCCTGGTTCTCGGCACGGCCTGGCTCGCCGTCATGATCGGCGCCGACAAGGCGATCACCTTCGGCTTCCTGCCCTTCATCGTCGGCGGCCTGCTGAAGTCGGCGCTGGGTGCCGCGACGCTGAAGCTCTTCCCGACCTACCGGGACGAACCGCGCGACCGCTCGCCTGAGGCATAATGACCGTCCGGCTGCGCGCCCACCATCTGCTCTGCCTGCTGACCTATGTCGGCAAAGGCTATTCGCCCGCCTTCACCGCCAATTACGACAAGGTGGTGGGGCGGCTGGGCGAGGGCGAGCCGGTTCTGATCGTGTCCGGACCGGACGACATCTGCGCCCCGATGCTCGAAGAGCCCGAGCCGCATTGCCTGCGCGAAAGTGCCGCCGAGCGGGACGGGCTCGCGGCGCGTGATGTCGGGGCTCTTCTCGGCCGGCCGGTCCAGGCCGGCGTGCGGTTCGTGCTGGACGCCTCCAGCCTGGCGCGGATGCGGAAGGTGTTTTCGGCCGGCCTGACGCGCCAGGCGTGCCTGGGCTGCGAATGGTTCGACTTGTGCAGCGCGGTTGCCGGCGGCGGATTCCACGATACGCGCCTTTAGGCGGTACGCTGGCCTGTCGGTCTCCTGGCGCCGGACTTTTTTGGCGCGCGGCGTCGTTTTTTAAGCCGGATGATTGCATTGTGATTCGCGCCGGATTGAAGCCTGACCCCAAAAAGGCCATGCTTTGTCAGGAAAAGATCGAGTCTGGGGCGGTCCGCCAAGGGCGGGATCGCGTGTGGCTGAAAGGGATACAATGCGGCAAGGACGTGCGCGCTGGCTGACGAGGCTGGCATTTTTAGCGGGTGTGGCGCTTTCGGTGCTGCCTGCCCATGCCAAGGAAAACGCCCAACCGATCCAGATCACGTCTTTCTCGGGCGCCTATCTTGCTGCTCACATTGCCGAAAGCGACAACGATCTCGACAATGCCATCGCCTACTACAAGCAGGCGCTGGCCTTTGCCCCCAATGACACCGAGTTGCAGCAGAGCCTGATGCTGGCGCTGGTCGCGCAGGGCCGCTTCGAGGAATCGCTGGTCTATGCCGACAAGCTCAAGGAAGTGCCCGATGTCGAGCGCTTTTCGCGCCTGGCGCTTGCCGTCGATTCCTTCCACAAAAAGGACTACGCCAAAGCCCAGTACTGGCTGAAGCTGTCGCTCGAATCCGATCTCGACCGGCTGCTCTCAGGCGTCATGGACGGCTGGGCCAAGGAAGGCGCAGGCAGTGCGTCGGAAGCGATGGAATCCATCGACAAGCTCAAGGGGCCGGACTGGTTCGGCCTGTTCCAGTCGTTCCACCGCGCGCTCATCGCCGACGCCGCCGGCCTTTCCGACAAGGCCGATGAAATCTATGCAGCCACCCTGGCCGATACCGCCGCCGGCGGCTCCGCGCCCGAGACGTGGATGCGCAACGCCCAGGCCTATGCCTCGTTCCTCGCCCGCAAGGGCGACAAGGCGAAGGCGCTTTCGGTACTGAACCAGGCCGAAGCCTTCGCGCCGGGCAAGCTCGAAATCACCACGCTGCGCGACAGGATCAATAAGGGCGACAAGATCGAGCCCTTGGTCGCCACCCCGGCGGACGGCGCCTCGGAAATCCTGCTCGATCTCGCCACCGCGCTCAACCGTGGCGGCGGCGAGCCTTTCGTGCGGCTCTATCTGCAATATGCGCTGGCGCTGAAGCCGGACAGTGACGCCGCCCTCGTGCAACTCGCGGCCGTCGCCGAGCAGTTGAAGGACGGCGAAGGCGCGATCGCGCTTTATCGCCGCATCCCGGCCACCTCGCCGTTGAAGGAGCTCTCGGAGCTGCAGCTCGGCCTGAACCTTGCCGACATCGACCGCAACGACGAGGCCATCGCGCACCTCAAGGGCTATGTCGATGCGCATCCGGCCGACATGCGCGGCTATCTGGCGCTTGGCGGCGTCTACTCCTCCAAGGAGGACTATCGCTCGGCCGCCAATCTCTACGACAAGGCGGTAGAGGAGCTGAAGACGCCGACCGCCGCCAACTGGAACATCTTCTACCAGCGCGGCATCGCCTATGAGCGGCTGAAGGAATGGCCGAAGGCCGAGCCCAATTTCCGCAAGGCGCTGGAGCTGCAGCCCGACCAGCCCCAGGTTCTGAACTATCTCGGCTATTCCTGGGTCGACATGAACACGAACCTCAAGGAAGGCCTGGCGATGATCCAGAAGGCCGTGGATCTCAGGCCGAGCGACGGCTACATCGTCGATTCGCTCGGCTGGGCCTATTACCGCCTCGGCCGCTTCGACGATGCCGTGCGCGAAATGGAGCGCGCCGTGTCGCTGAAGCCGGAAGATCCGGTCCTCAACGATCATCTGGGCGACGCCTACTGGCGTGTCGGCCGCAAGCTGGAAGCGACGTTCCAATGGACCCAGGCCCGTGACCTGAAGCCGGACCCGGACGTGCTCGCCACCCTGCAGCAGAAGCTGCTCAAGGGCCTGCCGCCGATCGAGTCCAACACGGCGCAAGAGACCCCCAAGGTCAAGCCGGTCACGCCGCCTCCGCCGAAGGGCTGAGGCCGTCCAAGCTGTTCAATAAACGGGGCTCGCTGAGCCCCGTTTTCGTTTCAGAAGAGCTTTCGGTAGACGACGAAGCCGGAGCGCTCGCCGATCTTGTCATAGAGCTGCATGGCGGTGTGGTTGGTCTCATGCGTCAGCCAGTAGACGCGGCCCGAGCCTGCGGCCTTGGCGCGCTCGTAGACGCCTTCGATCAATGCCCTGCCGACGCCCTGGCCGCGCGCGGCCTGCGATGTGAAGAGATCCTGCAGATAGCAATTCGGCGCGATCGCCGTGGTCGAGCGGTGGTAGAGATAATGGACGAGGCCGAGAAGCTTGCCGTCGCGCTCGGCAACCAGCGCATGCATCGGCTCGTAGGCATCGAAGAAGCGCGACCAGGTCATCTGGGTGATCTCGCCGGCAAGCGCGGTCTCGCCCGCGCGGCCGTAGAAGGCGTTGTAGCCGTCCCAGAGAGGCAGCCATTGTTCGTAGTCCTGCCGGGCGACGGGACGGACAATGAGTTGACCGGGCATTTGCGGAACCTCTGTCGTTACGGTCAGGCGAGCAAACGGCGAGCGTGAGCGGCCGGCAATGGGCCAGCCGCCGGCAAAGCGTTCAACCTCTCCGTGATGCGGCGCCTGCCTTGACGCTTGCCGGCCCGGCAACTAGGGAAGGCTTGAATCCCAGCGCTTTCCGAGGCCGCCGTGACCATCGAAATTCCTGCCCACATGCATCCCAGCCGCTCCTTCCAGGGGCTGATCCTGACCTTGCACAATTACTGGGCCGATTATGGCTGCGTCATCCTGCAGCCCTACGACATGGAAGTCGGCGCCGGCACCTTCCATCCGGCGACCACCTTGCGCGCGCTCGGTCCGCTGCGCTGGAACGCGGCTTACGTGCAGCCGTCGCGCCGCCCGAAGGACGGCCGCTACGGCGAGAACCCGAACCGTCTGCAGCATTATTATCAATATCAGGTGATCCTGAAGCCGAACCCGCCGAACCTGCAGGAGCTCTATCTCGGCTCGCTCGAGGCGATCGGCATCAATCCGCTGCTGCACGACATCCGGTTCGTCGAGGATGATTGGGAAAGCCCGACGCTCGGCGCCTGGGGCCTCGGCTGGGAGTGCTGGTGCGACGGCATGGAAGTGTCGCAGTTCACCTATTTCCAGCAGGTCTGCGGCATCGAATGCGCGCCGGTGGCGGGCGAGCTCACCTACGGACTGGAGCGGCTCGCCATGTATGTGCAGGGCGTCGACAATGTCTACGACTTGAACTTCAACGGTCGCGACGGCGCCGAGAAGGTCACCTATGGCGATGTCTTCCTGCAGGCCGAGCAGGAATATTCGCGCCACAATTTCGAATTCGCCAACACCGCGATGCTGCTTCGGCATTTCGAGGACGCCGAGGCCGAGTGCAAGGCGCTGCTTGCTGCCGGCGCGCCGGCAGCGAACGACAACCTGGCGGCGCACAGGTTGGTCTTCCCGGCCTACGACCAATGCATCAAGGCAAGCCACGTCTTCAACCTGCTCGACGCGCGCGGCGTGATTTCCGTCACCGAGCGTCAGAGCTACATTCTGCGCGTGCGCAACCTGGCCAAGGCTTGCGGCGAGGCATTCCTGCAGACGAAGGCGGGCGGTCTGGCGGCTTAGCCCAAGACAGCTTTCGCGATTTCAGCGACGGTCAGCGGCAACGCGCTCTGGCTGCTCGCGCTTTCGATCGTGCGCAGTGCTTGCCTCACGCCAGGCATCGAGAACGTGCCATGCATCTGGGCGGCGAAGCAGGCGCTTAGTGCCAGGATCTGCAGGGTTCTCGATGCCGTTTTCATCGTCGTTCAGCCAATAGTTCTCCGCCTGAGCGTTGGTCGCTTCAGTGCCGCGTTTGGTTCATGGGATGTCTGCTCTTAGGACGGGTGGGTCCGCTTCGTCCCGACAAAGACCTGAAAATTTCCTGAAATAGGTCGAACTGGCGATCGGCAGGCAGGGTGACAGCGGCGAGCCGAGTTGCTATTTCCCGCGCATTCGTGACATCGGCGCTGCCGCGCCGACCCTTCCCATCAAGGGGAGGGCAAGGAGCTTATTTTATGCCCGACCTGCTGCTCGAACTCCGCTCCGAGGAAATCCCCGCGCGCATGCAGCGCAAGGCTGCCGGCGATCTCCGCAAGATGCTGACCGACGGTCTGGTCGAGGCGGGCCTGACCTATGAGGCGGCGCGCGAATACTGGACGCCGCGGCGCCTGGCGCTGGACGTCCGGGGGCTCACGCCGCGCTCGAAGGACATTCGCGAGGAGATCAAGGGTCCCTCGACCACGGCGCCCGAGCAGGCGGTGCAGGGCTTCCTGCGCAAGGCCGACCTTTCGTCGATCGCCGAGGCGCATGTCCATTCCGATCCGAAGAAGGGCGACTTCTACGTCGCTCATATTTCGAAGCCGGGCCGGGCGGCCGAAGAAATCATCGCCGAACTGGTGCCGGGCATCATCAAGAGCTTCCCCTGGCCGAAGTCGATGCGCTGGGGGCCTGCCTCGGCCAAGCCGGGTTCGCTGCGCTGGGTGCGGCCGCTGCAATCGATCGTCTGCACCTTCGGCCCCGAGACCGAGGAGCCGGTGGTGGTCGATTTCGAGATCGACGGCATCCGCTCCGGCAACGTCACGTATGGCCATCGCTTCCACGCGCCCGGCCCGATCACCGTTCGCCGTTTCGACGATTATGTGGCGAAGCTCGAAGCGGCCAAGGTCGTGCTCGATGCCGACCGGCGCAAGGAGATCATCCTCGCCGACGCGCGCAACGTCGCCTTTGCCAACGGCCTCGACCTCGTCGAGGACGAAGGCCTGCTGGAGGAAGTCTCCGGCCTCGTCGAATGGCCGGTCGTGCTGATGGGCGAGTTCGAACAGGATTTCCTCACCATTCCGGCCGAGGTCATCCGGCTCACCATCCGCGCCAACCAGAAGTGTTTCGTCACCCGGCCGCAAGGCGCGGCCGAGGACCTTTCCAACCGCTTCATCCTGGTCGCCAACATCGAGGCGAAGGACGGCGGCAAGGAGATCGCATACGGCAACGGCAAGGTGGTGCGGGCTCGCCTCTCCGACGCGCTCTATTTCTGGAAGACCGACCAGGGCGACCTGCCGGATCTCGACCAACTCGTGGAATCGGCGGCAAAGTTCGACCTGAACCTGAAGAAGCCGCTCGACCAGCGCATGGCGCGGCTCGACCACCTCAATGTCACCTTCCATGCCAAGCTCGGTACGCAGGGCGCGCGTGTGGAGCGCATCAAGCGGCTGACCGAGGAGTTGGCGCCGACGGTGGCGAAGTCGATCTCCCCCCTTGAGGGGGAGATGGCCGGCAGGCCAGAGGGGGTCGCTTCGGCTGGCGCGACGCATTCTGGCCTTGGGAAGAAAGAGGAAGTTGGCGCTCCACGCGCAGCGACCCCCTCTGTCGCCTCCGGCGACATCTCCCCCTCAAGGAGGGAGATTACCGCGCTCGTCGCCCGCGCCGCGGTGCTCGCCAAGGCCGATCTGCAGACCGAAGTGGTCGGCGAGTTTCCGGAACTTCAGGGCGCCATGGGCCGCAAATACGCGCTGCTGCAGGGCGAGCATCCGTCGGTAGCCGCGACCGCCGAAGAGCACTACAAGCCGCAAGGCCCGTCCGACCGCGTGCCGACCGATCCGGTTTCGGTTTCCGTCGCGCTGGCCGACAAGCTCGACACATTGGTGGGATTCTGGCTGATAGATGAAAAGCCCACAGGCTCAAAGGATCCCTTCGCATTGCGAAGGGCAGCTCTAGGCGTGGTTAGGATATTGGTAGAGAACAACATACGCCTCGACCTCGTCGAGGCAATGGAGGCCCATGTTCCGCGAATTCATCAATCGATAAGCGAGGTTCTGCGCAAGGAAAAGCGGACCTTCGCTATCGGGCAGGGACTGAAGCAATTCAAAGGACGAGAAGTCGATTCCAACGTACTCGACCTGCTCGCCTTCTTCCACGATCGCCTGAAAGTCTATCTTCGCGACCAGGGCGCACGGTACGATCTCATCGACGCCGTCATCACGCCGCAGTCCGACGACCTTCTGCAGATCGTGCGCCGCGTCGAGGCGCTGGGCTCCTTGCTCGACACCGAAGACGGCAAGAACCTGCTCGCCGGCACCAAGCGCGCAGCCAACATCCTGGCCGCCGAGGAGAAGAAGAAAACGCTGGTCGCCGAGACCGTTGAGCCGGCTCTGTTTCGCGAGGATGCGGAAAAGAAGCTGTTTTCCGCGGTGAATCAGGCCGAGAAGGAAGCCGGCCAAGCGATTCAAAACGAAGATTTTTCCGCCGCCATGCTGACGCTTAGCGTGTTGCGCGAACCCGTTGATTCATTCTTTGAAGGCGTTCTCGTGAATGATGAGGACCAGGCCGTGCGCGCCAACCGCCTGGCGCTGCTTGCCCGCATCCGCACCGCCACCGATCAGGTCGCCGATTTTTCAAAAATCGTCGGCTGACGGCCCAAAAATCGCCGATCCGAAGCTGCCTGCGCCCCATAAGGCGCGGGCGCACTTCGACAATTTCATGACCCAAATTTAATACGCCGGAGCCGGCTTACAGTCATATGACGATGACCTCCGCATGGGAGAACCAATGCATGTCGCCCGGAAGTGTTCAGCGGTTCTGGGACAACGACATGCATCAAACAAAGACTTGAGCGCGTCGCCTGAATGCGTTCAGCGCGACGTGCCTTAAGACGTTCCCAAACCACGGAGGCATGCCATGAATTCCGTTCACGATATCGAATTGACCGAGGAAACCCCGGCCGCCGCCGAGGCCACCGAAACCGCTTCCGACAACATCCTCGACCACGCCGCCGCGGCGGTTGAAGCCGCCGAACCGTCCGAAGACGATAAGGAAGAAGGCGACAAAGACGCCGATGAGGAAGCCTCGGGCGCCGACGAGGACGACGAAGACGGCGACGACGATGAGGACGCCGACGAGGACGATGAAGCTACGGCCTCGGGCGATGATGAGGACGAAGACGGCGAGGACGACGACGAAGAAGAGCCCGAGGGTGACGACAAGGAAGAAGCGGCCTGAACCGTTTCTCGCCGCGTGAAAAGAAAAAGGGGCGACGCGGCAGGCGTTGCCCCCTTTTTTGTCGGTCCTGAAAGGTTGCGGGCCTACATTGCCTTGCTGAAGCGCGGCGCTATCGGGGGTTCTTGCGGTTTGGCTTCCGGCTGCGCCTGGTCATCCGAAGCACTTGCGGTCGCGGCGGCCTTGTTGTCGGCGGCGGCCTTGGTGTCGGCCGCTTTGGTGTCCCCGTTGGGAGCCACCGCGGCCGTGCCGTTGGGAGGCGTGGCGGCGGCGGGCGCGGTGCCCTTTGCCGGTGTTGTGGTCGCCGGCGCCGTGGGTTTGGCCGCCGCGGGCGCTGCTGAAGCGCCGCCGACGATGCCGCCGCGAATGATTGTCGGCGCCTGCGCGTGCCTCTGCCCGGACTTCTCCGGGATCGCGGCCACCTTCTCATCGGTGACGGCTGGCACCGGCTCGCCGAGCGCCACGACGGATGGCGTGGAAGCGGCAGAGACCTCGCCGGGCGCAATCGCGGGCAACCTGACAATGGATGGCGTCGATGTCGCAACGTCAAGCACGACGATGGACGAGGCCTGCGCCAAACCGGTCGCCAAAAACACGATGCCGACCGCTCCTAGAGCCATGCCAGGAAAAGCGCGTAACGGTTGGGCTCGGCGACTTCGCCGTAGCCTTCCGTCCGCAATTGCGTCAAAGCAAGGCATACGCATCACGATAACTCCCCGAGCCCAACAACCCGAAATCAGCACCCTAGTGCCGGCGAATTGATGCCGACTTGCGCGGAAACTTAACATTTTAGGGATTGATAAATCGCCAATGCCCGCACTTGCCCCTTGTTCCATGCCGTACTACGGGACCGGCGTGTTCAGGATCGGTGGTGAATTTGGCTGAGATACTTGCCGTCGGCGAGGCGATGGAGCGGGCGCTGGCGCTGCTCGAAGGCGGCGATGTCGTCGCCATCCCGACCGAGACCGTTTACGGGCTGGCCGGCGACGCCACCAATGGCGCTGCCGTGGCGCGCATCTTCGAGGCCAAGGGCCGCCCGCGCTTCAATCCGCTGATTGCCCATGTCGCCGATCTCGCCATGGCAAGCCGCATCGCCGACTTCGATCCGCTGTCGACGAAATTGGCAGAGGCTTTTTGGCCGGGTCCGCTGACGCTGGTGCTGCCGCAGCGTGGGGAAAACGGCATCCATCCGCTGGTCACCGCCGGGCTGGACACCATCGCGCTGCGCATGCCGAGAGGCTTCGGCGGCGAGTTGATCGCGCGGCTCGGCCGGCCGCTCGCGGCTCCCAGCGCCAATTCCTCCGGCAGGATCAGCGCCACGACGGCCGAGGCCGTGGCGGCCGATCTCGGCGAGAAGATCAAGCTGGTGGTCGACGGCGGCGCGACGCCCGTCGGCCTGGAATCGACCATCGTCAAGATCGAGGACGGTAAGCTGCAGCTGCTCAGGCCCGGCGGCATCGCCGCCCACGAGATCGAAGCTGTTGCCGGTGTAGAGATGACGCGCGGCGCTGCCGGCATCCAAGCGCCCGGCATGCTCGCCTCGCATTATGCGCCGGGTGCGTCGATGCGGCTCAATGCCGGCAGGATCGCGAGCGGCGAGGCGTTGCTCGCCTTCGGCCGCAATCGCGCCGAAGGCTGGCGGGATGCGGTGGCAATGCGCAATCTTTCAGAGGCCGGCGATCTGCGTGAGGCGGCCACCAACCTGTTCGCCTATATGCAGGCGCTCGACCGCAGCGGCGCCACCACCATCGCCGTCGAGCCGATTCCGCTCGAAGGCCTGGGCGAGGCGATCAACGACCGGCTCGCGCGCGCCGCCGCCCCGCGTGACAAGATCGCCTGAGCGCCATAGGTTCTGGCGCATGAACGATCTGACCGACGACCAGCCCTTCGACCTCGATCCCGCCCTCATCGACCGCTTCGCGGCAATCGTCGGCGAGAAATACGCGCTGCGCGACCAGGCCGACATCGCGCCCTACATCACCGAGCGACGCGGCCTATGGCATGGCCGGACATCGCTGGTGCTGAGGCCGGGCAGCGTCGAGGAAGTGAGCCGCATCATGCGGCTGGCGACCGAGACCGGAACGCCGGTCGTGCCTCAGAGCGGCAACACCGGCCTGGTCGGCGCCCAGGTGCCGGACAAATCCGGCCACGACATCGTGCTGTCGCTGTCGCGATTGAACCGCATCCGCGAGATCGATGTCCTGTCGAACACGATCACCGCCGAGGCCGGCGTCATCCTGCAGACGCTGCAGGAAGCGGCCGATGCCGCCGACCGGCTGTTCCCGCTGTCGCTCGCGGCCCAAGGTTCCTGTCAGATAGGCGGCAATCTCTCCTCCAATGCCGGCGGCACCGGCGTGCTTGCCTACGGCAACGCGCGCGAGCTGTGCCTCGGCGTCGAGGTGGTGCTGCCGACCGGCGAGGTGTTCGACGATCTGCGCAAGCTGAAGAAGGACAACACCGGCTACGATTTGAAGAACCTGTTCGTCGGCGCCGAAGGGACGCTCGGCGTCATCACCGCGGCTGTGCTGAAGCTCTTTCCCAAGCCGAAGGGCAGGGAGGTCGCCTTTGTCGGCCTCTCTTCGGCGCGAGACGCGCTGTCGCTGTTCACCCTGGCGATGGACCAGGCCGGCGCGGCGCTCACCGCTTTCGAGCTGATCGCCAAGCGGCCTTACGATTTCACGCTCAAGCATGGTCAAGGCATCACGCGGCCGCTTGCCGACGACTGGCAGTGGTATGTCTTGATGCAGATCTCTTCCGGCCGCTCGGAAGAGGATGGCAGGGCGCTGATCGAGGAGGTGCTGGCGGCCGGCCTCGCGAAAGGCATCGTCGGCGATGCGGTGGTCGCGGCAAGCCTCGCCCAGGGCGACGCCTTCTGGAATTTCCGCGAGACACTGCCGGAGTGCCAGAAGCCGGAAGGCGCCTCGATCAAGCACGACATTTCCGTGCCGATCGCCTCGATCCCGGACTTCATCGAGACGGCAGCCAGCGCCGTCGCCTCCGTCAGCCCCGGCGCGCGCGTCGTTTGCTTCGGCCACATGGGCGACGGCAATCTGCACTACAATATTTCGCGTCCCGAGGGCGGCGACGATGAGACGTTCCTCGGTCTCTACCGGCCGATGAACAATGCCGTGCACGACGTCGTGCGCTCCTTCCACGGCTCGATCTCGGCCGAGCATGGCATCGGCCAGCTGAAGCGCGACGAGCTGATCGCCACGGCGCCGCCGATGGCGATCGACCTGATGCGCCGCGTGAAGGCGGCCTTCGATCCGGCCGGCATCATGAATCCCGGTAAGGTTATCTGACTCTTCCAACATGTTGTGTCTGGTTGCATTCCGATAACCATCCCTGAGATCAGCAAAATTTAACCGACTTTCTTAAGCGCGGCGGTAAGAAGCGAGCGCTAATGTTTCTCCTCATAACGAGGCCGGAAGAACCGGCCCGGAGAGAACCGGAAAACGGCCCTCAGGAGACACAGGAAGGCATTCGATGAACACTGGACTGAAGCCAGTCTGGGCGGGGCGCAACATGCGTCTCGACCCGTTTCGCCTGCCGCAGATGGTAAGCTATGCCACGCGCGACGATTACGGCGATGTTACCTTCACGATCGATCAGCGTGGCGCGATCATCCGGCGCATGCTGGAGATGAGCGGCGTGCCGGCGATCATCGCGCTGCCCGCCAATGCGTTCCGCGGCGTCGCCGCCCGCGCCATGGAAGATCCCGACGGCAATGTCACCGTGACACTGGAACTCCTGCACAATGATCCGATGCTGTCGGTGCCGCTGCTTGTCGCCGACGATCTCGACGACGTCGCCGCCGACTGGCGCGCCTGGGCCGACGCCTATCGCCTGCCGATGCTCCTGATCGAGGCCGACGGCATTGCCCGCACGCTGGAAGAATCGCTCGGCGCCGCCATCAAGGCGCTGCCGCCGCAGGAACGCCGCAAGGGCCGTGCCTCCAACATGCGCCGCCCGCGCTTCCTCGCCCGCCGCAAGGCCGGCCATCTCGGCCTGCGCCTCGTCATCGGCGGCCAGGAGATTATCGCGCGAGAGTAGCGCGGTTTCCCCTTCTCCCCTTGTGGGGTGAGAAGCGGTCCGCCAGCGGACGAAAAGCCAATTGCTTGGCTTTTCGAGCTTCGAACGCCCTGAGCCTGCGAAGGGCCGGGTGGTGTCGCTGAAGGTGACGGATGAGGGGTGTTCCAGCGGAGTGAGGCGTTGGCGTTCCCTGGAACACCCCTCATCCGTCTCGGCGCTGCGCGTCGATCCACCTTCCCCCACAAGGGGGGAAGGAACAGCGCGCTACACCAGCGGCTTCAATGCCACCCAAAGCGCACCGCCGATCAGCCCCAGGAAGATCAGCCAGCCGACCTGATTGTTCGACTTGAACAGCTTCAGGCATTGATCCGGATCGTTGATGTCGAGCCGGATGATCTGGCGCGCCATATGCGCGCCGGCGGCGATCAGCCCGGCCAGCGCCGGCATCGGCACCTGAGCCGAGGCAAAGGCGATGGCGAAGCAGACGAGCGTGCCGCCATAGAGACCGACCAGCCAAGTCTTGGTGTTGTCGCCGAACAGCCGCGCCGTCGAGCGCACGCCGACGATGGCGTCATCTTCCTTGTCCTGATGCGCGTAGATCGTGTCGTAGCCGATCACCCATAGGATCGAGCCGATATAGAGCATGACGGCGGGGCCATCGAGGTCGCCGAACTCGACCGCCCAGCCCATCAGCGCGCCCCAGGAGAAAGCCAGCCCCAGCACGAATTGCGGCCAGTTGGTGATGCGCTTCATGAACGGGTAGACCGCGACAATGGCCAGCGAGGCGATGCCGAGCGGAATGGCGAAGCTGTTGAACTGCAAAAGCACGCCAAGCCCGACCAGCGCCTGGATGATCAGGAACGCCCAAGCCTGGCGGCGCGTCACCTTGCCGGCCGGCAGCGGCCGCGAGCGGGTGCGCTCGACCTGGTTGTCGATGTCCTCGTCGACGATGTCGTTGTAGGTGCAGCCGGCGCCGCGCATGGCGACGGCGCCGACGAAGAACAGGAACAGATACCAGGGCGCCGGCAGCAGCGTGAGCAGCGGATCGGTCGGGCGCGGATAGGCGCTGGCGGCGAGCGCCGCCGACCACCAGCAGGGCCACAAAAGCAATTGCCAGCCGATCGGCCGGTCCCAGCGCGCAAGCTGCGCATAGGGCCATAGCCAGCGCGGCAGCACCCGGTAGACCCAATGGCCGCTCGGCGCGTCCGCGACGCGACCCTGGGCCGCTTTCGACTGGATGGTTTCCATTCCGCTGGAGTGGCAGCAGCGGTGGGCGGCGTCAAGCGGCCGCGTTGTCGCTCAAGCAGTGAAGACTCAGGCGGCGAAGACTCAGGCGGTGAAAACATCGTGACCGGCGAACCAGGCTTTCGCCGTCTCGATGAAGGCGAGCGCCGCCTTCGGCAGGCGCTGGCGCGTGTCGTGGGTGAGGATGATGCGCTGCATCGGCAGGGGGTCCGAGAGCGGCTTGCAGACCAGCGGCAGGCCGTCATAGCTCATGTCGCCATGCGGCCTGGTATAGCTGACGGCGACGCCGAAGCCGTTGGCCACCATGCTGCGCTGCAGCTCGAACGAGCTGGTCGACGACTGGGCGACGGGCGACAGGCCGCGGCTTAAGAAGAGATCGAGCATGTGTTGCCAGCTGTGCGGCTGATCGGTGGTGATCAGCGGGTGGGCGGCGAGATCAGCCAGGCTGACGCTCCGCTTGTCCGCCAGCACGTGACCGGCCGGCAGCAGCGCGTGCGGCCGAAGCTCATGCAAGAGGATGCGCTTGAAATGCGCCGGCAGGCCGAGATCGTAGGTCAGGCCGAGATCGACGGCGCTGTCGGCCAGCCGCCGCCCCAGCGTCTCGAAGGTCTCGTCGCGGACAATGACGGTCACCGACGGACAGCGCTCGGAGAACGAACGGATCAGCGCCGGCGCGAAATAGGGCGCCAGGTCCTCGAAGCAGCCGAGCACCAGTTCGCCGCCGACATCGGCCTCGCGCGATCCGAGCGCGGCCAACTCGTCAGCCTCGGCCAGCACCTGCCTGGCCTTCGCCACCGCGCCGCGGCCGAACGACGTCAGCGCGATGCCGCTTCCGCGATGACGCACGAACAGTTTTTGGCCGAGCGCGTCCTCGACGTTGTCGATCGCCACCGAGATCGAAGGCTGCGACACATTCAATGCCCTGGCGGCCATGGTGACGCTGCCGTAGCGCGCCACGGCGACGAGATAGCGCAACTGCGTGAGGGTCAAGGCCATAGAGAAAAACTATAAGTTAGATGAGAAGTTATTATTTTACTCGATATTGGGCAGTTGCGATAGTCGGGCATCGAACCGGAGCAATTCCAGGAAAAGTGAGCAGCGGTTTTCCGTCCGGAATTGCGTCAAACCAAAGAGATGGAATGAGATGGTCACCGCAAAAATCGATGCCGCAACGATTGCCGATTACCAGCGCGACGGCGCGGTTTGCATCCGCGGCGCTTTCAAGGACTGGGTCGATGTCATCGCCGACGGCATCGAGCGCAACATGCAAAACCGCAGCGCTACAGCGTCCGACATCGCCGGCGGCAAGGGCAGCTTCTTCGACGACTACTGCAACTGGGAGCGCATTCCGGAATTCGTCAGGATCGTCAAGGAATCGCCGGCCGCCGAGCTCGCGGCCGCCGTCATGCAGTCGCGCAGCGCGCAGTTCTTCCACGATCATGTGCTGGTCAAGGAGCCCGGCACCCAGAAGCCGACACCCTGGCATCAGGACATTCCCTATTATTTCGTCGACGGCAGCCAGACGGTGAGCTTCTGGATTCCCATCGATCCGGTGAAGGAGGCGACGCTCAGGCTGATCGCCGGCTCGCACAAATGGAAGAAGATGGTCCTGCCGGTGCGCTGGCTGAACGACGCCAATTTCTATGCCGGCGAGGGCGACTATCTGCCGGTGCCCGATCCCGACAACGACCCGTCGATGAAAGTGCTCGAATGGGAGATGGAGCCGGGCGACGCCATCCTGTTCGATTTCCGCACCGCCCATGGCGCGCGCGGCAACATGACATCGGCCCGGCGCCGGGCGCTGTCGCTGCGCTGGGTCGGCGACGACGCGCATTATGTCGAGCGGCCGGGCCGCACCTCGCCGCCCTATCCAGGCCACGACATGAAGCCCGGCCAGAAATTGCGCGAGGACTGGTTCCCTATCGTTTTCCAGAGCTGAGCCGTTTCCGGGACTGATCGGCCGGACCACCTTGCCGGGCCCGGCCTTGCCTCATCGCACCTTGATGAGGCCCATGTTCCCGTGCGCAATTGCCGCCAAATTGCCAACACGCCTTGACCCGTCGCCCGCGGACCAATAGCGGGTTCAGGGAGACGATCAGCAAGAGGTGGCCATGAACGTTCTTCTTCTCGGCTCGGGCGGCCGCGAACATGCGCTTGCCTGGAAGATCGCCGCCTCGCCGCTGCTGACCAGGCTCTATGCATCGCCCGGCAATCCTGGCATCGGCCGTTTCGCCGAACTGGTGAAGCTGGACGTCGCCGACCATTCCACTGTGGCCGCCTTCTGCCAGGAGAAGAAGATCGACCTCGTCGTGGTCGGTCCGGAAGCCCCGTTGGTGGCCGGCATCGCCGACGACTTGCGCGCCTGGGGCATCCGCGTCTTCGGCCCGTCGAAGGCCGCGGCGCGGCTCGAAGGCTCGAAAGGCTTCACCAAGGATCTTTGCGCGAAGTTCAATATCCCGACAGCCGCCTACGGCCGCTTCAGCGATCTCGCCTCGGCGAAAGCCTATGTCGAGAACACCGGCGCGCCGATCGTCATCAAGGCCGACGGGCTCGCCGCCGGCAAGGGCGTCACCATCGCCATGACGCAGGAGGAGGCGCTGGCCGCGCTCGAGGCCTGTTTCGATGGCGCTTTTGGCGCCGCCGGCGCGGAGGTGGTCGTCGAGGAATATCTGACCGGCGAGGAGGCGAGCTTCTTCTGCCTCTGCGACGGCGCGACCGCGCTGCCCTTCGGTACTGCGCAGGACCACAAGCGCGTCGGCGACGGCGATACCGGCCCGAACACCGGCGGCATGGGCGCCTATTCTCCGGCACCGGTGATGACGCCCGAAATGACCGAACGCACGATGCGCGAGATCATCGAGCCGACCATGCGCGGCATGGCCAATCTCGGCTCGCCCTTCGCCGGCATTCTGTTCGCCGGCCTGATGATCACCGACCAGGGCCCCAAGCTCATCGAGTACAACACCCGCTTCGGCGATCCCGAATGCCAGGTGCTGATGATGCGGCTGAAGGACGACCTGCTGGTCCTGCTCAACGCCGCCGTCGACGGCCAGCTTGCGCATATGTCGGCGCGCTGGAGCGACGATGCGGCGCTGACCGTGGTGATGGCGGCGAGGGGCTATCCCGGCACGCCGGAAAAGGGCTCGGTCATCCGCGGCCTCGACGAGGCAGCAGGCGACGGCGTCGAGATCTTCCATGCCGGCACCGCCATCAATGGCGGTGCGCTGGTCGCCAATGGCGGCCGCGTGCTCAACGTCACGGCAACCGGCGCCACAGTCGGGGAGGCGCAGAAGAAGGCTTATGCGGCGGTCGACCGTATCGACTGGCCGCAGGGCTTCTGCCGCCGCGACATCGGCTGGCGCGCCGTCGAGCGCGAGCAGACCCGCGCCTGATCAGGCAGCCGCGCTTTTGCGGCTGCTACGCGCCCAGGCCGGCAGCCAGTCGCCGTGGGCGGCGATGAGATCGTCGACCAGCGACCAGATCTGGTCGAGATCGAGCTCGGCTGCTGTGTGCGGGTCCATCATCGCCGCGTGGTAGATGTGCTCGCGGGTCTCGCTCGTCAGCGCCCGCACCGTCAGTTCCTGCACGTTGATGTTGGTGCGGATCAGCGCCGTGAGCTGCGGCGGCAGGTCGCCAATATAGGTCGGCTGGATGCCCGAGGCATCGACCAGGCAGGGCACTTCGGCAGCGCAATCGAAGGGCAACGACGTGATGCAGCCATTGTTGCGGACATTGCCGTAGATGACCGACGGCTCGCCCGTCCACACCGAGTTCATGATCGAGGAGGCGTATTCCTTCGATTGCTCGACCTCGATCCGGTCGGCCGAGCGGTAGGCCTCCGCCTGGCCCTTCCAGCGCTCGATCTGCTCGATGCAGCGCTTCGGATATTCATCGAGCGGAATGCCGTATTTCTCGATCAGGTCGGGGCGGCCGTCCTTGATGAAATAGGGCGTGTACTCGGCGAAATGCTCCGAGCTTTCGGTCACGAAATAGCCGAGCCGGGTCAGCATTTCGTAGCGCACCTTGTTTGGGCAGCGCGGGTTCCAGCCGGGCTTCGGCGCACGCCCTTCGCGATAGGCACGCATGAGGTCGGGATAGAGGTCGCGGTAGGAACCGTCCGGCTGGCGGTGCTCGAACTTCAGATAGAAGGCCATGTGGTTGATGCCGGCGGCGCGGTAGCGGATTTCCTCGTATGGAAGGTCGAGGTCGTGCGCGAGTTCCATCGCCGTGCCTTGCACCGAATGGCAGAGGCCGACCTGCTTGATTTGAGGGTATTTCTCCGCGATCGCCCAGGTGTTGATCGCCATCGGGTTGACGTATTGCAGCATGATCGCCTCGGGGCAGACCGCGAGCATGTCCTCGCAGATTGCCCACAGATGCGGCACGGTCCTCAAACCGCGCATGATGCCGCCGACGCCGAGCGTGTCGGCGATCGTCTGGCGCAGGCCGTATTTCTTCGGCAGCTCGAAGTCGGTGACGGTGCAAGGCTCGTAGCCGCCGATCTGGAAGGCGACGACGACGAAATCCGCGCCTTTCAATGCTTTGCGCTGGTCGGAATAGGTCTCGGCCTTCGCCTTGACGCCGAGCGTCGCGATCAGCTTGTTGACGACGACGGCGCTCTCTTCCAGCCGCTGCGGATTGATGTCCATCAGCGCGATCGTCGCGCCTGACAGCGCCGGCCGCTGCAGCACGTCGCCGACGATGTTCTTCATGAACACCGTCGAGCCGGCGCCGATGAAGGTAATCCTGGGATTTCTAGCCACTATGAACCTCCGGCATATGGTCACGCCACGTCGAAAGCGGCCCGGACGAGCCGTTCGGTGTAGGCGGTCTTGGGATTGGAAAGGACCTCGTCGACGGGTCCCTGTTCGACGATCTTGCCGTGCTGCATGACGATGACGCGGTGGCAGAGCGCCCGCACCACCTTGAGGTCGTGCGAGATGAAGAGATAGCTCAGGCCGCGCTCGTCCTGCAGCTTGCGCAACAGATCGATTATCTGCGCCTGCACGGAAAGGTCGAGCGCCGATGTCGGCTCGTCGAGCAGGATGAATTCGGGCTCCAGCGCGATGGCGCGCGCGATCGCGATGCGCTGCCGCTGGCCGCCTGAGAATTCATGCGGGAACCGCGACAGGATATCGCCGGGCATGCCGGCGCTGACCAGCGCCTCGCGCACCCGCTCGACCCGCTCGCGCCGCGTCGCACCTATCCTGTTGACGACAAGCCCTTCCTCGATGATCTGGCCGATCGTCATGCGCGGGTTGAGCGAGGAGAACGGATCCTGGAAGACGATTTGCATGCGCGAACGCAGCGGCCGCATCTCGGCCCTGGTCAGGCCGTGGATCGGCTGGCCGTCGAAACGGATTTCGCCGCGCCTGGCGTCCAGCAGCCTGAGCAGCGCCTGCCCGAAAGTGGTCTTGCCGGAGCCGGACTCGCCGACCAGCCCGAGGGTTTCATGGCGGCAAAGCTTGAGGTCGAGGTCATCGACCGCGACCAGCTCGCGCCAGTCGGGCTTCAGGAAGCTGCCATGGCGCAGCATGAAGCAGACGCGCACGCGGTTCGCCTCGAGGATGGTGCCGCAGCCCTCGGGCAGCGGTTGTGGCCTGCCACGCGGCTCGGAGGCAAGCAGCCGTTTCGTGTAAGGATGCCGCGGATCGGCGAAGAGCCGCTCCGTGACATTGTGCTCGCGCATCTCGCCATGCTGCATGACATAGACATAGTCGGAGAACTTGCGCACCACGGTGAGGTCGTGGGTGATCAGGATCACCGCCATCCGCAGCTCTTTCTGCAGGTTGCGGATCAGGTTCAGGATCTGCGCCTGCACCGTGACGTCGAGCGCGGTGGTCGGCTCGTCGGCGATCAGCACGTCGGGATCGTTGGCCAGAGCCATGGCGATCATCACACGCTGCCGCTGGCCGCCCGAAAGCTGATGCGGATATTGCTTGAGCCGCGCCTCCGGCTCGGGGATCTGGACATGCTTGAGAAGCTCGAGCGCCCGCGCCCAGGCCTCCCTGCGGCTCACCTTGCGATGAACCCGGATCGCCTCGACGATCTGGCTGCCGACCGTGTAGATCGGGTTGAGCGAGCTCATCGGCTCCTGGAAGATCATCGAGATGCGGTTGCCGCGCAGCTTGCGGCGCGCGCTTTCCGGGAATTTCAGGATGTTCTGCCCGAGATAATCGACACTCGACCTCGGCGATACGGTCGCCCGCCGCGACAATAGCCCCATCACGGTGCGCGCCGTCACCGACTTGCCTGAGCCGGATTCGCCGACGATCGCGATCGTCTCGCCGCGATAGAGCTGGAACGAGACGTCCTTGACCGCCTCGACGGTGCCGTGCTCGACCTTGAAGGCGACCTCGATGTTGCGGGCGTCGATGACCGGCTGGTCATGGCGGCCGGCATGGTCGAGCCGGATGGCTGGTGCGAAGGATTCTGCGAGCGCGATCGTCGTCATTCCTGCCACCTCAATAGGGATCGACGGCATCGCGCAGGCCGTCGCCCAGCGCGTTGAAGGCAAAGACGGTGATCAGCACGAAGCCGACCGGCGACAGGATCCACGGATAGGTGCCGATGACCGAATAGGTCGCGGTGTCCTGCAGCATCAGCCCCCACGAGATCAGTGGCGGCTTCACCGCGAACCCGAGGAAGCCGAGGAAGGATTCAAGCAGCACCACCGTCGGGATCGCCAGCGTCACGGCGACGATCACGTGGCTCATCACATTGGGGAAGATGTGCTGCATGATGATGCGCCGGTCGGTGGCGCCCACCGCCATGGCGGCGCGCACATAGTCGATTCGGGCCAGCGCCAGCGTCTTGCCGCGCACCTCGCGCGACATCTGCGCCCAGCCCAGCGCCGACATGACGATGATGACGAAGGCGAGGAAGACATTGGTCGGCGCGGTCACCGGGATCAGCGTCGTCAGCGCCAGGTAGAGAGGCAGTTGCGGGAAGGCGAGCACCAGCTCGACGAAGCGCTGCATCCAGACATCGAACTTGCCGCCGAAATAGCCGGAGACCATGCCGACGCTGGTGCCGATGACGGTGATGATGAAGACGACAGTCAGCGCGATCATCAGCGAGACGCGCGAGCCGTGGATGGCGCGCGACAGCACATCGCGGCCGAATTTGTCGGTGCCGAGGAAATGCACCGGCTGGCCGTCCATAGAGCCGAAGAAGTGCCGGTCCGCCGGGATGAGGCCGAGTAGCTTGTAAGGCGCGCCTTCGACGAAGAAGCCGAGCAGCCTCGGATGGTCGTAGTCGGGGCCAACGATCGGCTGGAAAGTGACCGGATCGAGGTCGGTCGACTCGGCCAGCGCGTAGATTCTCGGCCGCACGGTGAAATTGCCGTCCTTGTCATGGAAGCTGGGCACCTGCGGCGGCGCGAAGGCGATATCGGTCGCCTTCGGGTCCAGAGGCGCCAGGAATTCCGCGAACACGGCCATCGCCAGCAAGAGCACGACCAGGCAAAGCCCGGCCATGCCGGTCCAGGAGCGCCTCAGCCGGCGCCAGACCAGCGCGATGTAACTCTCATTGCCGTGCGCGGGCTGGCTTACGGCGCCTTCGGCCGGCGGGGGTGGGGGTGATGGATCGCGCGCCAGCATCTAGCTCTCCCCGAACTGGCGCACGCGCGGATCGAGCAGGGCGAGCAGCATGTCGGCGATGATGTTGCCGACGATCAGCGTCGCCGACAGCACCATCATGAAGGTGGCCGTCACATAGACGTCGCCGACCGCCATCGAGCCGACGATCGCCGGGCCGACGGTGGGCAGCGCGAAGATGATCGCCGTCTCGATCTCGCCGGTCAGCATGTAGGGCAGCACCACACCCTGATACATAACCAGGGGATGCAGCGCATTGGGCACGGCATGCCGCATGACGACGGCGCCGCCGGTCAGTCCCTTGGCCTTCGCCGTCTCGACATATTGGGCGTTGAGCGTGTCGAGCAGATTGCCGCGCATGACGCGCATATTGTAGGCGAGCCCGCCGAAGGTCGCGATCGCCACCACCGGCCAGACATGCTCGACCAGATCGACGAATTTTGCCCACGACCACGGCGCGCCGCCATATTGCGGCGAAAAGAACGACCCGATCTCCGACACGTTGAACTGGAAGACCAGCAGATAGACGATGATCAGCGCCATCAGGAAGCGCGGCACCGTCATGCCGAGGAAGGAGATGGCCGAGAGCGCGGAGTCGATCCAGGAGTACTGCCGGGTCGCGGCCCATATGCCGAAGGTAATGCCGAGGACGGAGGCGAGCAGGTGGCAGACCAGCGCCAGGAGCAGCGTGCGCGGCAGGCGCTCGCCCACCACATCGGCCACCGGCTTGTTGTAGTAGAGGCTGTAGCCGAAATCGCCGCGGGTGACGATGCCGCCGATCCAGTTGAGGTACTGGACGGGCAGCGGCTTATCGAGGCCATGTTCTTTCCGATAGGCCTGGGCCTGCGCGTCGGCCTCGGCGTAGGAGGCGCCGCCCTGGTTGATGAGCTGCGATTTGATGTAGTCGGCATAGTCGCCAGGCGGCGCCTGGATGATAGCGAAGGTGACGAGACTCAAAATGGCGAGGACGGGAAGCGCCGACGCTATGCGCATGAGCAGAAATCGCAACATGGATGGTCTGCTTCCTTTCTCGCCGGTTCACGCGTTCGCCGCGTTTGGAGGATCTGCTTTGTCCGGCCGCGCCGCAACGCGGCCGGACATCTCTTCGTCAGGGAGGTAAAGCTTAATCCATTGGCCCCTTCTCTCCAGGCTTGCCGGGAAGTTCCTGGGGAAAGAGTTCATACTTGCCCTGCTTGTCGGCCGCGACGAATACGCGTTCGCGGATGATCGAATCCTCGGCCCAGTTGAACATAAAGATCGGCGTGCCTTGTGGAATGTTGGAGAAGCGCTTGTTGACGATCAGCGCGCCGGGGTATTCCGTCAGGCCGACATTGTAGACATGCTCGGTCGAGATCTTCTGGAAGTCTTTCATCAGGCTGGCGCGCTGGTCGTTGTCCTGCGTCGAGACGAACTTGTTGACGATGTCGACAAGGTCCTTCTCGAACGGCATCAGGTCGACTTCGCCGCTTTCCGGCGCGCGGTGGTTCCAGCTGGTCTTCGGACCGACGGGAGCCAGCTGCTCTGTGTTCTGCACCACGGAGGTCAGCTCGGTGTCGTTGCGTCGGATCAGCCAGTCGAAGCGGCCTGAATATTCGGCGGCATCGCGCTGCGTTCCGTTGACGCCGTTGAGCACGATCCTTAAGCCCAGCTTTTCCATCTGGGCGACGACGCCCTCGGCAAGGCTCTTGTCGGTCGTGTAGTCGTTGTTGACCAGCACCACGATCTCGACATTCTTGCCGCCGGCGGTGCCGGCCGGGAAGTTGACGAAGCCGTCGCCGTCCGTGTCCTTGAGGCCGGCCTTGGCAAGCTCGGCCTTGGCGCCTTCAAGGTCGAAGGGATAGTAGACGGTCGACTTGCGGTCGTAGAAGCTGGTGCCTGACGAGAAGCCGCCGGGATAGATGGCGGTGAACGGCCCCTTGACCAGCGAGTCGCCGAGCGCCTTGCGATTGAGCGCCATGGTGACGGCCTTGCGGAAGTCCTCGTTGCGGTTGAGCTCGCGCAGCGCCTGGCCGCGTTCGTCCGGGTTGCCCCAGCCATTGGCGGAGAAGTTGAAGCGCAGATTGTAGCCGATGAGTCGCGGACCGAAGGCAAGCCGTGCCGGCGCGTTCTTCTCAGCCGCACGCTTCAGCGAGGCGACGAAGTTTTCCGGCTGCTCGAGATTGGAGAAGTCGCCCGAGCCCGCCACCGCCTGCACGTCGCGATCGGCCCAGGTCGAGAGCTTGTACTGCAACTCGTTGAGGTAGGGCAGCTGGTTGCCCTTCTCGTCGACCTTCCAGTAGTAGGGGTTGCGGCGCATGACGATGATGTCGTCAGGCCGGTACTCGACCGGCACCCAGGCGCCCATCACCGGCATGTTCATGAACTCCGGCGGAAAGGCGTTCTTGAACTGGTCGTAGGTGTTCTTCGAATATTTCGGATGCTGCGGCTTCAATATGTGCGAGGGGCCGGGGCAGAAGGTGCCGTAGGCCATCGCATAGAGATATTGCCTCGGGAACGCTTCCTTGAACGTCCATTCGACGGTGTAGTCGTCGATCTTCTTCAGCGTCGTGCCGACGCCGAAGGTTTCGGGCGTCGCCCCGTTCAACGGCGAGACGTTGGGATCGACGACCTCGTCGTCCCAGTAGAACATGACATCATCGGCGTTGAAGGGCACGCCGTCCGACCATTTGGCGCCTTCGATCAGATGCATGGTGAGCTTGTGGCCGTCTTTCGACCATTCCCAGCTCTTGGCGAGGTTCGGCAGCGGCTCGGTGTCCTTTGCATCGACCTGGAACAGCGGCGCGGTGCGTGTCAGGCATTCGGAAAGCGCGATGTCGATGCCGCCCCAGCCTTGCGTCTGGCCGGCGCCGTAGTTCCAGCCCTCCGGCCTGCCGCCGATGACATGGCGCATCGTGTCGCCATAGACGCCGATGCCGTCCGGCATGTTGGCGGTCTTGAAGACCAGCGGCTCTTTGGGCAGCCTGTCCTTGAGCGGCGGCAGCTTGCCGGTCTTGACGTATTTCTCCGTCACCCAGTCGGGCTCGTGATATTCGGGCAGTGCCTTGAACTCCAGGATGGAGTCGCGCGCCACATAATGGATCTTGCCCTCGGCCGGAAATGTCGCCGGTTCCGGCGGCACCGTCGGCTCGGATGCGACAGCGTTGAGTGCCGGAATTGAAACGCCGAGCATCAATCCGGCGGCAATGCCAATTCTGCGTAAGGTCCTCATTGTCTCCTCCCAAATGTTTGGACGTCTGCTGCTGCCCGCCTCTTGTTCTGGACGGCTGATTTGGTGGACTTGCCTCCTGCAAGTCCGGTTACGTGCCCCGGGGTCTCAGCCGGCCTGTTTGAGCGCTGCCTTTTCGGCGCGCAATTCCTCGATCGAGCGCACGCTTCGCCGCGCCGCGCCCGCCCATTCGCGGGTCTTGACCCTGGATTTCGAAAGCCGCTCTTTTGCCGCCGGAACGGCATCGGCGTATTGCGGCAGCCAGGCGGCCTGGGCGACGACCATCTCGTCCACCATCTGCCAGACCTCTTCCGGGGTCGATACGGCACCAACCAGCGGGTCGTGCAGCACGGCGAGCTTCAAGAGGTCGATGTCGCCGGCGATCGCGGCATGCACCGACATGCGCTGGACGTTGATCGAGGCCATGCAGGTGGCGGCACAGGCCTCGGGCAGCGTGATGCCGGCCGCCATGTTGATGCCGAAGCGGTCGACGAAGCCGGGCGACTCGATGATGGCGTCTTGGGGCAGGTTGGCGATCACGCCGTTGTTCTTGACGTTGAAGTGACCGCGATAGACGCGGTTGGTCTCCAGCGCTTCTAATATGTGGCTGGCATGCTCGTTGGAGCGTTTGGCCGGATCGATCGGCTTCGACGCCGCTTCGAGGAATTGCGGATATTCCGTCTCGAACCAGTTGCGGGTCTCGGTCGAGTAGCGCAGATACCCGCCCGTTTCGCCGTGGATCCAGTCCGACATGTCGATCCAGCGCGTGATCTCGTCTGGGCGCTTGCGGTACCAGGGCAGATATTCGGAGAGATGGCCGTTGCTCTCGGTCGAATAGACGCCGAAGCGCTTCAGCACGTCGATGCGCAGCTTTTCCTGTTTCGAATAGACCGGATGCGCCTCAAAGGCGGCGATCAGCTCGTCCTTGCCGATCGGCCGGCCGTTCAGCCTGAGCTCGATGAACCAGGTCTGGTGGTTGATGCCGGAACAGACATAGTCGAGTTCCTTCGACGATTTCGCACCGAGCACTTCGGCGATCTGCGCGGCACCGTGCTGGACGCCGTGGCAAAGGCCGACCGTGTCGACCTTGCCGTATTCGATCGCGGCCCAGGTGTTCATCGCCATCGGGTTGGCGTAGTTGAGGAACTTGGCGTCGGTCTCGGCGACCTCGCGTATGTCCTTACAGAAGTCGAGGATCACCGGGATGTTGCGCTGGCCGTAGAGGATGCCGCCGGCGCAGATCGTGTCGCCGACGCATTGGTCGATGCCATATTTCAGCGGGATGCGGATGTCGTCGGCATAGGCTTCAAGGCCGCCGACGCGCACGCAGCTGATGACGTAGCGCGCGCCCTCCAGCGCCTTGCGGCGGTCGGTCGTCGCCGTCACTCTGGTTGGCAGGTTGTTGGCTTCCACGATCCTGTCGAGGATCGCCTTGATCATTCCGAGATTGTGCTCGCTGATGTCGGTCAGCGCGAATTCGATGTCCTTGAACTCCGGCACGCACAGAATGTCGGTGAACAGCTTCTTGGTGAATCCGACGCTGCCGGCGCCGATAATAGCGATTTTGAAGCTCATCACCTTCACCTCGATCCGTTCGAATGCTAGGCAAGGAGCAGCAAGGGAGGATATGGCCGCACGCTGGCGCGCGTGCTCGCCATTCGAGCCGGAAATCCGGCTCTTTCTCCTCCCGCCCGCTCCTCGACCGCGGGTCTTTCCCGTTCTTGATGAGCCGGATTATGCGCTTATTCGCGAGCGCGGCCAGAGAAGGATTATGCTTTCGAGGGTAATTTTGTGCTGCAGGACCTGATCGCCAACGGAAAGCTGATGCGTACGATCTCGCTGCCGCGCGGCCGGCAGCGCCTGCATGCCATGCCGACCAGCACAGGCTATGAGGTGCGCGAGGACGAGACCTACGACTGGGACGGGCGAAAGCGCGGCCAGACCCCGTTCACCGTGCTCCAGCATACGATCAGCGGCACCGGGCAATTGCGCTACGAGAGCCGCAACTATCGCCTGCAGGCGAACGACACGTTGCTGGTGCTGGTGCCGCACAACCATCGCTACTGGTTGGCCAAGGGCGACCGCTGGGAATATTTCTGGATCTCGATGAACGGCGAGGAGGCGCTGCGCGTCCACAAGTCGATCCTCAGCGTCTCAGGCCCCGTGTTCCGGCTGCAGCCCGCGACCATCGATCATCTTGCCGATTGCAGCCTGCGCCTGATCAAGGGCGCCGCTTCGCCGGGCGCCGCGTCGGCGATCGCTTATGAGGCGGCGATGGCGCTCTATGACGATGTTTTCGGCTCGCACGCCTTCGCCGAGAAGCAGAGCGCCATGCAGCCGGTCATCGACCACATCAACGCCAATCTCGACAAGCCCTTGCCGGTCGCCGAGCTGGTTCAGATCAGCGGCCTCAGCCGCGCCCATTTCTCGCGCTGCTTCGCCGAGAGCGAAGGATTGCCGCCGGCCGAATTCGTCCTGCAGCAGCGGCTGCAGCGCGCGGCGAAGCTTCTGACCAGGGCCGATTTCCTGCCGGTGAAAGAAGTCGCGGTGCTTTGCGGTTTCGAAGACGCGAATTACTTCTCCAAGGTCTTCCGCCGCTGTTACGGCATCAACCCGACCCAGTTCCGCACCACCGGCATGTATGCCAGCCTGGGCAACCATCGCTGACGACAGTTGATTTGGAATGATCAGTGGCGGGGTCGATCGAGCGTCGTCGAAGCAGTGCTGACCGGATCGGCGGCCGCGAAGGCGGCGTCGAGCTGTTCGGGGGTGCGCTGGCCGGCCCGCTTCCAGGCGACATACTGGACAATCCCGAAGCTCGGGCGCTGCGGCACGGTCTTAACCACCGGCATGCGGAAACCGTCGCGGAATTTCTCCCAGCGAGCGCCGAGCACCGCGACCAGTTCCTCGAAGGTCGGCGGCGTCGCCACATCGGCATAGGTGATGGTGACCTTGCCGGCGAGGCCCGCTTCGCGCGGGATCGGCACCGGGATCGAGGCGAGATAATCCGCCGGCACGTCGACAAGCCCGCCGAAGGCCCATTGCTGGCGCAATTCATCGGCTTTCATCGGCGCGACGGAAACGTCGATGTCGTTGGGCGTGCCGGGCACGCGGTAAGGGCAGCTGAAGCGGCCGCAATTGGCCTTCGCCGAAAACTGCCAGAGCGCGTAGCCTTGCCAGTTGCCCATCGGGAAATGCACGTCGATGTCCGGCTTGTAGCGCGCATACCAGAGCGGCAGCCGCGATAAAAGCCGGTATGTGTAGCGGTTGTCGGCGATGTACTGGGCGGTCTTGCCGTTCGAGTAGAGCACCGGGAAGCGGCCGAGGCGGCGATGCACCTGGCGCACGAATTCTTCCGCGTCCTCGAGCGACATCCATTGCGTCGGATCGATGCCTTCGATGTCGAGGGCAATGAGGTCATCCGGCGCGGGCTCGGCGAAATCGACGAAATTGTTGGCCTGCTCGACCGGGTTGCCGGGGCGGGCAAGGTGATAGGCACCCCATTTCAGGCCGAGCGCCTTGGCCACCACCTTGCGCGTCTGGAAAAGCTCACGCGTCACCGCGTAGCGCTTCCACAACGCCTTGCAGAGTTTGACGTCGGTCTCGCTGCCGAGGCAGACATAGGGCGGCGGCAGCCCGTCGGACGCCTTGTTGATGAAGCCGACGATGCGCTTGTCGGTGGCAAGCTCAGCCCAGTCGATGGAATTGTATTCGTAGGCGTCGATCACCAGCGCGCGGTCGGCATTCTTCCAGGGCTCGGAGAAATCCGAGGCTTTTGCCGCCGTGCCCAGCACCATCGCCGCAGCGAGAAGCGCCAGGCGGCGAAGAGGGCGCGCCGGCTTTTTCAATCAGGGTGTCCCCACTGACCAGGGGACGATCCTGAACCGCTATGGTTAAGGAAGTGCTTTCAAAGCCGATCATGCGCCTAGCGCCGGAAGAGCGACTGGACCTCGAACGGATCGGGCGCCGGCTCCTGCGGCAGCGTGCCTTCGGCCGCGCGCTTCTTGTGATGCGCCAGCGAGCATTGCGGCGAGCACAATATGCCGCGGTCCGTCCAGTAGGCCGGTCCATGCTCTATCTTACCCTCATGATACCAGAAGCCGGTGGCCCGATAGGGGAGGCCGCATTCGATGCAGCGACAGGCGTCAGGTCTGGCAAGCATGGGTCTCGATCCGGTCTTAAGCCGGGCCGCAACGGTCGGCTGCTCCGAATTTAGTACGCTTGGAAAAGAATTCAAAATCCGCGTGACAAAGTTTGACGTTTACGTAAAAAGAAGGTGTCGGGCCGGCCCAAAGGCGCATGGCCTCGCTTCGGCTACGCGACTAGGGTTGGCCGCAATGGAGGAGGAGCAGGAAACATGTATCGCGCACCGGTCGAGGACATCGCCTTCACGCTGAAACATGTGGCCGGGCTGAAGCCGGCGCTGGAGGCCGGCACCTTCGGCGATCTCGGCGAGGATCTGGTCGATGCGATCCTCGAGGAAGCGGGCCGCTTCGCCAGCGAGGAAGTCGCGCCGCTCTACAAGATCGGCGACGAGCATGGCGCGGTGCTGAAGGACGCCGCCGTCACGACGCCGCCCGGCTGGAAGGAGCTTTACCGACGCTGGATCGAAGGCGGCTGGAACGCGCTGTCCGGGCCGGAGGAATTCGGCGGCCAGGGCCTGCCGACGATGCTTGCCGTCGCCGCGCTCGAAATGTGGAACTCGGCCGCCATGGCCTTCGGCATCGGCCCGACGCTGACCATGGGCGCGGTCGAGGCGCTCGACAAGCACGCCTCCGATACGCTGAAGGAAAAGTATCTCGCCAAGCTCGTCTCCGGCGAGTGGATGGGCACGATGAACCTGACCGAGCCGCAGGCCGGCTCGGACCTCGCGGCGCTGCGCGCGCGCGCCGAGCCCGCCGGCGACGGCACCTATCGCCTCTTCGGCCAGAAAATCTTCATCACTTATGGCGAGCACGATTTCACTGACAACATCGTGCATCTGGTGCTGGCCAGGCTGCCCGACGCGCCGGCCGGCACGCGCGGCATCTCGCTGTTCCTGGTGCCGAAATTCCTGGTCAATGACGATGGCTCGCTCGGCGCCCGCAACGATGTCTTCTGTTCCGGCCTCGAGCACAAGCTGGGCATCCATGCCTCGCCGACCTGCACCATGATCTATGGCGACGGTTTTCAGGGCGCGGCGCCCGGCGCCATCGGCTGGCTCATCGGCGAGGAGAACAAGGGTCTCGCCTGCATGTTCACGATGATGAACAACGCCCGCCTTGCGGTCGGCATGCAGGGCGTGGCGGTTGCCGAGGCGGCGACGCAGAAGGCGATCGCCTATGCCAATGAGCGCCGCCAGGGCAGGGCTTCGGACTATGCCGGGTCCGGCATGGCGCCGATCGTCCATCACCCGGACGTGCAGCGCAATCTTCTGACCATGCAGGCGCTGACCCAGATCGCCCGCGCCATCAGCTATTCCTGCGCGCATGCCATCGACCGCGCGCGCGTCGCCGAGGGCGAGGCCGCCGCCAACTGGCGCGACCGCGCCAATCTGCTGACGCCGCTTGCAAAAGCCTTTTCCACCGATGTCGGCGTCGAGGTCGCTTCGCTCGGGCTGCAGGTGCATGGCGGCATGGGCTTCATCGAAGAGACGGGCGCGGCCGCCCTTTATCGCGATGCCCGCATCGCGCCGATCTACGAAGGCACCAACGGCATCCAGGCGATTGATCTCGTCTCGCGAAAACTGCCGCTCGGAGGCGGCGAGCATGTGCATCGCTATATCGGCGAGTTGAAAGCGGTGGCCGATGGCGTGCGCACCTCCAACATCGAGGGTTTTGGCCGCACCGCCGACAATCTCGACCGCGCGTTGGCCGATCTCGACGAGGCGACGCGCTTCCTGCAAAAACTGATGGTCGACGGCAAGGCCGACGCCGCGATGGCCGGCGCCACGCCTTATCTGCGCCTGATCTCGCTTGCCGCCGGCGGCGCCTATCTGGCGCAGGGTGGGCTCGCCGACCGCGGCCGCATCCCGCTCTGTCGTTTCTTTGCCGAAAACCTGCTTGGCGAGACGCGCGCCCTGAAGGAACGCGTCATCGACGGCGCAGAAAGCCTCGCCGCCGCCGGCAGGGCGCTGATCTCCGCCTGACCCCTGACATTCGAAGGAGCCGACCGTGACCGACCATATCCTCATCGAGCGCCGGGGCGCCGTGCAGATCATCCGCATGAACCGCCCGGACAAGAAGAACGCGCTGACGCGCGCCATGTATGCGAAGATGTCGGCTGCCCTTGCCGAGGGCGACGCTGATCCGGCGGTTCGCGTCCACGTCTTCCTCGGCGTGCCCGGCGCCTTCTCTTCCGGCAACGACCTCGCCGACTTCCTGGTCATCGCCACCGGCGGCGAGGGCGGCAACGAGGTGTGGGATTTCCTGATGGCGCTGGCCAAGACCGAAAAGCCGATGGTCTCTGGCGTCGACGGCATCGCGGTCGGCATCGGTACCACGCTCAACCTCCATTGCGACCTGACTTTCGCCACGCCGCGCACGCTGTTCCGCACGCCGTTCGTCGATCTCGGCCTCGTGCCTGAGGCCGGCTCCAGCCTGCTGGCGCCTCAGATCCTCGGCCGCCAGGGCGCCTTCGCGCTGCTCGGTCTCGGCGAAGGCTTTTCGGCCGAGCGCGCCAAGGCCGCCGGCCTGATCTACGAGGTGATCGCAGAAGACGCGCTGGAAAGCGCGGTGCTGGCCGCCGCGAACGACATCGCCGCCAAGCCGCCGCAGGCGCTGAAGATCGCCCGCGACCTGATGAGTGGCTCGCGTGAGGAACTCATCGCCCGCATCAAGGTGGAAAGCGAGCATTTCCATGAGCGGCTGAAGTCGGACGAGGCGCGCGCCGCGCTCACCGCCTTCATGACGCGGAAGAAGGCGAGCTGATCTCGGCACGGGCAGGTTGTGACTTGTCCTGGGGAAACTCGCGCCTGGCGCGATTTTTGTCTATACACGCCAGGCTTCGCGCCCTATCTGACAAACCCTGCGGGCGGGGGCCTGGTCGGTGGAGAGGACATGGCCCGCAACATTGCCGTCGATATGCAAGCTTTGAAACAGTCAGGGGCTTGCATTGACGCATTGAACGCCTCGACATGCTTGCCGATGCCGCAAAACCGCTGGTGCTGACCTTCAAGCTCTGGTGGCGCTTCTGGCCGCAACTGGTCGCCATGGTGCTGTTGGGCATCGTGTTCGGCGACCTGTTCATGCAGCTTGCCGCGCGTACCGCCTTGCTCAACCATATGGCGGGCCTGGCTCTGCTGACACTGGTTGCCCTGACGCAGCTCGTCGTCACCGTCGCCATGTTTCAGACGCTGCTGCCCGCCTTGCCCGCCGTGCAGGCTGCGCAGCAGGCGGCGCGCGGCGAAAACGAAACCGAATCGCGAACCGGCAACGCGCGGCTGGCGCGCATGGTCACTGTCGCGCTGCTGCCCTTCTTCGTCTACTACGCCGCCTGGGGCTTTCTCGGCGACACGGTGCGGCAATATTCCCGCGTCGCACTCGACATGGCGCCCTTCGGCGAAGGGGCTGGCAACGTCCTCGATGTGCTCGATTCGCGCTGGCTGATTTTTTCGGTCGCGATCTCGTGGCTGATCAGGCGCTTCGCCACCGGCATGCAGACGCGCGGCGCTTCGCGCTCCTTTTGGCAGATCGTCGTGGTCATCTGCGAGACCAACTGGATCTTCATCGGTCTCTACGTGATCTCGCGCTGGAAGGACGAGGTCGTTGGCTGGATTATGAGCCGTAACTTCTTCTCGGCCCTGCAGGCCGCCGCCGACGTGAATCCGATCGCCAGCGCCTTCGCAGATCCCATGGTTCCGGTCGAGGTCACCTCGATCGACACGACGACCAGGCTGGTCAGCCTGTTCTTCTACATGCTCCTGCCGGTGATCTGGCTGGTGCTCGCCGCGCTGATCTATGGCTACGACGTGCGCGACGACAAGGAACTGAGGCGCATTCACCGGCGCGTCGAAAGTGTCGGCGAGCGGTACCGCGCCATTCCGAAATTCCTGCGCGACTTCGTCGAGCATTTCATCTCCGGCTACCGCTCGCGCTATCTGCCGATCGCCAACGGCGTGCGCATCACGCTGAGCTCGGGCGTGATGCTCATCGTCACGCTGATCGTCGGCTACCGGCTGATCGACTGGCTGGCGGCCTGGGCATGGCTCGGCATGACGCGCCTCATCGGTCCGCATGAGCTCGATACCTGGCAGGTGCTTTCCAAGGGCGTCTCGCTGCTGTTCGGCAGCCCGTTCCAGGATTCGTCGACCGGCATTCTTGTCGAGCCGTTGAGGGTCTGTTTCCTCGCCGCGATCCTCGAAACGGCCTTCGCGCTGCCCAAGCGCCGGACCGTTGACAGCGTGCAGCCGGCCCGCTCGCCGGACGGCGCGGAAGCCGAGGCCCAAAATGCTTGAGAATGTTGGCTCCCGTCTGAAAGCCTGGCTGGTGGCCGGCATCGGCACCGCGGCGGCGATTGCCGTTGCCGGCGTCATGGGCGCCTTCGGTGCAAGGCACGAGCCTCTTTCCGTTCTCGCGCCCGCCGGCCGGATCGAAACGGGCCAATGGCTGCTGAGGCCTCTCAAGGCCTATACGGCCGAAGGCGAGAGCCTCTATGGCGTGCCGCTCAAGCCCGGCGCGAAGGCGCTGGTCCTCGAGCTCGAAATGACCAACCGAACGGCCAAATCGACAAAGGATTATTTCGACGTCCTGCAGGCGGACCAGGCAACGGTCGACCCGACGACGAAACCTTTCATCGTGCTCATGCGCGATTCGACGCTCTCGCCGGAACTGCATCCCGGCATGCCGGAGCGCATGGCCTATATCTGGCAGCTGCCGGACGGAGCGGCTCCGCCGGCGAGCCTCGAACTGACGGTGATCCGCAAGACCTACAAGCCGCGCGACAATCTCTACGGCCTGCCCGGCTGGTTCAATCCGGCGCCGATTGGCACGCTGAAGCTGCCCGTTGGCAGCGGATCCGACACAGCGGATATCCAGCCATGATACGCAAGCTCGCCAATATCGTTCTGCTGCTCGTCGCGGTGTCGCTCTGCTACGGCCTGCAGCTGTCGAAGCCGCATTATGGCGACCTGATCGGGCCGATCCCCGCGCGCGGCGAGCTCGGCGACACGGTCGTCGGGCGAGGCTTCGAGGCCCGCGCAGAGAAGGTGGAATTCGCCCGCAACCTGAAAGTCGACAGATTCGGCGACAGCAAGGTTCTGACCACCGGCGGCATCTGGGCCGTCGTCACGGTGGAGTTTGTGGCGCGGGCGCAATCGACGACGGTGGCGGTCGCGTCCTGGCGCGGGTCGACGGGCCTGACCTATGACCAGACCGAGCGGCTGTCCTTCACCAACGGTCTGCTTCCCGTGGCCATCGACCCCGGCCTGCCGAAGAAGGCGAGGCTGATCTTCGAGCTGCGGCCGGATGAAGCGAGCGATGCAGTCGTGCTGGTTTCGGAAAAGCTGATGTCGGCGCTCGATTCCCAAGCCGAGATATCGCTCGGGCCGGTCGCCATCGGACCCGACGGCCTGCCGCCGGGCACGGTCGACACGCTGGATATGACGCAGCCGATCTGAGGGGTATCGAATGACGGCGCAGGTTCTGGATCGCGAGAGCGCGACGAGCGAGCGGAAGTGGCGCCGTCGCAGTCTTTGGTCGCTTGTTCTGCTCATCCCGCTGACTCTCGCCATCGAGTGCTACGACAGCGTCAAGGCGCTGCTCGGCGACAGCGACCTCTTCCCGCGCCGCGTTGCCTGGGGCGAAAGCGCCCGTTTCGGCGGCAGCGACTGGAAGCTGACGGATCTGCGCGGCGCTTTCGGCATGTCGAACCTGCCGCCCGATTCCGTGCCGGTGCTGGCCGACTTCCAGGTGAAGATCGGCGATCCCGACCTGCAGAACCGATGGCTGGGCTGCAAGGTGATGCTGATCGACAAGGATGGCCGGCGCTGGTCGCCGATCTCCATTGTGTCGCTGAAAACGACGGACAATGTGCAGACCTGTATCTCGGCGATCTTTTCCGGTGCCAAGAGCGGCGACACACTCAATCTGCGCGAGACGTTCCTGGTGCCGAAGGAAGCGACCAAATCGGTGCGGCCGGCCGTCGGCGTCGCCAGCGAGCGGCCGCATTTCCTGCTCTTCCAACTGGAAAAAGATTAGGGGTAGAGTCGCGTCTTGTCCCAGCCGCCCTTGGCGTTGCGCGAGAACACGATGCGGTCATGCAGCCGGAACGGACGGTCGTGCCAGAACTCGATCGTCTGCGGCAGGATCCGGAAACCCGACCAGTGTTTCGGCCGCGGGATCTCGCCGATCGCGTAGCGCGCCGTGTATTCGGCCACCGCCTTCTCCAGCGCGAAGCGGCTTTCCAGCGGCCGCGACTGTTTCGAGGCCCAGGCGCCGATCCGGCTGCCGCGTGGCCGCGTCGCGTAGTAGGCGTCGGCCTCAGCGTCGCTGACGATCTCCACCGGCCCGCGCACGCGCACCTGGCGGCGCAGCGATTTCCAGTGGAAGCACATCGCCGCCTTCATGCTGCCAAGAATCTCGCGGCCCTTGGCGCTCTCGAAATTCGTGTAGAAGACGAATCCCTTTTCGTCGAACCCCTTGAGCAGCACCATGCGCACATCCGGCATGCCGTCGGCGTCGACGGTCGCCAGCGCGACACCGTTGGGATCATTGATCTCGCTCTTGGTGGCGTCCTCCAGCCATGCGGCAAAAAGCCGGAACGGCTCCGCCGCCTCGGTGAAGTCACTGCTTGTTAACTCGGTTTCGTTCATAGTTTTCCAAATTTTTAACATTACGGGAGGAGTTCGCCGATTGTCGCGTATCGCGCAAGCTTTTGACAGCGGGCAATGGAGCGTTATTGCTTCGGCCAGCGCCAAGGCTGCGTTGCTGACATTGGCGCTTCCGCTTGGCGCCTGCGGCGCCGGCGGCTTCAGCCTGGAGAAAGCCGAGGTCGACCGCTCGATCATCACCTCCAGCGCACCGTCCTCGCCCGCCCAGCCGGCAAGCAGCGACAAGGATTCGGACCAGACCACCATCGGTAACGCAGTCTCCTCAGCCGACATCCAGGAGCTCGGCGGTCAGGCCGTGCCATGGGCCAATGCCGGCACCGGCTCGCGCGGCGCGATCACCGAGCTGGTGGAACTCAAGGATGGCGGCCTCACCTGCCGCCGCTTCAACGCCACGCGCGAGAGTTTCGACGGCGTCGCCATGTACCAGGGCGAGCTCTGCATGGCCGGCGCCGGCGGCTGGCGCATGCAGGAGTTCAAGGCGCTCTGATAAATTCCGGGCGCTCTGATTTTCGCCCACGGATCCCTCTTGCGCTACTGGAATTTCTTCCTATCCAGGCGCATATAGGGGGCACCGTGGATTCATCTTCTCTTACAGGCAGGAAGCATGCGCGACCCCTATGAGGTGCTGGGCGTTGCCAGGAACGCATCGGCCAAGGACATAAAATCGGCGTACCGCAAGCTCGCCAAGCAGCATCATCCGGACCAGAATCCGAATGATCCGAAGGCGAAGGAGCGTTTTGCCGCAGCCAACCAGGCTTACGAGATCGTCGGCGACGAGAAGACGCGCGCTGCTTACGATCGCGGCGAGATCGACGCCGACGGCAAGCCGAGGTTCCAGGGCTTCGAGGGCGCGGGCGGCGGCGATCCGTTCGCCGGGTTCCGCCGTCAGCAGGGTCCTGGCGGGGCGCATTTCGAATTCCGTACCGGACGCCCGGGCGGCGATCCGTTCGACGGCAACAGCGATATCTTCAGCCAGATCTTCGGCGATGCCTTTTCGGGCGCCCGCGGCGCTGGCCGTGGCGACCGTCGCCAGCCGGTCCAGGCGGCGGACCTCAATGTCACGCTGGACATCACTGTCGAAGAGGCTGCCACCGCCGAGAAGGTGACGGCGATGTTCCCCGATGGGCGCAAGATGGCGGTCAAGCTTCCGGCCTATGTCGAAGAAGGCCAGACCATCCGCCTCAAGGGTCAGGGTGAGCAGGGGCCTGGCCAGCCGGGCGATGCGCTGGTCAAGATCCACATCCGCCGCCATCCGCGCTACCGTATCGAGGGCCGCGACCTCCATGTCGACCTTCCCGTCGATCTGGCCGACGCGGTGCTTGGCGCCAAGGTGGCCGTCGAGACGCCGACCGGCAAGCTGGCCGTCAACGTTCCTGCATGGTCGAGCTCGGACAAGGTGCTGCGCCTGAAGGGCAGGGGCCTGCCGGAAAAAGCAGGCGGCCATGGCGACCTCTACGCCCATGTGCGGCTGATGCTGCCGGAGGGCGGAGACGTCGATCTCGAAGCCCTGATGCGCGACCGAAAAGGCTGATCGAGGCGATTTTCTCCTCAAGCCAGTCTGTTTTCGACGCTTGAAGGGGCTTTGTGCCTGTGCGATAGGGCTCCACAAAGCAGACATTCTTGCGGAGAACGCGCACATGGCGGGTGTACAGGGCCTGATGGCCGGTAAGCGGGGCCTCATCCTCGGCGTCGCGAACAATCGGTCGATCGCTTTCGGCATCGCCAAGGCGTGCGTCGATCACGGCGCCGAAATCGCGCTGACCTATCAGGGCGAAGCGTTCAAGAAGCGCGTCGAGCCGCTGGCGGCCGAACTCAACGCGCATGTCGCCGGCCACTGCGACGTGACTGACCCGGAAAGCCTGGACGCGGTCTTCGCCGACATTGCCAAGCACTGGGGCAAGCTCGACTTCCTCGTCCATGCCATCGCCTTCTCCGACAAGGACGAGCTGACCGGCCGCTATGTCGAGACGACGCGCGACAATTTCCTGCGCACCATGGATATTTCGGTGTTTTCCTTCACCACCATCGCCAAGCGTGCCGAGCCGCTTATGAGCGAAGGCGGCTCGCTGCTGACGCTGACCTATTACGGCGCCGAGAAGGTGATGCCGCACTACAACGTCATGGGCGTCGCCAAGGCGGCGCTCGAAGCAAGCGTCCGCTATCTGGCCGTCGACCTCGGCGCCAAGAAGATCCGCGTCAACGCGATCTCGGCCGGCCCGATCAAGACGCTTGCCGCCTCCGGCATCGGCGATTTCCGCTATATCCTGAAGTGGAATGAGTACAACGCGCCGCTCAAGCAGACGGTGACGCAGGAAGAGGTCGGCGATTCCGGCGTCTACTTCCTGTCGGATCTGTCCCGCGGCGTGACCGGCGAGGTCCATCACGTCGATTCCGGCTACCATGTCGTCGGCATGAAGGCGGTCGACGCGCCGGACATCTCGACCGTCAAGGACTAATTCTCTCTCCGCCTAGCATCCGTCCAAGGCAATTCCAGGAAAAGTGTGAAACGGTTTTCCGTCCGGAATTGCTGAACTGCTCTAGCTGCTGGCCCGACCTCCGGAAGACCTGATGTATCCGCTCGTCTACCTCGCGCGCCATGGCCAGACTGAGTGGAATACCGAGCGTCGGCTGCAGGGCCAGGCCGACACCGACATCAATGAACTTGGACGCCAGCAGGCGACCGGCAACGGTCGGCGCTTGGCCGGGATGATCGGCAAGGGTGAGGATTTCGACTTTGTCGCCAGCCCGTTGCGGCGCACATGCGAAACGATGGAACTGATGCGGGCGGCGATGGGGCTCGACGCGCTCGCTTACCGGACAGAACCGCGTCTGGTTGAATTGAGTTTCGGCGACTGGCAGGGCTTTACTTTCGCCGAGCTCGAGGCCCGGCATCCTGGCTCGACGCGTGGCCGTCGCGCCGCCAAATGGGATTTCCAGCCGCCCGGCGAGGGCGCGGAAACCTACGAAATGCTGCTCGAACGGATAAAGCCGTGGTTCGACGCGCTTGACCGGCAGACGGTCTGCGTCACCCATGGCGGCGTCATGCGCTGCCTGTTCCGCTTTGTGGAAGGGGTGTCGAAGCAGGAGGCGGCGAGCCTCGAGATCCCGCAGGATCGCCTGCTCCGGCTGGAGGGCCGCAGTTTGGAGTGGTTATAACAAATTGCGGCGTGGCAAATTCAGGTCAGGCCGAGTCGAGAATGGTGGATTCCGAGAACCGGAGCGGAGCGTACTTTCAGTACGTGAGCACCGGCCTACGCCGGCCGTAGCCTTAACTGCCACGCCGCTCTCATGCCATGGATGCTTCGGCCGGCGAAGGCCGGAAGCGCAGGAAGCCGCCTTTCGCAGGCCGGCCTCACCTGAATTTAGTTCTGGTCGCTGTCCGGCAACTGCATATCGGTGACGACATTCTCGCCGTTGGTCACGTCGTAGGCGATGACGATGTCCATGCCTGGCTTCAGCGCGTCGAGGTCGGTTTCGGCGTTGAGCTTGTAGGTCTTTCCGTCGTCCAGCGTCAGCGTCAGCGTGTCCTTGTCGACCTTCTTGATCAGGCCTTCGGTCTGACCGGCGAATGCGGCGGTGGAAATGATGAGCATGGCGCCAACAGCGCCAATCAGGGTACGCATCGTCGTCCTCTTTGGTCATTGCGCCGGCTGGGTCAGCGGCGGATCCTCAACGGCGGATGGAAGAGAGCAGAAACCAACCGAATGTGTCAAAACTAAATCGGTCAGATCACAGATTGATGCATCCGATCACCGTTTGACCGCTGTGGAAAACGCCAATAGAAGGCACCCTTGAACCGGCGAACCGGGCTCCGCCGCCGGGCAGGGCGTTTTTCCATGTCTCACAATACATTCGGCCATCTTTTCCGCGTCACCACCTGGGGTGAAAGCCATGGCGCCGCGCTCGGCTGCGTTGTGGACGGCTGCCCGCCCGGCATTCGCTTCAAGCGCGAGGATATCCAGGCCGAACTCGACCGGCGTCGCCCCGGCCAATCGCGTTTCGTCACCCAGCGCCGCGAGCCGGACGAGGTGAAAATCCTTTCCGGCTTCATACTCGACGAGGACGGCGAGACGATGATCACCACCGGAACGCCTATCTCGATGCTGATCGAGAATGTCGACCAGCGCTCCAAGGATTACGGCGAGATCGCCCGCCAGTACCGGCCGGGCCATGCCGACTACACCTATGAGGTCAAATACGGGTTGCGCGACCATCGCGGCGGCGGCCGTTCCTCGGCGCGCGAGACGGCAGCTAGGGTCGCGGCCGGCGCGCTCGCCCGCAAGGTGGTGCCGGGCATGGTGGTGCGCGGCGCGCTGGTCTCGATAGGCGAAAAGTCGATCGATCGCGCCAACTGGAACTGGAATTTCATCGGCGATGCCGAAAATCCGTTCTTCACCCCCGACCCTGCCTCGGTCCCCATCTTTGCAGCCTATCTCGACGGCATCCGTAAGGCCGGCTCCTCGGTCGGCGCGGTGATCGAGATCGTCGCCGACGGCGTGCCGGCAGGGTTGGGCGCGCCGATCTACGCCAAGCTCGACCAGGACATCGCCTCCGGTCTGATGTCCATCAACGCCGTCAAGGGCGTCGAGATCGGCAACGGGTTCGAGGCGGCGCGCATCACCGGCGAACAGAACGCCGACGAGATGCGGATCGGCAATGACGGCAAGCCGGTGTTTCTGTCTAACAACGCCGGCGGCATCCTGGGCGGCATCTCGACCGGGCAGGCGATCGTCGCCCGCTTCGCCGTCAAGCCGACCTCCTCGATCCTCACGCCGCGGAAATCGATCGACAAGGACGGCAATGATGTCGAGGTCATGACCAAGGGCCGCCATGATCCCTGCGTCGGCATCCGCGCCGTGCCGATCGGCGAAGCCATGGTTGCCTGCGCGATTGCGGATCATTATCTGCGGCACAGAGGACAGACTGGGAAGGGAGTAGCCAGTAGGGAATAGGCAGTAGGCAGCATGCCAGCCCGACACCGCCTTTTCCTTCCCTACTGCTGCGAGCGAAGCGAGCGTTCCATGCCATACGACCAGAAGAAGATCGTCGAAGCGATCCGCGCCTTCGAGCGCGGCGAGATCGTCGTCGTCATGGACGATGACGGGCGCGAGAACGAGGGCGACCTGATCGTCGCCGCCGTTCACTGCACGCCGGAAAAGATGGCCTTCATCGTCCGCAACACGTCCGGCATCGTCTGCACGCCGATGCTGCGCGAGGATGCGCGGCGGCTGAACCTTGCGCCCATGGTGGCGGACAATGATTCCGCCCACACCACCGCCTTCACCGTCAGCGTCGATTTCAAGCACGGCACCACGACCGGCATTTCGGCCGAGGACCGCACGCTCACCGTGCGCAACCTCGCCAACGGCAATGTCGGCGCCTCCGACTTCGTGCGCCCCGGCCACATCTTCCCGCTGATCGCGCGAGAAGGCGGCGTGCTGATGCGCTCGGGCCATACGGAAGCCGCTGTCGACCTCTGCAAACTCGCCGGCCTGCCGCCGGTCGGCGTCATTTCCGAACTGGTCAACGACGACGGCACCGTCAAGCGCGGGCCCGAGGTGCAGGCTTTCGCGGAACAGCACGGGCTGAAGCAGGTTTCGGTCGCCGATCTCATCGCCTACCGCCAGCGCAAGGAAACGCTGGTCGAGCGCGTCGCCTGCTCAGACATCGAAACGCCCGGCGGCAAGGCGCAGGTCTTCACCTACACGCTGCCCTGGGATTCCATGCACCATGTCGCGGTCGTCTTCGGCGACATCCGCGACGGCGAAGAAGTGCCGGTGCGCCTGCATTCGGAGGATGTCGTCACCGACGTCTTCGGCACCAGTCACCGGCTGGACGGCATCATGAAGGCAATGGGCGAGCGCAAGCGCGGCGTCATCGTCTATCTGCGGGAGGGCTCGGTCGGCGTCGCTCATCAGGAGCGCAAGCGGCCGCAGAGCGGCGACCGCGAGGACCACGAGGAAGCCCGCCGCCGCGAGAACGAGTGGCGCGAGATCGGCCTCGGCGCCCAGATCCTGAAGGATCTTGGCATTTCCTCGATCAACCTGATCGCCTCGCGCGAGCGCCATTATGTCGGCCTCGAGGGTTTCGGCATCCACATCGCCAAGACCGAGATTCTGTAGTTCGGCCCGGCCGTGCTTGGCGATGCGGCGCAGTGGCCGAATGCCAATGCCTGCATGACCGACCACCTCACCAGGCTGCAGCAAGACGGCGTCGTCGTTCCCGGTCTCGACCCCGAGACCGCGGTGCGGCTGATCACCGGTGCCAGCAGCCAGGCCTCGCAGCGCATCGGCAATTCGAAGGATCCCGAAGCGACGTCGAAAAAGGTGGTGGCGGCATTCAAGCAACTGCTGGAGGGTTTGCACAAAGGACTGACCGGCCGGCCAGGTAGTCTAGGATCATTGGCGCAAGCCGGTCAGAGCCCGTATCAGCGCCCGCAGGACACACGACGTCCAAAGTTCACCCGCCCAGCGACAAGCTGCCTCGCACGGCTCCCCGCAATTCACGCACCCCTCGCATCCGCATCGCCAATACGAAAAATCGACGCGTGGCCCCTCTGAGATCAACAATGGGCTTGGCAGTCAGCCGAAAAGTGCGCTGCCGATCGAGATAGCTTGCCAGGAAAATGTCGTGGCGTAGCTGAACGGGTCCGTTGCTTCGGTGTCGGAAGCCAACATCTTCATCTTGGCGAAATGGCCAATCGGACGCGCTTATCGGCAGCATGAGCAACTCCCGCGGTTCGTTTGGACGAATGTGCGCCGATGCCGTGACGGGCGCGACGACGACTACGTGATTGAAACGTGAAAAAGATCGCGCCGGAGAGATCGCGGTTGAAATGGGAGCGGCTCCGAGAAAGAATTGGGCAGAGCCATGGCTGGGGCGGGCTGCGATGACGGGGCCTCATCTTTACTTGCTGGGCGGTTTCGACTTTGCCGGCGTCGGGGCCTCGGTTCCTGCGTTCAGTCGCAAGGCCCGCGCTATGATGGCCTACCTCGCCCTGCAAGCCGGGCATTCCCAGTCGCGCGAGAAGCTCGCTGCCCTGTTCTGGGGCCTGAACGGCGAGGCGCAGGCCCGGATGAGCCTCAGACAAACGGTGTCGGCCATCAGGAAGGCGATGCAGACGTCCGGCGGCGGGCGCTTCCTGACGGAGGGAGCCAGCATTGCACTTCATCTCGACGATTTCGATTTCGACGTCGCCCGGTTCGAGACGCTGGCGACAAGCTCTTCGCCCGAGGATCTGGAGCTGGCGCTTGACGTTTACCGCGGCGACCTGCTCGACGGCCTTGGCCTGAAAGAGGAGCCGTTCGAGGACTGGCTACGGGTCGAGCGCGAGCGACTGAGGACAATCGCGATCGCGGCGCTGGATAGGCTGGTCGCGCATTACAGCGCATCGAACGACCTTTCATCCGGCGTGCGCACGGCCGTGCGACTGCTCGCTATGGAACCCTTGCGCGAAGACATCCACCGCGCCCTGATGCGGGCCTATGCCGCGCAGGGCCGGATCAATCTTGCACTGAAGCAGTACGAGCTCTGCCGTGACGCGCTGCAGCGGGATCTCGCCCTGCCGCCCGAACCGGAAACCCACCAGTTATACCAGACGCTGAGAGCACGCCGGACGGGCTCGTCTTCCCAGACGCGACATCCGGCTGCCATCACCGAGCCGCCGCCCGGTTCCCAGGCAAAGGCCGACGGCGGCGAGTCCATGCGGCCGCAGACCCACTATGTCAAATCGGCAGGGACCAACATCGCCTACCAGGTGACCGGCGACGGGCCGATCGACCTGCTATATGTCCAGGGATGGGTCTCCAACCTCGACGTTGCCTGGGATTCACCGAGGTATTCGCATGTGCTCAAGCGGCTCGGCACCTTCTCGCGCCTGATCCGCATCGACAAGCGCGGCACCGGTTTGTCCGACCGCAATGTCGGCCTGCCGACGCTCGAAGAGCGGATGGAGGATGTACGTGCCGTTCTGGACGCGGCCGGCTCCAGGCGCACTGTCCTGTTCGGCAGTTCGGTGGGCGCCCCGATGTGCATGCTTTTCGCCGCCACCTATCCCGAGCGCACGGCCGCGATCGTGCTCACCGGTGCCTACGCCAGGGGTTCATGGGCGAAGGATTATCCCTGGGCGAGAACTGTCGAGCAGGTGCAGCAGGATATCGACGCTGTCGAGAGGCAGTGGGGCAAGCCCGCCGATATGAGCAACGCCGCGCCCAGCCTGATCGAAAACATGATCGAGCGCGAGTGGTTCGCCGCCTATCTCAGAAATTCGGCCTCGCCCGCCGACGCGATCGCACTCTGGCGATGGGGCACGGAAATCGACGTTCGCGATATCCTGCCCGCCATCCATGTTCCGACGCTGATCGTGCAGAGGACGGGCGATCGCTGGGTAAGACCGGAGGAAGGGCGCTTTCTGGCGGCGCATATCGAAGGTGCCAGATACGTCGAGCTTGCCGGCAGGGATCACGTGATCTGGGGCGAGGGCTGCGGCCGCCTGGTCGACGAGATCCGGAGCTTCGTGACCGGCGTCCTGCCCTCGGTTCCGAGCGAGCGCGTGCTGCTCTCCGTGCTGGCGCTGAAGATCGAGGCTGCCGGCGAGCAGGCGATTGAGCAATGCACGGATGCGATTCGGGACGAGTTGGCGCTGTTCCACGGCAAGGAGATCAGGCGCTTGGGCGACAGGCTGCTTGCCGTCTTCCAGCGGCCGACCCGCTCGATCCAGTGCGGGATTGCGATAGGTGAACGGTTGAAACTTTCCGGTGTCGATGCTCGCGCGGCAATCCACATTGGGGAGTGCGAAGCGTGCGGCGAGGACTTCTCCGGCATCGCCATCGAGGTCTCGTCGCGGCTGCTGGACCATGCCCGGCCGGGCGAGACCATCGTATCGCGGACGGTGCGCGATCTAATAGCCGGTTCGGGCCTAACATTCGAGGAGCGTGGCAAGATGGAAGCCGACGGCTTTCCTGGCGCGCTTCAGTTCCTTGCGGTCACAGGAAAGATCCAGCCCATGATGGGCTAGCATATCGTCCACCGCCACGTCGGAAATATTCTAGCCAAGCTCGACCTGCCTTCGCGCGCCGCGGCAGCGGCACATGCCGCCGCCCATGGGCTTGTCCGACTGCATGAGCCGGACTGGAGTGGAAAGTGGCGCCAATTTGTGTTCGACGTCAGGTCGCGGCATTCAAGCCGCCAGTCGAGGGTCTGCTCAAAAAGGGTCAGCCTCCCCCAATGATGCGGATTGCCCACAGGGTATGCACCGGTTTTGGGACGGCATGGCGGTGCTCAAGATTGACAATCACCGGGGCGAGCGCATCCTTCCCGGCCAACTCTGTGGTGGGAGAGTCGGGGCCATGTGGGACTTCAGCATCGGCCGGTCGGTGTCCATCATGATGCGGACATGGCCGTTCATCGTCTTTCGCATGATCGTCTATTTCGGCATCACGGTGGCCTACATCATCGCGACCGGCACCGGCGCCAGCGTCGGCTACGGCGTCGGCCACATCTCGACCGACCCCGACGGTCCGATGTCGTTTGCCTTGTGGGGCGGGGTCGTCGGCTTCGGTGTCGTCTCGATCGCCGTCTACTGGATCCGCGAATATATCCTCTACGTTCTCAAGGCCGGCCACATCGCCGTCATGGTCCACCTGATCGACGGCCACGACGTTCCCGACGGCCAGGGCCAGATCGCCTATGCGCGCGAGGTGGTGACCAAGCGCTTCGCCGAGGCCAATATCCTTTTCGTTGTCGACCAACTGGTGAAAGGCGCCATCCGCGCCATTACCGGCCTGATCGGCGGCATCGCCGCCTTCCTGCCCATTCCAGGCTTGAGCGGCATCGTCAGCTTCATCAACACCGTCATTCGGCTATCGCTGACCTATGTCGACGAGATCATCCTCGGCTACAACATCCGCATCAATTCAAACTCGCCTTTCGAGACCGCCAGGCAAGGCGTCGTGCTCTACGCGCAGAACGGCAAGCACATGGTCAAGAACGCCGTCTGGCTGGCGGTGATCATGTGGGGCGTGTCCTTCGTCATCTTCCTTTTGATGCTCGCCCCCGCAGCCGCCATCCTCTGGGTCATGCCCGGGCAGCTTGCCGGCTGGGCCTTCGTTCTGGCCATCGTCTTTGCCTGGGCCTTCAAGGCCGCCTTCATCGAGCCCTTCGCCATCGCCTCGCTGATGCAGGTCTATTTTGCCGCCATCGAGGGCCAGGTGCCCAATCCGGAATGGGACCAGCGCCTGGCAGAGGCCTCGTCGAAATTCAGGGAGCTTCGCGACAAGGCGCTCGGCTCTTTCGGCGGCTCGCGCTGGGATTCGCCCCGGGCGGCCTGATCAGCAGCCCTCACTACGAAGGCAGCCTGATCACGGGTTCGCCCGTTCGCCGGAACCGAGGCGGGCGATCGCCGACTTGAGCGGCTCCTCGCCGGCGCCGCAAAAGGTCTCGCTCATCACCAGCTCGCCGAGCGGCAGGCGCTTGCCCCAGCCATGCGCCTCGAGGTCCGGCCGCGGCGCGAATTCCGACACCCGCCCGACGCACAGATAGGCGATCGGCGTCACATGCTCGGGGATCGACAACAGCCGCTTCAGCGCCTCGGTCTCGATGATGCTCACCCAGCCGACGCCGACGCTTTCGGCGCGCGCCGCCAGCCAGAAATTCTGCACGGCGCAGACGGTGCTGTAGAGGTCCATTTCCGGATTGTGCCAGCGCCCGAGCGGCGAGTCTTTTGACCGCTGGCGGTCGCAGGTGATGCAGAGGTTGAGCGCGCTTTCGCAGATGCCTTCGAGCTTCAGCTTGCGGTAGAGCGCCTGCCGCTCCGCCTCGATCGCCGGCAGTTCCTGCTCGCGCGCGGCCAGAAACAGGTCGCGCACCTGCCGTCGCCTTGCCGCATCGCGGATGACGATGAAGTTCCACGGCTGCATGTAGCCGACCGACGGCGCGTGATGGGCTGCCATGAGCAGCCGCGCCAGCACGCCATCATCGAGATCGTCGCCAACGAAATGGCTGCGCACGTCGCGCCTGGTGAACATCGCCCGGTAAACGGCATCGCGCGCCGATTGGTCAAAGTCGTCGCCGCCGGTAGCGGCCATTCGTGCCTGCATCGCTTGTCCCCTTGCGATAAGCAGTCCTCCGCTTGACCATGCGGACGACTATGTCTGCCGGGCCGGTCTTCTGGCTTGGGATCGACCCGCATCCGGCGCCTTCCCGTCATTGACAGTGGCTTTTGCCGGCGCGGTCCCCCTCACAGCGTTGGGCACGCCACGGAATTCAACCGTGTTCCCGATTCTCCCGCGTCGCGGGCACCAGGCAGCGGCAGGACTCTATCGCGAAGCGGAAGCCGCGCCAATGCCGCCAGCGACACGATCAGGCGCGATTTTCCCCAATCTATCGGCGCTGAAACATGGCTATCCGGGCGACAGGTGCCTAGATTAGGCGCCATGACCACTCGTCTCTACACACATCCGGTATTCCTGGAACACCTCACGCCGGCCGGCCACCCCGAGCGGCCCGACCGCCTGCGCGCCATCGAGCGCGTGCTGGACGACGAGGCTTTTTCGGCGCTCGACCGCATCAAGGCGCCGGAAGGCGACGAGGCGACCATCCTCTATGCGCACCCCGCGGATTTCGTTGAGCGGGTGCGCGCGGCCATTCCCGAGACCGGCATCGTCTCGATCGATGCCGATACCAGCGCCAGCCCGAAGAGCTGGCATGCGGCGGTGACGGCGATCGGCGCGGCAAACGCCGCGGTCGATGACGTCTTCGAAGGCCGCGCCGCCAATGTCTTCGTCGCCGCGCGCCCGCCCGGCCATCACGCCGAAAAGACCACCGCGATGGGCTTTTGCCTGTTCAACACCGCGGCGATCGCGGCCCGCTACGCGCAGAAAAAGCACCAGGCCGAGCGCGTCGCGATTGTCGACTGGGACGTCCACCACGGCAACGGCACGCAGGACATTTTCTGGGACGACCCGTCGGTGCTCTATTGCTCGACGCACCAGATGCCGCTTTATCCGGGCACCGGCGCCAAGAGCGAAACCGGCGTGGGTAACATCGTCAACGCGCCGCTCGCGCCGAGCACCGGCAGCGACACGTTCCGCGACGCCTTCCTGTCGCGCGTGCTGCCGTCGATCGACGCTTTCAAGCCGGACCTGATCATCATTTCCGCCGGTTTCGACGCGCACCATCGCGACCCGCTGGCCGAAATCAACCTGACCGAGGATGATTTCGACTGGGCGACCGGCCAGCTGATGGAGCGCGCCGGGCGCCACAGCGGCAACCGGCTCGTCAGCCTGCTCGAGGGCGGCTACGATCTGCAAGGACTGGCATTTTCGGTCGCCGCCCATGTCGGGCGGCTGATGAAGGGATGAATGATGGCTGATGAAGCTAACCAAGACGTCAAGGCGATGAGCTTCGAACAGGCGCTCGACGCGCTGGAGAAGATCGTCGATGACCTGGAGCGCGGCGACGTCCCGCTCGACCAGTCGATCAAGATCTACGAGCGCGGCGAGGCGTTGAAGGCCCATTGCGACCGGCTGCTCAAGGCGGCCGAGGACAAGGTCGAGAAGATCAGGCTGTCGCGCGACGGCAAGCCGGTAGGAACGGAGCCGCTCGACGCCGAGTAAGGTGTATTGATATTCAGGTGAGGCCGGCCTGCAAATGGCGGTCTTCTGCCGAAGCACTCATGAGTGGCGTGGCAGGTAAATTAAGGCTACGGTCGGCGTAGGCCGGTGCTCACGTACTTCAAGTACGCTCCGCTCCGGCTCTTGGAACCCGCCATTTTCGGCTCGGCCTGACCTGAATCTCAACACACCCCGGTGATAGTCCCGACTGGCGGGGACACGATAAGACAGGAGGCCTGCAAGCATGTGCCGAAACATCAAGACCCTGTTCAATTTCGATCCGCCGGCGACCGATGACGAGGTCCATGACGCGGCGCTGCAGTTCGTGCGCAAGCTGAGCGGCTCGACCAGGCCGTCCAAGCGCAACGAGCATGCCTTCCACCATGCCGTCGAGGCGATCGCTGCCGCCGCGCGCGAGCTGCTGGACAGCCTCGAAACCACCCAGCATCCCCGCAATCGTGAGGAAGAGGCGGCCAAGGCGAAAGCCAGGTCCGCGCTCCGCTTCGCCTGAGGTGCGACATGAGCTTCTTTCCGGGAAACGATCCTGAGGCCGGCGACGCGTTTGCCTGCGACCAGATCGAGTTGATGGTCATCCCCAACGCCAAGGACATTGGCGGCTTCGAGGTCCGCCGCGCCTTGCCGACCGCGAAACGCCGGCTGGTCGGCCCGTTCATCTTTTTCGACCGCATGGGGCCGGCCATCCTGCGCGCCGGCCATGCGATCGACGTTCGCCCGCATCCGCATATCGGGCTTTCCACCGTCACCTATCTTTTCGACGGCAAGATCAGGCATCGCGACTCGCTCGGCACCGAAATGGTGATCGCTCCCGGCGACGTGAACCTGATGACCGCCGGCCGCGGCATCGTTCATTCCGAGCGCACGCCGGAGGAGCTGCGCGGCGCGCCGATGTCGATCTCCGGCCTGCAGACCTGGCTGGCGCTGCCGGATAGCCAGGAGGAGATCGCCCCGGTGTTTGCGAACACGTCGGTGGTAAGCCTGCCCGAGATCGACGCCGAAGGCGTCAGCGGCCGTATCGTGATCGGCGAATTTTCCGGGCTGCGCTCGCCCGTCGCGACCGCTTCGGAGACGCTCTATGCCGATCTCAGGCTGGCGGCGGGCGCCAGCGTGAAGATTCCCGCCGATGCCGAGGAACGCGCCATCTATACGCTGGAGGGCGAGGTTTCGATCGCCGGCGACCGCTTTCCTGCGGAGCGGCTGCTGGTGTTCAAACCGGGCGTGGAGATCGTCGTTTCGTCCGAGCGCGGGGCGCATTTCATGCTGTTCGGCGGAGCATCGCTCGGCTCCAAGCGTTATATCTGGTGGAATTTCGTTTCGTCCTCCAAAGAACGCATCGAGCAGGCCAAGGAAGAATGGAAGACGGGCCGCTTCGATATCGTTCCTGGCGATGAGGAAGAATTCATTCCGCTGCCGGAAGGTTAGAGCAGGAAAGCCGTCCTGCGCCAGCCGCGTCACTGACACGCATTTACATTCGCCTGCCGGCGGCATATTTCGCGCATGATCACGGCGCATATGTGTGAAGGTTGGAGCAATTCCAGGAAAAGTGTGAAACGGTTTTCCCGGAATTGCGTGAAAACAAGGAGACAGAGCGGTCCCGTGAAACGGTTAACCGCTCTGATGCAAGGTTAAGATTTCAGCAGGCCGCACCAGAGTGAACCCGAAGCCCGACACGCCACTTCTCGACAAGGTCCGCATTCCCGCGGATTTGCGAGCGCTCGAGGAAAGCGAGCTGCCGCAGCTGGCGACGGAACTGCGCGCCGAGCTGATCGATGCCGTGTCGCACACCGGCGGCCATCTCGGCGCCGGGCTGGGCGTGGTCGAGCTGACGGTTGCGCTGCACTATGTCTTCAACACGCCGCAAGATCGGCTGATCTGGGACGTCGGCCACCAGGCCTATCCGCACAAGATACTGACCGGCCGCCGCGACCGTATCCGCACGCTTCGCCAGGAAGGCGGTCTCTCCGGCTTCACCCGGCGAGCCGAGAGCGAGTACGATCCCTTCGGCGCCGCGCACTCCTCGACCTCGATTTCCGCCGGCCTCGGCATGGCCGTGGGTCGCGAGCTCGCGGGCGGCCGCAACAATGTCATCGCCGTCATCGGCGACGGCGCCATGTCCGCCGGCATGGCCTATGAGGCGATGAACAATGCCGGCGCGCTCGATGCGCGCCTGATCGTCATCCTCAATGACAACGACATGTCGATCGCCCCGCCGACCGGCGCGATGAGCGCCTATCTGGCGAGGCTCGCTTCCGGCAAGGCGTATCTGGGCCTGCGCGATTTCGGCAAGAAGCTATCGTCCTATCTCGGCAAGCGCGCCGACCGCGCCATCACCCGCGCCGTCGAGCATGCGCGCGGCTACGTCACCGGCGGCACGCTGTTCGAGGAAATGGGCTTCTATCACATCGGCCCGATCGACGGGCACAATCTGGAGCACCTGATCCCGGTGCTGAAGAACGTGCGCGACAATGCCGACGGCCCGGTGCTAATCCACGTCGTGACCCAGAAGGGCAAGGGCTACGCGCCGGCGGAGGCCGCCGCCGACAAATATCACGGCGTCAACAAGTTCGACGTCATCACCGGCGCGCAGGCCAAGGCGCCGGCCAACGCGCCGAGCTACACCAAGGTCTTCGCCGAGAGCCTGATCCAGGAAGCGCGTGAGGACGACCGCATCGTGGCGATCACCGCCGCCATGCCGAGCGGCACCGGCCTCGATCTGTTCGGCGAGGTGTTCCCGACCCGAACCTTCGATGTCGGCATTGCCGAGCAGCACGCGGTGACCTTTGCCGCCGGCCTCGCCACCGAGGGCTACAAGCCCTTCGCCGCCATCTATTCGACCTTCCTGCAGCGCGCCTACGACCAGGTCGTGCATGACGTGGCGATCCAGAAGCTGCCGGTGCGCTTCCCGATCGACCGCGCCGGCTTCGTCGGCGCCGACGGGGCCACCCATTGCGGCGCCTTCGACACGACCTTCCTGGCCTCGCTGCCGGGCTTCGTCGTCATGGCAGCCGCCGACGAGGCGGAGCTTCGCCACATGGTGCGCACCGCCGCCGACTACGATGGCGGCCCGATCGCCTTCCGCTATCCGCGCGGCAACGGCGTCGGCGTCGATATGCCGGAGCGCGGCTCGGTGCTCGAGATCGGCAAGGGCCGTATCCTCAAGGAAGGCACCAAGGTGGCGCTTCTATCCTTCGGCACGCGGCTGCAGGATTGCCTGCAGGCCGCGGAAGAGCTTGGCGCGGCGGGCCTTTCCACCGCCGTTGCCGACGCCCGCTTCGCCAAGCCGCTGGACGAGGATCTGGTCCGCCGCCTCGCGCGCTCGCACGAGGTTCTTGTGACGGTCGAGGAGGGCGCGGTCGGCGGCTTCGCCAGCCACGTGCTGCATTTCCTCGCCCATGAAGGGCTGCTGGAAAACGGCCTCAAGGTGCGCCCGCTGGTCTTGCCGGACGAGTTCACCGATCACGCCAGGCCGGAGAAGATGTATGCCGATGCGGGCCTCGACACGGCCGGCATCGTGCGCACGGTCTTCGCCGCGCTCGGCCACGGCGTGCAGGCGCAGCGCGCCTGAATCGAAACTTCAGCTTCCTGAATAAGTTTGCCGGCTTTCGACCGTAACCTTTTGTTTACGCTTTTGTTTGGCGGTTCGGTTACCCTGTCTTTTGGCCGATTTTCAACGGCGCCCTGCTAAGACCTTGGTCCCAGGCAGGGGATAAGAACAATGAAATCGTTCCTGAGTGGCATGGCCCTTGTGGTGACCATGGCCGCGCCGGTGGCAGCCGAAACGCGTTACGACCGCAACCTCGAAAAGGCGGCGGTGGACATCGTCGCCGGCAAGATGGGCAACATCCGCGGCGGCTTCTCCTACAAGCAGGTTCCCCAGTTGGTGGTGCTGCCGGAAGCTGCGCCAGCGGCGCCCACTCCTGCTGAGCCGCGTGAGCAGGCCTCTAACAATGACGGCGTGATGCCGGCCGTCGCGCGCCCGGTCTCGCGGACGATTTTCTAAAACCACATATCGCGCACGCAGCGGCCGTCGCGCGGCAGGTCGTCGAATGTTTCGAGGCCGTCGAAATGGTCGATCGGCAGGTCGGCCACAGCCTGCGGCGGCGCCAGCCGAGCGCCGGCTCGGTCACTTCGGCACGCATATAGGAACGCATCGGTCCCGCGATACGGATGCGCTCGTCGACATAGTCGTAGGCCCAGAGCGTGCCGTAGCGGCGGCAAAGCTTGCAGTTGCAGGCCGTGATCGATCCCGGATCGCCTTCCAGGGTCCAGTGCGCGGCGCCGCAATGGCAGGTTCCCTTCAGCATTGCCTCCTCCTCAGGCTCAGTAAAACGGCCCCGCATTCTGCCGTGCCGCGCGCCATATTCAACAGGGTTGCCATTGCCTTCGCGGCCGGCTTTCGCCAATGAAGGCCGATGAGTTCTCCTTTGCCATCAAGCGCGCGCCGCAGGCTCGACGAACTGCTTGTCGAGCGCGGCCTGTTCGCCAGCCGTTCGCGCGCCCGCGACGCGATCGAGCGCGGCACGGTCACGATTGACGGCGCCGTTGCCCGCAAGCCCGGCCAATCCGTCGCGTCGGATTGCGTCGTCGCTATTGACGACCCGGCGCAGGCCTATGTGTCGCGCGCGGCGCTGAAACTGATTGCCGGCCTCGGCCATTTTGGCCTCGCTCCCTCGGAGAGCGAGGCGCTCGACATCGGCGCCTCGACCGGCGGCTTCACTCAGGTGCTGCTTGAACGCGGCGCCGCCCATGTCACGGCGATCGACGTCGGCCATGGCCAGATGCATCCCGATATCGCCGCCGATCCGCGCGTGACGGTGATCGAAGGGCTCAATGCCCGCGACCTGACTTCGGCCGACCTCGGCGGCCGTGTTCCGGATTTCCTGGTCTGCGACGTCAGCTTCATTTCGCTGAAGCTGGCGCTGCCGGCCGCACTTGCCTTGGCGGGCGAGGGCGCCAGCGCACTGCTCCTGGTCAAGCCGCAGTTCGAGGCCGGCCGCGAAGCGATCGGCAAGGGCGGGCTGCTCAAGGATCCGGGCGATGCCGAGCGCATCGCAGCCGCTTTGCGCGACTGGCTTGCCGGCATGCAGGGCTGGCGCGTGCTCGGGCTGCACCCGTCGCCGATCGAAGGCGGCGACGGCAATCGCGAATTCCTGCTTGCCGCGATCAAGGACGCGAAACCGCGATGAGCACGCGCTTCACCATCGCCAGGCTCGGCGCGCAGGGCGACGGCATCGCCAGCGCCGATGGAGGCGAGGTCTTCATCCCGTTCACGCTGCCGGGCGAGACGGTCACCGCCGCGCGGCAGAAGGACCGCGCGACGCTGATGTCGGTGCTGGAGGCGTCCCCGCTCAGGGTCGATCCGGCCTGCCGCCACTTCACCGAATGCGGCGGCTGCGCGCTGCAGCATTTCGAGGCCGAGGCCTACCGGCAGTGGAAGCGGGAACGGGTGGCGCAGGCGCTGAGGGCCAAGGGCATCGCCAGCGCGGTCGACGCGCTGGTGCCGTGCGCGTCGCAGACCCGCCGCCGCGTCGTCTTCAGCGCCCGGCGCACCGAGACGGGCATGCTGCTCGGCTTCGTGCGCGCGCTCTCCTCCGAGATCATCCCGATCAAGGAGTGCCCGATCTCCCTGCCGGCGATCGTTGCGTCGCTCGATCGCTTGCGAAGGCTGGCCGCTCTGGTCTGCGCCACGCCGAATGCCTTCCACATGACGGTGACCGTTACCGCCTCCGGCCTCGATGTCGCCGTCCAGGATGCCGGCAACCTCGGCGAAAACCAGCGCCGCATCGCCTCGAATTTCGTGATGGCCGAGGGCCTGGCGAGGCTTTCCGTCGACGGCGAGGTCATCGTCGAGCCGAAGAAGCCGGTGGTGCAGTTCGGATCGGTCGCCGTAGCGCTGCCGCCCGGCGCCTTCCTGCAGGCGACGGAAGCCGCCGAGCAGACGATGGCCGGCCTCGTCGGACAGCATCTGTCGCGTGCCAAGAAGATCGCCGACCTTTTTGCAGGCTGCGGCAGCTTCGCGCTCCGGCTCGCGGCGAAGTCGGAGGTTCACGCTGTAGAGGGCGACGCGCCGGCTCTCGCGGCGCTCGACCGCGCCTTTCGTTTCGCCAGCGGCCTGAAGCGGGTGACGGTCGAACGCCGCGACCTTTTCCGCCGGCCGCTGACCTTCAAGGAATTGAACGGCTTCGACGGCCTGGTCTTCGATCCGCCGCGCGCCGGTGCGGAGGATCAGTCGAAGCAGATCGCCCGCTCGGACGTGCCGCTGGTCGCGGCGGTCTCCTGCAATCCGGTGACGCTGGCGAGGGATCTGCGCATCCTTCTCGACGGCGGCTATCAGTTGAAGAGCGTGACGCCGATCGACCAGTTCCTGTGGTCGCCGCATGTCGAGGCTGTCGCGCTGCTGGAGAAGCCGAGACGGCGCCGGTAGTCCGCACCCGGCTGCTCGCAAGAAATTTTGTGAAGTCTCTGTTCTTTCGACAAAATTGCGCCCTAAAGCCGCCTTTTTGCAGGATCTTAATTTTGCGCTGTAGGGAAACATTCCTGCCTCTCCGGCGTTACTGTTCTGAACGGATGGCGGACAACGGACGGCGGATTGCAATGCAGACGCTTCAGAAATTCATCGGCCTCATCGTCGTTCTCATTGCGTTCGCCGTCGCGTCCGCGACAGGCTCGCTCGCGCAGGAGCAAAAACGCCTCGCCTTCGTCATTGGCAATGGCGCCTATCAGTCCGGCGAGCTCGCGACGGCCGCCAACGATGCGGGTCTGATCGGACAGACGTTGCAGGCAGCCGGTTTCGATGTGGTCGGCGCGCGCGATGTGGACCAGGAATCGCTGCGCGGCGCCTTCCGTGATTTCCTCGCCAAGGTTTCGGCCGCCGGCCCAGACGCGGTCGTTTTCGTCTATCTCGCCGGTCACGGCGCGCAGTTCGAAGGCGAGAACTATTTCCTGCCGGTCGACGCCAACATCGCCAGTCCCGCCGATGTGCCGATCCAGGCCATTCGGGTCTCAGACCTCACCCGACCGCTCGCGGCCCTGCCGACAAAGGTCAACATCATCGTGCTCGACGCGGCGCGGCCGAATGCCTTCCCGCAGACGAAGCAGCCGCTGGCCGGCGGCCTCGCTTTGGTTGATCCCGACCCGAACATGCTGATTGCCTTCAATGCCGCTCCGGGTACCGTCGCACCGGAGGGCAAGGGACCCTATGGCGCCTATGCCCAGGCGCTCGCCGAGATGATGCGCGAAGGTGGCCTTCCGCTCGAAGACGTGTTCGACCGCACGCGCCTGCGCGTCAATGAGGTGACACAAGGGGCCGAAGTGCCTTGGGACGCCTCGAAGATCAGCGCGCCCTTCGTCTTCTTCGAGCGCGCTCCGGATGCGCCGGCGCCCAAGGTCTCCGAGGCCGAATCCCAGGCCAACCGGACAAGGGAGATTCGTGACTTTGATGCCCACGACGCCTATGTCGCGGCCCTCGACCGCGATACGATGCGCGGCTACCAGGATTTCCTCGTCGCTTATCCGCACGATCCGATGGCCAAGCGGGTGCGCGCCATCATCGCCGCGCGGCGCGAGGCGATTACCTGGCGTGAGACCTGGATGCGGGACACGCCGGAAGCCTACTGGTCCTACCTCGACCGTTATCCGCACGGGCCGCATGCCTGGGACGCGCGGCGTCGGCTGAGGCATTTCGATGCCGAGCTCGAGCCGCCAGCGAGCTTCACCGTCATCATCTACGATGTGCCGCCGCCGCCGCCGGAGGAGATCGTCTATGTCGATCGCCCGGTGCTCTATTTCGACGACCCCGATTTCGACTTCGAGCCGCCGCCGCCGGTCACAATCATCTTCCTGCCGCCACCGCCGCCGGATTTCATCGTGCTTGAACCACCGCCGCCGCCGATTGACGTCTTCGTCCTGCCGACGCCGGTGTTCGTGCCGATACCCGTGTTCATCAACCCGCCGCGCCACATTGTGCCGCCGCCGAACAACATTATCTTCACCAACATCCACAACACGACCGTCATCAACAACATCAACACGACGATCAGAAACGAGACCATCAATCAGGCCGCGCAGCCGAGCGGCAATGCTCAGGCTGGCGTCACCACAGGCCAGAAGACGCTCGGAGGCGCCGTTGGTGCTCGTGCGGATGCGTTGGCGGCCAAGGTCGCGCTGCCGCCGGTGCTGAAGAAGAGGGCGGCGATATCCGGTCAGGCCAAGTCCAATCAGCAACAGGTCGGCTTGCCGCCGAAGCCGGGCCAGCGTGTTATCCAGGGTCAGCAGCCTGGCGCCGCGACTCCGCAGCCGGAGACCCAGTCCGCGACCGGCAAGCTGTCGCGCGACCACGCCTTGCCCGGAGCCGACGGCAAAAAGCTGCCGCTCGTCAACGGCAAGCCGGCGCTCAACGACCAGAATTTGCCAGGCAACAAGTCGAGGAAGCAGTTCGGCAGGCAAGGCATTGTGGAAGGCAACCAGGAGGCGACGGGAAACGCCGGTGCCGCCGTGACCGGAGAGCAGGGCACCGATCAGCAGAAGGGCAAGAAATTGCGCAAGCTGCCCACCGTCAACGGCATGCCGGCCGACAACGGCCAGGGCGCCGAGCAGAGATTCGGGAAGAACAATCCGAACATGCCGTCCGGCAAACCCAAGAAGCTGACGCGCAGGGATTTGTCGGCCGGCCAGGCAATTGTCGAACCGAACGATCAGGGCTCGGCTAACCGCGACAATAAGAGCAGGAAGTTGCGCAAGCTGCCGACTGTCAATGGCGAACCGTCTGACAATCGGCCGAGCGTGCAGAAGCGGCTCAGGAAGACCAATCCGGAGGTGTTCTCCGACGAGACACAGGGCTCGGTCAGCGGCAACGACAGGGGCAGGAAGTTCCGCAGGCTGCCGACGGTCAATGGTGAACCGGCCGACAACGAGCCGAGCATTCAGAAGCGGCTCAGGAGGAACAATCCGAGCGTGTTCTCCGACGAGAACCAGGGCCCCGTCGGCGGGAGCGACAGGGGCAGGAAGTTCCGCAGGCTGCCGACCGTCAACGGTGAGCCGGCCGACAACGGGCCGAGCATGCAGAAGCGGCTCAGGAGGAACAATCCAGAGGTATTCTCGGACGAGAATCAGGGCTCGGCCAGCGGAAGCGACAGGGGCAGGAAATTCCGCAGGCTGCAGAATGAAGAAGGTTCCGGCGGCGGCGAAGTCAACGTCCAGCGCAACTTCAAGGTCAACAGGCCGCAGAGGCCTGAGTTCAGCGAGCAGCCGAGGCCTGAGGTCCAGGAGCGGCGTCAGCCGCAACAGCCGAAGCAGCAGGAGCCGCAAGGAAAGAGGAAGTTTGCTTGCGGCAATCCGGGTGAGCCGCCCTGCCAGCAGTAGGCTGTCGGGCCGGACAACAGGTTGCCGTTGCGCGGGCCGGACTTTCCGGCCCGCGATTTGCAAGGCAAGGAGCACCTGCATACTGACCCGTAAAGGCTGGTTCAGTCCTGGCCATGCGCGCCGCTCGGCTTACAAGCCTGGCGGCATTCGTCAGATTTTCGGCGTGCCGCCGCGCTGGTTGATCGACACCCAGATATTCGGGTTCTGCTGCGACTGGCGTTTCAGGAAATAATAGCCGGTCGCGTTCCAGGGCCGGACTTCATCGACAAGATTGTCGAGGACCAGATCGCCCTTGTCGGTCTTCACCGTGAGGATGGTGTGGCCTTCATTGTTCAGGTCGCGCACCACCGTCATCAGCAGCGCCTGGCGGGGGAATCCCGCTTCCATGAGAAGCTTGCGCTTGTAGAGCGCGTAGATCTTGCAGTCGCCCTTGCCGTCCACCGGATAATCCCAGTGGTCCATCATCGTGCCCCAGTGATCGTAATTGCTGACGGGCTTGATGGCGCGGTTCGCCTTTTGGTTTATCCGCTTGAGGGTACGCAGGTTCTGCGCGGTCAGCTTGACGTTCGCGGCCGGCAAAGCCGCCACCTTGCATTCTTTCGGCCGGCGGCCGCAGAAATCGAGCCAGCCATATGGAACGCTGGTGCGGCCTCCAACCGAGGCGGAGCGGACCGCATCCACGGACGGCTGCGTCGATGGCCGCCTGAACAATGTCGACTGCGCCGCTGCCGGATCAACAGATAAAGCGGCCGCGCCAATCAACGAAACAAGGCCAAGGAGGAAGGAAGAGGTCAGGACGCCAGGGGAACGCAACAATGCCAGACACCACCGCAACGAGAAGACTGGCGACGAGTTAATGCGGAAACGCCGGCCGAGGCAATTGAACAATTAATAATTTGCTAACACGATCGTGTTCGCGTCCGGCGAGGGCGCTATGCTTCTTGTAAGTCGGCATTAATCGCCAGCATGGCGCTGCTGCGCTTCGGCGAAGACGCTCGCGTCCATGTCTTGCAGCGTTTTTGGCACACCACTGTGCGGCAGGACGCCAAACACCTCCTCCGGCCGCGTCGGGGCAAAAGCCTGCGCCGGTCTCAGAAGAACGCCCTGCGGCGTGTCTTCGATCTGGAGGTGGGTGCCGGCGCCCCAGTTCCGCAGTTTTCGGATCGCGCTGGGCAGGGTCACCTGTCCCTTGGTCGAGACGGTCGTTGTGAGTTTTTCAGAGCTGGTCATCGAGCCTAGATGATACCGGAAAGTTCCGGTGCCTCAAACCCTGGTGCCCCCCACCGTCATCTGGTTCATCCTTAGATGCGGCTGACCGACGCCGACGGGCACGCCCTGTCCGGCCTTGCCGCACATGCCGATGCCGTTGTCGAGCTTCATGTCGTTGCCGACCATGGTCACGCGGTGCATGGCGTCGGGCCCGTTGCCGATCAGCATCGCGCCCTTGATCGGCTGGGTCACCTTGCCGTCCTCGATCATGTAGGCCTCGGTGCAGCCGAACACGAACTTGCCCGAGGTGATGTCGACCTGGCCGCCGCCGAAGGAGACCGCATAGATGCCGTTCTTGACCGAGGCGATGATCTCTTCCGGGGGCATGTCGCCCGAGGTCATGTAGGTGTTCGTCATGCGCGGCATCGGCTGGTGCGCATAGCCTTCGCGCCGGCCGTTGCCAGTCGCCTTCATGCCCATCAGGCGCGCGTTCTGGCGGTCCTGCATGTAGCCGACCAGTTTGCCGTCCTCGATCAAGACGTTGCGCGCCGAAGGCGTGCCTTCGTCGTCGACGGTGAGCGAGCCGCGCCTTTCGGCGATCGTGCCGTCATCGACCACGGTGACGCCCTTTGCCGCCACCTGTTGGCCCATCAGGCCAGCGAAGGCCGACGTCTTCTTGCGGTTGAAGTCGCCTTCCAGGCCATGCCCGACCGCCTCGTGCAGCATCACGCCCGGCCAGCCGCTGGACAGCACGATGTCGAACGTGCCCGCCGGCGCCGGGACGGCCTCGAGATTGACCAGCGCCTGCCGCAGCGCTTCGCGCGCGGCATGCTTCCAGCTCTCCTCGGTCAGGAACTCGCCAAAGCTCTTGCGGCCGCCCATGCCGTAGGAGCCGCTCTCCTGGCGGTCGCCATCGCCGACCACCACCGAGACGTTGATCCTGACCAGCGGGCGGATGTCGCGCACGATCTGGCCGTCGCCACGCACGATCTCGACATGCTGCCAGGAGGCGGCGAGTGAGGCCGTCACCTGGCGCACGCGGGGATCGGCGGCGCGCAGCCAGGCGTCGATCTCCTGCAACAGCTTGGCCTTGGCCTCGAAGCTGGGGGAGGGGATGGGATTCTCGTCGCCATAGAGGTGGCGATTGGTGCGGGCGGGCGCTGCGGCAAGCGTTCCGGAATAGCCGCCCTTGACCGCCGAGACGGCGTCGGCCGCGCGCAACAGCGAGGCTTCAGACAAGTCGCTTGAATGCGCGTAGCCGCTGGCTTCGCCGGCGACGGCGCGCAGCCCAAAGCCCTGGTCGGTGTTGAAATTGGCCGTCTTCAGCCGGCCGTTGTCGAACATCAGCGCTTCGCTCTCGCTGTACTCGAGGAACAGTTCGCCGTCGTCGGCGCCCTTGATGGTGTCGGCAACGATCTCTTTGACGCGGTCGTCGGATATGTCGAATTGGCCGATCAGGCTGTTCATGGCAGGGCTGTCCGCTGGCGGTTTCGTCTTCCCCGATGTAGGGGCGAAGTGAGCTCAAGACAATCGCCGGCGTTCACACGCGATTGTCTTCGCCGCGGTCCGGCTGACGGCCGCATTGCAGCCGCCGGATCAGGGCAGGGCGGCGAAGCCTTCGGCAAAACCCTTGAGATCGACGGGAATGCCGATGCCTTCCTCGGGCGTCTGGAAGACGATGAAGGTGGCCGAGGTGCCGTTCTTCAGCGTGTCGAGCAGCGGTTTCTCGAGGATCACTTCCGCGTAGCAGCCGTCCTGGAAGCAGCGCACGAAATAGGCGCGGCCGATGTCCTTGCCGTCGACATTGAGGCCAAGCCCGTTGGGGAGCAGCACGCCGAGCGGCGCCAGCACCCGCAGGATCTCGGCCTTGTTGTCGGCGGTGCGCAGCACCACCACCGAAAGGCCCATTTCCGGGCGGTCCTCGGCGACGACGTTTTGCATCATCACGCATTGCTCGGAAGTCGCGCCGGCCGGCGTGTCGCAGATGATCGACCACGCGCCATGCGTCGACTTGACCGTGCCGCTGGGTGGCGCGGCCGTCTGCGGCGGCGCGGCGCTTGCCGTGCCCGTCAGGCCGGCGCCAAGCAGAGCGGCAAGGAAGACGACCTTCGCCAGGGGTCTCGAAAGCCAGGAAGTCATGACGGCTCCATTGCGAATCACGGCACTTTAAGCTGCGCCAAGGCCAAGTAAAGGACGAGACCGTCGCCGGCCCGCCCCGATACCGGCAATTACGCGCTTTTCCATAGCAAATTCGCCCGAATTGCGACCGTCCGGCGGGCGGCGCGGCGATGGCCGGGGACGCCCTTTGGGTTGCGCGCAAAAATGCCGCACGGTTTCGGCCGCTCCTTTCTTGCGGAGGGAAATAGAGTATGGTTTGAACCACCTTAGGAACAGACCGGGATTCCCAATCCCGGCGGCGTTCGTTATTGGTGCGATCCGATCGCAGGAAGTGGGAGACGAGAGGGCGATGAGAAAATTCCTGGCAAGCGCCAAACTTCTGGCAGGTGCTGCAGCCGCAGGCGCGCTCCTCTCCAGCGCATCCGCCTATGCGGACCAGCCGCAGCCATGGGAGACGAGCTTCCAGACGCCCGCGACCGAGATGATGCGGCAGATCGAATGGTTCGGGAACTACACCTTCGCCTTCATCGTGGTGATCACCCTGCTGGTGCTGGTCCTGCTCGCCTATTGCATCCTGCGCTTCCGCGCCAGCGCCAACCCGGTTCCTTCGAGGACCAGCCACAACACGCTGATCGAGGTGATCTGGACGGTCGGGCCGGTCGTCGTGCTGCTGCTCATCGCTATCCCGTCCTTCCAGCTGCTCACCGCGCAATACACGCCGCCGGAAGAGGCCAAGCTTACCGTTAAGGCGACCGGCAACCAGTGGAATTGGGACTACGAATACCAGGTCGATAAGACCTTCTCCTTCAACTCGGCGGTACTCCAGGATGCTGATCGCGCCAAGGCCGGCAAGGAAGACCGCAACCTTTATCCGCGCCTGCTCGCCGTCGACAACGAGCTGGTGGTGCCGGTCAACACCATGACCCGCGTGCTGATCACGGCGACCGACGTCATCCATTCCTTCGCCGTGCCGTCCTTCGGCATCAAGATGGATGCCGTGCCCGGCCGCACCAACGAGACCTGGTTCAAGGCGGAGAAGGAAGGTCTCTACTACGGTCAGTGCTCGCAGCTCTGCGGCAAGGATCACGCCTTCATGCCGATTGCGGTTCGCGTCGTCTCAGACGCGCAGTTCAAGACCTGGCTGGAGACGGCCAAGACTGACGTGCCGGCCGCCAACAAGGCGCTGATGGCCGAGATCGACGGCACCAACAAGGTAGCGGCTGCCGGCAATTGATGCCGCGGCCAAGCAGGAATTAGGGAACGGAGCGGAACATGGCAGAGGCTCAAGCTCACGACCACCACGACCACAGGCCGCATGGCTGGGTCCGCTGGGTGTACTCGACCAACCATAAGGACATCGGCACGCTCTACCTGATCTTCGCGATCATCGCCGGCATCATCGGCGGCGCGCTCTCGGTCGCCATCCGCATGGAGCTGCAGGAGCCGGGCATCCAGATCTTCAGCGGTCTGGCACAGATGGTCTACGGTATGCAGGGCGACGCCGCCATCGACGGCGGCAAGAGCATGTACAACGCCTTCGGCGCCGCGCATGGTCTGATTATGATCTTCTTCATGGTGATGCCGGCGCTCATCGGCGGCTTCGCCAACTGGATGGTGCCGATCATGATCGGCGCGCCGGACATGGCCTTCCCGCGCATGAACAACATCTCCTTCTGGCTGCTGCCGCCGGCCTTCCTGCTTCTGCTCGGTTCGATGTTCGTGCCGAGCGCGCCGGGCGCCTTCGGCGTCGGCGGCGGCTGGACGATCTATCCGCCGCTCTCGACATCCGGCCAGCCGGGCCCCGCGATGGACCTCGCGATTCTCTCGATCCACATCGCCGGCGCCTCGTCGATCCTCGGCGCGATCAACTTCATCACCACCATCTTCAACATGCGCGCGCCGGGCATGACGATGCACAAGATGCCGCTGTTCGCCTGGGCTGTGCTGATCACCGCATTCCTGCTGCTCTTGTCGCTGCCGGTTCTGGCTGGCGGCATCACCATGCTGCTCACCGACCGCAACTTCGGCACCTCGTTCTTTGTGGCGGACAACGGCGGTGATCCGCTGCTCTTCCAGCACCTGTTCTGGTTCTTCGGCCATCCGGAGGTCTACATCCTGATCCTGCCGGGCTTCGGCATCATCAGCCACATCGTCTCGACCTTCTCGAAGAAGCCGGTCTTCGGCTATCTCGGCATGGCCTACGCCATGGTCGCGATCGGCGCCGTCGGCTTCATCGTCTGGGCGCACCACATGTACACGACCGGCCTGTCGCTCGACACGCAGCGCTATTTCGTGTTCGCCACCATGGTCATCGCGGTGCCGACCGGCGTGAAGATCTTCTCGTGGATCGCCACGATGTGGGGCGGCTCGATTAGCTTCAAGCCGCCGATGCTGTGGGCGCTGGGCTTCATCTTCCTGTTCACGATCGGTGGCGTCACCGGCGTCCAACTCGCCAATGCCGGCCTCGACCGTTCGCTGCACGACACCTATTTCGTGATCGCCCACTTCCACTACGTGCTGTCGCTGGGCGCGGTGTTCGCCATCTTCGCCGGCTGGTACTACTGGTTCCCGAAGATGACCGGCTACATGTACTCGCCGGTGATCGCCAACACCCACTTCTGGGTCACCTTCGTCGGCGTCAACCTGATCTTCTTCCCGCAGCACTTCCTCGGCCTCGCCGGCATGCCGCGCCGCACCGTCGACTATCCGGACGCGTTTGCCGGCTGGAACATGGTCTCGTCCTACGGCTCCTACATCGCGGCCGTCGGCGTTGCGATCTTCCTCTACGGCGTGTTCGAGGCCTTCCAGAAGAAGCGCGTCGCGGGCGCTAATCCGTGGGGCGAGGGAGCCACCACGCTCGAATGGCAGCTGCCTTCGCCGCCGCCGTTCCACCAGTGGGAACAGCTGCCGAAGATCAAGTAGGCAGCGTCCCGACGCATGCGAGGCCGCCGGTCAGCCGGCGGTCTTGGCCAACGGAATGATGGACTTTAAGTACGCATGGCCCTTGCCGACCACAAATTGATGGAGGAAGTTGGCTTTCGCATGTCGGAAGCCACCGCGGGCGATTTCTTCGCCCTCCTGAAGCCGCGCGTCATGTCGCTGGTCGTCTTTACGGCCTTTGTCGGCCTGGTCGCGGCGCCCGTCGCCGTCAATCCGCTGCTGGCGATGATCGCCATTCTGGCGATCGCCATCGGCGCCGGCGCCTCGGGCGCGCTCAACATGTGGTACGACGCCGACATCGACGCGGTGATGACCAGGACGGCCGGCCGGCCGGTGCCCGCCGGGCGCGTCACGCCGGGTGAGGCGCTGAGCTTCGGCCTGGTGCTCTCGGTGCTGTCGGTGATGACGCTGGGCGTGCTGGTCAACTGGCTGTCGGCGGCGCTTCTCGCCTTCACCATCTTCTTTTATGCCGTGGTCTACACGATGTGGCTGAAACGCTGGACGCCACAGAACATCGTCATCGGCGGCGCCGCCGGCGCGATTCCGCCGGTCATCGGCTGGGCGGCGGTGACCGGATCGGTCAGCCTCGAAAGCCTGATCCTGTTCCTGATCATCTTCCTCTGGACGCCGCCGCATTTCTGGGCGCTGGCGCTGTTCAAATCCGATGATTACGCCCGCGCGGGCATCCCGATGATGCCGAACGTCGCCGGACCTGCCTCCACGCGCCGCCAGATCTTTGCCTATGCGCTGATCCTGGCGCCGGTCGGTGTGCTGCCCTGGGTCCTGGGCTACACCACCGCTGCCTATGGCGCCGTTTCGGCCGTGCTGGGCGCGGGCTTTGTCTGGTACGCCTGGAAGGTGCTCGGCATGGCCGACGACGACCGCGCGATGAAGCCGGCCAAGGCGTTGTTCGGCTATTCGCTGCTCTATCTCTTCGCAATCTTCGCCGCCTATCTCGTCGACAGCATTGTCGGGCGCGCCCTCTTGACGGGGGGAGCATGATCGTGGCCGACAAGAATCTCGAACTGGTCACCTTGACCGAACGCCAGCGGAAGGCGCGGCGCAATCGCTCCGTCGCCATCGGCGTGGCGCTGGCCGCGCTCGTCATCATCTTCTACGTCGCCACCATCGTGAAGTTCGGCCACAATGCGTCTGGCCTCACGCCTACGAACTTGATGTGAGGCGGCGATGAGCGGCGAGACCACCAACAGACCCGTCAAGAAAAACAGCAACCGCGTCGTCGTGGCGGTCTGCCTGGCCTTCTTCACCGGCATGGTCGGTATGGCCTACGCGGCGGTGCCGCTTTACAAGATGTTCTGCCAGGCCACCGGCTATGGCGGCACGACGCAGCGCGCCGAGAAGCAATATGCCGGCCGTGTGCTCGACCGTGACATCACCATCCGCTTCGACGCCAACACCAACGGCATTCCGTGGCAGTTCGAGCCCGTCGCGCGCCAGGTCACCATCAAGATCGGCGAAACCACGCAGGCGCATTACAGCGCCACCAACAAGTTCGATCGCCCCATCACCGGCCGCGCCTCCTTCAACGTGCAGCCGGAAATGGCCGGCGCCTATTTCAACAAGGTGGAGTGCTTCTGCTTCACCGACACGACGCTGAAGCCCGGCGAGACGCTGGACATGCCGGTCGTGTTCTATGTCGATCCAGACATCGTCAACGTGCCGGAACTGAAGGACTTGAAGACCATCACCCTGTCCTACACGATGTTCCCGGTCGAGAAGAAACAGCCGGTCGCGTCGTCCGCGCCGGCCGCTGGCAAAAACAGCAACAAAGTTCCAGATTCCGAAGCAAGCCTCGGGGGTTGATATGGCAGACGCGCACGCAAAACCGAACCACGACTACCATCTCGTCAATCCCAGCCCCTGGCCTTTCCTGGGCTCGATCGGCGCGCTGGTCACGGCCGTCGGCGGCGTTTGCCTGATGCAGTATCTCAAGGCCGGCAACTTCCCGGTCTTCGGCCACAACATCGCCAATCCGTGGCTGTTCTTCATCGGCCTGATCATCGTGCTCTACACGATGTTCGCCTGGTGGTCGGATACCATCAAGGAAGCGCATGAGGGCCACCACACGCGCGTCGTGTCGCTGCACCTGCGCTATGGCATGATCATGTTCATCGCCTCCGAGGTGATGTTCTTCGTCGCGTGGTTCTGGGCCTTCTTCGACGCCAGCCTGTTCCCCGGCGAAGCGGCGCAATATGCCCGCACCACCTTCACCGGCGGCGTCTGGCCGCCGAAGGGCCTGGAGGTTCTCGATCCCTTCCACCTGCCGCTCTACAACACCATCATCCTGCTCACGTCGGGCACGACGGTGACCTGGGCGCATCACTCGCTCCTTCACGGCGACCGCAAGGGCCTGATCAATGGCCTGGTGCTGACAGTCGGCCTCGGCATGCTGTTCACCATGGTGCAGGCCTACGAGTACATGCACGCTCCGTTCGCCTTCAAGGATTCCATCTACGGCGCCACCTTCTTCATGGCGACCGGCTTCCACGGCTTCCACGTCATCATCGGCACCATCTTCCTGCTCGTCTGCCTGGTGCGCGCGATGCGCGGCGACTTCACCCCGAAGCAGCATTTCGGCTTCGAGGCGGCTGCCTGGTACTGGCACTTCGTTGACGTGGTCTGGCTGTTCCTGTTCAGCTGCATCTATGTCTGGGCCTCGAATGGGGCGTTGATCGAAGCCCATTAAACCGACGGTTTTCGGAATCCCCAAAGGCGGCTGCGGCGACGTGGCCGCCTTATCTTTTGCGCGAAATGCTATAGGATGCCCGACATGAGCGAAGACAAGGCAATCGAAGGCGGGGCAATCGAAGATAGGGCGATCTGGCCGCCCATCGACCCGATCTCGGCCGGGCTGCACGGCCATTGCCCGCGATGCGGCGAGGGCAAGCTGTTCTCCGGCTTCCTCACCGTCGGCAAGCGCTGCTACAATTGCGGCCTCGACTATTCCTTTGCCGATGCCGGCGACGGCCCGGCTGTCTTCGTTATCCTGATCATCGGCTTCGTCGTCGTCGGCTTGGCGCTGTGGATGGAAGTGACGCTGAGCCCGCCGCTCTGGCTGCATTTCATTTTGTGGATACCGCTGGCGCTGGTGCTGAGCCTGACGGCGCTGCGCCTGATCAAGGGCGTGCTGATCACCCTGCAATATTCGAAGAAGGCCGCGGAAGGCAGGCTGGACAGCGGCCAATGAGCGAAGCGACCGGTTCGGCTGCCGGCCCTTCGCGGCCGCGCTCGCTGTTGCTGCTTGGGCTCGGCCTCGTCCTGTTCGCTATTCTCCTTGGTCTCGGCACCTGGCAGGTCCAGCGCCTGCACTGGAAAGAAGGGCTGCTCGAGACCATCGACAGGCGCACCCACGCGGCACCTCTGCCGCTGGCCGATATCGAGAAGGAATTCGCCGCCTCTCACGATGTCGACTACACGCCGGTGACGGTGACCGGCACGTTCCTGCACCAAGGCGAGCGGCATTTCTTTTCGACCTGGGAAGGCGATACCGGCTTCAATGTCTACACGCCTTTGCAGCTCGACGACGGCCGCTTCGTGCTCGTCAACCGCGGCTTTGTTCCCTACGATCTCAAGGATCCGGCCAAGCGCCAGCAGGGCGAAATCGCGGGCAAGGTGACGGTGACCGGGCTTGCCCGTAATCCGCTGCCGGGAAAGCCCTCGATGATGCTGCCCGACAACGATGTCGCCAAGAACATCTTCTACTGGAAGGACCGCGACGTCATGGCCTCGAGCGCCGGCCTTCCGGCAGGCGCCGCGCTGGTGCCGTTCTTCATCGATGCCGACAAGACGGCCAATCCCGGCGGCTTGCCGGTCGGCGGCGTCACCATCATCGATCTGCCGAACAACCATCTGCAATATGCCGTCACCTGGTATGGCCTGGCCGCCGCCCTTGCCGCCGTGCTGATCGTCAGGCTTCGCCGCCCGGCGAAGGTGGGGTGAACGCCGCCGCTCTTGACAGGGCAGGGCTGCACGTCTCATTTCGCCTCCAGCTTCCGACTGAACCGGCCCGTTTCGATGATTGAGAAAAAGCCACCGCTGACGATCAGGCTCTGCCAGCCACGCGGCTTCTGCGCCGGCGTCGACCGCGCTATCCAGATCGTCGTGCTGGCGCTGAAGAAATACGGCGCGCCGGTCTATGTTCGCCACGAGATCGTGCACAACCGCTACGTCGTAGAGGGGCTGCAGAGCCTGGGCGCGGTGTTCATCGAGGAATTGTCCGAAATCCCGCCCGAGCATCGACAGTCGCCGGTCGTCTTTTCCGCGCATGGCGTGCCGAAATCGGTGCCGGCCGACGCCGAGGCGCGCCACCTGTTCTACCTCGACGCCACCTGTCCGCTCGTGTCGAAGGTGCACAAGCAGGCGATGCGCCACCAGCGGCTCGGCCGCCATGTGCTTTTGATCGGTCATGCCGGCCACCCGGAGGTGATCGGCACCATGGGCCAACTGCCTGAGGGTGCGGTGACCCTGATCGAGACCGAGGCGGATGCCGCAAGCTTCGTGCCGGCGGATCCGGCGGCCCTTGGCTTCGTCACCCAGACGACGCTGTCGGTCGAGGACACCGCCGGCATCATCCGGGCGCTGCAGGAGCGCTTCCCCGAGCTTCATGCGCCGGCGGCCGAATCGATCTGCTATGCCACCACCAACCGCCAGGAGGCGGTGAAGGAAACGGCCGCCGGCGCCGATCTCTATCTGATCGTCGGTGCTCCCAACTCGTCCAACTCGCGACGCCTTGTCGAAGTGGCGGAACGCGCGGGCGCCAGGATGTCGCTTCTCGTGCAGCGGGCTGCCGAAATTCCGTGGGAGGAGATCGGCGAGATTTCGACGCTCGGCCTGTCGGCCGGCGCTTCGGCGCCGGAAATCATCGTCGACGAGATCATCGACGCGTTCCGGCAGCGCTTCGACGTCACCATCGATCTGGCCATCACGGCCACGGAAACGGAGGATTTTCCGGTGATGCGGGTGTTGCGTGATGTCGAACTGACGGCGGCCGATATGGCCTTCGTCAACGGAGCCGCGTAAACCGAAATGGCTGTCTACACCGACGTCAACGAAAACGAACTCAGTGCATTCCTGAAAGCCTATCCGGTCGGCGAGCTCCTGTCCTACAAGGGCATCGCCGAAGGCACCGAGAATTCGAATTTCCTGGTCCATGCTTCCACGGGCTCCTACATCCTGACGCTCTACGAGAAGCGCGTGGACAAGGCCGATCTGCCGTTTTTCCTCGGTCTGATGGGCCATCTCGCGCGAAAAGGCATTTCCTGTCCGCTTCCGGTCACCGCGCATGACGGCACCGTCATCGGCACGCTCGCCGGCCGACCTGCCGTCATCATCACCTTCCTCGAAGGCCTGTCGCTGAGGCGGCCGACGGCCGCGCATTGCGGCGAGGTCGGCAAGGCGCTGGCCGCGCTTCATCTCGCCGGCCGGGATTTTCCGATGCAGCGGCCGAACGCGCTTGCCATCGACGGCTGGCGCAAGCTCTGGGCCGCCTCGCGCGACCGCGCCGACGAAGTCGAGCCGGGGCTGGCGGCGGAGGTCGATGCCGACTTCCTCGATTTCGAGCGCAACTGGCCGGCCGGCCTGCCGCAAGGCATCATCCATGCCGATCTCTTCCCGGACAATGTCTTCTTCCTCGGCGAGAAGTTGTCCGGCCTGATCGACTTCTATTTCGCCTGCGACGACCTCTACGCCTACGATGTCGCCACCTGCCTCAACGCCTGGTGCTTCGAGAAGGACTTTTCCTTCAACCTCACCAAGGGCACTGCGCTGCTTGCCGGCTACCAGTCGGTGCGGCCGTTGGAGAGCGAGGAAAAAGCGGCGCTGCCGATGCTGGCGCGCGGCTCGGCGCTGCGCTTCATGCTGACCAGGCTCTATGACTGGCTAACCATTCCCAATGGCGGCCTGGTGATGAAGCGCGATCCGACCGAATATATCCGCCGCATGCGCTTCCACCGGGCGATCAAGTCGCCCTCCGAATACGGACTGACATGAACAAGCAAATCGAGATCTTCACCGACGGCGCCTGCTCGGGCAATCCCGGCCCCGGCGGCTGGGGCGCGGTGCTGCGCTACAACGGCGTCACCAAGGAGCTCTCGGGCGGCGAGGCCGAGACCACCAACAACCGCATGGAATTGCTTGCGGCCATCACCGCGCTCAATGCGCTGAAGGAACCCTGCACGGTCGACCTCTATACCGACAGCAAATACGTCATGGACGGCATTTCCAAATGGATCCATGGCTGGAAGAAGAACGGCTGGAAGACCGGCGACAGGAAGCCGGTCAAGAATGGCGAGCTCTGGCAGGCGCTCGATGAGGCCAACAGGCGCCACAAGGTCACCTGGCACTGGGTGAAGGGCCATGCCGGCCATCCCGAGAACGAACGCGCCGACGAACTGGCACGGCAAGGCATGGCGCCGTTCAAGCCGAGGTCGGCAAGGCCGGCATCCGTTGCGGCCGCGCCGAAGCCGGAGGCCGCTCCGGCCAAGAAACCCGCGCCCCGACGTTCGACCCAGAGCTACTGACGCGCCGGCTTTCTCTACCGGATCAGCAGCGCCGTGGAGAACAGGCCGAGCGCGAACACCGTGTGCGACACGAGGTTTAGCGCCCGCACCAGCATCGGATTGGGCAGTTTGGACACCGCCCAGCCGGCGCCCATGCCGGGCGCCAGCAGGAACCAGCCGGCGCCGACGGTGACGATGCCGAGGATGAAGGCAGGCAGGAAGGTCGGTGCCGCCAGCCAGCCGGCTCCCGCAAGCACCACCAGGATGACGCCATAGAGGATGCCGACGAGATAGTGGAAAGCCCAGCCCAGCGCCTTCTCATGCGCGTAGGGCGTGGCCTGGCTGATATCGTCGTGGAAGACCTTCCCGGGCAGGTGCCGGACCCAGCGGCCGACCAAGCCCCAATTCGGCCGCGGCAGGCCGAACGCGTTGTTGAGTAAAATCGCCCAGACGTCCATGAAGACCGTGGCGCCGATACCGATCGCGACGGCGCGCCAGACGATATCGAGCATCAGAGTTGCTCGAGGATCTTGGCCGCGCCGCTCTCGTCGACACCCGGCTTGGTCTCGACATTGAGCGCCGTGACCTTGCCGTCGTCGACGATCATCGAAAAGCGCTTCGAGCGCAGCCCCATGCCGTTCGCGGAAAGATCGTTGTCGAGACCGACCGACTTGGCAAAATCGCCGCTGCCGTCGGCCAGATAAAGGATCTTGCCTTCGCCGCCGGTGAAGCGCGCCCAGGCACCCATGACATGCACGTCGTTGACCGAGACGACCGCGATGGTGTCGACGCCGCGCGCCAGGATGGCGTCGTGGTTCTCGAGGTAGCCCGGCAGATGGTTGTTGCTGCAAGTCGGCGTGAAGGCGCCGGGAACGCCGAACAGCACCACTTTCTTGCCGGCGAAGATTTCAGCGCCGGTCATGGACTTCGAGCCGTCGGCGGTCATCACCTTGAAGGTCGCCTCGGGCAGTTTTTCGCCAACCGAAATGGTCATGGTTTCCTCGCTTGGGAGATTGGGAAGGATTTGTGCCTGCGTATCGGACCGGGCGGCTTCCCGCAACCGTTCAGAGCAATTGCAGGAAAAGCGCCCAGCGGTTTTCCGACGGCAATTGCGGCTCCAAGAGGGGCTGGATCAAGGGAAAGGCAGCAATCCGTCGACCGAACCCTCGGCGCTGGTCAGCGTGTAATAGAGCCCGCCACCCGTGGGTGTCGCCGACGGCCGGTCGAGGATCGGCACGGTGAAGACGAGCTTGCCGTCCTTTTCGCTGCGCACCGGCGCGCCGAACATGTAGTCGCGCTCGCCGGCGATGAAGAAATCGAGCGAATCCGGGTCACCGGGGGACCGGGCCTCGACGATGAGGGTCTCGTGGTCGCCGGGCAGCACGCGGATACCGAAATCGGGCCGTGCCGGCGAGGGCAGCGTTGCAAGCGCTGTCTTGACCAGCGCCGCGTCCGTGGCGTTGTCCGGATCGGACGCCGGATCGAGGCTGAGCCGGGTCTGCACCGGAATGCAGATCGTCTCGCAGATGCCGAGGAAGACGTTGGCGTCAATGGTTGCCGGCTGGTCGGGCGACGACAGCGTGAAGGTCACCGGCAGCGACACGGGACGGTCGTAGCCGGCCCATTCGCCGTAGCCGTCGTCGTGGCGCTGCGGCGGCGGAAACGACAGCCTTGCATCGGCGATGTTGGTGCTGGCCGCGATGTCGAGCTGCGGCGGCACGCCGGCGTCGCCGGGGTCGCGCCAATAGGTTTTCCAGCCCGGTTTCAGCGCGATGTCGAGCACGCCGTGGATCTTGCCCGCCTGGTCAGGCTTGCCGCTAGTCACCAGCCGCACCTTGCCGCCTTCGCTGTTGTACCAGGCCGAGGACGATGCCTCGGCGGGCAGGCCCGCTCCCAGGCCGATGACGGCGCCGAGCGCCACAATGTTCAGGTATCGCATGGCGGTGATTTGATCGCCCGTTCTTGGCCGCGCAATGATTTCATGTTCCTGCCGGTATCATATTTGCGTGACATCCGGCAGCCTCACCATCTTTTCGGCGCGGCGGAAACGCGTTACGCTCAACCTCATGGACTTGTTGCGACACAAAAAGAAAGCCGCCGGACGCGGCTTTCTCGACGATCAGTTCCTGATTGCCATGCCCGGCATGAAGGACGACCGGTTCACGCGCTCGGTCATCTATATCTGTGCCCACAGCGACGAAGGCGCCATGGGCCTGATCATCAACCAGACGCAGCAGATGCTGTTCCCGGACCTTCTGGTGCAGCTTGGCATCGTGAACGAGCAGGAGGCGATCCGCCTGCCGGCGCATGCCCGCGACTTCGTCGTGCGCAATGGCGGGCCCGTCGATCGCAGCCGCGGCTTCGTGCTGCATTCCGGCGACTATCGCGTGGAATCCTCGCTCAGCGTCTCCGACGACATCTGCCTGACAGCCACGGTCGACATTCTGCGCGCCATCTCGACGGGCCGCGGGCCGCGTCATGCGCTGATGGCGCTCGGCTATTCCGGCTGGGGCGCCGGCCAGCTCGAAAGCGAGATCGCCGAGAATGGCTGGCTGACCTGCCCGGCGACGCCCGAGCTTCTTTTCGACGCCGATATCGAGCGCAAATACGACCGCATCCTGGCCTCGATCGGCATAGACCTCGCCCACCTCAGCGCCGCCGCCGGCCACGCATGATCCGACGAGCCGACGCCCGCGGTTGGCAGGACCGCTCCCGACTTCGTCATCCCAGGGCGAAGCAGGAGCGCAGCTCCGTCGCGGAGACCCAGGGATCCATGCCGTGACATCGACCATAGAATGCAACGGTGCAGAATTCTGAACCATAGCAACGCCTTAACGTCACGGCATGGATCCTCGGGTCAAGCCCGAGGATGACGAAACGATGGGCCTCTACGCCTGGGTCAGCGGATACTGCTCCCTCAAAGTCTTCAGAACTTGGTCGCCGGGCATCGGCGCGCCGAACATGAAGCTCTGGACATATTCGCAGCCCATCTGGCGCAGCTCCAGCGCGTCGCTCTCGTCCGAGATGCCTTCGGCCACGACCGACAGGCCGAGCTCATGCGCCATGTTGACCATGGATTTGAGCAGCACCGCCCGTTTCGGCGTGGCGTCGTCGACGAAGCTCTTGTCGATCTTTATCGTGTCGAAAGGAAAGCGCGTCAGGTAGGAGAGCGAGGAATAGCCGGTGCCGAAATCATCGAGCGACAGCCCGATGCCGAGCTGCTTCAGCTTGGTCAGCACATGCGCGGTCTGCTCGGGATTGTCCATCACAAGGGATTCGGTGAGTTCCAGGCGGAAGCAGCGCGGCTTCAGATTGGCGCGCGCGATGACCGAGCGCACGTCGCTGACGAGGTCGCGGCGAATGAGCTGCCGGCTGGAGAGGTTGACCGAAACCGACAGCGGCGCGTCGCCGATCTGCTTCTGCCAGGTCGCCAGATCCTCGGCCGCCTGCTGCATGGCGAACAGGCCGAGCTGCACGATCAGGCCGCAATTTTCGGCGACTGGGATGAAATCTCCAGGGGGGATCATGCCGCGCCGCGGATGATCCCAGCGCAACAGCGCCTCGAAGCCGGCGACGCTGCCATCCTCCAGCCGCACGATCGGCTGGTAGGCGAGGGTGAATTCGCGCCGCTCGATGGCGCGGCGAAGGTCGGATTCGAACTGCAACCGGTCGGTGCCAACGGTGCGGAAGGCCGGCCGGAACGGCTCGATCCTGTCGCCGCCGAAGCGCTTGGCCTGGTGCATGGCAAGCTCGGCGTCCTTGACCATGTCCTCGGACGAGGTCTGCGCCGTCGTCCAGGTGATCAGGCCGATCGAGGCGGTGAGCACGATCTCGCGCTTGGCGAAGGTGATCGGATTGTTGATCGCATGCTTGATGGCGTCGGCCATGGCGGCGATGCGAGCCGGATCCTGCTCCGACAGCAGCATCAGCGCAAACTGGTCGCCGGCAAAGCGCGACAGCGAATCCTTGGGCTTGAGCAGCCGGTGCAGACGGCGCGCGATGGTGAGCAGGATGGTGTCGCCGGCGGAAATGCCGAGCCCGTCATTGACCTGCTTGAAGCGGTCGATGTCGATGACGAAGACCGTCGGGCGCACCTTGTCCTCGGTGCGGGCGATCGAGATGATCGCCTCCAGCCGGTTCATGAACAGCTCGCGGTTGGGCAGGCCGGTGAGGTTGTCGTGCACGGCATCGTGCAGCAGCCTTTCCTCGGATTTCTTCTGCTCGGTGACGTCGACCATCGTGCCGACGCAGCGGATCACTTCGCCGTCCGAGCCGATCACCGGCCGCGCCCTGAGCGAGAACCAGTGATAGTGGCCGTCGGCGCCGCGCAGGCGGAAATTCTGCGCCACCCGGCCGCGGCGGTGCTCCAGCACCACGTCGAGTGTCGTGCGGAAGGTGTCGCGGTCGTCGGCATGCAGCACCGGCAGCCAGTTGCGGGCTGCACCGGACAGGCTGTTGGGGGCAAGGCCGAGCTGCAGGCTGATGTCGGGCTTGGTCACCACGCGGTCGCGCAGCACGTCCCAGTCCCACACGATGTCGCCCGATCCGGCGACCGCGAGCGCCTGGCGCTCGAGGTCGGAGAACAGGCCCTGATGCAGCGCGCCGCCGGCAAAGGCATGCTGCATGACGGTGAAGCCGATCAGAAGGATAATCAGGATCAGGCCGCCGCCCAGCGCCGGCTGGGCGATGTCGTTGTCCAGCATGCCGGTGATCGCCATCCATGAGCCGCATAGCCACAAGAGCACCATGACCCAGCTGGGCACCAGCATGATGGCGCGGTCGTAGCCGCGAATGCCGAGGAAGATGATGAGGCCGAGCCCGGTGATCGCGGTGGCGGCGAAGGAGATGCGGGCGATGCCCGCTGCGACCGCCGGGTCGACGATCGCCACCCCGGCGATGAGCAACAGCCCGAGGATCCAGACCAGCGCGCCGTAGCTGAAATGGCCGTGCCATCGGTTGAGGTTGAGATAGGCGAACAGGAACACCACGAAGGTCGCGGCCAAGGCCACTTCGGTGCCGGCCCGCCACATCTGCTCATTGCCGGGCGAGATCTCGATGACCTTGTTGAGGAAGCCGAAATCGACGCAGATATAGGCGAGCACCGCCCAGGCGAGCGCGGCGGTCGCCGGAAACATCGAGGTTCCCTTCACCACGAACAGGATCGTCAGGAACAGCGCCAGCAGGCCGGCGATGCCGATGACGATGCCGCGGAACAGCGTGTAGGAATTGACCGAATCCTTGTAGGATTCGGGCTCCCACAGATAGACCTGCGGCAGCTTCGGCGAGGCGAGCTCGGCGATGAAGGTGACGACCGTGCCGGGGTTCAGCGTCACCCGGAACACATCGGCGTCGGGGCTGGTCTGGCGGTCGAGCGCGAAGCCCTCGCTGGGCGTGATAGCCGCGATGCGGGTCGAACCGAGGTCGGGCCAGAAGATGCCGGAATTCACCAGGCGGAAATGCGGCGCGACGATCAGCCGGTCGAGCTGCTGGTCGGTGGTGTTGGCGAGCGCGAACACCGCCCAGTCGCCGCTCGAGCGCGCGTCTTTGGCCTCGACCTCGATGCGCCGCACGATGCCGTCGAGGCCTGGGGCCGTCGAGACCTGGAAATTCTCGCCCTGATTCGGATACAGATCGAAGGCGCGCGAGAGGTCGAGAGCCTTGTCGTCGCGGGCGATCTTGATCGGCTCGACGGCCAGCGCCGGCGCGGCTGCCGAGAGCGTGACGACGACCGCCAGGATGAGGGCGAACAGCGACGCGATTCGCGGAAAATTCGTCACATATCAGCCCTTCGTTCCATCGCCCGGCGGATCGTCCGCGATCCGGGCGTAGAGGTAGTGATCCTGCCAGATGCCGTTGATCCTGAGATAGGATCGCAGAAGTCCTTCGCGCCGGAATCCGGCTTTTTCAAGCACGCGGATCGACCGGGCGTTGTCGGGAATACAGGCAGCCTCGATCCGGTGCAACCTCAGCGTATCGAAGGCAAAACGCGACACCAGCTTGACCGCCTCGGTCATCAGCCCGCGGCCGCCGTAGCGTTCGCCGATCCAGTAGCCGATATGGCCGCTTTGCGCGACGCCGTGGCGGATGTTGCCGAGCGTGATGCCGCCGGCGAGCTTGCCGCTCGACTTCTCGAAAATGAAGAAGGCGATGGCCGTGCCCTGCGCATAGTCCTCACGGTAGCGGCTGATGCGCAGCCGCCAGGCGGTGCGGTCGAGCTCGTCCGGCTGCCAGCGCGGCTCCCACGGCTCCAGAAAGGCGCGGCTTTCGCCGCGCAGCGTCGACCATTCGCGGTAGTCGTTGGTCAGCGGCACGCGCAGCGTGACCTTTTCGCCCTTCAGTGCCGGCAGGTCGCGGCGAAAGAAAGGAAGCGCGAACACGGCTTTTGGTCGAAGGTTAGACGGCGAGCCTGCGGGCCGTCGTCTGCGGGCCCGCAAGCGATTCGAGGATCGCCTCGTAGGGCGCCAGCGTGCCCACGGGGCCGACCGCCGTCAGCGTCGGCTTGGTCGAGAACAGCCGCGAGGAAAGGTCGGTCAGCCGCTCGACGGTCAGCGCCGCCAGCCGCTCCATCAACTCCTCCTTGGCGATCGGCCGCCCGAACAGGAGCAATTGCCTGGCGATCTGCGAGGCGCGGCTTGCCGGGCTCTCGGCCGACATGATGAGGCCGGCGCGATATTGCGCGCGTGCCCGGTCGAGCTCTTCCTGCTGGATGCTTTCGCCTGCCTTCTGCAATTCGTCGATGATGACCGGCACCAGCTTGGCGATATCGCTCTGCCCGGTCGCGGCATGCACGCCGAAAATGCCGGTGTCGGAGAAGCCCCAGTGGAAGGCATAGACCGAGTAGCACAGGCCGCGCTTCTCGCGCACCTCCTGGAACAGCCGCGACGACATGCCGCCGCCGAGGATCATCGACAGCACCTGCGAGGCATAGAAATCGCGCACATGATAGGCGCGGCCCTCGAAACCGAGAACGATCTGCGCGTCCATCAGGTCGCGGTCCTCGCGGAAGTCGCCGCCGACATATTGCGCATATTGCGGGATGTTGCTCGTGGCCTTGGCGCGGAAGCCGCCGAGCTGCTTTTCGACCTCACGCACGAAATTGTCGTGCTTGATGTCGCCGGCGGCCACGATCACCATGCGCTCGGCGCCATATTGGCGTTCGATGAAGTCGTGCAGCTGTTTCGAGGTGAAGGACTTGACCGTCTCCGGCGTGCCGAGGATCGAGCGGCCGATGGTCTGGTGGCGGAAGGCGGTTTCGGTGAAGCGGTCGAAGACGATGTCGTCGGGCGTGTCGTGCGCGGCGCCGATCTCCTGCAGGATCACATGCTGCTCGCGCTCCAGCTCTTCGGGGTCGAACTCCGACTCCTGCAGGATGTCGGCGAGGATATCGACCGCCAGCGGCACGTCGTCTGAGAGCACCCTGGCGTAGTAGGACGTCGTCTCGACGCTGGTGGCGGCGTTGATCTCGCCGCCGACATTCTCGATTTCCGAGGCGATCTGGAAAGCGCTGCGCCGCTTGGTTCCCTTGAACGCCATGTGTTCGAGCAGATGGGCCATGCCATGCTCTTCGTCGCGTTCATTGCGGGCGCCTGACTTCACCCAGGCGCCTAGGGCAACGGATTCGAGACTTGGAAGGGTTTCGGTGGCGACTGTCAGGCCGTTCGACAGACGGCTTACCTCAACACCCATATGGCAACTACTCCCTAACGGGCCGCCCGCGTGTGGCGGCTCACGTAATCTTCCACCATTTTCAGCTCGGATGGAAGTATGGTGTACTTTTCGTCGGCTGTCATCAAGCCGGCAAGCCATGAGGGAAGCGCGGGAGTGACGCCGCTGGCGGCTTCGACCGCGGCCGGGAACTTCGCCGGATGCGCGGTGCCCAGCACCACCATCGGCACGGCGCCTGACGCGTGGCCGGCCGCCACATGCACGGCAGCGGCCGTGTGCGGATCGAGCAGGTAGCTGCTCGCTTCGAGCGTCTGGCGGATGGTTGCGGCAACCTCGTCGACGTTGGCGCGGCCAGCGTCGAACTCGGCGCGGATCCTGGCCATTTCGCCCGCTTCGATGGTGAATGCGCCGGATTGCTTCAGCCCGTTCATATAGCGCCTGACCGTCGCGGCATCGCGGCCCGCCGCCTCGAACAGCAGGCGTTCGAAGTTCGACGACACCTGGATGTCCATCGACGGCGAGGTGGTGGCGAACACGCCCTTGGTGCGGTATTCGCCGCTCGAAAGCGTGCGCGCCAATATGTCGTTGTCGTTGGTGGCGATGATCAGCCGTTCGACCGGCAGCCCCATGCGCTTGGCGGCGTAACCAGCGAAAATGTCGCCGAAATTGCCGGTCGGCACGGTGAAGGACACCGGCCGGTCGGGCGCGCCGAGCGACAGCGCCGAGGAGAAATAATAGACGATCTGGGCCATGATGCGGGCCCAGTTGATCGAATTCACGCCCGACAGCGACACACGGTCGCGGAAGCCGTGGTCGTTGAACATGTCCTTCACCAGGCCCTGGCAGTCGTCGAAATTGCCTTCAATCGACAGTGCGTAGACATTCGCCGCGCTCGACGTCGTCATCTGCCGCTGCTGTACCGGCGAGACTTTGCCGTTGGGGAAAAGGATGAAGATGTCGGTGCGGTCGCGGCCGGCGAAAGCGTCGATTGCGGCACCGCCGGTGTCGCCGGAGGTGGCGCCGACGATCGTGGCGCGTTTGTCCCGCTCGGCAAGCACATGGTCCATCAGCCGCGCGAGCAGCTGCATCGCCACATCCTTGAAGGCGAGCGTCGGGCCATGGAAAAGCTCGAGGACGAAGGTGTTTCTCCCTGTCTGCACCAGCGGGCAGACGGCGTCATGCCGGAAAGTCGCATAGGCCTCGCGCACCAGCCGCTCGAAGACGGGCGCGGCGATCTCGCCGCCGAGGAAGGGCAGGAGCACGCGGATGGCGAGATCCGGATAGGCGAGGCCGCGCATGGCGCGGATGTCGGCAGGCGAAAACTGCGGCCATTCGCGCGGCACGTAAAGCCCGCCGTCGCGCGCCAGCCCGGCCAGCACCGCGTCGGAAAATCCAAGCACGGGCGCATCCCCGCGGGTACTCACATATTGCATCGTAAAAGGCCCATCCTTGCCGGCCGCGTCATCCACGGCAAATTGGTTAATTTTCCGAGCCGGCTCAGTCGCATTTTCGCCGCGGCGTTGATATACGTCACCGGCTTTGTGAGAGGGAAGTGCAGTTCATGAGGTTTTATTCGGTCAACCGCCGTGTTGTCGCGGGTCTGGCGCTCACCGGCTTTATGCTTGCCGCCGCCGGCTGCCAATCGAGCGACAATGGCATTCTGAACTTCGGCTTCAGCAAGAAGGACCCGACCGCGCCGCCGCCGCAGGATCCGAAAGTGCTGGCAAGCCAGCTGCGCGCCTACTGCCCGAAGGTGACGCTGCGCGACGGCACCGCCTTCTTCAACACCTACGCCAAAGGCACGGCCGCCAAGCCGAAGAAAAAGAAGGCCGATGCTGCGGCGGACGCTGAAGCCCAGGCAGCCGCAGCCGCGCAGACCGGCCCCGACGGTCAGCCGGTCGACCCCAATCGCGACCCCGCCAAGATCGTCTACCAGGCCTCGATCACCGACGTGACGCGCGACTGCACGCACGAGAACGGCCAGCTGACGATGAAGATCGCCGTCGCCGGCAAGGTCGTGCCGGGCCCGCTGTTTGCGCCCGGCACCGTCACCATGCCGATCCGCGTCGCGGTCCAGCACGGGCCTGACGTGCTCTATTCGCAGCTGCATCAGTATCAGGTGCAGGTCACCGATCCGTCGGCAGCCACGCAGTTCGTCTTCACCGACGCCAACGTCGTGGTGCCGGACCCGACAGCGACCGACTACCAGGCCTATGCCGGCTATGACGAGAACACGCCGGCTGCCGCGGACAAGTCCAAGGGCAACAGGAAGAAGCGCGTCGCGGCAGCGGCGACGAACTAGCCGAGGGTTAGCTAGGGTTCGTTCGAAACTCGCTCCAGGGAGTCATATGGAGGTGGCTTCGAGAACCGGAGCGGAGCGTACGTTTAAGTACGTGAGCACCGGAAGCGCAGAAGACGCCGCCAGATGGCTGCAGGAGTAGAGTTTCCAACGAACCCTAGGCGTCTTCCGACCACTCCGACAATGCCGCGATCGTGCCGCCGAGCTCCGCGAAGCGGCGGATGACCGTCTCGGCGCCGGCCTCGGTCAGCGCGTCGGCATGGCCGGGATAGCTGTGCCCGGCGCCGGTGAAGCCGATGACGCGCATGCCGGCCGCCCGGGCGCCGGTGATGCCGTGCACGGAATCCTCGATGACGAAGGTGTTCTTCGGGTTGGCGCCGAGCTGTTCGGCGGCATAGAGGAACACGTCCGGCGCCGGCTTGGTCTTTTTGCTCGGGATGTCGAGCCCCGAGAAGATGCGCCCGGCGAAGAACGGCAGCAGCCGCACCTTCTCCAGCATGAACTCGATCCGCTCCGTGCGCGAATTGGAGCAGACGGCGCGCGGCGCGGTGACGGCCGCCACCGCCTCGCGGGCGCCGTCGATGACGCGAACGTCGCTACGCAGCTTGCGGTCGACCAGCTCCTCGGCGCGGTCGATCAGCGAAGCTTGGAACGGAATGTGGGACTTCTCCTCGAGCCGCAGCATGATGTCCTTGAAGGTCAGCCCGGCATAGGTCTCGAAAATCTCCTCCGCCGAGATCTCGAATCCGGCCGATGTCAGAAGCTCGGCCTCGACGCGCGCCGCGACGATTTCAGAATCGACGAGCACACCGTCGCAATCGAAGATGACAAGGTCTGGCTGGGGCATGGCAATCCGGAACGCAGAGAGGAAACATGGCCTGGCTGGCCCAAGCGGCGCGGCATACACCAATGGGCCGGTCTTCGCAAACCGCGCAAGGCTCAACGGCCTTCACCGAATGTTTACGCTGATCGGTAACCATAACAGCCAGTAAACCGTAACGCGTGCTTTGGGTGTTTTGATGTCTGCCGTGCGTCTTCTCGACGAGCTTTCCCACGCTCCCCTTAAGTCCGAATGGCTGGACACGATCCTGAAGGGCGACTGCGTCGCCGCCCTCGACAGGCTGCCGGAAAAGTCGATCGACGTCATCTTCGCCGACCCGCCCTACAATCTGCAGCTCGACGGCGACCTGCACCGGCCCGACCAGTCCAAGGTCGATGCCGTCGACGACGACTGGGACCAGTTCGAAAGCTTTGAGGCCTACGACGCCTTCACCCGCGCCTGGCTGCTCGCGGCGCGGCGGGTGCTGAAGCCCAATGGCACCATCTGGGTCATCGGCTCCTATCACAACATTTTCCGCGTTGGCGCCAGGATGCAGGATCTCGGCTTCTGGATCCTGAACGACGTCGTCTGGCGCAAGACCAACCCGATGCCGAACTTCCGCGGCCGCCGCTTCCAGAACGCGCATGAGACGATGATCTGGGCCTCGCGCGACCAGAAGGCCAAGGGCTACACCTTCAACTACGAGGCGCTGAAGGCTTCGAACGACGATCTGCAGATGCGCTCCGACTGGCTGTTCCCGATCTGCACGGGAGGCGAGCGCCTGAAAGATGACAACGGCAACAAGCTGCACCCGACGCAGAAGCCGGAGGCGCTGCTTGCCCGCATCATGATGGCCTCGACCAAGCCGGGCGACGTAGTGCTCGATCCCTTCTTCGGCTCGGGCACGACCGGCGCCGTCGCCAAGCGCCTCGGCCGTCACTTCGTCGGCATCGAGCGCGAGCAGGCCTATATCGACGCCGCCAATGAGCGCATCGCAGCGGTGCGGCCGCTGGAAAGCGCCGATCTCACCGTGCTTTCCGGCAAGCGCGCCGAGCCGCGCGTCGCCTTCATCAGCCTGATCGACACCGGCCTGGTGGCGCCGGGTGCCACGCTTTACGATGCCAAGAAGCGCTGGGCCGCCAAGGTGCGCGCCGACGGCACGCTGGCGATCGGCGACAGCGCCGGCTCGATCCACAAGATCGGCGCCGAGGTGCAGGGGCTCGATGCCTGCAACGGCTGGACCTTCTGGCACTATGAGCGCAGCGGCGGTCTCACCCCGATCGACGAACTGCGTCGTATCGCGCGCCTCGGCATGGAACGGGCAGGCGGTTAGAGCAGTTCAACGTTTAGTGGAGAGGTCGAACCGCTCTAACCATTTGTTTTTACGCAATTCCGGACGGAAAACCGCTAAGCACTTTTCCTGGAATTGCTCTAATCCGCTTGAATCGAAACCTTAACGGATCGCCGCAAGCGATTCAGATCAAGCCGCAATCCCAAGCCGCTGAAGGTCCGCTTTAAGCGCCTTGGCGTCGGTGAACAGCACCGCCTGCCAGCCGGCGGCCTTGGCGCCGTCGACATTCTTCTGGCTGTCGTCGATGAACAGCGTGGCGGCCGGCTCCAGGTCGAACGATGCGACGTGATGGTCGTAAATGGCCTGGTCCGGCTTGATCAGGCCGATCTCGCCCGAGACGGTGACGCCGCGCGGGCGATCGAGGAAATCGAAGCGCTGGCGGGCTTCGGCGAAAGTGTCGGCGGCGAAATTGGTCAGCATGGTCACATCGCGGCCGCTCTCGATCAGGCCGACCATGAGCGCGACGCTGTCGTCATAGGCATGCGGCACCATCTCGTGCCAATGGCGGCGGAAATTGCGGATGTTCTCGGCGTGGTCGGGATGATCGGCGATCAAAAGCGCCTCTGCCGCTTCCCATGTCCGCCCGCGATCCTGTTCGATGTTCCACTCGCTGGTGCAGACATTGTCGAAGAACCATTTCCGCTCGTCCGCATCGGGGATCAGGTTGCTGAACGCCAGGTCCGGATCGTAGTGGATCAGCACCTTGCCGATGTCGAACACGATATGGCGGATTTCGGTCATTGCGGGCCTTTCATGGGTACGTTGCTTTTAGTGCATGTTGCCCAAAAGTGCGCAGCGGTTTTGGGAAAACGACTTGCACAAGACAAAAACCCAAAGCGCGTCGCGAGGGGATCATTTCACATGCGACGCGCTTTGGTCGCGCCCGGTATCGCCGCCTCGATTACCTTTTTCATGACGGTCGGCAGCGCTTCCCCGGAAATTTCATGGGCCAGCGACCAGAAATGCCCGTCCGGCACATCACCCTTGATGTGGGCATGAAATACGTCGAGTTCGAGCGCGAAATGCGTGAAGACATGGCCGATGCGTCCGGCGCGCCGCCAGTCGGCGGCAAAGGGCGCGGCGTCTTCAGTGGTTGCCCCGTCGACCCGCGCCGTCCACGCCGTCGTCGGCACCTCGGTCATGCCACCGAGCAGTCCCTTGTCGGGCCGCTTGCGCAACAGGATGGCGCCGTCGCCGCGTTCGGCGACGAAGGCAGCACCCCGCCTGAGCGGCTTGTCGTCTTTCGGCAGACGGACCGGAAAGCGTTCAGGATCGCCCGAAAGGATGGCGCTGCAATCCTCGCGCAGCGGGCACAGCATGCAGCGCGGCCGCCGCGGCGTGCAGGTCGTCGCGCCGAGATCCATCATCGCCTGGGCGAAGTCGCCGGGCCTCGTCCGCGGCACCAGTTTTTCGACCAGTGCGCGGATTTCGGGTTTGGCCTCGCTGAGCGGCGTTTCGATCGAATGGAGCCGCGAGATGACGCGCTCGACATTGCCGTCGACGACGGCGGCCGGCCCGTCGAAGGCGATCGCCGCGATCGCCGCCGCCGTGTAGGCGCCGATGCCCGGCAATTCCTTCAGCCCGGCTTCGGTCTCGGGAAAGCGGCCGCCCCGCTGCACCACGAGATCGGCGCAGGCCTTGAGGTTGCGCGCCCGGGAGTAATAGCCGAGCCCGGCCCAGGCTTTCATGACATCCTCGGCGGGCGCGGCAGCCAGCGCCTCGACCGTCGGCCATTTCTCGACAAACGTCCGGAAATAGGCTTTCACCGCTTCGACCGTGGTCTGCTGCAGCATGACCTCGGAGAGCCAGACGCGGTAGGGATCAGGCCTTGTCCCGCGCGCAAAGGCTACCGGCGTCACGCGCCAGGGCAGGTCGCGGTGATGCGCGTCGTACCAGGCAAGCAGCCGGGCGGCGATGCTGCTGTCTCCGGATACGGCCTTCTCGGCCTTGCGGGTCTGGTCTTGCGGTGCCATTGATCGGGTGAGCTTGGGATCGGAGAACGCACATGGCAGGGAAAAAGCCCTACGGCAATCCCGTTCCGGTGAGCGATCTCGCGACCGAGATCCTCGATCCGGTGCTGAGGAAGCGCGCCGGCATCTCGATCGGGCTGGTGCAATCCTGGGAAGAGATCGCCGGTCCGCGGCTGGCCAGCCATTCGCGCCCGGAAAAGATCCAATGGCCGCGCCGCCTGCATGAGGACGATCCGTTCGAGCCGGCGGTGCTCATCATCGCCTGCGAAGGGATAGCGGCGCTGCACCTGCAACATGAGGCCGGCGAGGTCATCAACCGCGTCAACGCCTTTTTGGGTTTCAACGCCATCGGCCGCATCAAGATCTTGCAGAAGCCGGTGCTTTCGGCCAAAGCGCGACCGAAACCAGCGCCGAGGCCGCTCAGCGAGGCTGAGAAATCGAAGCTGGCGCGCACTGTCGGCAAGATCGAGGATGACGGACTGCGTGCTTCGCTCGAGCGGCTAGGCGCGACCATTCTGGGACAAAAAAAGCCTTGAGCATGTCTCCCGAACGTGCGCAACGGTCTCGGCAAGAGACATCCGGCGTGCTGCAAAATTGTCGTCAATGTCGCGTATTCGTGATCGCGCCCGAAAAATTGGCGATTGGATTGGGGACGGCGATGCCTTAATTCGCGCCAACTCTCGCCTTTTCTAGCCCTTGCATTGCAAAATCCAACCGATATCAGGTGATTCGCATGAACCGCTCTTTGTCCCGCAGGAACCTTTTGACCACGCTGGCCGTCGTTCCGGCAGTGGCGCTGCTTGCCGCATGCAGCGACTCGGGCGAGGAGGCGAAGGCGAACAATGTGAAGCCTGCTGATCCGTCGACGCCCGCCAAGCCGGCAACGCCGGCCGCCGTTCAGGTGCCGGAAGCGCAGGGCACGGTCGACATGGCGGAACTGCTGAAGCCCGGCGCCTTGCCCGAAAAGCAACTCGGCAAGGACGACGCCAAGGTCACCATCGTCGAATATGCCTCGATGACCTGCCCGCATTGCGCGCATTTCAACGACGCCACCTTCCCGCAGTTGAAGTCGAAATATATCGACACCGGCAAGGTGCGCTACATCCTGCGCGAATTCCCCTTCGACCCGAGCGCCGAGGCCGGCTTCATGCTGGCGCGCTGCGCCAAGGACAACTACTTCGCCATGGTCGACGTGCTGTTCAAGCAGCAGCCGAGCTGGGTTGGCGTCAACAACACCAAGGAAGCGCTGCTGCAGATATCCAAGCTCGCCGGTTTTACACAGGAGTCCTTCGAGGCCTGCTTGACGGATCAGAAGCTTCTGGACGATGTGAGAGCAGTCCAGAAACGCGGAGCGGACGAGTTCAAGGTCGACTCGACGCCGACCTTCTTCATCAACGGTAAGACCTACAAAGGGGCGATGTCGATTGAGGAAATGTCGGCCATCATCGACCCTCTGCTCTGACGTCCAGGCCGCGCCGAAGCCTTCCGGCTTCGGCATGTTGGCCTTTGCGGGGCGGCGCGAATGAAGTTTTCGCGCCTTCGCCTCCTCGGGTTCAAGTCCTTCGTCGAGCCCGGCGAGTTCGTCATCGAACGCGGGCTGACCGGCATCGTCGGGCCGAACGGCTGCGGCAAGTCGAACCTTGTCGAGGCGCTGCGCTGGGTGATGGGCGAAAGCTCCTACAAGAACATGCGCGCGTCCGGCATGGACGACGTGATCTTTTCCGGCTCAGGCGCGCGGCCCGCCCGCAACACTGCCGAAGTCACGCTTTTCCTCGACAACACAGATCGCACGGCGCCCGCCGCCTTCAACGATGCCGATGAGCTTCAGGTGTCGCGCCGCATCGAGCGCGAGGCCGGCTCGCTCTACCGCATCAACGGCAAGGAAGCCCGCGCCAAGGATGTACAACTGCTCTTTGCCGATCAGTCGACCGGCGCCCGCTCGCCGTCCATGGTTGGCCAGGGCCGCATCGGCGAGCTGATCCAGGCAAAACCCCAGGCTCGCCGCGCGCTTCTCGAAGAGGCCGCCGGCATCTCCGGCCTGCACACACGCCGGCACGAGGCCGAGCTCAGGCTGAAGGCGGCCGAGCAGAACCTTGAACGGCTGGACGACGTCGTCGGCGAGCTGGAAAGCCAGATCGACAGCCTGAAGCGTCAGGCGCGCCAGGCCTCGCGCTTCAAGAACCTGTCGGCGGACATCCGCAAGGCCGAGGCGACGCTCTTGCATCTCCGCTGGACGCTGGCCAAGACCCAGGAAGGCGAGGCGCGTTCCGCGCTCGCCGTCGCCACCACGCTGGTCGGCGACCGCGCCGCAGCCCAGATGGCGGCCGCCAGGGAACAGGGCAACGCCGCGCATCGGCTCCCCGATTTGCGCGACGCCGAGGCTGCTGCTGCGGCCGCCTTCCAGCGCCTGTCGATCGCCAAGACGCAGATCGAGGAGGAAGCCGGTCGCATCCGCTCCCGCCAGGCGGAACTGGAGCGCCGGCTGCAGCAACTCGACGCCGACATCGCCCGCGAGGAGCGGATGGTGCGCGACAATGCCGACATCCTGGAGCGCCTGCGCACCGAGGAGGCCGAGCTCAACTCGGAAAACGCTGGTGCCGCCGAGCGCGAAGCCACCACGCGCGCCGCTTTCGAACAGGCCGGCGCGACGCTCTCGCAAAGCGAAGCGAAACTTGCCGCGCTGACCGCCGAGCGTGCCGAGGCGGCAGCCTCGCGCCACCAGATCGAACGCACGCTGCGCGAGACCGCCGAGCGCCGCGACCGCTTCGCCCGCCAGCTCGCCGAGGTCGACCGCGAGCTTTCGGATATCGTCGCGCGCATTTCCGGCCTGCCCGATCCCGCCGAGAAGCGGCTGCTGGTCGAGGATGCGCTCGCCCGTCTCGAAGAGAGCGAGCTAGGTGCCATCGCCGCCGAGCAGGCGGTTGCCGAGGCGCGCGCCGCCGAAAGCGCCGCACGGCCGCCATTGCAGGATGCCAAGGCGGAGTTGCAGCGCATCGAGACCGAAGCGCGCACGCTGGCCAAGATCCTCAACGCCGCGAGCGGCGACCTCTTCCCTTCGGTGCTGGAGCAGATCAGCGTCGAGCGCGGCTACGAGACCGCGCTGGGCGCGGCGCTCGGCGAGGACCTCGACGTGCCGCTCGACCGCAGCGCGCCGGTGCATTGGGGCGAGAGCGCGGTCCAGCCCGGCGATGCAGCGCTGCCCGAAGGCGTGAAGAGCCTTGCCAGCGTGGTGCGCGCGCCGGCGCAGCTTGCCCGCCGCCTGGCGCAGATCGGCATCGTCGAAGCTGCAGACGGCCGCCGTCTCCAGGCGCAGCTGGCGCCCGGACAGCGGCTGGTCAGCCGCGACGGCGCGCTGTGGCGCTGGGACGGCCTGACGGCCAGCGCCGACGCCCCGACCGCTGCCGCCCAGCGACTGGCGCAGAAGAACCGCCTCGCCGAGCTCGACGCCGAAGCCGTGCAGGCGACCCGCGTCGTGCGCGAGGCCGAGGAGGCGCTGGCGCGTGCCGAGCAGGCCATGCGCCAGGCGAGTGAGGCCGAGCGCAACGCCCGCCAGGCCGGCCGCGATGCCCAGCACGGACTGGATGCCGCGCGCAACGCGCTGGCCGAGGCAGAGAAGGCCGGCGGCGAGCTGGCGAGCCGGCGCGCTGCCTTGGATGACGCCCGCGCGCGCATCGTCGACAGCCATGAGGAGACGCAAGCCGCTTTCCTCGAAGCCGAGGAGATGCTCAGGGGCGCGCCCGATCTCGGCGATCTGCAGCTGCAGCTCGAACAGGCGTCCGCCAATGTCGCGCGCGACCGCGCCACGCTTGCCGACGCGCGCGCCGTGCATGACGGCCTGCGGCGCGAAGCCGAGGCGCGCATGCGCCGGCTCGACGCCATCGGCACCGAGCGCAAGAACTGGCTGGAGCGCGCCGAGAACGCCTCGACGCAGATCGCCGCCCTTGGCGAGCGCAAGGCGGAAGCCGAAGCCGAGCGCGAAACGCTGGCCGACGCGCCCGACGAGATCGACGCCAAGCGCCGCGCCCTGCTGACGCAGCTTTCCGAGGCCGAGGCGCTGCGCCAGGCCGCCGGCGACCGCCTGCAGGAAGCGGAGACCAAGCAGGCCGAGCTCGACAAGGCGGCGACCGCGGCTATCCAGTCGCTCGCCGAAGCGCGTGAGACCCGCGTCCGCGCCGAGGAGCGCCTGACCGCGGCCGACGAGCGGCGCGCCGAGGTCGAGGCGCGCATCCAGGAAGCGCTGAACACGCCGCCGCATCTCGTCATCAAGCATACCGGCCTCGAGGCCGACGATCCGATGCCGGACATGGCAGAGGTCGAGCGCCAGCTCGACCGGCTGAAGATCGAGCGCGAGCGGCTCGGCGCCGTCAACCTGCGCGCCGAGGAAGAACAGAAGGAACTGTCCGACAGGCTGGAGACGATCGTTTCCGAGCGCGAGGACATAATCGAGGCGATCCGCAAGCTGCGCCAGGCGATCCAGAGCCTCAACCGCGAGGGCCGCGAGCGGCTGCTGTCGGCCTTCGAGGTGGTCAACGGCCATTTCCAGCGGCTGTTCTCGCATCTGTTCGGCGGCGGCACGGCCGAATTGCAGCTGATCGAGTCCGAAGATCCGCTGGAGGCTGGACTGGAAATCCTTGCCCGTCCGCCGGGCAAGAAGCCGCAGACCATGACGCTACTTTCGGGCGGCGAGCAGGCGCTGACGGCGATGTCGCTGATCTTTGCCGTGTTCCTGACCAACCCGGCGCCGATCTGCGTGCTCGACGAGGTCGACGCGCCGCTCGACGACCACAATGTCGAGCGCTTCTGCAACCTGATGGAAGAGATGGCGAAGACGACCGAAACGCGCTTCGTCATCATCACCCACAACCCGATCACCATGGCCCGCATGGACCGGCTGTTCGGCGTCACCATGGCCGAACAGGGCGTCAGCCAGCTGGTTTCTGTCGACCTGCAGGCGGCCGAAGCGATGCGCGAGGCGAGCTGAGGCGGCTCGAGCGCCTGGTTCGGCTAAGCTATTTCTCCGGCGCAGTCGCAGGCGCCGTATAGCGGCGGCGCACGGCCTCCAGCACGAGCTTGCGGCTCTCTTTGGGCGATAGACGCTTGTTCTTCTCGGCCTCGACCGCCTCGCGCGCGAGGTCCTTGTCCCGGATCTGGTGACGGAACCATTTGGAGTAGTCGCCTGCGCGCAGGTGGTATTCCCAAGTCTTGTCGTCGATGCCTTCCGCCATCCGGGCGAAGATGATCAGGTTGTGGGCTCGAAGATTCATCGCTTTCTTCGGCCCGGTGAAATAGAAGCTGCCCGCCTCGTCGAGCTCGCCTTCGGCATATTTGCGGCTGTGCCGCTTCAGCGATTGGTTTGGCTCGTTCGCCTTGACCGTGAACGGCTTCTTGCCGTCTCGCGGCCGCCATAGCAGCACACGCTCGCCCTTCGGCGTAGGGATGTTCCCGGGTGCCTCCAGCCCGGCCTCCTTGCAGAAGGTCCTGATGACGCCTTTCGCCTTTGGGCCGAGCGCGATCACTGCCGTCACCAGGCGCAAGACACCCGTCGAGATCGCTTCCGGATGCACGGTGATCAGCACCGTGCCCGGCAGCTCCAGCGAAAGCACCGCGCGCGTGTCTTCGCGCTTTTTGGGCAGGAGATGATGCGCCTCGTCGATGATCAGCCAATTCGGCCTTGCCGTGCGGTAGCGGACTCTGCCGAGGCCAGGCAGCAGCTCGGCGAAGAAATCGGGCCGCTCGTCGACCTTCAGCGCCAGTCCGTTGACCACGATATTGGTGTCCGGCTTGTCGATCAGCTCCAGCAGCTGGTCCTTGCTCGGCGCGCTCGAAGTATCGCCGAGCGGCACCGCGCCCTGCAGCCCGTCATAGTCGCCTTCCGGATCGAAGATGCAGAATTGCAGACCCTTTTCGACAAGCCGCTCGGTCAGCGCGGTTGCCAATGTGGATTTGCCGATGCCGGAGCTTCCGGCGATCAGAACCGTCTCGACCGGCGACAGATAGACCTTCTTGCCGCGGGCTGTCCCCAGCAGCACGCCGCGCGAGCGTTTGCGCATGACCAGGTGGTCGAGCTTGATCAGCTTGCGGATCAGGTCCTCGACGCCCCTGCCGCGCGCGCCTTTCGTGACGAGGTCGGCTGTCTCTTTCACCGACGGCAAGGCATTGGCGACGGCCACGCTCAAGCCCGCGGCCCTGAGGAAGGCGTGGTCGTTTTCGGCATCGCCGACGGCTACCACATTGTTCGGCGACAGCCTGAGATCGGCAAGCGCCGCCGCCAGTCCCGTCGCCTTGTTGATGCCTGAAGGCAGGATCATCACGGCGCCCTTGTTGAAGATGATTTCCAGTTCCAGTCCCAGCTTCTTGATGACGTCGAGCACGGTCGCCTGGTGCGGCTCCCAGGTGGCGACGATCGAGCGGCCGACCGACAGCGGCTTCACGCCGCGCTTTTTCAACTTGTCGACGAGGTCGGCTGAAGGGGAGGGCGAGATGGTGCGCTCTTCCTCGCTGGCCGGCGTGTAGATCAGCGCGCCGTTTTCCGCGACCACCTTGTCGAACAGACCGATCTCCGGAAAAACCTCCTTGAGGTCGGGCAATTCGCGGCCGGTGACCAGGATGAGCTTGCGGCCGGACCGCTTCAGCTTGTCCAGCGCCGAGAGCGTGCTTGCGGCAACCAGGCCGTTATGCGCCAACGTGCCGTCGTAGTCGGTGGCCAATGCCATGAAATACATCGGGTGATCCTCTCCGCCGGGCGGTGGCTCGGTCCGTCTGGAACGAACAACGCCTGTCGGCGGAAAAGGTTTAGGCGGGCGCTTTCGCATCCCTGGCGGGAACCAGGTTGGGGAAATGCGGCTCATCGCAAAGAGAGAAGGTTGGCTGGGGTTCTCGGAAGGCGGGGGCGCTTCTGGCCTTAGGTCCGGTTGGCGTCGGCGCGCTGCTCCTGTGCCCTCTTACAGATATCATCCAATTTTTTGCGGACCCGGTCGTTATCAAACAGCAGCTTGGCGCGTGAGAATCCTCTGCTACGAAGCTCCGATTCGATGGCAAGCCATCCTTCATAGTCGCCAGATGACGCAAGTTTCCCGGCTTCGCGCCACATAAGCACGTCACGCTCTCGGGACACACCCTTTCTCCCGTGCTTTTGCGCTCAGCATATAGGAGGTCGGACCGATATTAAAATGCAATATGTATTTCGGAAGATTTCAAACTGAGACAATACGCTTCATGGTTTGCGGCCACTGGTTCGACATTGCGAAATATCGGGAGACGGTCGAGGGACTGCCCCACCGTTCGCCGAGACCGGAGCACGGACTTCCACTTCACATTGAGAGATCGTGATGTCGAGATGACGCAAATATCGGCCACATCCATTGCAAGCCGTTTGATATCCGGGCGTGCGTCATTGCCCGTCATTGCCCCATAATTGAGGGACGAATTTTATGGCCTCGCCAATCGTCCGGATATTTCCATGATCCGTTTTGCAAATGATGGACCTCCTGCGCACCGTCTCCGCTCATGCGCTACTCCTGCGAGGCCGTCGGATTGTCGGCAAGGGACGTGAAAGCCGCGCTTATCCCCATCGAAAAGCAGCCGCGCTGAAATCGTTGCGCCACAGCATTTTCTGCGACGGACATATTTTTACATTTTGAGATTTTTTTTACATTTTGTGATTTGCACGATACCGCCAACGGGGCTCTGATGGGTGCAATGGGGCATTGGTGGGGCCTTTCTGGCCGGGCTTTTGAGCAAAAAACAGGCGGGGGCGTGAAAGGGGGCCAAGCATGGCCTATACAAACACCATTGTCTTGAGCGGTGACTATGGCTACCGCCAGTATAAAGTATCCGGTCTGCCCGCCAACACCCTTATCGATGCCACCAACGCCACGTGGATCGTCGCCAATCAGGGAAGCCCCACCAACCTCTATCCCTTCGCGGTCGTCAACCCCGGCGACAACCTCCTGGCTTTGGGCGGCACGATCAACGGCACGGTCTCCCAAACCGGCGACTGGGAGAACATTTACGTCAACTCCGCTGCAGTCCGCATAAATTCAGCCCACAGCTTTACCATCGACGACTGGACGATCACCCAGCCCTGGGATGGCATCCGTGTCGGCGGCACCGGCACCTTCCTCATCGAAGATTCCTATGTCGCCAACTCACGAGACGACGCGGTCGAGGACGACGACGTGATCGGCGGCACCATCCGGGATTCCCTGTTCGACCACGTGTTTTCCGGAGTGAGCCTTGGCGACGGTGACGTGAATGGGTCTCACAACACGGTCACCATGGATGGCATGCTTCTGGGCATGGGCGAGTACCTTCGCAAAGGCGTGGTGACCCACGGTTCGCCATTCAAACTCGCCGATGGCACAGGCGCTAACGATGTCTCGCCCAGCCTGCACTTTATCGACTGCGTGGTGGCGATCACCGACGTTCACCACAACGGCCAGGCGCGGCTGCAGCATGCCTGGGACAAGACGGTCGAGTCGCACGGCAATTACTTTCTCAACCTCTCTGACACGCCGCTGCCGTCGGATTATCCAATGCCGCCCGCCGGCTGGACGGTCCTTCAAGGCCAGGCGGCCCGCGACTACTGGGCCCAGGCCAAGGCGGCCTGGCATGCAGCCCATGACGGGGCCGACCCGATACCGTCACCTCCGATCCCACCGACCGACCCGATCCCACCGACCGACCCGACCCACGGAACGACCGGGAACGATACTTTTGTCGGCACTAGCGCGGCCGATACCTTTGATGCCCTGGCTGGCAACGACACACTGCGGGGCCTGGGTGGCAACGACGTGCTGACCGGTGGCACGGGCGAGGACACCTTCGTGTTTGACACGGCCTATGGCCCCGGCAATGTCGACACACTCACCGACTTCAATGCGGAACATGACGCGCTCTATCTCGACAATGCCGTCTTCACGACGCTCGGCTCCGGTTCCTTGTCCAGCCCGACGCAGGTGAACTCGGGGTATTTCGAGTTGCGAGAACACGCCGAACACACCAACGATCACCTGCTCTACAACCGGACCACGGGCGTTCTGTACTATGATCCCGATGGTTCGAAATCGACCCCCCAGGTGGAAATCGCCCACCTGGAGCCCGGGGCGGCCCTGACCTATCACGACGTGTTCGTCGTTTGATCGCCGGGACAACCGACGACGGAGTGGACCCAGGAGGTATCCGGTGCGGCACCGGAACCTCCGCTGTGTATCAGGCCAACCAGGACGGAAGTGGGGGGACGCTGCCCGTTTCGGGTGGCACTCATGATGCCGGCACCATGGTCGGCGCTTTATGGAAGAGGCACCTTTACGCTGGCTGATGACGGCACTGGCCGAACCACGGTTACGTATGATCCGGCGGACGAGTTCCACTTCGGGTGAGGTTGAAGGCCGAAGGAGGCAGGATCGGGCCTATCTTTCCCGAAAGGCGCGGCGGAACGAATCCACCAGCGGCTTGGTCAGATAGGTCAGAAACGTCCGCTCGCCGGTTGAAATGAAGGTTTCGACCGGCATGCCTGGGTAGATTTGCTCGGGCTTGACCTGCGGGGGCAGCTTATCAGCCATCTTAAGCCGCACGGTGTAATACGGTTGTCCAGTGCTGGGTGTGATCAGCCGGTCCGCCGAAACGTAGAACACCTTTCCAGACACCTTTGGTGTTGTCCGTGCATTGAGAGCTGTCAACATCATGTTCGCGCCTTGGCCGACTCGGATAGAATCGATGTCTTCAGGCTTGATCTTTGCCTCGATGATAAGTTCGTTCGTGGTCGGCAGAAGCTCCATTGCAACCTCGCCAGGGCGGATGACGCTGCCTTCGGAATTGTAGAGCGAGCGGACAATGATGCCGTCCACCGGGGCACGAATGGTTGTCCGCGCCAGGACCGATCGAGCAGCGTTGATTTGTTCCTCAAGGTCCGCCACCTCCGCCAGGCCTTTGTTCAGTTCCGTGACGGCATCCTCGACCCGGCTCGTTGTAAGTCTTTCAATCTGTTGACGCGCTTCCACGGTCTGGGTCGCCAAGCTGGCGATTTGCGCCTCCAGCGATCCCGCCTGACCTGCCAACTCGGCGGTGCTGCGCAGAAGATCGGTGTATTCAGAACGATTTGTCAGTCCCTTTTCCAGCAAGCCCTTTTTGCGTTCCGTCTCGGCATTGACGATCGCGAGCTGGTTTTCCGCAGCATCCTTCTGCGCCTTCAAGCCAGCAACGGCTTCCCGAAGGGCTGCTACCCGTTGCCTCAGAATCTCCTGTTCTGCGGCATAGCGCGCTAGCCGAGCCTGGAATTCCTTGGTTTGCTCTGCAAAGACGTCACTGAATTCGGGCGCGCCTGAGTAGGCGCCTAGATCGCGGGGCAGGACGATTTTCTCCAGGCCGTCCCGTTCTGCCTCGAGCCGCGCGATTTCAGCTTTTTGTGCGACCCACTGTTTGAGGACTCGGTTGAGCTGGGACTGCGCCACCGTTGGATCGAGCACGATCAGGGCCTGGCCTCGTAAGACTCTGTCACCCTCTCGGACCTTGATGCTGCTGACTACGCCACCTTCGAGATGCTGGATCATGACATTCTGTCCAGCTGCAGCGACCACTCCTGGCGCGATCGTTGCTCCGGCAATCGGCGCCGTTGCGCCCCAGAATCCGAAGCCAAGCAAGAAAACGGACACGCTTGCATATCCCGCCAGCGTGATCCGAGCTGTGCGTGTATCGACGTTGCGCTGCCAGCGATACGTCTTGGCGCCGATGGTTTGGCTAGGAACCGTCATTGGCGAGCCTTCATCTCACCGCGAGCAGATGACGGGAAAGGCACCACTCCTTCGTTGTCACGCGGCTGAGAGGCTGCGGGCCGCCCCGCTTGGCCCCGCCGCGTGACAAGTCTATCGAGCACGTCCTTGGTCAAACCGTAGATCTCGATCTGGCCACTGCGTAGCATCAATACGCGATCGCATTTGGAAGCGAGAGAGGGCCGATGGGTTATGACAAGCACGGTCGTTTTTCGTAAACGCGCCTGGATGATCGCCCGCTCGAGCGCGGCTTCGCCGTTGGAATCGAGATTTGCATTGGGCTCGTCGAGAACCAGCACCTTGGGATCGCCGTAAAAGGCGCGAGCAAGCCCGATGCGCTGACGCTCGCCACCCGAAAGGCGAACGCCGGTCGGGCCGATCAGCGTCGAATAGCCGTCCCTCTGACCCAGGATGAGCCCATGCACTTGGGCCCGCTGGGCTGCTTGGACCAATTTCTCGTCGGGCGCATCCGGTTCGAAACGCGCGATATTTTGGGCAATGGTTCCTGGGAAGAGTTCCACATCTTGCGGGAGGTAGCCAATATGGCGGCCGAGTTCTTCCGGATCCCAGTTTCGAATATCGCCGCCGTCGATCCGGATCGCCCCCGAGCGGGGCTCGATCGCACCGACGATGAGGCGCGCCAGAGTCGATTTTCCAGCCTGGCTCGGCCCCACAATCGCGACTGTTTCGCCGGCGGCGACTTCAAAGGTCAAGCGCTTTATCAGCGGCAGCGAACCGTCGGCCGCGCCCGGGAGATGATAGACTATTTGATCCACGCTTAACGCTCCTTGAGGAGCCGGCAATGCTACGTTTTCCTGGTTGTCGGGTCCGGATCGGAGAGCCGAAAGCCTCTTCCATGCAAGATTGGCGTCGATGATCTGCCGCCAACTCCCAATGATCTGATCAAGAGGTTGCAGAGCGCGCGCCGAAATCATCGAGGACGCAAATATCATACCGGCGGTCATCTCGTTGTGCAGAACCAGATAAGCGCCGACCCCCAATATCGCGATCTGCAGTGTCGAACGAGTGGTGCGGGATACACCGCCATAAAATGAATTGATGCGAGCAAGCCCATCCGAGGCGTGTAGAGAGCCGGAAAAACGGGTCCCCCAGAACTCTATCGCGTTGGACACCATGCCAAGTGCGCGAACGGTTTCGAAGTTTCGGGCGAAGGCCTGCGCCGAATTCATTGAGGCGTTGAGATTCTCCGCCGCCTCCTTGGCAGGTCGCGAACTCGCGACCTGGTTCAGCATGGCGATGATGACCATGAGAACCGCCCCGACGACCGTCACAAGGAAGAGCATCGGATGGATGAAGTAGAGCAGGCCCACGAAGATCGGCCCGAAAGGAAGGTCGAAGAGGAAGAAAATAGTTCTCGAAGCGATGAAATTTCGCAGGGTGGCCAGGTCGCGCAAGGCCTGGACATCGCCGAGGCCAGCGCGGGGGCCATTCATTGCAGCGAGAAACGACGATGTGCCCAGAGAGACATCCAGTCGCGCGGCGAGCCGGCTTGCATATACACCCCGCACGACTTCGAGCACGCCCAAGAGCAAGAGCGACGAAAGCGCAAGCAAAGTCAGGTAGGTGAGGGTGTCCAAATTGGCGGCGGGCAAAACCCGATCATAGACCTGCAGCATGTAGAGAGGCAGAACCAGCACCAGGGTGTTCATCATCGCGGAGAAGAGGCCCATTTCGACCACGCTCCTCGATAGCACCCTTCTGTTCGTATAGCTGGGCATCCCCGAAATCGCCTCTTGGGCCAAGCGATCATTTTAGACAATCTTTATATATCATGCCAAGCAGCCGCGCGATCCTTTTGACGGCTAAGGAAGAGCTGAAGCGAAGGCAGAGCCTCACGGCCCTAGCGGTGGTCGCTGCCATCGCTTCACGACCAAGCTGTGGCTCAACTCGAGATGAAGAGTGTAGCTGTCGCAGAGGTGCAGTCTCTCCGAGCGCCAGCCGCCGGGAAATCGCCTCCCACGGCATGAAGCGGACGCTTGGCGACCGACTCTCGCCGGGCGCAAGCGCTATGCGGCCGGTACCGACGCCGCCCTTCTCGGGCGGCCGATGCCGGACCGAGCATCGCTTCACTCGTCCTGCACGATGGAACCCGGCCGGAGCGCCCACGTTCGGTGTGGAATGTCACTCGAAATTGCCGAAGCTGTTTCGCGAAAGCAGTCAGGCCGGAGTGAGAGGCCCATCCGATGTATGTTTTCCTGGAGGTCCTGACCGTCATCCTCGTGGCGAGCGCGATGGCGATGGCGCTCGCCCATGCGCTGGAACTGCCGGGTAAATTGCGGCTGGGCAGGGAAGACTATTTTGTCGTCCAACGGATCTATTATCCGGGTTTCACGATCGGCGGCGGTATCGCCGAGGTCGGCGGGATCGTTGCGACCTTGGTGCTGATGCTGACGTCCAGCGGCCCCGTCCGGTTCTGGCTGGTCGCCGGCGCTTTGGTTGCGCTCCTTGCCATGCAGCTTGTCTTCTGGCTCATGACCCAGCCGATCAACAAGCATTGGCTGCAGGAGGTGGAATTGACCGCGCCGGCAAAGCGCTTCTTCGCAACCGAGGGCAGCGGCGGAGCCCCGACCATGCCGACGGAAGAATGGACCGCACTTCGCAACCGGTGGGAACTCTCGCATGTTATCCGTGCGGCGTTGGCGATGCTGAGCCTGATCCTGCTGACCACGGCAATCGCCATCCCAGGCGCCTGATATCTAGGCTTCCCGATCAAGCACTCGAAATTTCAGGAGAGGGCGCGGCCGGTCATCGGGCCGAGGTCGGTCTTTGCTTGGAAGGATGGCTGGGGCGCCAGGATTCGAACCTGGGAATGTCGGTACCAAAAACCGATGCCTTACCACTTGGCGACGCCCCAGCAACCGGGCGGTGCCCGCTGCGCGCGGCCTTATAGGACGAGCCGATGGAAAGCTCAATGCTTGGACCGCCGCCATCCAAGGTAATCTTGCCGCATGTCCGCGTCGGCGGATTGCTGCCGCGTTTTCGGGGGCAATCCAAATGGCAAGATCGAATCCGGCGATCGGAATTGCCAGCTATTCGCCCCACACGGCGAGCTCGTTGCCGGCCGGATCGGTGAAATGAAACCGCCTGCCGCCCGGGAAGGAAAAGATCGGCTTGACGATGCTGCCGCCGGCATTCTCGATCGCTTCAAGCGTCTCCTCCAGACTTTCGGAATAGAGCACGGGCAGCGGCCTGGCCGGTGCCTCGCCGGCATCGGCCTGGAAGCCACCGTCGAGCCCTTCGGCAAAAGCGGAGTAGGTTGGCCCGTAATCGGTGAACGACCAGGAAAACGCCGCGCTGTAGAAGGATTTGACGCTGTCCAGCGTGCCGCCGGTGGCCGGCAGTTCCAGATAGTCGAGTTTTCCGTTGAGTTTCATCACGCTACTCCACTTTGTTCTTGTTATGTTCTATATCGCGGCGCCGATACCGGCAAGTCTTTTTGACGCAGCTTTTGCTTAATCGATTGTAGTAGCGACGCTTGCTTTGCCGACGCTTGCCTTTCGCACTGCAGCATCCTATCGCTCGGATCGGAAGGGCGGGGAACCGGGCCTTGGTCCGGGTGTTGTCTATCTTCCAAGGACCTGGAGGGCATGCATGACCAAGTGGGTTTACACCTTTGGCGACGGCGCCGCGGAAGGCCGTGCCGGCGACCGAAATCTTCTCGGCGGCAAGGGCGCCAACCTGGCCGAGATGTGCAGCCTCGGCCTGCCAGTCCCGCCGGGCTTCACCATCACCACCGAAGTCTGCAACGCCTATTACGCCAACGGCCGCACCTACCCGGCGGCACTCGAAGCGGATGTGCTCGCGGCGCTCGACCATATCGGCCGGCTCACCGGGCGCCATTTCGGCGACCCGTCGAAGCTGCTCCTGGTCTCGGTGCGCTCCGGCGCCCGCGCCTCGATGCCCGGCATGATGGACACCGTGCTCAATCTCGGCCTCAACGACGAGACGGTCGAGGCTTTAGCCGCCGATTCCGGCGATGCCCGCTTTGCCTATGACAGCTACCGCCGCTTCATCCAGATGTATTCCGATGTCGTCATGGGCCTCGACCACGAGGTTTTCGAGGAAATCCTCGAGGACCAGAAGGCGAGCCTCGGCCATGAGCTCGACACCGAGCTGACAGCCATCGAATGGCAGGGCGTGATCGCGCTCTATAAGGCCAAGGTCGAGGAGGAGCTCGGCAAGCCGTTCCCGCAGGACCCGCGCGAGCAGCTCTGGGGCGCCATCGGCGCGGTGTTCTCGAGCTGGATGAACAACCGCGCCATCACCTATCGGCGCCTGCACGACATCCCTGAGAGCTGGGGCACGGCGGTCAACGTCCAGGCCATGGTGTTCGGCAATATGGGCGACACCTCCGCCACCGGGGTCGCCTTCACCCGCAATCCCTCGACCGGGGAGAAGCAGCTCTACGGCGAATTCCTCGTCAACGCCCAGGGTGAGGACGTGGTGGCGGGCATCCGCACGCCGCAGAACATCACCGAAGCGGCGCGCATCGCCGCCGGTTCCGACAAGCCCTCGCTGCAGAAGCTGATGCCGGACGCCTTTCAGGCCTTCGTCGACATCTCCGACCGGCTGGAAAAGCACTACCGCGACATGCAGGATCTCGAATTCACCATCGAGCGCGGCAAATTGTGGATGCTGCAGACCCGCTCCGGCAAGCGCACCGCCAAGGCGGCGCTGAGGATCGCCGTCGAGATGGCGAAGGACGGGCTGATCACCAAGGAGGAGGCGGTCGCCCGCATCGATCCTGCCTCGCTCGACCAGCTCCTGCACCCGACCATCGATCCGAAGGCCGCGCGTGATGTCATCGGCATGGGCCTGCCGGCCTCGCCGGGCGCCGCCACCGGCGAGATCGTCTTCTCGTCCGGCGATGCCGAGGACGCCAGGGCGCAAGGGCGCAAGGTCATCCTGGTGCGCATCGAGACCAGCCCCGAGGACATCCACGGCATGCATGCGGCGGAAGGAATCCTCACCACGCGCGGCGGCATGACCAGCCATGCCGCGGTGGTGGCGCGCGGCATGGGCAAGCCCTGCGTGTCGGGCGCCGGCTCGCTGCGCGTCGACTACAGGGCCGGCACACTGATCTCGATGGGCCAGACCTTCCGCAAGGGCGACATCATCACCATCGACGGCGGCAACGGCCAGGTGCTGAAGGGCGCGGTCGCCATGCTGCAGCCGGAGCTCTCCGGCGATTTCGCCGCCATCATGGAGTGGGCAGACGCCGCACGCCGCATGAAGGTGCGCACCAATGCCGAAACGCCGCTCGACGCGCGCATGGCGCGCTCCTTCGGCGCCGAAGGCATCGGGCTCTGCCGTACCGAGCACATGTTCTTCGACGGCGACCGCATCGTCGCCATGCGCGAGATGATCCTGGCCGACACCGAGAAGGACAGGCGCTCGGCGCTCGACAAGCTCCTGCCGATGCAGCGTTCGGATTTCCTCGAACTGTTCGAGATCATGGCCGGCCTGCCGGTGACGATCCGCCTGCTCGATCCGCCACTGCATGAATTCCTGCCCAAGACCGAGGCGGAGCTGGCCGAGGTTGCGGCGGCGATGAACGTGTCGGCCGACAAGCTCAGGCAGCGCACCGAAGCACTGCACGAGTTCAACCCGATGCTCGGCCATCGCGGCTGCCGGCTTGCCGTCTCCTATCCCGAGATCGCCGAGATGCAGGCCCGCGCCATCTTCGAGGCGGCGGTCGAGGCCGGCCACAAGGCTGGCGCGCTGGTGGTGCCGGAGATCATGGTGCCACTGGTCGGCCTGGTGAAGGAGCTGGATTACGTCAAGGCGCGCATCGATACGGTCGCCAAAAGCGTGATGCAGGAGACCGGCACGAAGATCGATTACCTCACGGGTACCATGATTGAGCTCCCCCGCGCGGCCATCCGCGCCCATGTCATCGCCGAAACGGCCGAATTCTTCTCCTTCGGCACCAACGACCTGACGCAGACGACCTTCGGTATCTCGCGCGACGACGCGGCTTCCTTCCTTGAAACCTATCGGCAAAAAGGTATCATCGAGCAGGATCCGTTTGTTTCGCTCGACGTCGACGGTGTCGGCGAGCTGGTGCGGATCGCGGCGGAAAAGGGCAGGGCGACACGATCCGACATCAAGCTCGGCATCTGCGGCGAGCATGGCGGCGATCCGGCCTCGATCCGCTTCTGCGAAGAGGTCGGCCTCGACTATGTGTCATGCTCGCCTTACCGCGTACCGATTGCCCGGCTGGCTGCGGCGCAGGCGGCCGTGGATGCCGCGAAGCACAAGGCAAAGCGCGCCTGAGCGGCGCGCCCCACCTTACGATTTTGTATGGAAACTCACGCGAACGTGCGCGCGTTGGTTCCCAATCTGGACATCGTTGGCAAGCAGTTTCGCGTTCCGAATTACTCGGCGCGTGAAACAGATGCTGCAGATTTCCCCCACCTCTTTCCGGTCGATCCTGATCCTGCAGACCAAGTTCATCGGCGACATCGTGCTTGCCTCCACCTTGGCGAAGAACCTGCAGCTCGAATATCCGGGCGTCAGGATCGTGTTCCTGTGCGAGGCCAGATTCGCCTCCTTCCTCACCGCGCATGGCATCGCATCGGAGGTCATTTCGTTCAGCCGCTCCTACGTGCGTGGCACGCCGTTCCAGCGCGGGCGCGAGCTTTTCCGGGTTGTGCGAGCATTGCGGCGGCACCGCTTCGACATGGCCATCGACATCACCGATTCGAAAACCTCGCGGCTGTTATCGGGGTTGGTCCGTGCCCCGATTCGTGTCGGCCACTATCCGACGGAACGACCTCTGCGCTGGCTTGAGCGTCAGCCTGCCAATGTCAGGATGAAGCCGTTCGGATTCGGCGAAAAACATTATCTCTTCCGCTATTTGTCGCCGCTCGAGGTGCTCGGCGTCGACCTGCGCGTCAGGGTGCCGGCCATCCGCCCGCTACCCTTTGAAACGACGCGAGCGCTCGCCTTGCTCAGCAAATATCATTTGCAGCCAAACGCCTTCTTGGCCGTGCATGCGGGGGCGAGCTTTCCCGGGCGTCGCTGGCAGCCCGAGCGCTTCGCGGCGGCGATCGAACGGATATCGGCCGAAACCGGTCTGGACGTTGTCCTGATTGGCGGCCCTGACGAGAACGAGGCAGCGCACAAGGTCATTGCGGCAGCGAAAACGCCGGTCGTCAATCTGGTCGGCGCGCTCTCGCTCGAAACGCTGCTGGCGCTGCTCAAGGAGGCTAGGCTGTTCGTCGGCAATGAGAGCGGCCCGATGCATATGGCGGCCGCGGCCGGCACTCCGGTTGTCGGTCTGTTCGGCCGGACCAATCCGGTTCGGTGGGGGCCGGTCGGCGTCCCCAGCATCTCGTTGCGCCCCTCTATGCCTTGCGATTGCGTCGGCGGGGACCTGTGCCGCCGGACCGATTCGAGCAAGGCATGCTGTGTCTGGCGCCTTGAAGTCGATTCCGTGGTCGAGGCGGTGCGTGAACTTCTGGCGCGGACCGACGTGGCGCTGGAGCAGGCAGTCTGACGGTCACGCAAATTGTCGCGCGGTTGCTTTTCGGGTGCGAACCATCCCGATTTTCGCCTAGATGCAGGTCTTGTTGACGCCGTCTTGAATGGCGCGACATGCCGGGCTTGGGAAGAATGACGGGTTTGCTTCGAAAATCGCTTTGCGCGCTCGCTCTGTCGCTCGCGCTGGTCTCGGCCGGCCATGCCGCGACGCTGGTCGAGCCGACGCTGCATCTGAAGCCACGGGGTGACGGTGGTCGGGTTGCGCTCACGCTGGACGCCTGCGGCGGGAAGACCGATACGCGCATTCTTTCCGCGCTGGTCGAAAACAGGATTCCCGCGACCATCTTCGTCACCGGCATCTGGCTGAAGCGCAACGCCGCCGCTGTCGAGATCATGCGCGCGCATCCTGACCTGTTCGAGCTGGAAAATCATGGCGGCCGCCACATCCCGGCGGTCGACACGCCGCGCAAGATCTACGGCATCAGCGCTGCCGGCAGCCCCGATGCCGTTCAGGCGGAAGTCGAGTCCGGCGCCGCAGCACTGGCGAGCGCCGGCGGCCCGCCGCCGAAATGGTTTCGCGGCGCCACCGCCGAATACAGCCCGTCGGCGATCGTGATGATCCGCAAGCTGGGCTTCAAGATCGCCGGCTTTTCCGTCAACGGCGACGGCGGCTCGCTGCTCGGCGCCAGGGAAACCGCCCGGCGCATCGCCGCCGCCAAGGATGGCGACGTCATCATCGCTCACATCAACCAGCCGACCCATGCGGCGGGCGAGGGCGTCGTCCAGGGCTTGCTGGCCCTGAAGCAGAAAGGCATGACCTTCGTTCGCCTGGACGATGCCGAAGACGTGGGCAACGACGGCACCACGGATTGATCGCTGCATCGGGCGCCGGTTCGAAATTCTCAGTCCGGCTTAGCCTCGACCGTCATCGGAAGCGCAGGAGCTCGCCGTTTGCAGGCCGGCATCACCTGAATATCAGCACAGCCTCACTCCGGCGCGGCTTCGACCGCCACCTTGCTCGTATAAAACGCGCCGTGATCGCGGATCTCGGTCATTTCGTCGAAGGGCTGTTCATAGGCCCACATCGCGTCCTTGCCGCCTTCGCCGGCCGGCAGGACACTCCAGTAGCTCGCATCGCCCTTGTAAGGACAATGCGTCGAATGCCCGGTCCTTTCGAGCTTGCCGAAATCGATATCGGCGAAGGGGATGTAGAAAACCGCGGGGTAGGGCGGCTCCGAGAGCAGCCGCGCCCGGGTCGACCTGGCAATAATTGTGTCGCCGGCGCGCACCGTGACGCTGCCGCGATAGGGTTCGATCGTGATCACCTTGTCTGGGTTGCGCTGAAAGCCGGGGGCGGGGTTGGCGAGCTTGTCCATGAGGGGGGTCTCCTTCTCCGCCACAAGGTGTGTCGGGCAGGAGCCTCGCACAAGGTTGCGCGGTTGCGCGAGGCCGCGTCGAAGCGGAATTTTCTTCCAACCGATGCTGGCGGTCAGGCGGCGGCCTTGAACGCGTCCATGAGGCCCGCATAGGCGGCGGCGATGCCGGCGACCGGATTGGTGCTTCTGGCTGCAGTCTCGACCTTCAGCGCGCCGCCCGAGGTCGGCAGCGTCAGCAGCAGGAACTGGCGGTTGCCGCCATCGCCGACGCATGCGGCGGCGACGTGTTGGCCTTCGCCGCCATTTTCGACACACATCTTGAACAGCAGCGTTCCGCCGACGGCCTCCAGCGCGCCGCCGACCACTTCGGCAAATTCATCGTCGGAAACGGTTTTGGAGTCCGGCGTCAGATCGTCCAGACTTTCGGCAAGCGTGCTTTCGAGGGCTTTTTCATCGAGCTGCGCGTCCATGCGAATCTCTCCATTCGCCAATCTCACCCAGCCCGTTAATGAAACTTAACGGCGACGATGGCCGGATTATGGCGGGTTTCACGGCTTGTTCGGTCCATCCACCACCTTGGACCAATGGTGGCTGGACAATCCGCCGGATCATTCCACAATGCGTGAAACAATGACGCGAAAGCGCGAAAAAGGGGAGGAGCCGAGATGCTCGGACTGATGCAGGAATGGCCGCTGCTCTGCCACAAGCTGATCGATCACGCCGAACGCCAGCACGGTGGGCGCGAGGTCGTGTCGCGCTCGATCGAAGGCCCGATCGTGCGCACCACTTTTGCCGACATCCGTCATCGGGCGCTCAAAGTCGCCGAGCGGCTGGAGCGGGACGGCTTCGGGCTCGGCGACCGCATCGCCACGCTTGCCTGGAACACCGGGCGCCACATCGAGGCCTGGTACGGCATCATGGGCATCGGCGCGATCTACCACACGCTCAATCCGCGCCTCTTCCCCGAGCAGATCGCCTGGATCATGAACGACGCCGGGGACAAGGCGATCTTCGTCGACCTGACCTTCGTGCCGCTGCTGGAGAAGATCGCCAGCCAGGTCAAGTCGCTCAGACAGGTGATCGTGCTGACCGACCGGGCGCACATGCCGCAAACCTCGTTGCCGAATGCCGTTGCCTATGAGGAATGGCTTGCCGAGGCCGACGGCGCCTTCGCCTGGAAGAGCTTCGACGAGAACACCGCCGCCGGCATGTGCTACACCTCGGGCACGACCGGCGACCCGAAAGGCGTCGTCTACAGCCACCGCTCGAACGTGCTGCACGCCATGATGGCCGCGATGCCCGATGCCATGGGGGTTTCGGCCCGCGACGTTGTCCTGCCCGTGGTGCCGATGTTTCATGCCAATGCCTGGGGGCTCGGCCAGACCGCGCCGATGATCGGCGCCAAGCTGGTGATGCCGGGCTGCAAGATGGACGGCGCCTCGATCTATGAACTGCTCGACACGGAAAAGGTCACCTTCAGCGCCGCCGTGCCGACGGTGTGGATGATGCTGCTGCAATATCTCGAGGAGACCGGCAAGAAATTGCCCTATCTCAACAAGGTCGTTATCGGCGGTTCGTCCTGCCCGCGCGCCATCACCGCGAAGTTCCAGGACAAATACGAGGTTCAGGTCGTGCATGCCTGGGGCATGACCGAGATGTCGCCGCTCGGCACGCTGTGCACCATGAAGCCGGAATATCAAGGGCTGACGGGCGATGCCAGGCTCGACATCCAGGGGAAGCAAGGCCATCCGCCCTTCGGCGTCGAAATGAAGGTGACTGACGACGAGGACAACGCGCTGCCCTGGGACGGCAAGACCTTCGGGCGCCTGAAGGTTCGCGGCCCGGCGATCGCGCGCGCCTATTATGGCGGCGTCGGCTCCGAGCAGTTCGACGCTGAGGGCTGGTTCGACACCGGCGACGTCGCCCATATCGACGCCAGCGGCTATATGCAGATCACCGACCGCGCCAAGGATGTCATCAAATCGGGCGGCGAATGGATCTCCACCATCGATCTCGAGAACCTTGCCGTCGGCCATCCCGATGTGGCGGAGGCTGCGGCAATCGGCGTGCCGCATTCCAAATGGGGCGAGCGGCCTCTGCTGGTGGTCGTGCGCAAGCCGGGCAAGGAGCCGAGCAAGAGCGACATCCTGACCTTCATGAGCGGCAAGGTCGCCAAATGGTGGATGCCCGACGATGTCGCCTTCGTCGGCGAAATTCCCCACACGGCGACGGGCAAGATCCAGAAGACAATCTTGCGCCAGCAATTCAGGGAGTATCGGCTGCCGACGGATTGAGGAATGTTCAATCTTTCGGCTTCAAGCCCGGGCCAAAAACATCTAGAGCAATTCCAGGAAAAGCGCGCAGCGGTTTTCCGTCCGGAATTGCGTAAAAAACAAACAGTTAGCGCAGTTCAGCGATTTCGCCAATCGCTGAACTGCGCTAACTCTCGACGCGGACTGGGGTGACGCGGCAGACGATGGCTACAATTCCTGAACGGCAGACGTCGAGGGCGGCCGGCTGGTCGCGGCGGATCGGATCATTCTCGCTCGTCCTGTTGCTGACCGCGCTTGGCGGTTATCGGCTCGATCTTGTCGACACGCCGCCTTTCCTCTGGGTGTTGGCGATCGTCGCGCTGCTTGCGGCGCTCGCGCTGCTGCTCGCCGGGCTTGCCCTGTCGAGGCTCTGGAATTTCGGCGATCGCGGCGGCCGCGACCTCAGCGTCGGCGCACTGCTGGCGGTGCTGGTGCTCGCCCCTTTCGGCGTCGCCGCCTACTGGGCCACGGTCTATCCGCCGCTGCGCGACATCTCGACCGACCTCGACGACCCGCCGGTGCTCGACACCAGCGACCGCACCAGCGACATGAACGCGTTGTCGCCGCCGACGCCCGGCGAGCAGAGCCTGCAGGCGCAGGCCTATCCGCTGGTCACCGGGCGCAGCTACAACCTGCCTTTCGAAACCGTGGTCGACGCGGTCGAGACCGTGCTCGACCGGCGGGACTGGCAACTGACGGCGCCCTATCCGGACATCAACGGCCAGAGCGAGGCGACGATCAACGCGGTCGCCAGGGGCTTCGTGATCGGGCTGCCGGCAGATGTGGCCATCCGCGTCACCGACGACGGCGAGCAGGTCGTCGTCGACATGCGCTCGGCCTCGCGCTACGGGCGTTATGATTTGGGCGACAATGCCGCCCGCATCACCGATTTCCTCGGCGAGCTCGACCAGGAAGTCGCCGGCCAGGTCGGCGCGACGCCGGCCGAGTGATCTAACCGGCGGGACTGAAGATGCCGTCGATCGCCGGGTTGCCTTCGGTGGCAACGAGGCCGCGCGCCACCATGTCTTCGAGATGGGCGAGAACCGATAGGCCAGCGGCGCCGTGCAGCCGGGGGTCGGTGTCGCGATAGATCGCCGCGACCATGTCCCTGATTGTGCGGTCGCCGCCGCGAATGCGTTCCAGGATCGCCCTTTCGCGCATCTTTCGGTGCATCTTCAGCCCGCGCATGAAGCTGCGCGGCGCGGTCATCGGCCCGCCATGGCCGGGCAGCAGCAGGCGGTCGCCGCGCTCGATCAGCTTGTCGAGCGATTTCATGTAGTCGGCCATCGCGCCATCGGGCGGCGCGACGATGGACGTCGCCCAGGCCATCACATGGTCGGCCGAAAACAGGATCCCGGTCCCTTCGAGCGCGAAAGCGGCGTGGTTGGCGGTATGGCCCGGCGTGAGAACGGTTCGCATCGCCCAGCCGTCGCCTTGGGTGAGACTGCCGTCGGCCAGCGCGACATCGGGCATGAAGCCCAGGTCGGCACTTGCATCGAGCGGGTTGATCTCGCCGATGCGAAGCCGCCGCGCCGGCCGGTGCGGGCCTTCGGCAAGCATGGGGGCGCCGGTGCGCTCCTTGAGGCGCGCTGCCAGGGGCGAATGGTCGCGGTGGGTATGGCTGACGAAGATGTGGCTGACCGACCTGCCGCCGATCGCCGCGAGCAGTGTTTCGAGATGCTCGTCGTCATCCGGCCCCGGATCGATCACGGCAAGCGTGTCGCGGCCGACGAGATAGCTGTTGGTGCCGTGGAATGTGAAAGGGCTTGGGTTTCGGGCGGTGACGCGCCGGACGTCCGGCGCGACCGTGACCGCCTGGCCATAGGCAGGATCGAAGCGTGTGTCGAATTCAAGCGTCATACCGGATACTGCTCCATGAGCGGCAAAACGATTGCCGCTTCTCCCGTAAGCCAATATAGGAAAATCAATGCATGTCGCCCAAAAGTGCGCAGCGGTTTTGGGAGAACGACATGCATCAAGACAAATTTTTAAAGCGCGTCGCCTGAATCTGTTTCTGCGCGACGCGCTTTAAAGCCAGCAAATCAGCCACAACGGGGAAGACCATGGCAACTGCAACCACGATGCGCCCGCTCGTTTCTCTCGCTCTGCCCGACCAGGGCGCTGCGCGGCTCGCGAGCCAGCTCTTTCTGGCGCTAGCCGGAACGCTGCTGCTCACCCTGTCGGCCAAGACGAAAGTGGTGCTCGGCCCCGTCGACATCTCGCTGCAGACGCTGGCCGTCCTGCTGATCGCCTCGGCCTTCGGCATGCGCCTCGCCGTCGCGACGCTCATTCTTTACCTCGCCGAGGGTGCGTTTGGCTTGCCGGTGTTCCAGGGCACGCCGGAAAAGGGCCTTGGCATCGCCTACATGCTGGGCTCCACCGGCGGCTACCTCGCCGGCTTCGTGGTGATGGCGGCGATCGCCGGCTGGGCCGCCGACCGCGGCTGGGACCGCCACCCCTTCAAGCTGTTCGGCGCGATGCTTGTCGCCGAGATCGTGATGATGGCGATGGGCTTTGCCTGGCTGGCGGCTCTGATCGGGCCGGAAAAGTCGTGGCAGTTCGGCGTCGTGCCGTTCATCGCCGGCGACCTGATCAAGGTGGCGCTGGCTGCCAGCCTGGTGCCGGCCGTCTGGGCGCTGCTGCCGAAGCGGTCCTGATCCGGGAAAAAGCAGAAGAGGGCCGGTGGGCTAAGCGTCCGCCGGCCCTTTTTTCATGATGCGGCAGGATTTCGCTCGGGAGTAGCGTCAGGAGGAATTCGCAGCCGACAATTGACAAGCCGGTGCACGAAACCTAAGCACGGGCAACTTGGCATCTGGGCGGGGCCTCGATAGTTCAAGGAGAGCTTGTTGAAAGGAATTATCCTTGCAGGCGGCAGCGGGACACGTCTTTATCCCCTTACATTAGCCGTATCTAAGCAAATCCTGCCGATCTACGACAAGCCGATGATCTATTACCCGCTGAGCGTGCTGATGCTCGCGGGAATCCGCCAGATTCTGATCATTTCAACTCCGCGCGACTTGCCGGTCTTCCGGGAATTGCTGGGCGACGGTTCCGAATTCGGGCTGGAGTTCTCCTATGCCGAGCAACCGCAGCCCAACGGCCTCGCCGAGGCCTTCATCATCGGCCGCGACTTCATCGGCAAGGACAGCGTGTCGATGATTCTCGGCGACAACATCTATTTCGGCGAGGGTCTGTCGCATCTCTGCCGTACCGCGGCGACGCGTGAAAGCGGCGCCTCGGTGTTTGCTTATCATGTCGACGACCCGCAACGCTACGGCGTGGTCTCTTTCGACAAGGTCACCGGCAGGGCTTTGACGATCGAGGAGAAGCCTCAGAAGCCGAAGTCCAACTGGGCCGTCACGGGCCTCTATTTCTACGACAACGATGTCGTCGAAATCGCCTCGATGATCCGGCCCTCGACGCGCGGCGAGCTCGAGATCACGGCGGTCAACAATGCCTACCTCGAGCGCGGGGAACTGCAGGTGCATCAGCTTGGCCGCGGCTATGCCTGGCTAGACACCGGCACGCATGACAGCCTGCATGAAGCTTCATCCTTCGTGCGCACGATCGAGCACCGCCAGGGCATCAAGGTCGCGTGCCCGGAGGAAATCGCCTTCGAGCAGGGCTGGCTCGGTGCCGAAAAGGTTCTGGAACGCGCCGCGCGCCTGGGCAAGAATGAGTATGCCGCCTATCTGCGCAAGCGTGTTGCCGATCTGACGGAGGAACGCGGTGCTTGAGGTCAGGCCGCTCGGCCTCGACGGCGTGCTGGAGATCGTGCCGAAGCGGCACGGCGACGCACGCGGCTATTTCAGCGAGACCTGGAACGCCGCGCGCTTTGCCGAGGCCGGCATCGACCTTGCCTTCGTGCAGGACAACCATTCCTATTCCGCGGCCGCCGGCGTGCTGCGCGGCCTGCATTATCAGCTGCCGCCGCGCGCCCAGGACAAGCTGCTGCGCGTCATCCGGGGCAGCGTGCTCGATGTCGCGGTCGATATCCGCAGCACCTCGCCGACTTTCGGCAAATGGGTGACGCTGGAGATATCGGCCGAGAGGGGCAACCAGATCCTGGTGCCGAAAGGGTTTGCGCATGGTTTCGTCGCACTCGTGCCGGACACCGAGGTGCTGTACAAGGTGACCGACACCTATTCGCCCGAACATGACCGGTCGATCCGCTTCGACGATCCCGCAATCGGCATCGAATGGCCGGCGATCCCCGGCGGATTCCAGCTTTCGGACAAGGACCGCAAGGCGCCGCTGCTCGCCATGGCGGAGGTGTTTGCGTGAGAAGAGACAGCGGCATGAATTTCCTGGTCACCGGTGGCGCCGGCTTCATCGGTTCGGCCGTGTGCCGGCACCTGTGCGCCAACCCGGCTTACCGCGTCACCAATCTCGACAAGCTGACCTACGCCGGCAACCTCGCTTCGCTCCGGCCGATCGAGAACGCGCACAATTACCGTTTCGAGCAGGCCGACATCTGCGACGAGCGCGCGGTGCTTGAGATCTTGCGCCGCGACGACATCGACATCGTCATGAACCTCGCCGCCGAGAGCCATGTCGACCGTTCGATCGACGGTCCCGGCGCCTTCATCGAGACCAACATCGTCGGCACCTACCGCATCCTGAACGCCGCGCTCGACTACTGGCGCGGGCTGCCCGCGGAGCGCAAGTCCGGCTTCCGTTTCCATCATGTCTCGACCGACGAGGTGTTCGGCGACCTGCCCTTCGACGGCGGCATGTTCGTCGAGGAGACGCCCTATGCGCCGTCCTCGCCCTATTCGGCTTCGAAGGCGGCGTCGGACCATCTGGTGCGGGCCTGGCATGAGACCTACGGCCTGCCGGTCGTGCTTTCCAATTGCTCGAACAATTACGGCCCCTATCATTTCCCGGAAAAGCTGATCCCGCTGGTCATCCTCAACGCGCTCGACGAGAAGCCGCTGCCGGTCTACGGCGCCGGCGCCAATGTGCGCGACTGGCTGTTCGTCGAAGATCATGCGCGCGCACTGGAGCTGGTCGCGACCACGGGGCGGCTTGGCGAGAGCTACAATGTCGGCGGCAATGCCGAGCGCACCAATCTCGGCGTCGTCGAGGCGATCTGCGATCTGCTTGACGCCAGGCGGCCGCGCGCCGGCGGCACGAGCTATCACGACCTGATCACCTTCGTCACCGACCGCCCCGGCCATGACCGCCGCTACGCGATCGACGCCTCCAAGATCGCGCGCGACCTCGGCTGGGCGCCGCGGGAGAATTTCGACAGCGGCCTGGCAAGGACCATCGACTGGTATCTCGACAACAAATGGTGGTGGGGGCCGATCCGCGAGCAGCGCTACAATGGCGAGCGGCTGGGCCAGGGCCCCATCGAAAACAGTCCGACCCAAAACAGCCCGGTCGGGAACAGCCTGATCGAAAACAGGACGGACGAGAGCAGCAAGGTGGCCACGTGAGGCTCGCCGTCACCGGACGCGAGGGCCAGGTTGCCGCCAGCCTGATAGAGCGGGGCCGCGACGATGTGGAAGTCGTCGCCGTCGGCCGGCCGGCTCTCGACCTGGCGCGGCCTGAGACGATCTTCGCCGCGCTCGAGGCGGCAAGGCCGGACATCGTCGTCTCGGCAGCCGCCTACACCGCCGTCGACCAGGCCGAGGACGAGAAGGACTTGGCCTTCGCAATCAACGCCGCCGGCGCCGGCAAGGTGGCCGAGGCGGCGACGCGGCTTGGCGTTCCGGTCATCTCGCTCTCGACCGACTATGTCTTCGACGGCAGCAAGGACGGCGCCTATGTCGAGACCGACGCGACCGCGCCGCTCGGCGTCTACGGCGCCTCCAAGCTCGCCGGCGAAGAGACCGTCGCGGCCGTCAACCCGCGCCATCTCATCCTGCGCACCGCCTGGGTCTACAGCCCCTTCGGCAAGAACTTCGTCAAGACGATGCTGGGGCTTGCCGCCGAGCGCCACGAGATTTCTGTCGTGGCGGACCAATGGGGCAATCCGACATCGGCGCTCGACATCGCCGACGCGATCCTGCATGCGGCGGCTATCCTGCGAGACGACAAGAGTTTTGCCGCCTCTGGCGTCTATCATCTCGCGGGCAGCGGCGAGACCAACTGGAGCGGCTTTGCCCGTCACGTCCTGGACGCAAGCCGGGCGTTTGGCGGGCCGCATGCGAGCGTGCGCGACATCGCGACGGCGGACTATCCAACCAAGGCGAAGCGCCCGGCCAATTCCCGGCTGTCGAGCGCGAAGTTCGCGGATGTGTTTGGGTGGCGGTCGCCGGAGTGGCGGGCAGCCGCGGAGGAAGTGGTGCGCCGGCTAGTGGTTCAGTCCCGCGGATCGCGTCCCTCTTCCGCCGGATAGAGGGCGATGCCACGGCCCTATCGGCCGAAATATTCGTCCGCGATCGTTTTGGCCGGACCGTCCATCCTCACCCGGCCATGCTCGAGCCAAATCAATCGATCGCAGTTCCCCAGCAGAAGCTCTTTCGAATGGCTGGCCAGGATGAGGATTTTGGTGGAGCTCACGATCTCGTCGAGCCGTTTTCTTGCTCGATCCTTGAAGTCTTCGTCGCCCGTCGACAGCCATTCGTCCATGATTAGAATTTCGGGCCGGATGGACGTTGAAGTTGCGAAGGCCAGCCGAAGCTGCATCCCCGACGAATAGGTTCGGAAGGGCATATCCAGAAAATCCCCCAGCCCGGAGAATTCGGCAATCTCGTCGTATTTCGAGCTGAGTTCCTTGGCCGTCATGCCCATCATGACAGCCCGCAATCTGATGTTTTCCCTGCCTGTGGCCTCAGGATCGATACCGAGGCCGATGTTTATAAGCGAGACGCATTCGCCGTCGATTGCCGCGCTCCCCGAAGTCGGCGCGTAAATGCCTGAAAGCAGCCGAAGCAGCGTGGTCTTGCCGGAGCCGTTGTGGCCGACAAGGCCCACCCGCTCGCCCTCGTGGATTGTGAGGTCAATCTCATCGAGGCCTTTGACGACCACCAGCCCGTCGAATCGTCTTTCGATGGCGCCGCCGGTCGCAACGTTCAGGACACGGTTCTTCAACGACCGGCTGGCTGCGTTGTAGACGGGAAAGGAGACCGAGGCCCTCTCTAAGCGAATATTAGCCATGCATTCACAACCAGTACGGGATGCGCTTGCGATAGCGGCCGAAAAACCACAATGCGAATAGCCATCCAAGGATCGACGTCGTTATTGCGTAAAGCCAGGTGACTGAGGACGGAATCTCACCCAGCAACGGGGCTCTGATTAGCGTAATCAGATGGTAAAATGGATTGAAATCGAAAAAGTACGCCGGAAAGTTTGCCGGAAGCGTCTTCATTTGCCAGACAATTGGAGTGGCGTAGAAAATAACCTGAAGAAAATTTTGCACGACCTGGGTCATATCGCGGAAGCGAGCGCAAATTGTTGCCAGAACAAGCATCATCCAGAGAAGGTTTATGGAAACGACAAGAAATCCCGGCAGCGCTATCAACGCCGCCCACGATATTGAAGCCGATACAGCGATCAGCGCCACGGGCACGATAACCAGATTGTGCGCGAAAACTATGATGTTTCGCCAAAGCGTTCTCATCACATGAGTGAACAGAGGCATTCGGACCTGAAGGATGATGCCTTCAGCGCTTATGAAGGCGGCGCAGCCTTCGCTCAAGCAGGTTGAGATAAAACTCCAGACGATCAGACCACAGCCGACAAACGGAAGGAACTCCTGCATCGGCGCCCGAAAAAGGTTGCCGAAAATGAGTCCGAGCGCACCGATCATCACGCCCATATTGATGGTGAGCCAGAATGCTCCGATCCGTGAGCGGCGGTAGCGCTGGGCTACATCCTGCCACCCAAACGTCGTTGCCAAGTGGCGCTTCCGGACCGCTTCGCCGATGTCGGCGACCGCGTCGGAGAAAGTCATAACTGCCATTTCATTGGTCAATTCGGAGAAACTCGGTGAAGCTCAAGAAACAATTCCAGACGCTGGTACGGTCCGTGATGGAACTCATGTTTTCGTTCCAAATTATGTCACCAACAACGTGCCTCTCTCTGGAATAGAGAGCCATCAACCTGACTGGGCGATGCACAGCATGGAGCGGCATCAGACCCATCTTGATTACCGGTCGACCCACCCGCACTCGACGACTTTGGGTGCCGCCGCTACCCTCGAAGCCAGCTATTGCTTCTGGCTGGTCGGTCCTCTATCACGGCCTCGAATTCAAATGCAAGGATCATACCCACGCAAGCGAGCGTGGACTGTTGGGGGGTGGCGGTCGAGGCAACCGACACTGGCTGGGAAATCTCAACAGGGCGGTGAACCGCGAAGATGCTGAATGAAGCAAAGATCACTCAATGAGCTATTTGAGGCGCATAGAGGCAAAGTTTCCGACAAGTGGGAACATTGCCTCAATATGTACGAGAGGCTCTTCCAGCCACTACGCCGCAAGCCGCTGCATCTTCTCGAAATCGGCGTACAGAACGGCGGTTCGCTTGAGGTTTGGGCAAAGTATTTCGAGCATGCTCGGACGATAACGGGCGTCGATATCGATCGAGCAGTCGGCCAGCTAACCTTCGATGATGCGCGCATCGAGGCGATTGTTGCCGACGCTACGGACCCCGCATGGTGCGATACGTTTGCGCCGCCGCTCGACGTGGTAATCGACGACGGCTCGCACCAGTCCAGCGACATGATCAAGTCCTTCCTGCTGCTGTTTCCAAAGCTGGCGCCGAAGGGAATCTATGTCGTGGAGGACATGCAATGCAGTTACTATCCCGAGTATCAAGGCGGACTCTTCACGCTCGGCTCGGCAATGTCCTTCTTCAAACGCCTCGCCGACGTCATCAATCATGAACATTGGGATGTGAAGCAGCGTTCACGGGAACTCGTCATTCCGATCCTCGATCGACACGCTATCGGCCCGCGTGATCTCGACTGGCTCGACACGATCGATTCGATAGAGTTTACAAACTCCTGCGTCGTCTTGCGCAAGCGTTTGCCGGAAGACGCTCGGCTGGGCAGGCAGCGGGTTCGCGGCGAGATCGAATCGGTTGTGCCGGGCCGGCTGCAATATGAAGGTCAGGTGTATGAGCGGGCGCGCTTCACCGCTCTGCCTCCCCTCACGCCAAGGATGGTCCATCCCGAGGATGCAATCGTGAATTTGGAGGCGGAGGTCGCCTACCTCGACGAGCAAGCGCGAGGGGCTAGGGAGGACGCGCGCGCAGTCGGTGAGCGACTTTCATCGGTGGAGAACGAGTTGTCGAACTCGCTCGAGGCGAGAGCGGAACTGCAGCAAGCGCTGGCAAACGCCGCGGAAACAATCAAGGCATTTGAGGGCGAGCTTGATGCGCGCCGGGAAGAGGTCGCGGCGCTGGAAGGGGAACTGCACGCGTATCGAGGAGAGATCGAGTCGATCAAGGCCTCGACCAGTTGGCGAGTAACCAGGCCGCTACGAGCCGTCCGGACGATTACGCGCAAGATTCGTCGTCCATTCAGCTCGCGGGCGATGTCGCTCCTGTTGGCGCCGCGCGAGACGGTCCGGCTTGCCAAGACAATGCGGCGCCGCGCGGGTGGATTGCGGCCCCTGCTCAAGGTGGGCTGGATGGTGCTGCGGCGTGAGGGTGTGGCAGGCCTGTCGTCCCGATTGAGCCGAGCCGCCATGCAATTGGCCGGGACCAATGCTTTTGCCGGCAGCGAGGCAAGGCTTTTTTTCCGGCGCAGCCTCTGGCGCCAGATGAACGGCAACGCCTCGTCATTTCTCGGCAAGCATGTCATCCCGGATTTCCGGGAAGTCTGTGATCTCGCCGACGGCCGCCACGAACCCGGAGAACTCCTCTTCTCGATACTGACGCCGGTCTTCAACACCGACGACGCTGCATTGCGGGCGATGCTTGATTCCGTGGCAGGCCAATCCTTGGGCACTTGGGAACAAATTCTGGTTGACGACGCATCCACGGATCCCGGCGTGGTGCGAACGTTGCGGGAATATGCCGCCGCGGACTCGCGGTTTGCCGTGGTGGAATGCGACAGAAATCGCGGAATTTCGGAAGCGACGAACGAGGCTCTGCGCCGTGCGCGCGGCAGATACGTCGTTCTCTTGGATCACGACGATACGCTGCATCCAGACGCTTTGCTCGAGAATGCGCGTGTCATCGTTGCGTACCCCGAGGTCGATCTGATCTACAGCGACGAGGACAAGACCAACTCGGGCGGAGAGTTCTATTCGCCATACTTCAAGCCGGACTGGTCTCCTGTACACCTGCTGACCAGGATGTTTACAGGACATCTCTCCGTCTATCGCAAGACCTTGGTGGATGAGGTGGGAGGCTTTCGACCGGAATTCGACGGCACGCAGGATTATGATCTCGCGTTGCGGATTGCTGAAAAAACCCAGAAGGTCGTTCATATACCGAAGGTGCTGTACCATTGGCGCGTCGGAGCCGGGAGCACCGCTGGTAATATAGAAGCCAAGACGGGAATATTGGAGAAGCAGAAGAAAGCGCTTGAGGATTGCTTTCGGCGAAGGGGTATTGAAGGCAGTGTTCAGCCCACCGACTACCCCGGCAATTGGCGACCCGTTCCGGACATACCCAAACCTGCGCCGTTGGTCTCCATCGTGATCCCGACGGCCGGCCGGGAAGGCATCATTCGCGGCCGGAATACGGACATCCTCCAAAATTGCCTGCGCAGCATCGCGCGCTCCACATATCCGAACTTCGAGGTCGTGGTTTCATGCAACGGACCGCTTTCGGCCTCGGCGGAAGAGGCTCTGCGCGCGTTTCCGCGACACACGCTCGTTCGATATGAAAGTCCTGTTTTCAACCTCGCCGACAAGATCAACAGGGCCGCACGAGCGGCGCAAGGAGAATACCTTGTTCTGTTGAATGACGACATCGAGGTCAAGACGCCGGACTGGATAGAAAATATGATACGTCTCTGTGCGCTAGACGGCGTCGGATGCGTGGGCGCGAAGCTTCTCTTCGAGAACAATACGATTCAGCATGCCGGCGTGGTGCTCCAGGACTCCGGCCCGTCGCATGTGATGATCGGTCGGCGCGCCGATGAGCCCGGTCCCAATATGGAAGCCTGCCTGACACGCGAAGTGATCGCCGTGACCGGAGCGTGCATGATGGTTCGATCCCGGCTGTTTTGGGAATTGGACGGTTTCGATGAGGAGTTCCCGCTCAACTACAACGACGTGGATTTCTGTTTGCGCCTGCGCGACCTGGGACACGGCGTTGTCCAGGAACCTTCGGCTGAACTCTATCATTTCGAGTCCCTGTCCAAGGAAGGGGTCTTCTCGACAGAACTGAATCGGCTTGTCGCTCGCTGGGGCGAAATCGACGATCCCTACTACAACGTCAATTTCGATCGCTCGAACCCGTGGTTCACTCCGAGGCCGGGCTGGAACTGGCGCGACCTTCGCTCGGAGGACTATCAAGCCTGGCTCGACCGGAGGGTGGCTGCGCGCATGCCGGGCACGTTCAGCGCGGATCGACCGGAAGGGCTGACCCTGTCGGTGGTTACTTCGGTCTACAACACCGAACGCCGGTTCCTTCTTGAGCTTGCACAATGCATCAACAACCAGAGCCACCAAGGGTTGGAATGGATCTTGGTCGACAACGGATCGACCGATCCTGACACGGCCGCGACGCTTCGAGAAATCGTCGCGACGAGCAATCGTGCGACCCTTGTCCAGGTGGAAAAGAACAAGGGTATTTTGGGTGGCATGCGGGTCGGCCTCGAAAACGCGACCGGCGACTATATCCTTCCGATGGATTCCGACGACCTTATCACCTCCGATGCCGCGGCGCTGATCTCCGCTTTTCTGATCGAGCACGATCTCCCCGAGTTGGTCTATTCGGACGAAGACAAATGCGGTGTGTATTCTTCACGCCATAGTCCCTTCATGAAGCGGGACTGGGATCCGGTCATGTTCTACGGCTGCTGCTACGTGGCGCATTTGTGCGCGATCCGCCGCGATACGGCGCTGAAACTGAACGCATACACGGATGACAAGGCTAACGGCTGTCATGATTGGGATACCTTCTTGAGGTTCATCCGCGATGGAGCCACTCCGGTTCATATGAACGAAGTCGTCTATTCGTGGCGCACGCATCCGCAATCGACGGCATCAGCCGATCCTTCCGTGAAACCATTTACGCTGGTTTCGCAAAGCCATGTGCTGACACAGCATCTGCAGTTGCAACAACTCGCCGACCGCATCGAAATCGTCGAAAACGATCTGTTCGGCCACGCCGGCATGTGGCGGCTGCGGCGCAAGATCGGCGAACTTCCTGCAACCTTCGTTGTGGCAACACAGCAGTGCGGAGCCGATGGCAAGGTCGAGAGCGCCGTGAGCACCGTATCCGAACTGATGGACATCGTTCGCGCAAAGTCGGGCGATCATGAATACATCGCGATCGTGGATTCCGCGCTCATGATCGAAGACGCCGATTGGATTTCCGAGGCGATCGGGCTGTGCGAGGTCCAGGATGATATCGCGTTCGTCGGCGGCACCTTGCACTCCGACGACGCGACCATGCTGTGGACCGGAGGCTATCGTGCTTACCGCAACGGCGAGACATGCCCTTACCATGGTGGCCCCTCATACCATTCGGGCTATCATGGAGAGGCGTTTTTGCAGCGCAGTGTCGATACGTTCACGCCGATGTTCTGGGTGGCGCCCGCCAAGCGGCTGGAAAACCTCTGCACAGAGTTGCCGGATGGATTATCATTTGCCGAGTTGGCCGGGGCCCTTGCGGTGGAAGCCGCAAAGAAAGGATATCGAACCGTCGTTTCGCCGTTCATGAAGGCGACTGTCCGAGGTTCTGTCCGTGAACCTCCCTATCGTCCCGTGGTGCAGTATCCGTTCCCCGATGGCAACGCGTATTATCCATTGAGGATGTCATCAACGGCAGCCTGGGAACTGGGACCAGCAGACTAGCCACATTCGAGCGATATTTTTACCCGATGCATGGAGCTTGTGATGAAAGCGGTGATACTCGCCGGCGGACTTGGCACCCGATTGGCGGAAGAGACGTCCATTCGCCCGAAGCCGCTTGTTGAAATCGGCGGCAGGCCGATCCTTTGGCATATTATGAAGGGCTATTCAGCGCATGGAATAAACGAGTTCATAGTTTGCTGCGGCTACAAGGGGTATATGATCAAGGAGTATTTCGCCAATTACTTCCTTCATATGTGCGATGTGACATTTGACATTGCTAACAATCAAATGACCACGCATCAAAGTCGTGCAGAGGATTGGAAGGTCACGCTGATCGACACTGGTGATGAAACCATGACCGGAGGGCGCCTTCGCCGCGTGCGGCAATTCATCGGTGAAGAGACGTTCTGTTTCACCTATGGCGACGGCGTTGGCGACGTCGACATCACCGCAACCGTCGAGTTTCATCGTCGTCACGGCAAGCTGGCGACGCTTACCGCGGCGACGCCGCCGGGCCGATTCGGGGCGCTCAATCTGGACGGTCACGACGTGCGGTCATTTCAGGAAAAACCGAAGGCGGATGGTGGGGTGATCAACGCCGGTTTCTTTGTGTTGGAGCCGCAAGTCATCGACCGTATCTCCAGCGATGCCACGGTCTGGGAACGGGAGCCGCTCGAGACCCTTGCTTCGGACGGCCAACTGGCTGCCTGGCGCCACGAAGGCTTTTGGCAACCCATGGACACCTTGCGTGATCGCAATCAGCTCGAGGCTTTGTGGGCGAGCGGGAAGGCACCATGGCGGGTGTGGCAATGACCGCCGGCGCAAAACCCAGCGCCGACTTCTGGTTCGGCAAGCGTGTCCTTGTAACGGGCCATACCGGTTTCAAGGGCAGTTGGATTTGCATGTGGCTCTCGGCGATGGGCGCGAAGGTCACGGGCCTCTCGTTGGATCCGTCCGGCGATCCGTCGCTCTACGGCGTTGCCGGAGTGAGCAGGTTTCTTGAAGCAGACCTGCGCTGCGACATCCGTGACGCTGCCAAGCTGCGTGAGGCTGTTTTGTCCGCGGCGCCCGAGATCGTGCTGCACCTGGCGGCTCAACCGCTTGTGCGCCTCTCCTATGCCGATCCGCTTGCAACCTATGCGACGAACGTGATGGGCACGGCGCATCTCCTGGAGGCTGTGCGACACGCATCGTCGGTCAGGGCGGTCGTCAATGTGACGACAGACAAATGCTACGAGAACCGCGAATGGGTTTGGGCTTATCGCGAGGACGAAGCGATGGGGGGCCACGACCCGTATTCGAGCAGCAAGGGCTGTTCCGAACTTGTGACCGCAGCATATCGCCGCTCGTTCCTCGCGGCCGCGGGTGTGGGCGTGGCGTCTGCTCGCGCAGGCAACGTCATAGGCGGCGGCGATTGGTCAGCCGACAGATTGGTGCCAGACTTCCTGCGGGCCATCGACAGAAATGAAAAGCTCGTTATCCGTTCGCCGGAAGCGACGCGGCCATGGCAGCACGTGCTCGAACCGTTGTCGGGCTATCTGTTGATCGCCGAGGCGTTGTGGCGCGACGGCGTCGGCTTCGCGGAGGGCTGGAATTTCGGGCCTGACGAGGATGATGCCAAGCCGGTGCGTTGGATCGTCGAGACGCTCCAGGCTTTGCGCCCGCAGATACGCTGGGAGATTTTCGACGGCGAGCGTCCGCATGAGGCAAACATGCTGGCATTGTCGAGTTCGAAGGCGCGCGCCAGATTGAACTGGCGGCCGCGCTGGAGGCTCCGCCGAGCGCTGGAAGAGACGGTTCGATGGCATGAGTCCTGGGCGCGCGGCGCGGACATGGCGGATTTGTGCCAGGAGCAGATCCGCGGTTATCTGGATACCCCTGTCTCATGAGCGCACGTCTGTCCGTTGAGCAAACGCCCCTTGCCGGGCTCATGGTCATTACGCGCAATGTGCTGAGCGACCACCGCGGCTACCTGGAACGCTTGTTTTGCACCGCGGAACTCGCCCGATTCCTCGACGGCCGCGAGATTGCCCAGATCAATCACACGCTGACAAGGAACGCCGGCGCAGCCCGCGGCATGCACTTTCAACGCCAGCCCTTTCAAGAGACCAAGATTGTGTCTTGCTTGCGCGGAGAGGTCTTCGACGTTGCCGTTGATCTTCGAAAGGGCTCCGCCACGTTCGGCAAATGGTATGGCACTGTATTAAGCGCCGACAATCACAGCAGCCTCTACATCCCCGAAGGCTTCGCTCATGGCTTTCAGACGCTCTGCAGTGATTGCGAGTTGATCTATTTTCACTCGGCCCCCTATTCCGCCGAGGCGGAGGGCGCCGTCAACATGCTCGATCCCGCGTTCGGGATCGAATGGCCGATGGCCATCACCGAGCGTTCCACTCGAGACGAATCCCATCCTTTCATCACAAGTGCATTCGAAGGCCTGGAAACATGATTTGTAGACACTGCCGCGCTCCGGTAACGCAGAGCTTCGTTGACCTGGGCAGCGCGCCCCCCTCGAATGCATATCTGACGGCGGAGGCGATGCGCGGTCCTGAAAAATGGTTTCCGCTTCGCGTTCTCGTCTGCACCCGGTGTTGGTTGGTGCAGACAGAGGATTTCGCCAGGTTCGACGAATTGTTCGACCATGAATATGCGTATTTTTCCAGCTTTTCGGCCTCATGGCTCAGGCATTCCAAACGCTATTGCGAGGCGATGACCGAGCGGTTCGGCCTCGATGCTACGAGCCACGTGGTAGAAGTGGCGGCAAACGACGGCTATCTGCTGCAATATTTCAAGGCAGCCGGGATTCCGTGCCTGGGCATCGAACCGACCGAAAGCACCGCCAGGGCAGCCCGCGAAAAGGGGATCGAGATCGTCCAGTCCTTTTTCGGTGAGGCGCTGGGCGAGAAACTGATGGCCGAGGGCCGGGGCGCCGACCTCACGGCTGCGAACAACGTGCTCGCCCATGTGCCCGACATCAATGATTTCGTGAAGGGCTTTGCAAGCATTCTGAAGCCGGATGGCGTTTCCACCTTCGAATTTCCTTCCCTGCTCAATCTGCGCGATCTGGTGCAGTTCGACACGATCTATCACGAGCATTTCTCTTATCTGTCGTTAACCGCTGTGAACCAGATATTCGAGGCGAACGGTCTGTCGGTCTTCGACGTCGAAGAATTGCCGACCCACGGCGGCAGTCTGCGTGTGTTCGCGCAGAGGAAAGACACCGGATCACGCGAGAAGAATGCTTCCGTTGCAGCGATGCTGGAACGCGAGGCATCGGCGGGCCTCTCGTCCCGTGAAGGCTATGCGGGCTTCCAGCGAAGAACCGATGAGGCAAAGAATGCGCTCGTTTCGTTTTTGCTGGCGGCGCGCAACGAGGGTAAAAAGGTGGTTGCCTATGGCGCTGCGGCGAAGGGCAACACGTTCCTCAACTATGCCGGTGTGCGCCCGGATCTGATAAGCGTTGTGGTGGACCTCAATCCCGCCAAACAGGGGAAGTTCATGCCCGGAAGCCGAATTCCGATAGCCGGCGAGGAAAAGATCCGCGACGAGAAGCCGGACTATATTGTTATTCTTCCTTGGAACCTGTCCGAAGAGATTGCCACCCAACTCGCATACGCCCGCGAATGGGGCGCCAGCTTTGTGACGTCCATACCCGAACTCAAGGTATTCTGATGCGAGTTGCGGTGACGGGCGCGACGGGCTTCATTGGACGCCATGTCCTGGCCGAACTGCGCCGGCGGGGCCATGAAACAACGGTCTGCGTGCGCAACGCGTCAGTTTTGCCCGATCAGTTCCTGCATATGGGGGCGGACGTCCGGGAGATCGCCATAGGTGCTAGCGACGAGCCGGACTGGCCGGACCTGGGTTCGCCGGATGTGCTTATCCACCTCGCATGGGGCGGACTGCCGAACTATCATTCGCTGCACCATTTTGAGAAAGAGCTCCCTGCGCAATATTCATTCCTTGCTCGACTTGTAAAAACTGGGTTGCCCACGCTGGCCGTAGCAGGCACTTGCTTTGAGTATGGCATGCAATCCGGAGCTCTCGGCGAGGATCTCGTATGCTTGCCGGGCAATTGCTATGGGTTTGCAAAAAACGCTTTGCACAAGCAGCTGCAATTCCTCTCCAGGACACACAGTTTCAATCTCGTCTGGGCAAGGCTGTTTTACTTGTATGGCGACGGGCAGTCCTCCAACTCCCTTCTGTCTCAATTGCGCCAAGCGGTCATGGAAGGAAGAGAAGTCTTCGACATGTCGGGCGGAGAGCAATTGCGCGATTATCTGCCGGTAACGACCGTTGCGGAGTTTCTTACCACGCTTGCAACTCTGGGACAGGATATTGGCACAATCAACATCTGCTCGGGAAAGCCTATCTCGGTTCGTAGACTGGTCGAGACTTGGATTCGTGAAAATGGCTGGAAGATAGAACTCAACCTTGGCCATTATCCATATCCGGACTATGAGTCGATGGCCTTCTGGGGGAAGATGGACAAGCTCTCGGCAATTATTTCCACGATCGGAGGGCCGCCGGGTGACGCGCGGGCGCCCCACTCCAGTCTTTAACGACATCACGCGCCAAAAAACCTCTGGCGGTCACCCCAACTCCGCGCTAATGCGATAATCGGGTGACGGGGTTGGGGATTTGCAATCTGGAGTGGTGACGGACGACGATGGTCGATCCGACGCCGTTCTGGTGGTCATGTTCCCGAGCCTGGAGTTCAGTACTACCCAATGACCGCATACGTAGAAGCCGTATCGGGCATCCGACCGAAGATGCGGCGCGCCATCATCATGGTCCAGGATCTCGTCATGGTCCTGGCCTCGGTGGCGCTTAGCCTCACCCTGTCGCAGTCGCGGCTTTCCTTCGAGGCGTTCTCCTCCGGCGGGCTGGCTTGCTGGGTGCTCATCGTGCTCACCGCCCATCTGCTGTTTCGCTATTGCGGCCTCTACAACACCGTGTGGCGCTTTGCCTCCACGCCCGATTTCTTCAACATCCTGAAGGGCTGCGGCAGCCTGACGGTCGTCCTCTATTTGGCCTCGATTGCCTTCCGCTCCTTTTTCCAGCCGGTCGCCGGCCTCAACGAGCGCCAGTTCATCGTCTTCTTCCTGGTCTCCTTCACCATCATTTCGGCGCCCAGACTTTACTATCGCTTCCTGCGTGACGGCGCGTCCTGGCGCATCCTGCGCCGCGCTCCCGGCGACGCGCCGATCAAGCAGGCGCTGTTCATCGGTCGGCTGAGCGAGGCCGACGTGATCGTCCGCTTCACCCGCACGGCCGTGCCGGCCGAATATGCCATCGCCGGCATCATGGCGACCGAGAGCGACGCGCCGCTCGGCACCCAGATCCAGGGCGTTCCGGTCGTGGCGCTCAGGCCGCGCCTGGTCGAGGTGCTGGAAGAGTATGTCAAAGGCACGGAAAACCTCGACCTCCTGATCTTCGGCAAGGGGGTCGAGCGCGAGATAGAGGACTATGCCGAACTGGTGCGCGTCGCCCGCCACAGCGGCATCGCCGTCGTCCAGTTTTCCGGCCTTTCGGAACTGGGGCGAGGCGGCAAGCTGGTTCTCGATGCGGTCGAGATGGAAACCATCATGCGCCGTTCGGCGGTCGCCACCGACACTGCGCGCATCGGCGCCTTCGTCGGCGGCAAGCGCGTGCTGGTCACCGGCGGCGCCGGCTCCATCGGCCGTGTCCTGGTGAAGCGCTCGTTGGAGCTCGGCGCCGAGGCGGTGCTGGTGGCCGACAATTCCGAATTCGGCATTTTCCAGCTCGATCAGCTGATCGAGGAAAAAGACCGCGACCGGCTGGCCAGCCGCATCGTCGACGTCACCGACCGGCCTCACATGATGCGCCTCGTCAGCGAGTTCAAACCCTCGATCATCTTTCACGCCGCGGCGCTCAAGCACGTGCCGCTCCTGGAAGAAAACTGGGAAGCGGCGATCGAGACCAACGTCTTCGGCACGCTCGCCTGCGCCGAGGTCGCCGCCGAATGCGGGGTGCCGCAGTTCCTGCTGATTTCCAGCGACAAGGCCGTCGATCCGAGCTCGGTGCTCGGCGTCACCAAGCGGGCGGCCGAGCAGATCGTCTCCTCGCTGCATGAAACCCAAGCCACACCGTCGCCTTTCCATGCCGGCGGGCTGAACGGCCACCATGCCGGCGCCCCGAGCCTGCATCGTCTCGGCACCAAATTCATCGCCGTGCGTTTCGGCAATGTCTTCGGCTCCAACGGCTCGGTGGCGACCATCTTCCAGGCGCAGATCGAGGCCGGCGGGCCGGTCACCATCACCGACCGGCGCATGACGCGCTATTTCATGACGGTGGCCGAGGCGGTCGATCTCGTCATCATGTCGGCCGCCGATGCCGAGCAGCGCCAGGGCAGGGACGACTACGCCATCTACATGCTCGACATGGGCAAGCCCGTGCCGATCCTCGAGGTCGCCGAAACCATGATCCGCATGGCCGGCAAAAGCCCCTATACCGACATTCCGATCCGCTTCACCGGCATCAGGCCCGGCGAGAAGCTGCACGAAGCGCTGCATGGCGAGAACGAGGAGGTCGTCAAGCTCGACACCGCCAAGATCTTCGGCCTCAGGACCGACGTCGTGGAGTGGCCGAGGATCGAGGCCGCGCTGCCGGCGCTGGTGGCCGCGATGCACGATCAGGACAAGCCCGCGGCGCTTGCCATCCTGGCCGGGCTCTACCGGGCAGAGGAAAGCGCCGGCGGCGCGCTCGAGCGGGCGGTGCCGAAAACGGCCGGACAGATCGGTTAAGCATGTCTCCCGAAAGTGGAAACCGGTTTCGGGATAAAGACATGCGTAAAATCAAAAACTCAAAGGGCGCTATGCGCCTTAGGCTTGTGCCGCCCGCCCGCAATTTGGCTATTGAAGCCTGTTTGAATGCCCTGCGGATTTTGAGACCGTGACCGGAAAAGATCAGCGGGTGGCCGTTCTCATGGGCACGAGGGACGGCGCGGCCTATATCGGCGAGCAGTTGGAATCCTTGCTCGCGCAATCCTGGCCTCACGTCGATCTCTGGGTTTCCGACGACGGTTCGACGGACGCCACGCTCACGATCGTCGAGGCGTGGCGGTCCCGCTGGAACAAGGGTTCCCTTACGGTGGTGGAGGGCCCGCAAAAGGGCTTCGCCGCCAATTTCCGTTCGATGGTCATCGATCCGCGCATCGATGCCGACTACTACGCCTTTTGCGACCAGGACGATATCTGGGAGCCGGATCGGCTGGAGAGCGCCATTCGCTGGATGGAGGGAGAGGATATGGCAACGCCGCTCCTGTTCTGCTCGCGCACCGTCACCATTTCCGAGACCGGCGTCCCGGCCGGCCATTCGCCGCTGTTCCGCCGCCCGCCGTCCTTCCGCAACGCGCTGGTACAGAGCATCGCCGGCGGCAACACCATGCTCTTCAACCGCGCGGCGCGCGACCTTCTGGCGAAGGCCTCGGCAAGAACCGAATTCGTCAGCCATGACTGGTGGGCCTATCTCATCGTCACCGCCGCCGGCGGCAAGGTCCATTACGAGCCACGACCGTTGGTCAGGTACCGGCAGCACGCGGCCAACCTGGTCGGCGCCAACGTCTCGTGGAGGGCGAGGCTTTCAAGGCTCGGGCGTTTGTTCCAGGGCCAGTTCGCCACCTGGACCGACAGCAATCTCAGGGGTCTTGCCGTCAACCGCGACCTCGTCACACCCGATGCAGCGCTTTGCCTTCGCCTGTTCATCATGGCGCGCAAGGGCAGCGCTTTCAGGCGCTTCCTTCTGCTCGGCAAAAGCGGCGTCTACCGGCAGACCCTGATGGGGACGCTCGGGCTCTACCTCGCCTTTCTTTGGCAGCGGATCTGAGCCGTGACGGCAAAACGCGCTTTCGATCTGGCTATCGCGGCCGTGATGCTGGCGCTGACGTCGCCGATTATGCTCGTCGCCATGCTGGCGATCAGGACGACATCGCCCGGGGTGGCCGTCTTCTCGCAGCCGCGCGTCGGGCGGGAGGGTGCGCTCTTTGCCTGCCACAAGCTGCGCACGATGCATCGGGACACCCCCTCCTTGCCCACCCACGAGGCGCCTGCCGGCTCGGTCACTGCGGTCGGCAAGGTGCTGCGCGCGACCAAGATCGACGAACTGCCGCAACTCTGGAACGTGCTCAAGGGCGAGATGAGCCTTGTCGGGCCCCGTCCATGCCTGCCGACGCAAACGGAGCTGATCCGACACCGGCAGCGGCTCGGCGTGCTGGCGGCGCTTCCCGGCATGACCGGGCTGGCGCAGATCAGAGGCATCGACATGTCCGACCCCAGGCTCTGCGCGGAGACAGATGCTGCCTATCTGAAAGCCGCTTCGATCGGCCACGATGTCAGAATACTGCTGGCTACGCTCTACCCGGCCCGAACGGCATAACGGGCGAGCTCGCGAAGCCGATCGAGCGTATCGGTTTCCGGCACCCAGCCTTCGGATGCCAGCAGCGACGGATCGCAGATCTGGGTCGCGGTCAAGGCTTGCCATGACGCCTGCCTGCCGAGCAGCGTTGCCGCCAGCCGGAGGGGGGTCGCAGGCATCGGAAAAAGGCGCGGCGGGCGGCCGAAACCCAGCCGGAACGCGGCGATGATTTCGGACATCGCCAGAGGGGCGGCGTTGCCTGCGACGTAGACCGGATGAAGCGGTCCCGGATGGCTCAGAAGGTGCAGCACCGCGGCTGCCGCCGTTTCGGACGAGACGAGCGACCGCACACCCGCCAGCGCGCCGGCCGGCAGCGGCAAGGCGGCGTCGGCAAGCCTCATCAGTGACGCCATGTTGCCCCGCATGCCCTCGCCATAGACGGGCGGCAGGCGCAGCGCTGTGGCATCCGGACGCCCGGCGTAGGCCTCGAGCATCCTGATCTCGCCTTCGCGTTTGGAGCGCCCGTAGGCGCATTGCGGGGCAGGGCGCGTCGCCTCGTCGATCGTGCCGCTGAAGCCGGGACCGGCGACTGCTCGGATCGAGGAAAGATAGACGAAGCGCCCCCTGGCGCCTGCGGCCGCTGCCTTGGCCAGCCGCCCGGTCAGCGTCGCGTTGACGGCCTGGTAGTCGGCGTCGCTGGCACGACGGTCATTGTTGAGTGCCGCGCAGTGAACGACATGCTCAACATCGCGCATGAGGGTCAGGAAAGCCTGATCTGGGGCATCGACGCCGGGCAGCAAGACGGCACCGTCTGCGGCCGGCAGCCTCTCCGGCCGGCGCGAAGCGACCCGTACTTCGAATCCAGCCTCTTGCAATCGGCTGACAACCCGCTGCCCGATGAAGCCCGTCGCGCCGGTGACCAGGACCTTCATGATCACCGGTCGGCGGCTGCGGGAATGGCGGCGCTCTTGCCGGTCGGCGGCACCGTTCGTCCGCACGCCAGATAGGTTCCGGAAACCAGGAACACCATCAGCGTCGAATCGAGCAGGTCCTGGCCGACCACGATGCCGGTCAGCCCGCCGACGAGATAGGTAATAACGGTGACAACGATCATCGTCGCGCCAAACCGCTCCACCGGGTCGACGCTGAGGCGCAGCACCCTTGCCGCATTCCGGGCCGCAACGACGAAGATCGCCGCCAGGGCCGACGCCCCCAACAAACCGGCCTGCACCGCCGCGGTCAGAAAGCCGTTGTGGTAGTGGTTATAGCCTGCGTCCATGCCGAATTGATCGTGAAAACCCTGTTTCATCAGCGCGCGGCTGGCCGAGATGCCATGGCCGAAAATCGGCATTTCGCGAAATGCGCCGACCCCGATCTCCCACATTGCCACGCGCAGGCCGAGCGCCGTCGAGTGGTCGCCGTTGGTGGTGAGCGCATTCCAGTCGCTGAACAGGAAATCGGCGCGGTCCATGATGACGGGCAAGCCGATAGCCGCGATCACCAGGCAGGCCGCGGCAGCGATCAGCGCCAGACGCATCGGATTGGCGCTAACGAACCTGCGGCGGTTGATCAGGACGACGGCGATGGTGGCGATCGGCAGGGCAAGCCAGATGATGCGCGACCCGGAAAGAAGGATGGCAATCGTTCCTGCGAGCGCCGCGGCGGCCAGCAGCTTCCAGCCCTTCACGATCCCCGAGAGCGCCCCGGCAAGGCACATCATGACGGCAAGGCAGGTGACCGTCGCGAACACGATCGCATTTCCGGCGCCGCCCTCGGCCCTGGTGCCGAGCCAGCGATACTGGACGACGGCGATCGCCAGCGCGCCGCAGCAGGCCGCGGCGCTTGCAAGCACGGCGATGCGCGCAAGGGTGACCTTGTCGGTGATGCTCCAGGTCGAATAGGAGATCGGGAAAAACAGCAAGGTGATCAGCGGCAGGAAATATTTCAGATCCGCCCCGAGCGCACCGTTGACGGCCGAAGCAAGCACAATCGCTGCGCAATAAGCACAGATCGCCACCGTCACGGCGAGCATGGCCCGGTCGATATTGAACTGCCGCCGTCCGAAAGCGAGCAGAAACACGGACCAGAGCGCGCCGCCATTGAAGACGAAGCTGACCAGCGATCCCAGCACCGGCGGCGAGAAGAAGCAGACGATCGAGAAATAGATGTTGATCTGTGTCGGCGTGAAGTGGCGCCGGAACGATGTAAACGGGTTCAATGCCTTGCTTCGCAATCTTCCAGGTTGTGCGCAGACCCGCCGAGCTGTCGAACAATTGCCCTCGACCGGTCCCGTTCTACTGCGCCTCGCCCCGTTCCCGCGCCGGTATAGCGGTTGGCTCCGATCTCCGATAGGGCGACCGAAGGATGTCCAGCCAAAAATTGGCGGTCTGGACGAAAGCTCCTGGAAGTCAATCTAGCCGATCGAAGCAAACAGGTTGTTCGGCCCCTTTCAATTGCTCAGCTTGCCTGGGAGAATTTTCCGACTTATCAGGCTCACTTGGAAAATTCATTCCCAAACCGCTGTGCCCGGCGCGGGTCTTGCATTGTTAGTGGCGATGGCGATCTGCTAGAACGCCCGCGAGAAGTGTCCAGGGCTTGACGGCTGTTTTAGGAAACGGCGCCAATCGCCTGCTGCAAGGCCTGGCCGGCACGAAAGAACGCTCAATAGTTTATGAATATCGCGCTTACCCACCTCCAGCGGCTCGAAGCCGAATCCATCCACATCTTCCGTGAGGTCGCGGCCTCTTTCTCCAAGCCGGTGATGCTCTATTCGGTCGGTAAGGATTCCTCCGTGCTGATGCACCTGGCGATGAAGGCCTTCTATCCCGCCAAGCCGCCGTTTCCCTTCCTGCATGTCGACACGACCTGGAAGTTCCGCGAGATGATCGCCTTCCGCGATCAGATGGCGCAGAAGCTCGGCTTCGACCTGCTCGTCCATGTCAATGAAGACGGCGTGCGCGATGGCATCAACCCCTTCAATCACGGTTCGAACACCCATACCCATGTGATGAAGACCGTGGCGCTGCGCCAGGCGCTCGACAAATACGCCTTCGACGCGGCCTTCGGAGGCGCCCGCCGCGACGAGGAGAAGTCGCGCGCCAAGGAGCGCATCTTTTCCTTCCGCAACGCGCAGCACGCCTGGGATCCGAAGAACCAGCGGCCGGAAATGTGGAAGATCTTCAACACCCGCATCGCGCCGGGTGAATCGATCCGCGTCTTTCCGCTGTCCAACTGGACCGAGCTCGACATCTGGCAATATATTTTGCAGGAGAATATCCCGATCGTGCCGCTCTATTTCGCCAAGGAGCGGCCGATTGTCGAACGCGACGGCATGCTGATCATGAAGGACGATGATCGCATGCAGCTTCGCCCCGGCGAGACTGTCGAGAACCGTCTCGTGCGCTTCCGCACTCTGGGCTGCTATCCGCTGACGGGCGCAATCGAATCGGATGCCGACACGCTGGAAGCCATCGTCGGCGAGATGCTGACTGCCCGCACCTCCGAACGCCAGGGCCGCCTCATCGACCGCGACGAGGCAGGTTCCATGGAAAAGAAGAAGCGCGAGGGGTATTTCTGAGCATGCGCCACATCATGGCCAAGAGCCTGGCCCCGACCGACTCGATCCGCGACTATATGGCTGCGCAGGAGAAGAAGTCGCTGCTGCGCTTCCTCACCTGCGGCTCGGTCGACGACGGCAAGTCGACGCTGATCGGCAGGCTGCTTTCCGACACCAAGCAGATTTTCGAGGACCAGCTCGCCGCGTTGGAGAACGACTCCCGCAAGCACGGCACCACCGGCGACGACATCGACTTCGCGCTGCTCGTCGACGGGCTGGAGGCCGAGCGCGAGCAGGGCATCACCATCGACGTCGCCTACCGCTTCTTCGCCACGCCGAAGCGCAAGTTCATCGTCGCCGACACGCCCGGCCACGAGCAATACACGCGCAACATGGCGACGGGCGCATCGACGGCCGATCTCGCCATCGTGCTGATCGATGCGCGTCAGGGCGTGCTGCGCCAGACCCGGCGCCATTCCATCATCGCCTCGCTGCTCGGCATCCGCCACATCGTGCTTGCCGTCAACAAGATCGACCTCGTCGGTTTCGACAAGACCGTCTTCGACAGCATCGTGGCGGACTACAGCGACTTCGCGAAAGGGCTGGGCTTCGCGAGCGTCGTTCCGATCCCGATGTCGGCGCGCTTCGGCGACAACATCACCAACCGGTCGGAACGTACGCCCTGGTATTCCGGGCCGTCGCTGATCGAGCATCTGGAAACCGTGTCCGTCGACGAGGCGGTCGTCGAATTACCGTTCCGCTTCCCCGTCCAGTATGTGAACCGTCCAAACCTCGATTTTCGCGGCTTTGCCGGCACCATCGCCTCGGGCACGGTCTCGCAAGGCGACGAGGTCGTGGTTGCCAAGTCGGGCAGGGCCTCCCGGGTCAAGCGCATCGTCGCGCATGGTGGCGATCTCGAGCAGGCTGTGGCCGGCCAGGCCATCACGCTCGTCCTGGAGGACGAGGTCGAGGTGTCGCGCGGCAACATGCTGGTGTCGCCGGCCGCGCGTCCGCAGGTCGCGGACCAGTTTACCGCCAACATCGTCTGGTTCGACGAGCAGGCCCTGCTGCCCGGCCGCTCCTATATCCTGCGCACCGAAACCGACCAGGTGAGCGCGACCGTCACGGACCTGAAATACCGCGTCAACGTCAATGACTTCGCGCATGAGGCGGCGAAGTCCCTCGACCTCAACGAGGTCGGCGTCTGCAACCTGTCGACCCGGGCGCCAATCGCCTTCGATCCCTTCGCCGAGAACCGCACGACCGGCGCCTTCATCCTGATCGACCGCATCAGCAATGCCACGGTCGGCGCCGGCATGATCCTGCATTCGCTGCGCCGTGCCGAGAACATCCACTGGCAATCGCTCGATGTCGGCAAGCGCGGCCGCTCCGACCTGAAGAACCAGCGCCCGGCGGTGTTCTGGTTCACCGGCCTGTCCGGTTCGGGCAAGTCGACCATCGCAAATCTCTTCGAGAGGAAGCTGTTCGCGTCCGGCCGCCACACCTACATCCTCGACGGCGACAACGTCCGTCACGGTCTCAATCGCGATCTCGGCTTCACCGACGCCGATCGCGTCGAAAACATCCGCCGCGTCGCCGAAGTGGCCAAGCTGATGGCCGATGCCGGCCTGATCGTCATCGTCTCCTTCATCTCGCCCTTCAGCGCCGAGCGGCGCATGGCGCGCGAGCTGATGGGCGAGGGTGAATTCGTCGAGGTGTTTGTCGACACGCCGTTCGAGGAATGCGCCCGCCGCGATCCGAAGGGCCTTTACGCGCGCGCATTGAGCGGCGAGATCAAGAATTTCACCGGCGTCGATTCTCCCTATGAGGCGCCGGAGAATCCCGAAATCCACCTCGAGACTCTCGGCAGGAGCCCGCAGGAGATGGCGGAAGCCCTTGAACACTGGCTGACCGAGCGCGACATTGCCGAAGAGCAGTATGACAATGGCGGCGGTATCTGACGACGAAGCGATGCTGGGCGTCTTCGAGCGCCTGGCGCTCGATGCCGGCCGCGAGGTGATGCGCGTCTTCCACGAAGGCTGCGCCGTCGACAGCAAGGCCGACTCCTCGCCGGTGACGGAAGCCGATCGCGAAAGCGAGAGGATCATCCTGGCCGGCTTGCGCGGCGCCTTTCCCGACATTCCTTGCGTGGCCGAGGAAGAGGTTGCCGCGGGCATCGCCACGCCCGATCTCGACAGCGCCTTCTTCCTCATCGATCCGCTCGACGGCACCAAGGAATTCGTCAATCGCCGCACCGATTTCACCGTCAATATCGCGCTGGTGCGCCACGGCGTGCCGGAAGTCGGCGTCGTCTTCGCGCCCTGCACCGGACGTTTCTTCTCCGGCCGGCCGGGCAAAGCGGAAGCGATCGAGGTCGATGGCGACTACCGCATCGTCGGCCGCCGGCCGATTGCCGTGCGCGAAGGCAGCACGCCGCTCGCCGTCGTCGCCAGCCGCTCGCACAACACGCCGGAAACCGACGCCTTCATCCGCGATCTCGGCGCCGCCGAGATCGTCTCGATCGGCTCTTCGCTGAAATTCTGCCTGCTCGCGGCCGCCGAGGCCGATGTCTATCCGCGCTTCGGCCGCACCATGGAATGGGACACGGCGGCCGGCGATGCGGTGCTGCGCGCCGCCGGCGGCATGACCCGCACGCTTGACGGCCAGCCGCTGGTTTATGGCAAGCGCAACCAGGCGAGCGACACGGATTTCGCCAACCCGCATTTCATTGCGACGGGCAAGAGCGCGAGCGCGTAGTCAGCGTCGCGGCTTAGAAAAACCTCGACATGCTGGCGGGACAGCGCCCCCCTTGGGCTGCCGGACATCTCCCCTCGAGGGGCAAGATCGGATGTCACGCCGACTTTCGCCAGCCTTCAACGGTGAAAAGCGAGCGGATCGCCGAAGCTGCCAATCTCCCCCCTTGAGGGGGAGACGTCCGGCAGGACAGAGAGGGGTGCTTGGCGCCGACCTTTCAGCCTACGCGGCCGCCACATGCGCCGAGTTCGAGCCGATATAGTTGCGGATCGACTCGATGATCCGGTCCTGGTCGGCTTCGCTGAGATACGCGTGCATGGGCAGGCAAAGGATCTGCTTCGGCAGCTTTTCCGAAACGGCAAGGCCGGTCGGCGTGCGCGGATAGTCGCGATAGGCGACCTGCTCGTGCAGCGGCTTCACATAATAGATGACCGACGGGATGCCCTTCTCGCCGAGATGGGCCTTCAGCCCGTCGCGCTTCGGCGTCTCGATGGCGTACTGCGCCCAGGCCGAGCGGCCGTGGCCGAGGTTGCGCGACGCTTTCACGACGTCGCCGAGGCCCTTTGCATAGCGATCTGCGACGGCCTGGCGCGCCACCATCTCCTCCTCGAGGATGGCGAGCTTCTCGATCAGGATCGCCGCCTGCAGCGTGTCGAGGCGCGAATTGATGCCGACGCGGATGTTGTCGTACTGGGTCTCGCCCTTGCCGTGGAAGGCGAAGGATCTGAGCTTGTCGGCCAGTGCGGCGTCATTGGTGAACATCGCGCCGCCGTCGCCGTAGCAGCCGAGCGGCTTGGCGGGATAGAAGCTGGTCGAGCCGACATGGCCGAAGGCGCCGCACATCGTGCCGTCGGCCGAGCCGCCCATCGACTGGGCGGCATCCTCGATCACCAGCAGGTTCTCGCGTTTGGCGATCGCCATGATCGCCTCGTAGTCGGCGGCAAGCCCGAACAGGTCGACCGGGATGATCGCCTTCGGCTTCAGCCTTCCTTCCTTCTTGATCATGTCGATCGCCGCCTCGAGGCTGGCGATATCGATATTGTAGGTGTCGGGATCGACGTCGACGAAGACCGGTTCGGCCTTGGCGAGCGCCACGACTTCGGCCGTCGCGGCAAAGGTGAAGCTCGGCACGAACACGGCATCGCCCGGACCGATGCCGGCGGCAAACAGCGGCAGAAGCAGCGCATCGGTGCCGTTGGCGCAGGCCACGACATGCTTGACGCCGACGTAAGCCGCGAGCTTGTTCTCGAATTCGGTGACCTGGGGCCCGAGAATGTAGCGGCCGTCTTCGACCACCTTGTCGATCGCGGCCTTCAGCCGGTCGCGGATTCGTTCGCGCTGCGCGCCAAGATCGATGAACTGCATGTCGGCCTCAGATACTGCCAGTAAACCGGCCCGCTGGTACCAGACTTGGCACGGCTGAAAAAGCCGGCCACGGCCGAAGCGAATTGCGCAAGTGTCGCAGCCTGTTACCGTCTTTTGCCGGCGTATTGCCCGAGGAAGCCGGAAATCCGGGCTTCCGGGCGCATTCCCGGTGCCTTTTATCGCGCTGTTCCGGTCTTCGGAAACATAAAGTGATCGGTCGGGCGGAGGTCGCCGGACGGCCCGGACAGCCGATCAGGCGATTTCGTGCCGCCAGGGCGGGTTGGCGCCGGCCCGCGACACGGTCACCGCGGCCGCCTTGGCGCCAAGCTCCAGCGCCTTGCGGATCGCGTTTTGCGAGAGGCCGCCGATCGCCGCCTTGGTGAGCAGGCCCTGCTCGTGCAGCGAGGCAAGGATGCCGGCATTGAAGGTGTCGCCTGCGCCGACCGTGTCGACCACCTTCACCTTCTGCGGCACAACCGTGACCTTGTGCTCCTTGCTGTAGCCGACGGCGCCTTCACTGCCATGGGTGACGACGATCAGCCTGGGGCCGCGGTCCAGCCAGTTGCGCACCACGTCCTCGTGCGAGCCCGCCTCGTCGAACCAAGTGAGGTCCTCGTCCGACAGTTTGACGATGTCAGCCATCGCCATCATCTCGCGGATGCGCCTCAGATGCTTGGCCTTGTCCGGGATGAAGTTCGGCCGGATGTTGGGGTCGAGCATCATAACCCGGCTCCCGTGCTCGCGCCGCATGAACTCCTCATAGGCGGATCCCGCGGGCTCCGAGATCAGGCTGATGGCGCCGAACAGCATGGCCTCGATCTCGGCGCCGAGCTTCGGCAGATGCTCGACGGCGAGCATGCGCCCGGCGGTGTTCTCGTCGTAGAAGGTGTAAGTCGCCTGACCGTTGGTGAGCCGCACGAAGGCGAGCGTCGTGGGCTTTGGCGAGGTGTGCGCATAGGTCGAGCTCACCTTGCTAGCCCCCAGCGCCTCGCGGAGCTGACCGCCGAACAGGTCGGAGGAAAGGCCGGAGAAGAAGCCCGCCGGAGCGCCCAGCCGGCCGAGTGCGATCGCCGTGTTGAACACCGCGCCGCCGACATAAGGCGCGAAGGCCGCTTCGCCTTCCGTGGTCGTGCGCGGCAGCATGTCGATCAGGGCTTCGCCACAGCAGAGGATCATTGTGTCTTGGTCTCCGGCGGATGAATCACGCCCTTGCGGATGATGATATTGGCATAAAGCCTGGGTTCGCTGGTCGCCACGATCGCGTGCGCGGCCTTGACGCGTGCATAGAAGTCGGCCCCGGCCAGCGCAATCACCTTGTGGCCCGGCGCGCGTTTGGCGCAGACCGCTTCCATCTCGTGATGCACGGGATCGGCGAGCGCCGGATCGCCTTTGACCGAGGCGCGGAACAAAGCCTCGGGCACCGCCTCGTCCACCGGCAGCACGCTCAAAACGGCGTCGAGCACCGCAATGATAGGGTGGCCGTCGGCCCGGATCAGCCTGCGCGCTTGTTCCTCGGCCGGATAATTGCCATCGACGATGGCGATCTCGTCACCATGGCCCATGGCCCTGAGCGTCGCCAGAAGCTGCGGGCCGAGCAGCGGCGGGATGCCGATCAGCATGGTCAGGTGCCCCTGGAAATCGTGGTCGGTCCGATCAGGAACCGCTCCGACAGCGGCAAGCTCGCGCCGCCCAGCGCCCGCGCATGGATGCCCACTGTTCCCTCGCGCACGATAGGCAGCTTCAGCCCCTCGGCGTCGATGCCGACGATGGCGTCCGTGACCGCATCGACAAGCCGCCGCCGCACCTCGAGCGGCATCCAGCCGTCGATCACCGCCGCTTCGAAGTCGATGACGGATGAGGCGGCGACGATCGCATAGGCCAGCGCCTGCGCAGCACTGGCAATCCAGTCGTCGAGCTCGGCGCCGATCTCGCCCCATTCCTGCGGCGAGGTCCAAAGATAGGAGCCGTCGATGCCTTTCGCGCTGAGCGCCCTTTCGAGAATCGCGATCGAGGCGACGTCGATGAGCTGCGTCGGCTTGCCGTCCGGCCCGGGCACCGGCATCGAACCCAGCGCGCCGGCGTTGCCGGTCGGCCCGCCGAACAGGCGGCCGTTGAGCACGATGCCGCCGCCGGCAAAGGCGCCGATGTAGAAATAGACGAAGTCGCGCGCCGCGCCCGCCTGGCCGAAGACGAGCTCGGCGCCGCAGGCGGAGGTGGCGTCGTTCTGCAGGTAGACCGGAAAATCGCACTGCGCCTGGATGTCGGCGCGGATGTCGCGATGGCGCCATTCGTCCATGATCTCGCGCGGCGCGCCGGCCGTGTCGGCCCAGCTCCACAGTTCGAACGGCATGGCGATGCCGAGGCCGGCAATGCGCTTGTCCTGCGCCGGCGTCAGCTCGCTGCGCATCTTCGTGATGCCAGCGCTGACGAACTCCACTGTCTCGCGCGGCGCCGGATAGCGATAGGAATTCTGCAGCATCGCGCGCACATTGCCGAGGAAGTCGATCAGCACCAGCTCGGCGCTGCGGCGGCCGATCTTGAGGCCGATGAAGAAGGCGCCCTCCGGGTTGAGCGCCATCGGGATCGACGGCTGGCCGATCTTGCCGCGCAGCGGCGCCTGGCGCACGAGCAGCTTGTCTTCCTCCAGCTCGCGCATGATGACGGACACCGTCTGGGCCGACAGCCCGGTCATGCGCGCGATATCGGATTTGGCCAGGCTGCCGTGCTGGCGCACCAAGGACAGCACGAGCCGCTCATTGTGGTCGCGCATGCCGCTCTGGTTTGTGCCACGATGCAGCCTGCTTTCCCGAGCCTCGGGCGAACCGTGCCTCGCAATGCCGGTCTCCACCCTGTTCCTCCCGTCGGTTTCCCCACACTGCTTTTCGTTCAGAATGAGTGAACGGCGCAAGTCTGTCAATAATAAATAAGAGTGATTTAATTATTGACAGATGTCTCGGACTGGTGTCTTTTGAGGTGGCGTCCACGCTGGGAGAATGGTTGGATGCACTTGAGGCGCCGGGTTGGCCGGCGTCCGGAATGGTTCCATTGGGAGGAAATCGTGACCAAGAAATCGCTGCTGAAGTCCACGGTGTTCGCGGCGGCCGGGCTGGGCCTGCTCGCATTCGCCTCGTCCGCGTCGGCCGCCGGCGTCGGCGCCTGCCTGATCACCAAGACAGACACCAATCCCTTCTTCGTCAAGATGAAGGAGGGCGCGACCGCCAAGGCCAAGGAGCTCGGCGTCGACCTCAAGACCTATGCCGGCAAGATCGATGGCGATAGCGAAAGCCAGGTCGCGGCGATCGAAAGCTGCATCGCCGACGGCGCCAAGGGCATCCTGATCACCGCTTCCGACACCAAGGGCATCGTGCCGACGGTGAAGAAGGCGCGTGACGCCGGCCTGCTGGTGATCGCGCTCGACACGCCGCTCGATCCGATCGACGCTGCGGACGCGACCTTCGCCACCGACAATCTCGAAGCCGGCAAGCTGATCGGCGCCTGGGCCGCCGCCACGCTCGGCGACAAGGCCAAGGACGCCAAGATCGGCTTCCTCGACCTGACCCCCTCGCAGCCGACCGTCGACGTGCTGCGCGACCAGGGCTTCATGGAAGGCTACGGCATCGACGTGAAGGACCCGAACAAGATCGGCGACGAAGACGATCCGCGCATCGTCGGCCATGACGTCACCAACGGCAACGAGGAAGGCGGCCGCAAGGCGATGGAGAACCTCCTGCAGAAGGACAACACCATCAACGTCATCCACACCATCAACGAGCCCGCTGCCGTCGGCGCCTACCAGGCTCTCAAGGCCGTCGGCCTCGAAAAGCAGGTCCTGATCGTCTCCGTCGACGGCGGCTGCCCGGGCGTGAAGTCGGTTACCGAAGGCGTGATCGGCGCGACCTCACAGCAGTATCCGCTGCAGATGGCGGCGCTCGGCATCGAGGCGATCGCCGCCTATGCCAAGGACGGCACCAAGCCGAAGCCGACCGAAGGCAAGAACTTCTTCGACACCGGCGTCAATCTCGTGACCGACAAGCCGGCGAACGGCGTGAAGTCCATCGACACCAAGGAAGGCCTGGCCAAGTGCTGGGGCTGATGCCTGCCTGACAGCGCGTAAAACCTTGCGGCTGGGGCTTGATCCCCGGCCGCATCGGGTGGACGATACATTTTCGTAAGCGCTGATAATCCCGGCAACAGACCGGAATGCGTAAACGCAGCATGGAGCCATGACCAAGCTCCGTGAGACGGGAGGATATATGTCTCAGATGCAGGAATACGAGAAGGTGCTCTCGAGCAGCGACACCAGCGTCGCCGCCTTCGAGGAGCACGGCAAGTCTTTCGTCAAGCGCGCGCAGCATTTCCTGCATTCCACGCCGGCGGCGGTGCCGCTGATCGTGCTGATGTTGTCGATCATCATTTTCGGCATTGCCATCGGCGGACGCTTCTTCTCGTCCTATACGCTGACGCTGATCCTGCAGCAGATTGCCATTGTCGGTATTCTGGGCGCCGCCCAGACGCTGGTCATCCTGACCGCCGGCATCGATCTCTCGATCGGCGTGATCATGGTGATTTCGGCCGTGATCATGGGCAACTGCGCCATCACCTACGGTATGCCGACGCTTCTCGCGGTGATCGTAGGGCTCGCCGCCGGCGGCGCCTGCGGCCTGCTCAACGGTCTTCTGGTCGCTTACATGAAGCTGCCGCCCTTCATCGTGACGCTCGGCACCTGGAACATCGTCATGGCTACGAATTTCATCTATTCGGCCAACGAGACGATCCGCGATGCCGATGTCGACGCCCAAGCACCGCTGCTACACCTGTTCGCTATGAGCTTCAGGGTCGGCTCTGCGGTGCTGACGGCCGGTGTCATTGCCACCGTCGTGCTGGTGGCGGTACTTTGGTACGTGCTCAATCACACCGCCTGGGGCCGCCATGTTTATGCCGTCGGCGACGATCCCGAAGCGGCGAAACTCTCCGGCATCCAGACCAAGTCGGTGCTGATAGCCGTCTACACGCTCGCCGGCTTGATTGCCGCATTCGCCGCCTGGGTCTCGATCGGCCGCAACGGCTCGATTTCGCCGTCGGCCGCCGTCACCGACTACAATCTGCAGGCGATCACCGCGACGGTGATCGGCGGCATCTCGCTTTTTGGCGGCCGCGGCTCGATCCTCGGCACGCTGTTCGGCGCCATGATCGTCGGCGTCGTTTCGATGGGCCTCAACATGCTGGGCGCCGACCCGCAGTGGAAAGTGCTGCTCACCGGCGTCCTGATCATCGGCGCCGTGGCGATCGACCAGTGGATCAGAAAGGTTTCGGTGTAACCATGACCCAGCAGGCTGTCCTCACCGCGCGCGGCCTCACCAAGCGCTATGGCCGCGTGACCGCGCTCAACAACTGCGACTTCGATCTCTATCCGGGCGAAATCCTGGCGGTGATCGGCGACAACGGCGCCGGCAAGTCGACGCTGATCAAGGCGATCTCCGGCGCCGTGCACCCCGACGAGGGGGTGATCGAGCTGGACGGTAAGCACGTCCACTTCAAATCGCCCATCGAAGCCCGCGAAGCAGGCATCGAGACAGTCTACCAGAACCTCGCATTGTCGCCGGCGCTGTCGATCGCCGACAACATGTTCCTCGGCCGCGAGATCCGCAAGCCCGGGCCGCTGGGCCGCTGGTTGCGCATGCTCGACCGTCCGGCGATGGAAAAGCGCGCCCGCGACAAGCTCACCGAACTCGGCCTGATGACCATCCAGAACATCAGCCAGGCGGTGGAAACGCTCTCGGGCGGCCAGCGCCAGGGCGTCGCGGTGGCGCGCGCCGCCGCTTTCGGCTCGAAGGTGGTGATCATGGACGAGCCGACCGCGGCACTCGGCGTCAAGGAAAGCCGCCGCGTGCTGGAGCTGATCCTCGACGTCAAGAAGCGCGGCCTGCCGATCGTGCTCATCTCGCACAACATGCCGCATGTCTTCGAGGTGGCGGACCGCATCCACATCCACCGCCTCGGCCGCCGCCTCTGCGTCGTCGATCCGAAGCAGATTTCCATGTCGGACGCCGTCGCGCTGATGACCGGCGCCAAGAAGCCGCCGGAGGACGCGCTGGCGGCCTGACCTCCACTCACTTCGGTAATTGCCGCAGGAGCGCCGGATGGACATCGTGGCGTAAATCGATTTAACATATGCTGCAGCGCGGTAAAGTGGGGTAGGAGAAACGGTGAAAGCCGCTATGATCAGGCCAACCGAACGAGAGGCGATATGACATCCGCCATGACGATCGAAGCCCCCGCTCTCGACACTCCCGATCCCAAGACGCTCGCCGAGGAAGTCTTGCTGTCCCTCAAATACAGGGTCGGCAAAGACCCCACCGTCGCCACGCCCTATGACTGGCTGACCGCCTCGATCAAGGTCGTGCGCGACCGGGTGGTCGACAACTGGATGCAGGCGACCAAGGAGGCCTACGACCAGCAGGAAAAGCGCGTCTATTATCTCTCGCTCGAGTTCCTGATCGGGCGCCTGATGCGCGACGCCTTCTCCAATCTCGGCCTGATGGAAAACATGCGCGAGGCGCTGGCCTCGCTGGGCGTCGACCTCGATCTCATCGCTACCCTCGAGCCGGACGCAGCGCTCGGCAATGGCGGCCTCGGCCGGCTCGCCGCCTGCTTCATGGAAAGCATGGCGACGGTCGACATTCCCGCCCATGGCTACGGCATACGCTACGCCAACGGCATGTTCCGCCAGGAGATCCATGATGGCTGGCAGGTGGAGCTGCCCGAGACCTGGCTCGACCACGGCAATCCGTGGGAGTTCGAACGGCGCGAACGTTCCTTCGAGGTCGGCTTCGGCGGCTCGGTGGAATCGATCACCTCCAAGGCCGGCCGGCTCGAGCGCCATGTCTGGAAGCCGACCGAGCATGTGCTGGCCGTCGCCTACGACACGCCGGTCGCCGGCTGGCGCGCCAAGCGCGTCAACACGCTGCGGCTCTGGTCCGGCATGCCGATCGACCCGATCCTGCTCGACAAGTTCAATGCCGGCGACCACATTGGTGCGCTTGCCGAGAGCAACAAGGCCGACGCGCTGTCGCGCGTGCTCTATCCCGCCGACTCCCATATGGCCGGGCAGGAGCTCAGGCTGAGGCAGGAATATTTCTTCTCGACCGCCTCGCTGCAGGACATCGTCCAGCGCCATCTCAGTCAGTATGGCGACCTGAAGTCGCTGCCCGACAAGGCCGCGATCCACCTGAACGACACCCATCCCGCGGTCGCCGTAGCGGAGCTGATGCGGCTGTTGATGGACGTCCATGGCATGGATTTCGACCTCGCCTGGAACACCACCAAGCGCACCTTCGCCTACACCAATCACACGCTGCTGCCGGAGGCGCTGGAAAGCTGGCCGGTGCCGCTGTTCGAGCGCCTGCTGCCGCGCCACATGCAGATCGTCTACGCCATCAATGCCCAGGTGCTGCTCGAGGCGCGGGCCACCGGAAAATTCTCGGGCGAGCAGATCGCCAAGATCTCGCTGATCCAGGAAAATGGCGACCGCCGCGTGCGCATGGGCAATCTCGCCTTCGTCGGCTCGCATTCCATCAACGGCGTCTCGGCGCTGCACACCGAGCTGATGAAGGAGACGGTGTTCGCCGATCTCCACAGGCTCTATCCCGACCGCATCAACAACAAGACCAACGGCATCACGCCCAGGCGCTGGCTGATCCAGTGCAATCCCGGCCTCACCGCGCTCGCGCGCGAGGCGATCGGCGACCGCTTCATGGACGACATCGAGGCGATCAAGGGTCTCGATCCTCTCGCCGACGACGCCGCCTTCCGCGAGAAATTCGCCGCCGTGAAGCGGCAGAACAAGGCGAGGCTCGCCAACCTCGTCGCCGACCGGCTCGGCATCAGGCTCGACCCCTCGGCGCTGTTCGACATCCAGGTCAAGCGCATCCACGAGTACAAGCGCCAGCTGCTCAACATCCTGGAGGCGATCGCGCTCTACGACCAGATCCGCTCGCATCCCGAGCGGGACTGGATGCCGCGGGTGAAATTCTTCGGCGGCAAGGCGGCGCCCAGCTACCACAACGCCAAGCTCATCATCAAACTGGCCAACGACGTCGCCAGGGTCATCAATGGCGATCCGTCGGTGCGCGGCCTGCTGAAGGTCGTGTTCGTGCCGAACTACAATGTCAGCCTGGCCGAGGTGCTGATGCCCGCCGCCGATCTCTCCGAACAGATCTCGACCGCAGGCATGGAGGCTTCCGGCACCGGCAACATGAAGTTCGCCCTCAATGGCGCCCTGACAATCGGTACGCTCGACGGCGCCAATGTCGAGATCAAGGAGCGCGTCGGCGACGACAACATCTTCATCTTCGGCCTCACCACGGCCGAGGTCGCCGAGCGGCGCAACAACGGCTACAACCCGCGCGGCGTGATCGAGTCCTCGCCGGAATTGTCGCAGGCGGTGTCGGCTATCTCGTCCGGCGTCTTCTCGCCTGACGATCCCAACCGCTACCGCGACCTCATGAACGGCCTCTATCAGGGCGACTGGTTCATGGTGGCGGCCGATTTCGACTCCTACGCCGCCTGCCAGCGCGAGGTCGACGTCGTGTGGCGCAACAGTCCCGACTGGTACGCGCGCGCCATCCGCAACGTCGCCCGCGTCGGCTGGTTCTCGTCCGATCGCACCATCCGCCAATACGCGAAAGAAATCTGGAACGTGCCTGTCTGATGTGATTGCATGAGGTCACGAACGATGTGGCTCCGGTGCATGCCGCCCAAAAGTGCGTAGCGGTTTTGGGATTACGGCATGCACCAAAAACAAAGATTGGTGCATGCCGCCCAAAAGTGCGTAGCGGTTTTGGGCGGCATGCACCAAGACAAAGAACGGTGCATGCTGGACCAAGGCATGCGCCAAAACAAAGGTGCCCAGGGAGGGCGACCGCCTGATGAGGAAGCCGCGCGCGACCGCTGCGACGAGCGGGCCGGACGGACTGGCGCCAGCCGGCGATGTCGCGGCGATTGTCGCCGGAACGCATGGCGATCCCTTCGCGGTCCTGGGCGTGCATGAAGCCGGCAAAGGCTTCGTCGCCCGCTGCTTCGTGCCCAATGCCGAGTTCGTCACCGCCTACACGCTGACCGGCAAGGAGGTCGGGGAACTTACCCGCAGCAACGATGCCGGCTTCTTCGAGGGCAGGCTTTCGATCCGCAAGCGCCAGCCGCTGCGCTATCACGCGAAAAATGCCGGCGGCGACTGGTGGCTGACCGACCCTTACTCCTTCGGCCCGGTGCTGGGGCCGATGGACGACTACTACATGGCCGAGGGCTCGCACTTAAGGCTCTTCGACAAGCTCGGCGCCCATATCATCGAGCATGAGGGCGCCACCGGCGTCCACTTCGCCGTCTGGGCGCCCAATGCTCGGCGTGTCTCGGTGGTCGGCGCCTTCAACGACTGGGACGGTCGCCGGCATACCATGCGCGACCGCAAGGACACCGGCATCTGGGAGCTGTTCATTCCCGATCTCGGCGCCAGCCAGCCTTACAAGTTCGAGATCATCGGCCCCGACGGTGTCAGGCTGCCGCTCAAGGCCGATCCTTTCGCCTTCGAATCCGAGCTGCGTCCGGCGACCGCCTCGGTGACGGCGCCGCCGATGGCGCATCGATGGGGAGACGAGGCGCATCGCAGCTTCTGGCAGAAGGCCGATCCGCGACGTGAGGCGATCTCGATCTACGAGGTCCATGCCGGCTCGTGGCAGCGCCGCGACGACGGCACCTTCCTCACCTGGGACGAGCTCGCCGCGCGGCTGATCCCTTACGCGGTGGACACCGGCTTTACACACATCGAGTTCCTGCCGATTTCCGAACATCCTTACGACCCGTCCTGGGGCTACCAGACCACCGGCCTCTATGCGCCGACCGCCCGCTTCGGCGATCCCGACGGCTTCGCGCGCTTCGTCGACGGCGCGCACCGCGCCGGCGTCGGCGTCATTCTCGACTGGGTGCCGGCGCATTTCCCGGTCGACGAGCATGGGCTGGTGAAGTTCGACGGCACCGCGCTCTACGAGCATGCCGACCCGCGCCAGGGTTTTCACCCCGACTGGAACACCGCGATCTACAATTTCGGTCGCCGCGAGGTGGTGTCGTTCCTTGTCAACAACGCGCTGTTCTGGGCGGAAAAATACCATGTCGACGGCTTGCGCGTCGATGCGGTCGCCTCGATGCTCTACCTCGACTATTCGCGCAAGGCGGGCGAGTGGATCCCCAACGAGATGGGCGGGCGCGAGAACCTGCAGGCCGTAAGCTTCCTGCAGAAGATGAACAAGGAGCTCTACGGCCACCATCCCGGCGTGATGACGATCGCCGAGGAGTCGACCTCATGGCCCAAGGTCTCGCGGCCGGTGCATGAAGGCGGGCTCGGCTTCGGCTTCAAGTGGAACATGGGCTTCATGCACGACACGCTGGAGTACCTGTCCAAGGAGCCGATCTACCGCAAGCATCACCACAACGACATCACCTTCGGCCTGATCTACGCCTTCTCCGAGAATTTCGTGCTGCCGCTCTCCCATGACGAGGTCGTGCACGGCAAGGGCGCGCTGCTCCACAAGATGGCCGGCGACGACTGGCAGAAATTCGCCACGCTGCGCGCCTATTACGCCTTCATGTGGGGCTATCCCGGCAAGAAGCTCCTGTTCATGGGGCAGGAATTCGCCCAGCGCCGAGAGTGGAGCGAGGAACGCGCGCTCGACTGGAACCTCTTGGACTTCGCCCCGCATCGCGGCGTCTGGCAGACGGTGCGCGACTTGAACTACCTCTACCGCTCGCGCCCGGCGCTGCATGCGCGCGATTGCGAGCCGGAAGGCTTCTCCTGGCTGATCGTCGACGATCGCGACAATTCCGTCTTTGCCTGGCTGCGCAGCGCGCCGGACGGCAACCCGATCGCAGTCATCACCAATTTCACGCCGGTGCCGCGCGAGAATTATCGTGTGCCGCTGCCGAAGGCGGGCGAGTGGCGCGAGATCATCAACACAGACGCCGCCGATTATGGCGGCTCCGGCATGGGCAATGGCGGCATGGTCGTGGCGAGCGGGGAAGGGGGCGGCACGTCGGCGACAATGCTGTTGCCGCCGTTGTCGACGATTATGCTGGAATTCGTCGCGGACGAGAGCAGATGATATCTCATCTGGCTGAAGCAATGGTCCGGACAGCTTAGGAGGGAGGCAGACGATGGCAGAGATCAAGAGAACCCAGCCGCTGGCGCGCGATGCCATGGCCTATGTGCTGGCCGGCGGCCGCGGCAGCCGCCTCAAGGAGCTGACCGACCGGCGCGCCAAGCCCGCGGTCTATTTCGGCGGCAAGACGCGCATCATCGATTTTGCGCTGTCCAATGCGCTCAACTCCGGCATTCGCCGTCTCGGCGTCGCCACCCAGTACAAGGCGCATTCGCTGATCCGCCACCTGCAGCGCGGCTGGAACTTCCTCAGGCCCGAGCGAAACGAGAGCTTCGACATCCTGCCCGCCTCGCAGCGCGTTTCCGAAACGCAATGGTATGAGGGCACCGCGGACGCCGTCTACCAGAACATCGACATCATCGAGGCCTATGGCCCCGAATACATGGTCATCCTCGCCGGCGACCACATCTACAAGATGGACTACGAGCTGATGCTGCGGCAGCATGTCGACGCCAATGCGGACGTCACCGTCGGCTGTCTGGAAGTGCCGCGCATGGAGGCGACGGGCTTCGGCGTCATGCATGTCGATGCCAAGGACAACATCATCGCTTTTGTCGAAAAGCCGGCCGATCCGCCCGGCATCCCCGATAAGCCGGAGTTCGCGCTGGCCTCGATGGGCATCTATGTCTTCAAGACCAAGTTCCTGATGGAGCAGCTGCGTCGCGACGCGGCCGAGCCGGGGTCCAGCCGCGACTTCGGCAAGGATATCATCCCCTACATCGTTGAGCATGGTAAGGCGATCGCCCACCGCTTCGCCAAGTCCTGCGTGCGCTCCTCGCATGAGGCCGAGCCCTACTGGCGCGATGTCGGGACGGTCGACGCCTATTGGGAAGCCAATATCGATTTGACCGACGTCACGCCCGAGCTCGATCTCTACGACCGCGACTGGCCGATCTGGACCTATGCCGAATTGAAGCCGCCGGCGAAATTTGTTCATGACGAGGACGGCCGCCGCGGCGAGGCGATCTCCTCGCTTGTCTCCGGCGACTGCATCGTCTCCGGCGCATCGCTGCGCCGCAGCCTGATCTTCACCGGCGCCCGCATCAATTCCTATTCGAAGCTCGAGGAAGTGGTGATGCTGCCCGACGTCCAGGTTGGTCGCAACGCGCGCCTCAAGCGCGTCGTCATCGACCATGGCGTCCACATACCGGAGGGGCTGGTGGTCGGCGAGGACCCGGCGCTCGACGCCAAGCGCTTCCGCGTTTCTGAAAAGGGTATCTGCCTGATCACGCAGGACATGATCAACAAGCTGTCAACCTGATAGGTTGATCAGCTGTCGACCTGACCAGGTCGATCGACAAGCTGTCAACCTAACAGTCTGATCGACAAGTTGTCAGTCTGATCAACAAGCTGTCACTTTAAACGCGGAATGTGATGCGCATGCAGGTTCTGTCGGTCACGCCCGAAATCTTCCCGCTGATCAAGACCGGCGGGCTTGCCGACGTGACCGGCGCGCTGCCGATCGCGCTGGCCGGCAAGGGCGTGGCGATGCGCACGCTGGTTCCCGGCTATCCGGTGGTGATGGAGGCCTTCAAGAAAAAGAAGGCCGTTTACCAGTATCCGCTGCTGCAGGGCGGCAAGGCCTCGGTCCATGCCGTCAAGATCGGCGAGCTCGACCTCTTCGTGCTCGACGCGCCGCATCTCTTCGACCGCCAGGGCGGGCCTTACGGCACCGCCTCGGGCTCCGACTGGCCCGACAACTGGCGGCGCTTCGCGGCGCTGAGCCAGGTCGGCGGCGACATCGCCGGCGGCGCGATCTCCGGCTACCAGCCCGACATCGTGCACGCCCATGACTGGCAGTCGGCGATGACGCTCGCCTACATGCGCTACGGCAAGGCGGTCGGCGTGCCGTCGCTGATCACCGTGCACAACCTTGCCTTCCAGGGACAGTTCGGCGCCGGCATCTTCGGCGAGCTCGGCCTGCCGGGCGTGGCTATGCAGCTCGACGGCGTCGAATACTACGGCGGCGTCGGCTTCCTCAAGGCCGGCCTGCAGGCGGCTTGGGCGATCACCACGGTCAGCCCGACCTATGCGCAGGAAATCCGCTCGCCGGAATTCGGCATGGGCCTCGACGGCCTGATCAACATGCGCGCCACCGATCTCCACGGCATCGTCAACGGCATCGATGTCGACATCTGGAACCCTGCGACCGACAAGCATCTTGTCGCCAACTATTCGGCCGAGACGCTCGAGGCCCGCGGCTTCAACCGGAAGGCCGTCGAGGACCGTTTCAATCTCGAAAATGACGACAGCCCGATCGTCTGCGTGGTCAGCCGTCTGACCTGGCAGAAGGGCATGGACACACTGGCCGCGGTCGTCGATGGCGTCGTTCAGCGTGGAGCACGACTGGCGGTCCTGGGCTCGGGCGATGCCGGCCTCGAAGGCTCGCTGCTGGCCGCCGCCGCCCGCCATCGCGGCCGCGTCGGCGTCGTCATCGGCTATGACGAAGCGCTTTCCCACATCATGCAGGGCGGCTGCGATGCCATCATCATCCCCTCGCGCTTCGAACCTTGCGGGCTGACCCAGCTCTATGGCTTGCGCTATGGTTGCGTGCCGGTCGTCGCGCGGACCGGCGGCCTCGCCGACACCATCATCGACGCCAACGAGGCGGCGCTTTCGGCCGGCGTCGCCACCGGCTTCCAGTTCGCGCCGAACAATGGCGGCGCGCTGCTGCACGCCATCCGCCGCCTGGTCGAGGCGCATGCCAGGCCAGCGGCGTGGGCCTCGATCCAGCGCCAGGGTATGAAGGCCGATGTATCCTGGGACAAGAGCGCCGAAAGATATGTCGAACTCTATCGCCTGCTGCTTTCGAAAAGGGTTGCCTGAAGCATGATACGCACCGTCCCCACCAAGCCCTACACCGACCAGAAGCCCGGCACCTCCGGCCTGCGCAAGAAAGTGCCCGTCTTCCAGCAGGAGCACTATGCCGAGAATTTCATCCAGTCGATCTTCGATGCGCTGGAGGGTTTTCAGGGCAAGACGCTGGTGATCGGCGGCGACGGCCGCTTCTACAACCGCGAGGTCATCCAGAAGGCGATCGCCATGGCCGCCGCCAACGGCTTCGGCAAGGTGATGGTCGGGCAGGGCGGCATCCTCTCGACGCCGGCCGCCTCCAACATCATCCGCAAATACAAGACCTTTGGCGGCATCATCCTGTCGGCGAGCCACAATCCGGGCGGCCCGCACGAGGATTTCGGCATCAAGTACAATGCCGGCAACGGCGGCCCGGCGCCGGAGAAGATCACCGACGCGATCTTTGAAAAGACCAAGACGATTTCGAGCTTCAAGATCGCCGACATCGCCACCATCGACATAGACGCTATCGGCACCATCGAGGCCGGCGGCATGACCGTCGAGGTCATCGACCCGGTCAAGGACTATGCCGAGTTGATGGAGAGCCTGTTCGACTTCGATGCCATCCGCGCCAACTTCAAATACGGCTTCCGCATGCGTTTCGACGCCATGCATGCGGTGACCGGTCCCTATGCCAAGGAGATCCTCGAGCGCCGGCTCGGCGCGCCGAACGGCACCTGCCGCAACTTCAAGCCGCTGCCCGATTTCGGCGGCTATCACCCCGATCCGAACCTGGTGCATGCCAAGCACCTCTATGACGAGATGATGGGAGCCGACGCGCCGGATTTCGGCGCCGCTTCCGACGGCGATGGCGACCGCAACCTGATCATCGGCAAGGGCATCTTCGTCACCCCATCTGACTCGGTGGCGATGCTTGCCGCCAACGCGCATCTGGCGCCGGGTTACAAGGAAGGCTTGAAGGGCATCGCGCGCTCGATGCCGACCAGTGGCGCTGCCGACCGCGTCGCCGAAAAGCTCGGCATCGGCATTTACGAAACCCCGACCGGCTGGAAGTTCTTCGGCAATCTGCTCGACGCCGGCATGGCGACAATCTGCGGCGAGGAAAGCGCCGGCACCGGTTCCAACCATGTGCGCGAGAAGGACGGGCTGTGGGCCGTGCTTTTGTGGCTCAACATCCTCGCAGTGCGCGGCGAGAGCTGTAAGGACATCGTCACCAAGCATTGGGAGACCTACGGCCGCAACTATTACTCGCGTCACGACTATGAGGAGGTCGAGACCGAGCGGGCGAACGCGCTGGTCGACGAGTTGCGCGCCAAGCTCGGCTCGCTGCCCGGCACCAGCGTGCGCGGCATGACAATCGCCAGCGCCGACGACTTCGCCTATCACGATCCGGTCGACGGCTCGGTGAGCAAGAACCAGGGCATCCGGATCCTGTTCGAGGGCGGCTCGCGCGTCGTCTTCCGCCTCTCCGGCACCGGCACATCCGGTGCGACGCTGCGCGTCTATATCGAGCGCTACGAGCCGGACAAGGCGAGGCACGACCTCGACACGCAGGAAGCGCTGGCCGATTTGATCGCCGCCGCCGACGACATCGCCGGCATCAAAAGCCACACCGGCCGCAACAAGCCGAGCGTGATTACTTGAGGGTGGCGGGACGCCTCTCTCCTTCTCCCCTTGTGGGAGAAGGTGGATCGGCGCGCAGCGCCGAGACGGATGAGGGATGTTGGCCGGAGCGCAGCCGGCGCCAAGCTGGAGCACCCCTCATCCGTCGCCTTCGGCGACACCTTCTCCCACAAGGGGAGAAAGGGGAGTTCGCATGACCTCGCTCGGCGCAACCGTCATCGAGAACGGCATCCACTTCGCCGTCTGGTCCTCTTCAGCGCGGCGCCTATTGGTCTCGATCTTCGACGATACCGGCACACGCGAAATCGACCGCCTGGAACTCAACCCGGAAGGCGAGGGCGTGCATGCGCTCTTCGTCCCAGGTCTTGTCGCCGGCACACGCTACGGCTTTCGTGCCGACGGCGACTACGCGCCAGAACGCGGCTTCTGGTTCGATCCCGACAAGCTGCTCGCCGACCCTTACGCCGTCGAGATCGACCGGCCGTATCAATATCATTGGCGGCTTGCCGCCAAACGCAACGAAGGTGCAGACACCGCTTCCCTGATGCCGAAGGCCGTGGCGTGCAACTTGCCGCAGCCGCTATCGATCCAAACGCCGCTGTTCCAGCCCGGCGGCCTGATCTACGAGCTCAACGTCCGCTCCTTCACCAAGCTGCACCCGGACGTCCCCGAAGCCCAGCGCGGCACCATCGCGGCGCTCGCCCATCCTGCCGTCATCGAGCATCTGCAGCGTCTCGGCGTCTCCGCCGTCGAACTCATGCCGATCACGGCGTCGATCGACGAGCGCCATCTGCCGCCTTTGGGCTTGAGCAACGCCTGGGGCTACAATCCCGTCACCTTCATGGCGCTCGACCCGCGCCTCGCGCCAGGCGGTCTTGTGGAATTGCGCGACACCGTCGCGGCTCTGCGCAACGCCGGCATCGGCACCATCCTCGACCTCGTCTTCAACCACACCGGCGAAAGCGACCGGCTCGGGCCGACACTGTCGCTGCGCGGCCTCGACGCGCAGGCTTATTACCGGCACATGCCGGATGGGCGGCTGGCCAACGACACGGGCACCGGCAACACCCTCGCCTGCGACCATCCGGTTGTGCGGCAGATGGTGCTCGACACGCTGCGCCATTTCGTTCGCCATGCCGGCGTCGACGGTTTCCGTTTCGACCTGGCGCCGGTGCTCGGCCGAATCGATGGCACGTTCGATCCCGATGCGCCGCTGCTCCAGGCCATCGCCGGCGATCCCGTGCTCGCCGACCGGGTGCTGATCGCCGAGCCATGGGACATCGGTCCGAACGGCTACCAGCTCGGCAATTTCCGGCCGCCCTATCTGGAATGGAACGACCGCTACCGGGACGATGTCAGGCGCTTCTGGCGCGGCGATGCCGGCGCGATCGGCGCCCTGGCCACCCGGCTTGCGGGATCGTCCGACGTGTTCGGCAGGACAGGTCAGCCGGTGAGCCGCACGGTCAATTTCATCGCCGCGCATGACGGCATGACGCTGGCCGACATCGTTACCTACGAGCATAAGCACAACGCGGCCAATGGCGAGCACAACCGCGACGGCCATAACGACAATCTGTCATGGAACAACGGCGTCGAGGGCGAGACGGATGACGTGGAAATCGCCAGGGCCCGCTTCGGCGACCAGTGCGCGCTGCTTGCGACGCTCTTTGCTTCGCGCGGCACCATCATGCTGACCGCCGGCGACGAATTCGGCCGCACGCAAAAGGGCAACAACAACGCCTACGCGCAGGACAACGCCTTCACCTGGCTCGACTGGGCCCGCCGCGATGAGGCGCTGGAGCAATACGCCGCATCGCTCTCCGCGATGCGGCGGGCATTCCCGCCGCTGTTGGACACGCATTTCCTGACTGGAGAGCCGCCCTACGGTTCCGATGTTCCCGACGTTGCGTGGCTGACAGAGACAGGAGCGCCGCTCGGCGAGGCCGACTGGAACGACCCCGCGCGACATCGCCTCGTCATGATACTCGGCGATAGCGGGGGCGGCCGCCTCGCCGTCTTGGTGAATGGCGACCGCCGCCAATGCGTCTTCACCTTGCCGCTGCGGGACGGCTACGAGTGGCGTCCGGCGATCGAGGCGGAGGCGATCGACCTTGCGCGGCCGCTGCCCGGCCGCAGCGTCAATTTCATGATCGAGCGCGGGATCGAAACCGCCCGCGCCGGGAAGGGTTCGTAATGGCTGGTGAGAATGCCGAGTGGTGGCGCGGCTGTGTGATCTACCAGATCTATCCGCGCTCCTTCCAGGACACGACCGGCGACGGCAGCGGCGATCTCAAGGGCATCACCGCGCGGCTCGCCCATGTCGCTTCGCTCGGCGTCGATGCGGTCTGGCTCTCGCCTATCTTCAAGTCGCCGATGGCCGACATGGGCTATGACGTGTCGGACTATCGCGACGTCGATCCGATGTTCGGCACGCTCGATGATTTCGATGCGCTGGTCGCCGAAGCGCACCGGCTCGGCCTGAAGCTGATCATCGACCAGGTGATTTCGCATTCCTCCGACAGGCACGAATGGTTCGTCGAAAGCCGCGACGGCCGCGACAATGCCAAGGCCGACTGGTATGTCTGGGCCGACGCCAAGCCCGACGGCAGCGCGCCCAACAACTGGCAATCGCTGTTCGGCGGCCCGGCCTGGGAGTGGGACGCTACCCGCCGGCAGTATTACATGCACAACTTTCTCGCCGCGCAGCCGGACCTCAATTTCCATACCCCGGAAGTGCAGGACGCGCTTCTCGACACGGTGCGCTTCTGGCTGGAGCGCGGCGTCGACGGCTTCCGGCTGGACACCGTCAACTACTATGTCCACGACCGCTGGCTGCGCGACAACCCGCCGCTGGCTACAAGCGTCGCCGGCACCAACGGCGCCACCACCACCTACGCCTTTCAGGAGCATCTCTTCGACAAGACGCGCCCTGAGAATCTCGACTTCCTGAAACGCTTCCGCGCGCTGCTCGACGAGTACCGGGACCGCGCTGCGGTCGGCGAGGTGGGCGATGAAGACCGCTCTTTGCAGACGCTCGCCGCCTACACATCCGGCGGCGACAAATTGCAGATGTGCTACACCTTCGACCTGCTCGGCCCGCAATTCTCAGCCGCCCATGTGCGCGGCTGCGTCGAGGCTTTCGAGAACGCCGTTGCCGACGGCTGGGTCTGCTGGGCATTCTCCAATCACGATGTGGTACGCCATGTCAGCCGCTGGACGCGGCCTGGCGAGAACCCGGATGCCGTGGCGAAATTCTCGATCGCGCTGCTTTGCTCTCTGCGCGGCTCGATCTGCCTCTACCAGGGCGAGGAACTGGGGCTGGAGGAGGCCGAGCTTGCCTATGAGGACCTGCGCGATCCGCTGGGCATCCGCTTCTGGCCGGGCGTGAAGGGCCGGGACGGCTGCCGCACGCCGATGGTATGGGAGGCAGAGGCGGAAAATGGCGGCTTCTCCACGGCCAAGCCCTGGCTGCCGGTGCCGTTGGCGCATCGTGGCCGTGCGGTCGACGTGCAGAACGGCGAGGGCGGTTCCGTGCTCGCCGCCTATCGTTCGGTCCTTGCCTTGCGCAAACGCCACCCGGCGCTGATCGCGGGCTCGATCCGGTTTCTCGAAGCAGAGGGCGATGTGCTGGCTTTCATCCGCCAGCACGAAGACGAGAAATTGTTGTGCGTCTTCAACTTCGCCGCTGAGCCGGCGAACTGGACGCTGCCGGCCGAGATCAGGGACGTCGAGATAACGGCTCTTGCCGTTGACGTCGCCGGCGTTCTTGGCGGTGTTCTCGAAGAGATTGCGCTGGCACTGCCGCCTGTGGGTTGCTACGTCGGTAGAATTGGCTGACAGCCAGCCTATTGGACGAGCACCGAGCGTCCGCAGACGGCGCCGGTCACCTGCACATCGGCCTCGCCGACATGGACGCCAAGCGCCGCAAGCACATTGTAGACCAGGTCGTCGACCGGCGCGGTCACCCCATTGAGCAGCGTCGTCACCGCCGGCTTCACCGTGCCGAGCAGGGCGGAAACGTCAATGCCGAGGCCGAGTGCGTTGACCGACAGCGACAGGTTGTTCACCAGCGAGGTGGCGAGCGACTGCGTCAAGTTCTTCGTCGACACCGTCTTGATCGTCTTGTTGGCGATATCGGTGGCGCTGAAGGTCAACGTCGTCGGCGCCATGTTGGTGACCGAGAAGGCTGACGATCCCTTGATTTGCAACAGATTGAGGTTGATCAGCAGCAGCTTGAGGCTGACATCAGCGATGTCGGCGTCGCTGAAGGATTGCAGCTTGCTGAAATCCGCGAAGCCGCTGGCGTTGCTGTCGGCAAGATGCGCTGAGACGACTCCGGGCTGCGCGGCGATCGAAACCTTGATGCTGGAGGGGCCGGTCGGGCAGCTTATGTCGGTCAGCTTTGCTTCGGCATAGGCGACCTCGACATCGAGCGGCAGGTTGACCGCGAGCAGCTTGATGCCGCCGCCGAGGTCCGGCGTGCCGACCGTGACGCTGGCGTTGAGCTTGATGCGGGTCTGCGCCGTGCGCACCACCGTGCCCAGTTCTCCTACAGCCAGCCAGGGAGAGTTCTGCATCGGCTCGCCGATGGCGATCTGGAGCGTCGTCGATGTCAGCCCGGGTATGGTTGCCCCGAGATTGACGTCAACCTGGTTGGTGCCGTTGGCCAAAGCCGCGGCTGCCGTCAGCATGCTCATGGCGCTGGCGTCGACCGAAAGCCCGGCGGGCTTCTGTCCGAGGCCGAGGCTGCCCACCGAGCCGAGGTCGACCAGCTGGCTGAGCGGGATCTTGACCGTATTGGTGGCGCTCGAGGCCATGGTCTGCAGCGCGAGCTTGGCCGTCCGGTCAAGTCCGGGCACGTTGGCCATGGCTGTGGCGATCTGGCCGATCGTTGCTTTCGAGGCAAGCACGTCCGAATAGGTCACGCCGGTCAGGTGCAGCTGCGTCGCCAGCGCATCGGTGAAGGACAGCACGTCGACATCGGCCGAGATCAGCGAATTGTAGTCCATCACGCTGAGCGAGATGTTGCCGCCGAGGAGCCCGCCGAGCAGCGCGTTGAGGATGCCGCCATTGACGCTGGCCAGCCGCGATCCGACCGAGAACGCCGCTTCGGGCTGGGCGCTGGCGGTGGCTGTCGTGCCGATCACCGGCGGCGCCATCATCGAGGCGGCGAAATAGAGCGTGCCCAGCTTCTTCAGCGACACCTGGACGGCGTTGTAGGGCAGCTTGCCTGCTTCGAAGCGGCTGCCGGCCGCTATGGAACTGACCCCCGAATAGCGTCCGGGCACGACCTGCACGACCGCCTTGCTGCCGGTCGGCGCGATGGCGGTCCCCTGTTGCTGCACGGCGACGGATGTGATTCCGTTGTCCTTCAGCGTCGTCAGCACCGCTTGCTGGGCATTGTTGATGTTGGCGGCGGCGGTGATCGCGGCGAGGTCGACGATCGATTGCGCTGCGCGGCGTTCGTTGTAGAGCGAGCCCTCGTCGACGGCGAAGGCGGTCAGCGCCAGCGCCACCGGCGTGCAAAGCGCGGTCATGACCGCGAAATTGGCGCGCCGGTCGGCGATCAGCCGTCGCGCCGCGGCCGCGAGAGCAATTCCAGGAAAAGTGTGTAACGGTTTTCCGTCCGGAATTGCGTCAGAACGAACAGATAGAGCGGTCTTGCGTTTCCGGGAAACGATGAACCGCTCTAGTCCCCCCTTGGAGCTACACATCATATGCCCCCGACCCGGATCGTCGATTGACGCTGGATCGTGGTGCCCGGCAGCGGCAGGTTATGGAACAGGTTCCAGATCGGTAGGTTGCGCGCGTCATAGCTGACCGAGACGACGAACTGGCTGCCGTCTACCGCGCTGTCCTTGGCGTCGACCGTCAGCTTTTGCGGGTCGACAAAGGGATAGCCCTGGACGTCGTGGTTGATGAAATCGGTGACCAGCGCCTGCCTCTCCGTCTGGTTGAGGCCGGCAATTGCCGTTCGCGCGGCGTCGGCGGCGATCTGCTGGACCGAATGGCTGGCACCAAAATAGATTCCGTATGCAACCATTCCGAGCAAGAGCAGGATGAAGATCGGCGCCAGCATGGCGAATTCGACCGCCGACGTGCCCGCGGCGTCAGCCCGGAAACGGAACCAAGGAGCGAGGAATTTTCGGTTCTTCAGCATGGTCCGGAGAATGCCAAAACCTGCTTGCAAAAACTGAAAACGGCTGGAACAACCGAAAGATGCACCAAGTTGAATGGAGTGATTAAATATTAGAGTTCGCTGTTTTAGCAGAGTGATGCTCACTCAACGTCAAGCAGCGGGCAGTTGAAATAAGATATTCCTCTGTCTAGTCTCCCGCCACCAGCCGCCGGAAGGGACCGGCGGCACGCTCAAAAGGAACCCGTTGAACGGTTCCGGGGCGTTAACACTCAAGGCGTGGTTGAGGGGCCGCGTCCAAAGGGAGAAACTTCATGCTGAAAAACCTGCTGAAGGCGACTGTGTTCGCCACCACCATGGCCTTGGCGACCGGCGCCTTCTACACGCCGGTCTTCGCCGAGACCGTCTACAACCGCGGAGCCGCCGCCGAGGCCGAGACGGTCGATCCGCACAAGACGTCGACGGTCTACGAAGCCGATATTATACGCGACCTGTTCCAGGGCCTCGTCATGCATGACCAGAAGACGAACCTCATTCCGGGCGCCGCCGAAAGCTGGACGGTGTCCGACGACGGCACTGTCTACACCTTCAAGCTGCGCAAGGACGGACTCTGGTCGGATGGCAGCCCGGTGACGGCGGACGATTTCGTCTATTCGTTCCATCGGCTGGAAGATCCGGCCACCGCTGCAGAGTACGCCTCGATGCTCTATCCGGTGAAGGGCGCCGAGGACTTCAACACCAAGAAAGGCAAGGCCGAGGACATGGGCGTGAAGGCGGTCGACGCCAACACGCTGCAAGTAACGCTGAAGGCGCCGACGCCTTATTTCCTGGAGATGCTGACGCACCAGGCGACCTATCCGGTCAACAAGGCTTCCATCGACAAGCTCGGCGCCGACTGGATCAAACCGGGCAAGCTGGTCTCCAACGGCGCCTATACGCTGGCGGAGTGGGTTCCCAACGACCATATGAAATTGGCCAAGAACCCGAAGTTCTGGGACGCCGCGAGCGTCAAGCTCGACGTGGTCAACTACATTCCGACCGAGGATCGTTCGTCGGCGATGAAGCGCTTCGAGGCCGGCGAACTCGACAGCTATGGTGACCTGCCGACCGAACAGCTCGCCGATCTCAAAACCAAATTCGGTGATCAGGTCCGTGTGGGGCCATATCTCGGCACCTATTATTATGCGGTCAAGACCGACAAGGCGCCTTGGGACAATGTCGAGCTGCGCACCGCCATCTCGATGGCGATCGATCGCGACTTCCTCGCCGAGAAGGTGTGGCAGAACTCGATGCTGCCCGGCTATTCGATGGTGCCTCCGGGCATCGAGGGCTACACGCCGGCACTGGCCAAATACGCCGACATGTCGCAGATCGACCGCGAGGATGCGGCCAAGAAAGTCCTGGAAAAGCTAGGCTATACACCCGAGCATCCGTTGAAGATGGAGATCCGCTACAACACCTCGGAGAACCATAAGAACACGGCGGTCGCCATCCAGGAACAGCTGAAGCCGCTCGGCGTCGAGGTGACGCTGCTCAACACCGACACCAAGACCCACTACAGCTTCCTCGAGCAGAAGGGTAATTACGACGTCGCCCGCGCCGCCTGGATCGCCGACTACAAGGATCCGGAGACCTTCCTCGGCATCTCGCGCAAGGCGAGCGGCAACAACTATTCGAACTACGACAGCCCTGCCTATGAAGCCGCGATGGACAAGGCAGCCGCCGCCGGCGGCAAGCCTGAGGAGCGCATGAAGGACCTCGCCGCGGCCGAGCGCATCCTCGTCGACGATGTCGGCCAGATCCCGCTGCTCTACTACAGCTACCACGACATCGTTTCCTCGAAGCTGCATGGCTTCGACGACAACGTGATGGACATTCATCCGTCCCGCTTCATCTCCAAGGACTGACAGAAACCTTGGCCGTACCGCCGCTCTCTTTTTGGGAGCGGCGGTCGCGGTCTGTCGTCGTGCCGGGCCGAAAGTCGGATTGGATTTTCAGGCTACCCGGTGCGAAGATCAGAGATGCCAGCGCGCCACGATCTCGTCTGGAGAGCCGTCGCCCTGGCTGAAGCGGGGCGCCGATGCTGCGTTATGTCTTCCGGCGGCTGTTGACCGCCATCCCGACGCTATTCGTCATCGTGACGGTGGCGTTCTTCCTGATCCGCGTCGCGCCAGGCGGCCCGTTCAACCAGGAGCGGGGCTTGAGCCCCGAGATCAGGGCCAATCTCGAAGCCCAGTTCGGCCTCGACGATCCGCTCTGGCTGCAATATGTCCACTATCTCGGCAATCTTTTGCGCGGCAGTTTCGGACCGAGCTACAACCTGCCGGATTTCACCGTCACCGAACTCTTCGCCAAGGGCCTGCCGATCTCGGTGCAGATCGGTACCTCGGCCCTGGTGCTGGCGCTGATTCTGGGCTCGATCCTCGGCACGATCGCGGCGCTCAACCAGAATAAAATAGCCGACTATTCGGTGATCGCTTTAGCCACCGCCGGCAGCACCATCCCCACCTTCGTCACCGCGCCGGTGATCCAGCTCGTCTTCGGGCTTTCGTGGAAGCTGTTGCCGATCGGCGGCTGGGGTGACGGCGCCTTCATCAACAAGGTCGGGCCGGTGCTGACGCTTGCCTTGCCGCAGATCGCCATCGTCGCCCGCCTGATGCGCGGTTCGATGATCGAGAGCCTGCGCTCGCACCATATCCGCACCGCCCGCGCGCTCGGCCTGTCGGACTGGTCGGTGGTGGTCAAGCACGCGCTGCGCGGCGCCGTCCTGCCGATCGTCTCCTTCACCGGTCCGGCGGCGGCGGCGCTGCTCACCGGCTCGATCATCGTCGAGACCATCTTCTCCATCCCGGGCGTCGGCCGCTATTTCGTCGATGCCGCCCTCAACCGCGACTATACGCTGGTCATGGGAACCGTGGTGGTGATCGCGCTCTTCACCATCGTCTTCAACCTGATCGTCGATCTCCTCTACGCGGTCGTCGATCCGAGGGTGCGCTATGACTGAGCTCGCCGTCGCCGTTCCGGAGCCTATCGTCGGCCGCTCGCTCTGGGGCAATGCCTGGGCGCGGCTGAAGCGCAACCGCGCCGCCATGTTCAGCCTCTACTATCTGGCCTTCATTGCCGTCATCAGCGTGTTCGGCCCGATGGTCGTGCCGCATGATTACACGACCATCTACGGAGACTATGTGCGCACGCCGCCGAGCCTGTCGGCCTATCCGAAGCCTGACATGCTCCAGACCGCGCTGACCGACGCCATCAAGCGTATGCGTGTCGACATCAAGGAATGGCATCAGGACGGCAGCCGCGTGATCGTGACCGTCACCTCCAAGAAGCCGGTCGACGACCGCAACATCCGCTATCTCGACCGCTCCGACGCCTTCGACGACACCAAAATCGAGAGCAAGTCGCCCGACGGGCTCGAAGTCACGATGAGTTCCGCCATCAAGCAGCAGTATTTCCTCTTCGGCACCGACAACACCGGACGCGACCTCTTGTCCCGCACGCTGATGGCCGGGCGCATTTCTTTAGCCATCGGCCTGCTTGCCGGCGTCGTCGCCGGCGTCATCGGCGTCATCTGTGGCGCGACGTCCGGCTTTGCCGGCGGCAGGGTCGACGAGGTGATGATGCGTATCGTCGACGTGCTCTATTCGCTGCCCTTCATCTTCTTCGTCATCATGCTGGTGGTGTTCTTTGGTCGCAACTTCGTGCTGATGTTTTTGGCCGTCGGCGCGGTGCTGTGGCTCGACATGGCGCGCATCGTGCGCGGCCAGGCGCTGTCGATCCGCAGGCAGGAATATGTCCAGGCCGCCGAAGCGATGGGTGTCGGTTATCGCGGCATCCTTGTGCGCCACGTCATCCCCAACCTGCTCGGGCCGGTCGTCATCTACATGACGCTGCTGGTGCCGCAGGTCATCATCCTGGAAAGCTTTCTCTCCTTCCTCGGCCTCGGCGTGCAGGAGCCGATGACCAGCTGGGGCGTGCTGATTTCCGTCGGCGCCAAGAACATCGGCTACGCCAACTGGCTGCTGTTGTTCCCGGCCTTCTTCCTCGTCTCGACGCTATTCGCGCTGAACTTCGTCGGCGACGGCCTGCGCGACGCGCTTGACCCCAAGGACCGCTGACATGACCGCCGAAACGATCCTCAGCGTCAAGGACCTGCGCGTCCGCTTCCAGACCCTCGACGGCACGGTCGAGGCGGTCAAAGGCATCAACATTAAGGTCAATGCCGGCGAAACGGTCGCCGTCGTAGGCGAATCCGGTTCCGGCAAGAGCCAGACGATGATGGCGGCGATGAGCCTGCTTTCCTCCAACGGCGAGGCCACTGGCCAGGTCGACTATCGCGGCCGCAATCTTCTGGAGATGACGAAGAACGAGCTCAATAAGGTTCGCGGCCGCAAGATCAGCATGATCTTTCAGGAGCCGATGACCTCGCTTGACCCGCTCTACACCATCGGCAACCAGCTCATCGAGCCGATCCGCCGGCACCGCGGCCTGAACGCGCAAGCCGCGCGTGAAGAAGCGCTGAAGCTGTTGCGACTGGTGCACATCCCCGATCCCGAGCGGCGGATGAAATCCTATCCGCACGAGATGTCTGGCGGGCAGCGCCAGCGCGTCATGATCGCCATGGCGCTGGCCAACGATCCCGACATCCTGATCGCCGACGAGCCGACGACGGCGCTCGACGTCACCATCCAGGCGCAGATCCTGATGCTGCTCGCCGAGCTGCAACGCAAGCTCGGCATGGCGATCGTCTTCATCACCCACGATCTCGGTATCGTGCGCCGCTTCGCCGACCGGGTCTATGTCATGCGCCAGGGCGAGGTGGTGGAGGAGGGCGATGCCGAGGCGCTCTTCGCCAATCCGCAGCATGCCTACACCAAGATGCTGCTCGCGGCCGAGCCGACCGGCACCAAGGCGCCGCCACCTGCCAATTCGCCTATGCTGCTCGAAGGCCGCAATGTCGAGGTCGTCTTCAAGATCGGCGGCGGCTTCCTCGGCGGCGAGCCGCTTATGCTGCGCGCCGTCGACAAGATCTCGATCCGGCTGAAGCGCAACCAGACGATCGGCATCGTCGGCGAGTCCGGCTCCGGCAAGTCGACGCTCGGCCGCGCGCTGCTGAGGCTGCTCCCCAGCGACGGCGTGATCCGCTTCGGCGATCGCGACATTTCTGAAGCCGACCGCCACGCGATGCGGCCGCTCAGGCGCGAATTGCAGCTCGTCTTCCAGGATCCGTTCGGCTCGCTGTCGCCACGCATGACGGTCGGCCAGGTCATCACCGAAGGACTGCTCGTGCACGAGCCCTCGCTGACCGGCAAGCAGCGCGACCATCGCGCCGTCGAGGCGCTGCGCGAGGTCGGCCTCGACCCCAACGCCCGCAACCGCTACCCGCACGAATTCTCCGGCGGCCAGCGCCAGCGCATCGCCATTGCACGCGCCATGATTCTGAAACCGAAAGTCGTGGTGCTGGATGAGCCGACCTCGGCCCTCGACCGTTCGGTGCAGAAACAGATCGTCGAGCTCCTGCGCAAGCTGCAGGCCGATCACCAGCTCTCCTATCTCTTCATCAGCCACGACCTGGCGGTGGTGCGCGCCATGGCCGATTACATCATCGTCATGAAGCAAGGAAAGATCGTCGAGGAAGGGCCGACTGAAGAGATCTTCGGCAATCCCCGCGAGGCCTACACGCAGACGCTGATGAACGCGGCGATCGATACGGCGCGGTTCAGGATAAGCGCATAGGACCGCCACCGGCGGCTGCTAGCTCATTGCGAGGACGGGCACCTTTTTTTCCTCGCCGCGATGATCGCTTGCTGCTGTTGCTGCAACCGCTCGATCTTGGCCGTGTCACGATTGGCCACCACCGTCTTCACGCGCTCGCCGCCGAGCAGCCAGCTCGGCAAGCTGGTGTTGGCGACCTTGCCGCGGCTGATGGCGGTTCGCGAGATGTCGGTGGCGGTGTCGCCGAGCGCGCTGTTGAGCGCGGCGCAGCTCATCTTGTCGTATTTCCCCGGATCGATCGACGCGACGGTCGATGAGCAGCTGGCGCCTGAAAGGGAGACACCAATCAAGGTCAACGGCAAGAGGGCCCCGAACTTCATACTCTTACCCGGTTTCGCCGTTCCAATGGTCCAGCACCTCTCGAAGGGGAGCAGGGCGACCATTAGGCCAAAGTGAGGGTCCGTTGTCGATCATTTATCTGTTCGACTTATCCATTGCGGCCGGGCCGGAGTGAAAAGCCGTAAAATTGTACAGCGGTCCGTTACCGATCCTTAGGCATGGTTGAAACTGACCGGCGGTATTAACGCCATGGTTGCGCTGCTTCTGCGATATTGCCGCTGCACAGCAAACGCAAGGGCGGGGCCTCCATGATCGACCAGATTCGCTCGCTGCTCGAGCAGCATCCGATGATTCCGCTGAATTTCGGCACGCTCGCCGACGACGCCAATCTCTACGACGCGGGCCTGACCTCCTTCGCCTCGGTGCAGATGATGCTGGCGCTCGAAGAGGAGTTCGACATCGAATTCCCCGAGACGATGCTGACGCGGCGCACCTTCTCTTCGCTGGCCTGCATCGCCGATGCCGTTTCGCAATTGACGCGCAAGGCGGCGTAGCCATGAACGTGTTGAGAAAGATAGAGGCGGCCCCGCTCACGGAGGCGCCGGAAGCCGCAACTGAACGCATGCGTCGCGTCGCCGAGATCGCCGCCGGCCATGCCGATTCCGTCGACAAGGAAGGCTGTTTCCCGGCGGAAACGATCGAGGCGCTGAAGCGCGAGCGCCTGCTCGGCGTGGCGATCCCGGTCGAGCATGGCGGCGAGGGGCTCGGCACGTTGCAGATCGCCGACCTCATCGTCCAACTCGGCCAGGCCTGCGGCTCGAGCGCGATGATCTATGCCATGCATCAGATCAAGACGTCGAGCTTCGTCACGCATGGCGGCGCCAGCGACTGGCATCGCGCCTATATGCGGCGTATCGCCGACGAGCAGCTTCTGATGGCTTCCGCGACGACCGAGGCCGGCATCGGCGGCAATCTGCGCAATTCGATCTGCGCGGTCGAGGTCGCCGACGGTCGCTTCGCGCTGACCAAGGAAGCCACCGTCATCTCCTACGGCAACTATGCCGACGCCATCCTCGCCACGGCGCGGCGCGCGCCCGATGCGGCAAGCTCCGATCAGGTGATGGTGGTGATCCCCGCCGACGGCAACCGCACGCTCGAACGCACGTCGGTATGGGACACGCTCGGCATGCGCGGTACCTGCTCGGACGGCTTTCATCTCGTCGCCACGGGCGACGCGAGGCAGATATTCCCGAAGCCGTTCTCCGAGATCGCGGCGCAATCGATGCTGGCCAGCTCGCACATCTTCTGGGCGGCGACCTGGTTCGGCATCGCCGCCGACGCCTTCAATCGGGCGCAGGCCTTCGTCAAGGCGGCGGCGCGCAAGCAGCCCGATGCCATGCCTCCGGGCGCGTTGAGGCTGGCCGAGGCGGCAGCCCTTTTGCAGGAGATGAAAGGGCACCTGACGGCCGCCATCCATCGCTTCGAAGCGGCTGCGGGCGACGATGACGCGCTGTCTTCGATCGGCTTCGCCGCCGAGATCAACGCGCTGAAGGTCGCGGCCAGCGAGAAGGCCGGCGCCGTGGTGCGTCTGGCCATGCTGGTCAACGGCATCCTTGGCTACAAGAACGGCACGCCGTTCAGCGTCGGCCGGCACCTGCGCGATGTGACCTCCGCGCCGGTGATGATCTCCAACGACCGCATCCTTTCCAATACTGCGACGCTCATGCTGATGAGCCGCTTCGACACCGGCCTGGGGGGCTGAGATGGACGCCAAGACATTCGACTCCAAGTCGCTGCTCGACAGCCTGTTCGAGAACGGCATCCTGTTCGAATCCGGCATCGACGGCCTTTATGGCCGTTCGGGCGCATTCGAGGAGGTGATCGAGCGGTTCGAGCGTCTCGTCACCCGGCTCGGTGCGCCCGACGAGGCCACCCGCATCCATTTTCCGCCGGGCATGAACCGCGCGACGCTGGAGAAGAGCGGCTACATGAAGAGCTTTCCGCAGCTTGCCGGCTGTGTGCATTCCTTCATGGGCGGCGAGCGGGAGCATGCGCAACTGCTCGGCATGATGGCGGATGGCGGGGACTGGACGGAGTTGCAGAAGGCGACGGACGTCGCGCTGACGCCGGCCGCCTGCTATCCGCTCTATCCCACGATCGCCGCGCGCGGCCCGGTGCCGGCGCAGGGTCTGCTTTTCGAGCTCTCCTCCTACTGCTTCCGCCACGAGCCGTCGAAGGACCCGGCGCGCATGCAGCTCTTCCGCATGCGCGAGTTCGTCAAGATCGGCACGGCCGAGCAGGTGCGCTCGTTCCGCGAAAGCTGGCTGAAGCGCGGCAGGGCGATGATCGAGACGCTCGACCTGCCCTGCGAGGTCGATCTTGCCAACGATCCGTTCTTCGGCCGCGGCGGCAAGATGATGGCCAACAACCAGCGCGACCAGGGCTTGAAATTCGAGCTGCTGATTCCGGTGACCAGCATAGAGAAGCCGACCGCCTGTTTGAGCTTCAACTATCACCAGGACCATTTCGGCCGGACCTGGGGCCTGAAGTTCGCGGACGGGGAGTTCTGCCATTCGGCCTGCGTCGGCTTCGGGCTCGAGCGCGTGGCGCTGGCCCTGTTCCGCCATCACGGTCCGGACACGGACGCCTGGCCGGCGGCGGTCCGCGACGTGCTGTGGAGCGTGTGAAATGCTGAGAGCTATCGCCGGCCTCGATCCGGCCGGCTACCGGCCGCACTGGCTGCACGATCCGGAACGGCGCTGGCCGCAGACCAATTGCTATGTCGATCTCCTGATCGAGGTTTTGCGCGCGACCGGGCACGATCCGGTCGCGGCGCTCGGCTTCACCGTGGCGCAGGATTTCGAGGGTGACCAGTTCACGTTCTTCAAGTTCCCGACCGCCGACCTGCAGAGGCTGGCCGGACTGGACATCCAGGAACTGGCGGTCTTCGACCGGCTGGAGACGCATGTGCTGGCGCAAGTCGAGCTCGGCCGGCTGCCGCTGGTCGAGGTCGACGCCTTCTACCTGCCCGACACCAAGGGCATCACCTATCGCAGCGGCCATTCCAAGACCACGGTCGGCATCAATGCGCTCGATCCCGAGGGGCGGCAGATGCACTACTTTCACAATGACGGCTACTTCGCGCTCGAGGGCCAAGACTATGACGGCATCTTCGGCCAATGGGATGGTGTGTCGGCCGGCGGCCTGCCGCTGTTTCCTTACGCGGAATTCGTGAAGCTCGACGCCACGCGCCCGGCCCGTGACGCGGTCGGTACAGCGGCGGCGCTGCTCGCGCATCACCTGAAACGGCGGCCGAAGCGCAATCCGCTCGGCGCCTATGCGGACGCGTTCAGCCGTCACGCTGAAACGCTGGCGACTCGATCGCCGGACTATTTCCACACCTATGCCTTCAACACGCTGCGGCAGGTCGGCGCGAATTTCGAACTCCTCGGCAGCCATCTCGAATGGCTGGGGCTGCACGGCGAAACCTGCCTGGCGGAAGCGGCGCAAGCCGCCGGCGACATTGCCGATGGCGCCAAGGTCATGCAGTTCAAGCTTGCCCGCGCGATGGCGCGGCAGCGCTTCGACGGCCTGGCCGACGCAATCGCGCCGATGGCGCAGGCCTACGAAACGGTGATGGACGTGCTGGACGCCAGTATGGCGGGTGTCGCCTCCAAGGCGGCCTAGGGCCGGCCGAGGCGCATTTGAGCATAGGTGGGGTAATGGACGCCACGGTGTCGATCGCCGGCACTGCCGGATTGCTGGACCGGGGCTGGCGGATGGCCATCTCGTCGGCCGGCGCCTGGGCTTCGCCGGATGATATCGACGCAAGCGCCGAATGGCTGGACGCGGCCTGTCCCGGCACCGCGGCGGGCACGCTGGAAAAGCATGGCCGCTGGGACCGCAAGCAGCCAACCCCGCTGCACGACCGCGATGTCTGGTACAGTCGCAGGCTCGATGCGACCGGTCCGGTGCGGCTGGTGTTCGAGGGGCTGGCGGCTGTCGCCGAGGTCTGGCTTGACGACCGGCTGCTGCTCACTTCGACCTCGATGTTCGAGCGCCATGAGGTCGCCGTAACCCTTTCAGGCGGCGAGCGGCTTGCCATCGGCTTTCGCAGTCTCGACCGCCATCTGGAAACGGCGGCCGGTCCACGCGCCCGCTGGCGTCCTCGCATGATCGACGATCAGCGCCTGCGGCTGGTGCGCACGACCCTGATCGGCCACATGCCGGGCTGGTGTCCGAACTTCGATATCGTCGGGCCGTGGCGTCCTGTCAAGTTGATCCGCGAAGATGGCGGCCAGCGCATCCTCAATGCGGACATGCGCGCCGAGCTCGACGGTACGACCGGGCGTCTTGCCGTTGCGATCACCCTCGCCGAACCCTTCGACGATGCGCAAACGGCGCATGTCAGCTGTGCTGGAGTGCGCGCGCACCTCAAGGCTGAGACACCCACCCGGCTGACGGCGGAATTGGCCATTGCCGATGTCGCCCCATGGTGGCCGAACAGTCATGGCGAAGCGGCGCTGCACGATGTGACGGCGACGCTCGGCACGGTACGCAGCCGGTTGGGTCGGGTCGGATTCCGTCGCATCGAGATCGATCGCGGCGCCGACGGGCGCGATTTCCGCCTGGTCGTTAACGGCGTGCCGCTGTTCTGCCGCGGTGCGGTCTGGACGCCCTCCGACCCTGTGCGGCTGCCATGCGGACAGGCCGAAATCGAGCCCGATCTCGACCTCGTGCGCCGAGCCGGCGTCAACATGCTTCGGGTCGGCGGCACCTTCGCCTACGAGGGCGATACCTTCCACGAGTTGTGCGACGAGATGGGCATTCTCGTCTGGCAGGACCTGATGCTCGCAAATTTCGACTATCCGGCGAAAAGCGAGGCCTGGCGAGCGGCTCTGACGCGCGAGGCGGAAAACCTGTTGAGGCGGCTCCGGCATTCGCCGTCGCTGGCGGTGCTGTGCGGCGGCAGCGAGGTGGCGCAGCAGGCTGCAATGCTCGGCATGCCGGCGGCAATGGATCCGACGCCTTGGTTCGATGATGTCGTGCGTCCGGCCGCGCAGGCGATCCTGCCCGATCTCGCGCTCGTGTCCTCGTCGCCCTCCGGCGGCAGCCTGCCCTTCGCCGCTGATGGCGGCCCGACGCACTATTATGGCGTCGGCGCCTATTGCCGGCCGCTGGAAGACGCGCGTCGCGCGGAGGTGCGTTTCGCCAGCGAGTGCCTCGCCTTCGCCAACGTGCCGGAGCAGGCGATGCTGGATGAGCATCTGCCCGTCCCGCCGGGCCACGATCCGCGCTGGAAGGCCGGCGTGCCGCGCGACGCAGGTGCGTCGTGGGATTTCGAGGATGTCCGCGAGCATTATCTCGAAACGCTGTTCGGCGTCGATGCGCGTCGCCTGCGCATGGAGGATCCGGCGCGCTACCTCGACCTCTCGCGCGCCGTCACCGCCGAAGTGGTCGAGCGCACGATCGACGAATGGCGAAGACCAGCCTCGCCGACGGCGGGTGCGCTGCTGTTCTTCTGGAAGGATCTGCGCCCGGGCGCGGGGTGGGGCGTCGTCGATTCCACCGGACGGACGAAATCGGTCTGGCATGCGCTGAGACGCGCCTTCGCGTCGCTCAGGCTGACGCTGAGCGACGAGGGCGTCAACGGGTTGGGCGTCCATCTCGTCAATGACGGGGCAAAGGCCGTCGAGGCGACGCTGTCGCTTGCCTGCCTGCGCGATGGCGTCACCCCGGTGGTTACGGCGCGCCAGCCGGTCACCCTGCAGGCGCGCGGGGCACAATCCCTGTCAGCGTTCTCGCTGCTCGGCGCCTTCTTCGACCTGTCTTATGCCTATCGCTTCGGCCCGGCGGGTCATGAGGTGACCGTGGCAAGGCTGGAAGGCCGCGACGGCGAGATACTGGCCGAAGCCTTTCATGTGCTTCCCGGCGCCATGGTCGCGCGACGCGATGTCGGCCTGTCGGCGCGGCTGGTGCGCGGAGAAGACGGCTGGCGCCTGCGGCTCGCCTGCAGGCGCGCCGCCTACCATATCGCCATCAAGGATGGGCTATTCCTTCCGCGCGAGAACGGCTTCCACCTGATGCCGGGCGCAGTGAAGGACATTGGGCTGGACGGTCCGGCCTCTGCCACGCCGGCCGGCGTCGTGACGGCGCTGAACGGCGATCGCGACGTGGCCTACTTTGCGCCGCAGGCGGACAATTCAGAAACCGGGGCAGAGATCATGCGGGTGCTGGAGCCTGCCGGGAGCATGGCATGAAGGGGATAGTCTTCGCCGACACGATCGGCTGGCTTCATGAAGGCAAGGGCACCCGAGGGCGCGGCCGGGGCGTCGTCATCGCCGGGGCGCATGGCCACGAGGACCTGTGCAGCCGCCGTTTCCTGAGGCTGCTGGCCGACAAGCTGACCGAAAACGGTCTGGCGGCGCTGCAGTTCGACTATCCCGGCTGCGGCAATGCCGCCGGGGATCATTCAACGCCAGCTCAGGTGCAACGGTGGACGGGGAGCATAGGCGCTGCGATCGATCGGCTGAAGCGGGATTGCGGCGTGGCGGACGTCATTCTGGTCGGCTTCCGGCTCGGTGCTTTGCTGGCGCCGCTGGCGGCGGCCGGACGCGACGACGTGGCCGGTCTTGCGTTGCTCGCGCCGCCGTCCTCCGGCAAGGCCTATGTCCGCGAGATCACGGCCATGTCGCGCATGATCGACGCGCCGCTGGCCAGCCGTTCGGCGGGCGAAGGGCTTTTCACCGAGGGGCGCGAGGCCGCCGGTTTCCGGATTTCGCATGAGACGCTGGCCGATCTTTCGGCGCTCGATTGGCGGCGTGCCGTGGCAAGCCTTCCATCCCTGCCGATGCTGGTGCTTACGAACGGCAAGCCCCTTGCCGCCGACGAAATTCGTGGCGATGGGGTATGCGAGGCCGATATCACCACGGCCGAGTTCGATGGCTATCCTCTGTTGATGTGCGACCCGACCGCCAACCGGATTCCGGCCGCCGCTCTCGATTGCTGCGCGGCCTGGATGACCGATCATGCCGGCGAAGCGGTCGCAGGAAAGGCCATGCCGCGCTATGCCTCGCAGATCCTGGATGGTCCGCACTACACGGAAGAGCCGGTCCTGATCGGACCGGAACCGATGATCTGCGGCGTGCTTTGCCGGCCGCGCGGACGCCAGGCTGCGGCCGAGCCGGTTATCTTCCTTAATGCTGGCGGCGTGCCGCATGTCGGTTGGGCGCGCGGCACGGTAGAAGCGGCGCGGGACCTTGCGGCGGAAGGCGTCGCTTCGCTGCGTGTCGACCTGCCCGGACTTGGCCTCAGCGATCAGACCGAGGAAGGGCGCCTGTTCCTTTATGACGGGCGTACGCGCCATGATGTCAGCCGGGCGATCGGCTGGATGGAACGAGCCGGCTACCCTGCCGTCGGCCTGGTCGGCACCTGCGCCGGCGCATTCCAGGCTTTTCATGCCGCACGGGCCGATCGGCGGGTGCGGGCGCTGACCATGATCAACCCGCTCTGCTTCGCCTGGAACAGTTCCTACGCGCTGGAGATGGCGGTCTGGAAGACTTACGAGACGTCCAGGGCCGTGCTCGGCCAGAACGCCGCCGGCATGCAGGAGGGCCGCGAGCCGGCAGGCCCGACATGGCGCGGGATCGCTTCGCGCCACACCAGGCTGGTTGTCCGGCGCGGGCTCGAGGCGATCAAGTCCACGGCGTCGATGCTGCATCCGGCCGCTCTATTGGGACAGCGGCGGGTGGAACGCTGGATGCGCGACCTATGCGGCCGGGGCGTGCGGGTTCTCATGGTGACCTCGGAAGGGGACCTGAGCCTGAAGGAGATCGCCCGCCATTTTGGCTCGGAGGAGGAGCGGCTCGACAGCATTCGCGGCGTGACCAGGGTCTCGCTGCCGAATGCCGACCACACGCTGACGCCGTATCACGCACGGCGCGCCGTGATCGCCCGCCTGATCGATCATGGCGGCATCAGGCGCGACGGCCACGCTCGTCCAGAGCCGATGCGCGCGACGACAAGCCCGTCCTTCCTGGCGCCATAGGTCGCCATGGCAGTGCGGCGGTCGTGTCCGGTTTGAAAACTCTCGAAAGCGTTTGTGCGTCTGCCCGGTCGCGCCGGGCCGCCGCGCGGCTTCGCCCGGAAAAACAGCAAGGCCCAACTGGGGCGTGAGACACGCCATATTCCGCCATTGCTCTTTGTGCGGAAACCGACCAAGCCGTTGAACTGTCAGCGAGATTTCGGGAAGCTTCGGACTGGTCGGAGTGGCAGGATTTGAACCTGCGACCCCATCGTCCCGAACGATGTGCGCTACCAGACTGCGCTACACTCCGTGACCAGACGGCGGGCTTATAGCCGCCGCTTTCCGATCCTGCAAGCGCCAATGGTTGCACTTGTGTCGCATTTCGTCGGCTTTCTTCAAGGCTGCCTGGAAGGCATGGGATTTAGCCGTCGGGTAAAGACCGGCTTAAAGGCTTTGTGGTAAGCCGCAGGCCCATGGACCGGCGTTCCGGTCCCCTTGGAGTTTCCACCATTGGCCCTGACGATTGTTGGCGAAGCCCGGCCCAACAGCTTCAAATTCGAGACCTCGGCGCTGATCAAGGCGTCGGGCTTTCGCGAATATGACGCGCGCTGGTGGTTCGGCCATCCCGGCTCGACGAAGGCGCCGGAGCTCAATTTGGTCGGCGTCCAGGCGCTCGGCATGGGTCTGGGCACGCTGATCCGCCGCCTGGGTGCCGGGCCGGACATCGTCACCGGCCACGATTTCCGCTCTTATTCGCTGTCGATCAAGCTGGCGCTCGTTGCCGGCCTGATGGCGGCGGGTGCACGCGTGAAGGATATCGGCCTGGCCTTGTCGCCCATGGCCTACTTCGCCCAGTTCGCGCTGGATACGCCGTCGGTCGCAATGGTCACCGCCTCGCACAACGAGAATGGCTGGACCGGCGTCAAGATGGGCGCGGCGCGGCCGCTGACGTTCGGTCCGGAGGAGATGAGCGCGCTGAAGAAGATTGTGCTCGAAGCGGACTTCGATCTTGCCGGCGGCGGCGCCTACGAATTCGTCGCCGGCTTCCGCGAGACCTATCTCGACGATCTGGCCAGGGACAAGCGCATATCGAGAAAGCTCAAGGTCGTCTGCGCCTGCGGCAACGGCACGGCCGGCGCCTTCGCGCCGGAAGCGCTTGAGCGCATCGGCTGCGAGGTGATCCCGCTCGATGTCGACCTCGACCATACATTTCCGCGCTACAACCCGAATCCCGAGGACATGCAGATGCTGCATGCCATCGGTGAAAGGGTGCTGGAGATCGGTGCCGATGTCGGATTGGGCTTCGACGGTGACGGTGATCGCTGCGGCGTCGTCGACAATGAGGGCAACGAGATCTTCGCCGACAAGGTCGGCGTCATGCTCGCGCGGGATATTTCATCGCTCCATCCAGGCTCGACTTTCGTCGTCGACGTCAAATCGACGGGGCTCTTCGCCACCGATCATGTGCTCAAGGCGAACGCCGCCGTGACCGACTACTGGAAAACCGGCCATTCCTACATCAAGCGCCGCGTTGCCGAACTCGGCGCCGTGGCGGGCTTCGAGAAGTCTGGCCATTTCTTCTTCAACCCGCCGATCGGCCGCGGCTATGACGACGGGCTGATCACCGCGATCGCCGTCTGCCGGATGCTCGACCGCAATCAGCAACGATCGATGGCCGATCTCTACCGGGCCCTGCCGCTGACTTACGGCACGCCGACCATGTCGGCGCACTGCGCCGACGAGGTGAAATACGGCGTGGTCGAGCGCGTCGCGGCCGATTTCGAGGCGATGCAGCGCAAAAGTGCTGAGTTCGCCGGCCGGAAGATCGCGGCGCTGATCACCGTCAACGGCGTGCGCGTCGTCGCCGAGGATGGCACCTGGGGCCTGGTGCGCGCCTCCTCGAACAAGCCGGAGCTTGTCGTCGTGGTGGAGAGCCCGGTATCGTCCGACCGGCGCCGGCAGATGTTCGAAGCCGTCGACGCCGTGCTGCGCCGCAATCCGGAAGTCGGCGCCTACAACCAGACTTTTTAGCGACCGGACAATCAGCCGGCTGATGGGGCGCGATCGAGGACGCTCCAGTCGAACGCCTTCGCCCAATCGGCAAAACTGTGCCAGCGCACCTCCGGGAAATCCTTGCGCAGAGCGGCGATGTCGACGTCGTAGCCGACGCGGTCGAACCATTCGAACATCGCCGCCGCATCTTCGCTTTGCTGGCGGGCGACGGCGATCGGGATTTCCTGGTAGGTGATCGGCCGGCCGATAGCCTGTGACAGGATCCTCGCCTGCTCTTGGCCTGACAGCTCGTCGCCTGCGAAATCGAAGCGCTTGCCGAAAACGCTTTCACGCCGTTCGGCCAACGCTGTGACGAAGGCGCCGATATCAGCGAGCGCAACCAGTTGCAGGGGCCGTTCGGCGGGCAAGGCAAAGGCATAGGTGCCCTGGCTGAGCGCGCCGGCCGACCATGGCGCGACGGCATTTTCCATGAAGGCGACCGGCGCACTGATCGTAAAGGGAATGCCGAGCCCGATGATGTGCCGCTCGACCAGATACTTGCTTTCGAAATGCGGGATGCCGGTCTTCTTGTCGGCGTCGGCGACGGACGAATAGATCAGATGCCCGATGCCGGCAGCTTTCGCCGCGTCGGCGGCGATGATTCCCTGGCGGGTTTCCTCTTCCATCCCTGCCTCGTAGCTGTTGCCCATCAGGAACATCGTGTCGATGCCCTTTGCGGCGTCGACAACCGAAGCCGTGTCGGCGAGATCGCCGGCAACAATGTTCGCGCCTGCCGATGCCAGCCGCCGAGCGGCATCACTGTCCGGCCTGCGCGTCAATGCCTTCACGCTGTGGCCTCTCGAAAGAAGGGCACGCGCGACGGCGCCGCCCTGTTGGCCCGTGGCGCCGGTCACGAGAACGGTCCGTTTGGTGGTCATCTATCTGCTCCTTCGGTTGCGCGGAGCAAAGTTAGGCACTGTCAAATTGGCGCATAATTGCCTATAATTGAGAAACTTTGTCCCACTGATGGATACAATGTTCGACCTCAACGATGTTGTCGTGTTCGCTCGTGTCGTGGAGGCGGGCAGCTTCACCGCGGCCGCGCGATTGCTTGCCATGCCAAAGACGACGGTCAGCCGCCGCGTTGCCGCGCTCGAGCGCGAGGTTGGCGTCCGGCTGCTGCAGCGCACGACGCGCAGCCTCAGCATGACGGACGCCGGCCGCCTCTATTACGAGCAGAGCAGCCAGGCGCTGCGCACAATCGAGGAAGCAAATCTGCGCCTTGCCGAAGCAAGGGCGGAACCGACAGGCACCATCCGCATTTCCGCGCCCGTCGGTTTCGGCCCCTATTTCCTCAACCGAGCCGTGCTCGACTTTCTCGGTATGTATCCGAAGACCAAGGTCGAGCTTCGCCTTACGGACGATAAACTCAACCTTGTTGACGACGGAATCGATCTCGCCTTTCGCACCGGCGTTCTGGAGGATTCGACCCTGATCGCCCGCAAGCTCGGCACGGCGCCCAGGCTGCTATGCGCCAGTCCGGACTATCTGGCTCGCAATGGAGCGCCGGGCACGCCGGCGGACCTGGCTCGCCATGATTGCGTGATTGCCGGTCCTTCGGCCGTCGGCGCCCATTGGGTGCTGGATGGGCCGGATGGCCAGGAGACGATCACGGTGGCCGGGCGCTTTGCCGCCAACGAAATGCAGGCGGTCGTCACGGCCGCCCTTGCCGGTTACGGCATCGCTCAAATCCCCAATGCAATAGCCGAAGTGCTGATAGGCGAGGGGCGGCTGTGCCGGGTTCTCGGCAACCATGCCACGCCTGCTGGCGGGCTTTATGTCCTTTACCCGAGCAGCCGGCATCTTTCGCCTTTGGTCAAGGCCTTCATCGAACTGGCGGCTGAGCGCATTTCCAAGCGGGTAAACACCGCTTAAAGCATCTGTGCTACCGGATCGGCCAACTTTTGAGCGTGAGACCCGAATGAGCCAGCGCATCGTCAGTTTCGTCATGAGCGGCGGCGTCGGCTCGCGGCTATGGCCGCTGTCGCGCGAGGACAATCCCAAGCAGTTCCATGACCTCTCCGGCGATGGCTCGATGCTGGCCAAGACCTTGCGCCGGCTGGCGGCGCGACCCGAGGGCGAGACGCCGATCTTTCTGATCGCTTCGGAGCGCCACGCCGAGCGCGTCCACGTCGACCTTGCCGGCCTCGATCTCGCCGGCGGCGGTCCGCTCTTCGAGCCCACGGGGCGCAACACGGCGGCAGCCGTGGCGCTGGCCAGCCTGCGCACGCTTTCCGAGTTTGGCGACGAGCTGGTGCTGGTGGTGCCTTCCGACCACGAAATCTCCACCGCGCGCCAATTCTGGCAGAGCATCGAGGCTGGTGCTGAGGCGGCAAGTGCCGGGCGCCTGGTGGTGTTCGGTATCAAGCCGACGCAGCCCGAAACCGGCTACGGCTATATCGAGGTCGCGGCCGATGGGGATGGGGTGTTCGACGTCTCGCGCTTCGTCGAGAAGCCCGACCTCGCCACGGCGCAGGCTTATCTCGACGCCGGCAGTTTCTACTGGAACACCGGCATCTTCCTGTTTCGCGCCGGCGCCATGCGCGATGCCTTCGCCGCCTTCGAGCCGAACATCTGGCAGGCGACGCAAGCCGCCTATCACGCGGCGACCAGCGATCTTTCCGGCCTCTACATGCCGCTGGAGCTTTACTCGGAAATCCCTTCGACCTCGATCGACTACGCCATCATGGAGCGGGCCAAGGACATCGCCATGGTGCCGGCCGGCTTCCGCTGGAACGATCTCGGTTCCTGGCAGTCGCTGCTCGATGTCGGCCCGTCCGACAAGGACGGCAATGTCATCCTCGGCGATGTCGTCGCCATCGACTGCGAGAACTCCTATATCCGTGGCGACGGTCGCCTGCTTTCGGCCATCGGCATGAAGGACGTCGCCATCGTCTCGACGGCCGACGCCACTTTTGTCGCGCCGGTCAGCCACAGCCAGCACGTCAAGAAGATCGTTGAGCAGCTCGAGAAATCAGGCCGGCTGGAGACGAGGTTCACGCCGGCGCATGACCGCGTCATCGAGAGCGGCGCTTGGCGGCGGCGCGTGCGCCACTGGCTGTTCGAGGAGACGCTGCCGCTGTGGTCGACGATCGGCGTCGACGAGCGCCATGGCGGCTTCCACGAGGCGCTGGGCTTCGACGCCGCGCCGCTGATGAAGCCCAAGCGCATGCGCACGCAGGCGCGCCAGGTCTATGCCTTCGCGGTCGCCAAGGAGCGCGGCTGGGATGGCCCGGCGGACCGGCTGATCGCGCATGGCATCGACTTCATGGCTGGTCGGGGCCGCACCGGCAAAGGCGGCTGGGTGCGCACGCTCAACATCGACGGCTCCGTCGCCGATCCGGTCGAGGACGCCTACGACCATTCCTGCGTGCTGCTCGCGCTGGCGCACGCCCATATGGCCGGTCATCCCGACGCTTTGCGGCTCGGCGAAGAGACATTCGCTTTTCTCGACGCCCATCTCGAGGACAGCCGCATGACCGGCTTCCTCGAAACCTCCCACGGCGCGGGCAAGCGCCGCTCCAACCCGCACATGCATCTGCTCGAAGCCTTTCTCGCCTGGCACAAGGCCACCGGCGAGCGCGCCTATCTGCGCCGCGCGGCGCGCGTCATCGATCTCTTCCGCAGTCATTTCTTCGATGCCGAAAGCTGGACGCTGGGCGAATATTTCGACGACAGCTGGAAGCCGGTGGCGGGCGAGAAGGGCGCCTGGACCGAGCCCGGCCACCACTTCGAATGGGCCTCGCTGCTCGTCGATTTCGCCGCCCGCAGCGGCCAGGCCGAGCTTACCGGCTTCGCTCGCAAGCTCTATGCCTCGGCCGTCGCCAACGGCCTCAACCGCGCCACCGGCCTCGCCTATGGCGCCGTCTCGCGCCAGGGCCTGCCGCTCGACAGGGTCTCGCGCAGCTGGCCGCAGGCGGAAGCGGTCAAGGCCGCGATCGCGCTCGACGGCTCAGGCGGCCCCGACCTCAAGCCCGAGATCGAGGCGCGCGTCGGCCGCCTGTTCCGCTGGCACATCGACCCGGCGCCGCTCGGCCTCTGGATCGATCGCATCGACGAGCGCGGCCGCTCACTGGCGAGCGATGTTCCCGCCAGCATCTTCTACCACCTGGTCTATGCGCTGACGCAGTATCTGGATGGGACGGCGGAGAAGGAGTGAGGGGTAGCAGAAGAGGCGTCTCATTCCTTCGCGCCCCCCTCTGTCCTGCCGGACATCTCCCCAACAAGGGGGGAGATGGGCTGCTTCGCGCCTGGTGCATTTTTCTACAGCGGGCGATTGGCGAAAGCGGCGACGACATCTGATCTCCCCCCAAGTGGGGGAGATGTCCCGCAGGACAGAAGGGGGCGCTGTCCCGCCGACGTCTGTAATCTGTCAATCCTTCAGTAAGGGGCCGCCACGTCCCCCGACTCGACATAAACCGCCTTCAGCTGCGAATAGTGCGCCAACGCCGCCAGCGAATTCTCCCGCCCGATGCCGGATTGCTTGACGCCGCCGAAGGGCATTTCCACCGGCGTCAGATTGTAGGCGTTGATCCAGCAGGTGCCTGCCTGAAGCTCGGCGATCACCCGGTGGGCGCGCGGCAGGTCGCGCGTGAACACGCCCGCCGCCAGGCCGAATTCGGTGCCGTTGGCGCGCTCGATCACCTCGTCCTCGCTGTCGAATTTCAGCACGCTCATCACCGGCCCGAAGATCTCCTCGCGCGCGATCCGCATGCCATCGGTGACATTGGTGAACACCGTCGGCTCGATGAAGAAGCCGCCCTCGAAACCTTGCAGTGAGGGCACGTTGCCGCCGCAGGCGAGCGCGGCGCCCTCCGCTCGGCCGGCGCCGATGTAGGAGACGACCTTGTCCTGCTGCGCCTTGTTGACCAGCGGCCCCATCTGGGTTTCCGGATCGAGCGGATCGCCGATGCGGATCTTCTTGGTGCGCTCGACCAATCGGTCGACGAAGCGGTCATGCAGGCCCTTCTGCACGAAGACGCGCGTGCCGTTGGAGCAGATCTGGCCGGTCGAATAGAAATTGCCGAGCATGGCGCCGCCGATGGCGTTTTCGAGGTCGGCATCGTCGAAGACGATCAGCGGCGACTTGCCGCCGAGCTCCATCGTCGCGTGCTTCATCTTCGAGCCGGCAAGCGACAGCACCTTGCGGCCGGTCGACACCGAACCGGTCACCGAAACTTTTGCCACGACATCATGGCCGACGAGGCCGGCGCCGACATCGCCATAGCCTTGCACCACGTTGAACAGTCCGTCGGGCAGGCCCGCTTCGCTGTAGATCTCGGCCAGCGCCAGCGCCGACAGGGGCGTGTTCTCCGATGGCTTGAACACCATGGCGTTGCCCATGGCCAGAGCCGGCGCCGACTTCCAGCCGGCGATCTGGATCGGGTAGTTCCAGGCGCCGATGCCGACGCAGACGCCAAGCGGCTCGCGCCGTGTATAGGCAAACGGCCCGCCGAGATCGATCATCTCGCCGTTGAAGGCCGCGATAGCGCCGGCGAAATATTCGAGGCAGTCGGCGGCCGAAGGAGCGTCCGCCACCAGCGTCTCCTGGATCGCCTTGCCGGTGTCGAGCGTCTCGATCCGGGCGAGATCGGCATTGCGCGCCCGCAGAATGTCGGCTGCGCGACGCAGGATGCGTCCGCGCTCGACCGGCTTCATCCGCGCCCAGGCCGGCTGCGCGGCGCGCGCCGCCTCGATCGCCAGCTCAAGCACGTTCGGCGTCGCCGAATGCAGCGTCGCGATGGTCTCGCCCGTCGCCGGATAGATCACCGGCAACGGCGCACCGCCTTCGTCCTCGATATAGCGGCCGTTGACATAATGCGATGCCGTTGGTTGGGCGCGCATGGTCTTCTCCGTTCGTAATCGCTGGGCGGGGAGGGCGCCCGCCGGATCATGCGCTATCTGTCTGCCACCTGCCAGCGCGGATTGATCCACGGCTCCTGGTTGGACGGCTCGAGCGGCGCCCGCCCGAGGATGTGATCGGACGCCTTCTCGCCGGTCATGATCGAGGGCGCATTGAGGTTGCCGTTGGTCACCCGCGGGAAGATCGACGAGTCGGCGACGCGCAGGCCCTCGACGCCGATGACCCGGCATTCCGGATCGACGACGCTTGTGAGGTCGTCGGCGTGGCCCATCCTGCAGGTGCCGCAGGGATGGTAGGCGCTCTCGGCATGGTCGCGGATGAAGGCGTCGAGCTCGTCGTCGGACTGCACGTGGCTGCCCGGCGAAATCTCCTTGCCGCGGAAACCGTCGAAAGCCTTCTGGCCGAATATCTCACGCGTCAGCCGAATGCAGTGGCGGAACTCGCTCCAGTCGTCCGGATGCGACATGTAGTTGAAGCGGATCACCGGCTTCGCTTTCGGGTCGGGCGAGCGCAGGCTCACCGAGCCGCGCGACTTCGAGCGCATCGGCCCGACATGCGCCTGGAAGCCGTGCGACTTCGCCGCCGCCTTGCCGTCATAGCGCACCGCCGCCGGGATGAAGTGGTACTGGATATCGGGGTAGTCGACGCCGGCCTGCGAGCGCACGAAAGCCGCCGCCTCGAAGTGGTTGGTGGCGCCGAGGCCAGACTTGAAGAACAGCCACTGCGCGCCGATCATCGCCTTGGAGAAGGGATTGAGCACCGAATTCAGCGTGATCGGCCTGGTCGCTTCCTGCTGGATGTAGAGTTCAAGATGGTCTTGCAGATTGCCGCCGACGCCGGGCCGGTCGGCAATCACCTTTATGCCGTTTTCCTGCAGATGCGCGCCGGGGCCGATGCCGGACAGCATCAGGATCTTCGGCGAGTTGATCGACGAAGCCGCGACGATCACCTCACGTCGCGCCTTAACGAGCTGAATCTGTTTGTTAGCTTCGATCTCGACGCCGATGGCGCGTTGATTCTCGATCACCACGCGGCGGGCGAAGCCCTTGAGCAGACTCACGTTTTTGCGCTTCAGCGCCGGCTTCAGATAGGCGTTGGCGGCCGACCAGCGGCGGCCCCCCCAAATCGTCTGCTCCATCGGACCGAAGCCTTCCTGCTTCGCTCCGTTGTAGTCGTCGGTGAGCTCGAAGCCGGCCTGGCGGCCGGCCTCGATGAAGGCGCCGTAGAGCGGGTTCTTGCGCGTGCCGCGCTGCACATGCAGCGGGCCGCCATGGCCCCGCCAGCCGTTCTCGCCGCCGCCATTGGAATCCTCCATGCGCTTGAAATAGGGAAGCACATCGGCGAAGCCCCAGCCGGTCGCGCCCTGTTCGGCCCAATGGTCGAAGTCGCGCGCATGGCCGCGCACATAGACCATGCCGTTGATCGACGATGAGCCGCCGATCACCTTGCCGCGCGGGGTCGCGAGCACGCGGCCGCCGAGATGCGATTCCGGCTCGCTGGCGAAGCCCCAATCGTACAGGCTCATGTTGAGCGGGATCGACAGCGCCGACGGCATCTGGATCAGCGGCCCGATATCGCTGCCGCCGAACTCGATGACGATCACCGAGTGCTTGCCGTCCTCCGACAGCCGGTAGGCCATGGCCGAGCCGGCGGAGCCGGAGCCGATGATGACGAAATCCGCTTCAAGCATTGTTCATATGCGCCATAAAGTCGGCGAGCGAGACATTGCCGCCGGTAGCCACAACGAGGACGGTTTTGCCCGCCACATTCACTTTGCCGCCTAGCAGCGCGGCGAGCGACGCCGCGCCCGAAGGCTCCAGCACCAGCTTCATCCGCTCGAAGGCGATTTTCATTGCCCGCCGCACCGAGGCGTCGTCGACGGTGACGCCGCGAACGCCGGCGGCACTCACCGCGGCGAAGGGCGCCTCGCCGGGCTTGCGCGCCATCAATCCGTCACAGATCGATCTCGGCCCGATCGGCATGGTCTCGATCGCGCCATGCGCCAGCGACGAGCCCATACCGTTGAAGCCCTCGGGCTCGACGGCGATGATCTCGGTCTTCGGCGACAGATAGTGGAAGGCGAGCGAGACGCCGCCGATGAGCCCGCCGCCGCCGACCGAGCAGAACACCAGATCGGCGTGGGCCTTCTTCGCCGCCAACTGCTCGAGCGCTTCCAGCCCGGCACCGGCCTGGCCGGCGACGATCTCCGGATCGTCGAAAGGATGCAGCAAGGTAAGGTGCTCGGTCTCGGCGATCTCGCGCGCCTTGGCGGCCGCGACTTCCTCGCGGGCGCGATCGCCATGGTCAGTCAGCACCACGCGCGCGCCATAGCCGGCCGTCGCGTCGCGCTTGGCGGCCGGCGCGTCGATCGGCATGACGATGGTGACCGGAATGCCGAGCGCCTGGCCGGCGGCGGCCAGCCCTTGCGCGAAATTGCCGGAGGAATAGGCGACGACGCCCGCTCTCGCTTCCTCCGGCGAGAGCCGCTTCAGCCGCCAGTAGGCGCCGCGCACCTTGAAGGAGCCCGCCCATTGCAGCGATTCCGGCTTGACGAAGACGCGCGCCGCGCCCGTCTCCTTGGCAAGAGCCGCCGACTCCAGCAGCGGTGTCACCTGCGTCGCCGTCGAAGTCACGGCATAGGCCTGCTTAAGGTGGTCGAGGGTGGGAACGAGAATGTCGGCCATCATTCGCCTCGCGGATACCGTTTGCTCTCCTCGAGATTGTCGAGGTTCATGTGATTGCGCATGTAGCGCTCCGACGCCCTCTGCAGCGGCTGGAAATCCCAGGGGTAATAGGCGCCGTTGCGCAGCGCCGGGTAGACCATCCAGCGGCGCGCTTGGCTTTCACGGACTGCGGCGTCGAAGCCGGCCATGTCCCAGCGCGCCCGGACCTTGTCCATGAAAGCGGCCACCAGGGCAGCATGCGCCGGATCGTCGGCGAGGTTGTCGCGCTCGAGCGGATCGGCTTCGATATCGAACAGTTGGGGCGCGTCGAGCTCGCAATGGACGAACTTGTATTTCCCGTCGCGGATCGCGACCAGCGGAGCGTAAGAGCCTTCGGCCGCATATTCCATGAGAACGGGCGCGGCGCGCGGCTTGCCGTCGAGCAGCGGCAGCAGCGACTGGCCGTCCGTCCACGGCGCTATTTGTGCGATGTCGATGCCGGCGAGATCGCAGAGCGTCGGCGTCACGTCGAGATTGGAGACCGGCGCCCCGATGAGGCCGGCCGGCACGCCCTTGCCGGCGATCATCAGCGGCACGCGCGCGGAACCCTCGAAGAAGCTCATCTTGAACCACAGGCCGCGCTCGCCAAGCATGTCGCCGTGATCCGAGCAGAAGAGGATCGTGGTGTTGTCGAGCATGCGGGTGCGCTTGAGCACGTCCAGAAGCTCGCCGAGCTTGTCGTCGACATAGGAAATGTTGGCGAAATAGCCGCGTCGCGAGCGCCGCACCTGCTCGCGCGTGATCTCGAAGGACTGATAGTCGCTCGCCCGATAAAGGCGCTGCGAATGCGTGTCCTGCTCGTCATGCGGAATGAACGGCATTTCAGGGTCGAGCGCCTGGCAGTTCTCGTAGAGATCCCAATACTGCTTGCGCGCTACATAGGGATCGTGCGGGTGGGACAAAGAAACGGTGAGGCACCACGGCCGACGGCCCGGATCGTCCTGCTCGCGCGATAGCTGGTAGAGCTTCTGCTCGGCCAAAAAGACGACTTCGTCGTCATACTCCATCTGGTTGGTGGTCTCGGCGACGCCGGCGCCGGTGACCGAACCAAGATTGTGATACCACCAGTCGATGCGCTCGCCGGGCTTGCGATAGTCAGGCGTCCAGCCGAAATCGGCAGGATAGATGTCGGTGGTCAGCCGCTCCTCGAAGCCGTGCAGCTGGTCCGGTCCGACGAAATGCATTTTTCCCGACAGGCAGGTGTAATAGCCGGCTGCGCGCAGATGGTGGGCGAAGGTCGGGATCGAGGAAGCGAATTCGGCCGCGTTGTCATAGACCCCGGTGCGCGAGGGCAATTGGCCGCTCATGAACGAGGCTCGGCCCGGCGCGCAGAGCGGGGAGGCGGTGTAGTTGTTGGCGAAACGCGCCGAGCGGGCGGCGAGCGCCTTGAGATGCGGCACGTGCAGGAAATCCGCCGGGCCGTCGGGAAAGAGTGTGCCGTTGAGCTGATCGACCATGACGATCAGGAAATTGGGCCGTCCGGTCGTCAAGGCAGGCTCCGTCCGCTGAGCTTGGTTTCGAGATAGTCTTCTACGAGCGCGATCGCCGTCTGCGCACCGGGCACGCCGTCTTTCAGCGCGCGCCGGATGTAGAGCCCGTCGATCAGCGCCGCGGTCGCTTCCGCGACGCGGTCTGCTTCGGCCCTCGGCAGGATGCCGGTCAGCCCGCTCATCAGGTTGGAATTGAGCCGCCGGGCGTAGATGCGCAGCAGGCGGCGCAGTTCGGTCGATTTCTGCGCCTCGACGTAGAAGGCAAGCCAGGCGGCGATGATTTCCGGCTGGAACTGGTCGTCGGAGAAACTGACGGCGACCACGGCCGAAACGCGCTGGCGCGGCGTGGCAGCGAGGCGAAACGCGCGCCGCGTGTCGGCGTTGAGTTCGGCAAGGATGTGCCGCATCGTGGCGAACAGCAGCTCGTCCTTGGCGCCGAAATAGTGATGCGCGAGAGCCGAGGACACGCCGGCGCGGCCGGCGATCTCCGACATGGTCACGTCCAGCGAACCGCGCGCGCCGATCGCCGAGATCGTCGCGTCGATGAGCGCCTTGCGGCGCAGCGGTTCCATTCCGATTTTCGGCATTTGAGGGATCCGGTTCTCGGCGAGATTATTTTTTATTGACGGATCAATCAATAAAAAATCGACCTCAGATCAACCGATCGTGTGGCTGTGGTCCATACCTTCGACTGGAAAACGGTTCACTATTGAACAATATTGAGTAACGTGCCGCGACAGGACGTGTTAGGCTGGGCGGCAAATGGAGGCTGCCATGACCGCATGCATCGTCGGCTGGGCGCATTCGCGCTTCGGCAAGCTCGAAGGCGAGACGCTAGAGGGCCTGATCACCAAGGTCGCCGTGGACGCGCTCGACCATGCCGGCATCGGTCCGGACGATGTCGACGAGATCGTGCTCGGCCATTTCAACGCCGGCTTCTCGCCGCAGGATTTCACCGCGAGCCTCGTGCTGCAGGCCGACGACCGGCTGCGCTTCAAGCCGGCGACGCGCGTCGAGAATGCCTGCGCCACCGGTTCGGCCGCGGTGAGACAAGGCATCCGCGCCATCGATTCCAACGCCGCCCGCATCGTGCTGGTGGTCGGCGCTGAGCAGATGACGACGACACCCGGCCCGGAGATCGGCAAGAACCTGCTCAAGGCCTCCTATCTGCCGGAGGATGGCGACACCCCGGCCGGCTTCGCCGGCGTCTTCGGCAAGATCGCCCAGGCCTATTTCCAGCGCTATGGCGACCAGTCGGATGCGCTCGCCATGATCGCCGCCAAGAATCACAAAAACGGTGTCGACAATCCCTATGCCCAGATGCGCAAGGATTTCGGCTACGAATTCTGCCGTCAGGAAAGCGAGAAGAACCCCTTCGTCGCCGGTCCGCTGAAGCGCACCGACTGCTCGCTGGTCTCGGACGGCGCGGCGGCGCTCGTGCTCACCGACACCGCGACGGCGCTCAAGATGCGCCGCGCCGTCACCTTCCGTGCCAACGAGCACGTCCAGGATTTCCTACCGATGTCGAAGCGCGACATCCTTGCCTTCGAGGGCTGCGAGCGTGCCTGGGAGCAGGCGCTGAAGAAGGCCGGCGTCACGCTTGATGACCTTTCCTTCGTCGAGACGCATGACTGCTTCACCATCGCCGAGCTAATCGAATATGAGGCGATGGGTCTGGCCAAGCCCGGCGAGGGTGCCAAGCTCGCGATGGAAGGCGTGACGGCCAAGGACGGCCGCCTGCCGGTCAATCCATCCGGCGGCCTCAAGGCAAAGGGCCACCCGATTGGCGCGACAGGCGTTTCGATGCATGTGCTGACAGCCATGCAACTCACCGGCGAGGCAGGCGGCATCCAGGTGCCTGGCGCCAAGCTTGGTGGCATCTTCAACATGGGAGGTGCGGCCGTCGCCAACTACGTTTCCATCCTCGATCGGATCAGGTAGAAGCGGCCCGCATTAAGGCGGCGTCCCCTGGGCGCGCGCGTGCGGGAGGCAACATGGCAAATCCGGTTCTGGTCGAAGTCACACGTGGCGCGGTGGTCGAAAGCGCCCATCGCGGCGCCGTCTCCGTTTTCGATGCCGACGGCAAACCCGTCTGGGAGATCGGCGACACGGAACGCCCGGTGTTCCCCCGCTCGGCCGTGAAGGCGATCCAGGCGCTGCCGCTGGTCGAAAGCGGCGCGGCGGATGCCTTTGGCTTCGGCGACCGCGAACTGGCGCTCGCCTGCGCCTCGCATTCCGGCGAGCCGGCCCATGTCGAACTGGCCACGGCGATGCTCGCCAAGGCGGGCCTCGCCAAGAGCGCGCTCGAATGCGGCGCGCACTGGCCATCGAGCCACGATGCGACGATCACGCTGGCGCGTACCGGCAACTTGCCGAATGCCCTGCACAATAATTGCTCCGGCAAGCATTCAGGCTTCCTCTGCACCTGCGTGCATGCGGGCATAGCGCATCGCGGCTACGTCAAGGCCGGCCACGCTTTGCAGGAAATGGTGCGCGACGCCATGCAGTCCGTGACCGGCGCCGCGCATGACGTCGACCATTGCGGCACCGACGGCTGCTCGATCCCCACCTATGCCGTGCCGCTGAAGAGTTTTGCGCTGGGCTTTGCGCGCATGGCGACGGGCAGGGGCTTTGCGCCCGAACGGGCCAAGGCGGCGAAGCGGCTTCTTTCGGCCTGCATGGCCGAGCCGTTCTTGGTGGCCGGCACCGGCAAGGCGGACCTCGCGCTGATGCAGGCCGCGCCCGGCCGCATCTTCGTCAAGACCGGCGCCGAGGGCGTCTATTGCGCGGCATTGCCCGAACTCGGCCTCGGCATTGCGCTGAAATGCGATGACGGCGCCGGCCGCGCCTCCGAGGTGATGATCGCGGCGGTGCTGGCAAAACTGCTGCGCAGCGACGAAGCGCCCGCGGCAAAGCTCAACGAACTCGCCCGTCCGCCGGTCGAAAGCCGCATCGGCGCCAAGGTCGGTTCGCTGCGGCCGACAGCGGTTCTGAACTAGCGCGGACAATGCGACACGCATATGCGGTGGCGGACTCTCGGGCAAGCCGGGACAGTTACCCCTTCTGGGCCATCTTCAGCGACAGCACCAAAGTCATAGGGTTATTGGGGGAAGCCTGGAAGCCATAGTGCTCATAAAAGGCCTTGGCTTTGTCCGATATGGCATGAACCAAGAGACCGCGAATGCCGAGAATGGTTGCCGCTTGACCGGTCCGCAGCACCGCGTCCTGCAAAAGAGCGACGCCCAGACCCTTTCCCTGCCAGTTCACATCGACAGCCAAACGGCCAAGGACAGCCATGGGCACGGGATCGGGCATATTGCGTCGGATCGAACCGGGCGCATCCGCCAAGTCAAGTCCGCCTGAGGAAAGGCAATAGTAACCGACAACGCGCGCGCTTTCTGCAATCACATAGGTTCTGGACGCCCCGCTGACTTGATTGGCGCGCGCCCGCCGCCGAAGCCATTGATCCAGGCTGTCGGTTCCGCTTTGAAGAAGGTCGAGTTCGTGACTATCGGCAAGAAGGGCTGGTGCCGATAGCATCAATCCCGCCAAGGCTTGGGCGCATTCATCAGGCGGGCAAATCCCTCGCCGCTTGGTGGCCGATCGAGGATATCGAGATAGTGCTGATAGCTTTCGGCATCGACCTTGACGAGCGTCTGGTCGAGCAGCGTGTCTTCGGCTGCACGGTAAGCAGCGTCGATCATGAAGTCGGAGCGGGTTTTCCCGCGTATCTTCGCGGCGCGGTCGATCAGGATGCGGACATCCTCACGGATGCGCAGATTGACGGGCTTGGCATGGGTGTCCTGGTTTTTCGCGGCCATGGCAATGAATCCTTCCGTTATCGATATAGCATGTTTGCATACACAATGTGTATCTAAATCGAAGGCTGCCAATTTACCGCCATGAGGCAGGAAGGATTGGCATCCGCGACTACGCCGAATCCGTGATTGCTGACAGACGAGGTTGCCGTTCAAGATCCAGGCACACATTATCGTGCTGTGGCCCTAGCTGACCTTATTGCGCTCGACGGTCAGATGCGCATAGCCCGTATCGCTTGACCGGGCGAGATCGCCGGTCACCGGGTCGGCCCAGCGCTGACCGATGATGGCGCCGTTGGCGGCGCCGTCGATGACGTTGTCCGAGATGACGGCGGTGCCGGAGCCCTCGACGACCGATACGACGATGCCCGTTCCCGCCTTGCGGATGATGTTGCCTGTCGCCACGACATTGCGCAGATAGGGCCCCCAGCCGAGCTGCATGCCGTAGAGTGGCGCGTTCTCGACCACATTGCCGGAGACGGTCGTATCGGCCTCGGCGCTGATGCCGACGCCGAAGCCCGGTGGATCGGCGGTGTAGGGGCCGACCGTCGAGAGATTGCGCACGATGTTGTTCGAGCACACGGCCATGCGGCCGCCCTCGTTGAAGTTGACGATCGAGATGCCATTGGCGGCGCCGTCGACCAGATTGTTGCTGAGGATCGCGCCTTCGAAGGAGAACTCCGAATAGATCCCCGTCTCGCCGGAGCGCGAGCAGGTGTTGCCGGTGATCTGCAGATTGCTCGAGCTGTTGGCGCGGATCGCCGAAAAGGCGCAGTCCGAGACGACGTTGCCCGAGATGATGACGTTGCCGGCGCGGAAGGCATTGATGCCGTTGCCGTTCTGGCCGGTGCCGCCGCTTCGCGCGCCGATGCGCTGCACGCGGTTGCCGCTGATGATGGTGCCGTCCTCCGCCTGCTGCCAGCGATGGACGAGGATGCCGCCATTGGCGCAATCGGACACGGTGTTGCCAGAGATCTCCAGCCCGCCTGCCTCGACCGAATAGATGCCGGCGTCCGCAGCGCCCGAAATATCGCAGCGGCCGATGCGGCCGGAAACATGCTCCAGCGCCAGCCCGTTCTTACCGCTGCCCGTCACCTGGCAATTGTCGATGACGAGATGCGCGACGCCACGCAGATCCAAGAGCCCTTGCGTATAGTCGGCCAGCCAGCGATTGCTGCCGTCGAGCACCAGCCCACTGAGCTCGATATGCTCGGCCTGTTCGGCCATCATCAGATGGCCGTTGCCGCCATAGACGATGCGGGTCGCGCCCGGCACGCCCGACAGGCGCACGCGTGCGGGCAGCCTCAAGTTGGAGACAAGATAGGTGCCGGGCGGCAGGAACACCGGCGCGTCGCGGTCGCTTGCCTCGGCGAGCATCTTGCCGAAGGTCTTGCTCTGGTCGTCCAGTGCGCCCGGCTGCACGCCGATCTCGATGGCATTGATCGAGCCGCGCATCGCGGCCTTCTCGATGCCGGGCAGCACCTTCGCCGATGCCTTGCCGGCAAAGAGCCCTGCAACGGCGAGGCCGGCGGTCTGGGCAAGCAGCGTTCGTCTGTTCAACATCGGCACAGGTCCTGGCGTTTGCCTGGCCTGTCGCAGGATTCATGCCAAGGTTGACTTCGTGGCAAGCCGCTTGTGCAGTCGTCGCGCCGGGCCTAAGGTCATTGAATGAGCAGAGCTTTCACGCGCGAAGAAGATAGCGAAAATGCCATCGCCGGCGTTGGCGAACGGCCGATAAGCCCGCACCGCAATCTGGTGACGGAGCGAGGCCTGGCGATGATCGAGGAGAACCTCGCCGATCTGCGCGACCTTATGGCAAAGGCCGAAAGACGGGGCGACCGCGAGCGCCTTGCGGTGGTGTCGCGCGACCTGCGCTACTGGACCGCCCGGCGCGAAAGCGCCGAGCTCTCCGTGCCGGAGCCGGGCAGCGACGTCGTCCGCTTCGGCATGGGCGTCACGCTGGAAGGTGATGACGGCAAGAAGGTGCATTGGCGCATCGTCGGCGAGGACGAGGCAAACCCGTCAAAGGGCAGCATTTCCCATGTCTCGCCGATGGCCGTTGCGCTGTTCGGCAAGAAGGTCGGCGAGATCGCCGCCGTCAACGGCAAGGAATGGGAGATCGTCAAGCTCTCGGACAAGGCCGAGAACTAGTCTTCGAGCGCAGAGATTTTGACCGGTCAGCTATGCTTGCGTTGGCAGGTCGTATGCCTAGGCGATTGGCCAAAACGCCCGTTCCGTCGTCATCCTTGGGCGGAGCGGGAAGCGGAGCGAGCCGCGTAGACCCAAGGATCCATGCCGTGACTTCAGCGTGCCACTGCGATGCAGAATTCTGCGCCGCTGCATCCTTCGATCAAGGTCACGGCATGGATCCCAGGGTCTCCGCGACGGAGCTGCGCTCCTGCTTCGCCCTGGGATGACGAAGTTGAGAGGCTTGAGCTAATCCCAAACGCTTGCACCAGTTTACAGAAACGGACGGTGAAGATCTTGCCGCCGGGAGGCCTGCAACCTTTCCAAGATACATTGGTCGAGAACTAGACGGCGATGTCTACTTTGCCAGCTTCCCTAGCGCGACATCATACTTGTCCATGACATCGCGAGCGGCGCTCATCTCCCGCTCGAAGCTGCCGCACACTGGCCTTAGAATGAAGCCGTCCTCCGCTTCGATGATCTGGAGCTGATCGCCAACTTGAAGGTTCAAGCTGTCAAGCATTTCGCGTGGCAGCAGTAAGGCTCCTGATCCGTCATCAAGCGTATGGATGATCGTCTTAAACACCATCGCGTCCTGGTTGTGTCTATGGTTATAGAACAACCTCTGAGCCAATTTTGCAAGCCTTCATGGATCGGCCAGCAGCCGATCCATCAGCCGGTTCGCCGCCTCCGGTATCACCGTTCCCGGCGGGAAGATTTCCGCCGCGCCCGCCTTTAGCACCGCATCATAATCCTGCGGCGGGATGACGCCGCCGGCGACGATCAGCATGTCGCCATGGCCGAGCTTCTTCAGCGTTTCCTTGAGCTCGGGGATCAGCGTCAGATGCCCGGCGGCAAGCGAAGAGGCGCCGATGATGTCGACATCGTGCTGGACCGCCAGCTTTGCGATCTCGTCCGGCGTCTGGAACATCGGCCCGACGGTGACGTCGAAGCCGAGATCGGCAAAGGCGGAGGCGATCACCTTCTGGCCGCGGTCGTGGCCGTCCTGTCCCATCTTGGCGACCAGGATGCGCGGCTTGCCGCCGGTCTTCTGCTCGAAGGCCTCGATCTTCTCCTTGAGCCGGTCGACGGCCGGATTGTCGCCAAGCGCGTCGCGATAGACGCCGGAGATGGTCTGGACGGTGGCCGCATGGCGTCCGAACACCTTCTCCAGCGCCAGCGAGATCTCGCCGACGGTGGCATTGGCGCGCGCGGCACAGATCGCGAATTCCAGCAGGTTCTCGTCGCTCTCGGCGGCGCGGGTGAGGGCGGCCAGCGCGTCCTCCAGAGCCGCGACGTCGCGCGTGCCTTTCAACCGCTGCAGCTTCGCCAATTGCCGGGCTTTCACCTCGGCATTGTCGATCTTGAGCACATCGACTTCGATATCGGCTTCCGGCCGATGCGCATTGACGCCGACCAGCACCTGTTCGCCGGAATCGATGCGCGCCTGCGTGCGCGCGGCCGCTTCCTCGATGCGCAGCTTGGGAATGCCTTTTTCGATCGCCGCCGCCATGCCGCCGAGGTTTTCGACCTCCTCGATATGGGCGAGCGCGCGGGCCGCCAGGTCATGCGTCAGCCGCTCGACATAGGTCGAGCCGCCCCACGGATCGATCATGCGCGTGGTGCCGGATTCCTTTTGCAGGATGAGCTGCGTGTTGCGGGCGATCCGCGCCGAATGGTCGGTCGGCAGCGCCATCGCCTCGTCGAAGGAATTGGTGTGCAGCGACTGTGTGTGTCCCTGCGTCGCCGCCATCGCCTCGATCATGGTCCGGGTGATGTTGTTGTAGGGGTCCTGCGCCGTCAGCGACCAGCCTGAGGTCTGGCAATGGGTACGCAGCGACAGCGAGCGCTCGTCTTTCGGCGAAAAATTCTTCTTCATCAGGCTCGACCAGAGCAGACGCGCGGCCCGGAGCTTGGCGACCTCCATGAAGAAGTTCATGCCGATCGCCCAGAAGAAGGAAAGGCGAGGCGCGAAGCGGTCGATGTCGAGGTCGGCGGCGACGCCGGCGCGCGCATATTCGATGCCGTCGGCAATGGTGTAGGCGAGCTCGAGGTCGGCCGTCGCTCCCGCTTCCTGCATGTGGTAGCCGGAGATCGAGATCGAGTTGAACTTCGGCATGTGCCGCGAGGTGTAAGCGAAGATGTCCGACACGATCCGCATCGATGGTTTTGGCGGATAGATGTAGGTGTTGCGGACCATGAACTCCTTCAGAATGTCGTTCTGAATGGTCCCCGCCAGATCCTTCTGCGCGACGCCCTGTTCCTCTGCCGCCACGATGTATAAAGCCATGATCGGCAGCACCGCGCCGTTCATCGTCATCGACACCGTCATCTCGTTGAGCGGGATGCCGTCGAACAGCTGGCGCATGTCGAGGATGGAATCGATCGCCACGCCCGCCATGCCGACATCGCCGGCGACACGCGGATGGTCGCTGTCATAGCCGCGATGGGTGGCGAGGTCGAAGGCGACCGAAAGGCCCTTCTGTCCGGCGGCGAGGTTGCGCCGATAGAAGGCGTTGGATTCCTCGGCCGTCGAGAAGCCGGCATATTGGCGGATCGTCCAGGGCTGCTGGACATACATGGTCGGGTAGGGGCCGCGCACGAAGGGCGGCAGGCCGGGATAGGTATCGAGATTGGCGAGCCCCTTGAGGTCGCCCTGGCCGTAGAGATGTTTTACGGCGATGCCTTCCGGCGTCATCCGCTGGCCCTTGAGCTCGACAGGCGCGCGGCGCGGCGCCGACCAGCCGATCTGACTGAAATCCGGGATCATGATCCGGCTCCGATCGACTGGTCGATGCGCACTGGAAACAGCGGCTCGCATACGGCGACGCCTTCCGTCAGCGCCGGCCGGCGTTCGGCCGTCAATGTCTCGACCGGGCGCTCGCTGCCGGCGCGGAAAAGCGTCGTCCCGACGATGCCGCGTTCACCGGCCCGATAGGCGGCATTGCGCTTGGCGGCGGCCGTCTGCACGCGGTTCTGGATATAGCCCTGCTGCAGACTGTTGAGCACGCCGCCCTCGGCCTCGATGCGCTGGAATTCCTGCCAGGCCGCCGCGCAAAGCTCGTCGGTCAGCGCCTCGACCGCGCCGGAGCCGCTGGCCGGATCGGCGACATGATGGAGATGGCTTTCATGCGCCATGATCAGCTGCGCATTGCGGGCGACCCGCCTCGCGAAGCCGGCCGGCAGCCCATGCGCGATGGTGTGCGGCAGGATGGAGATGGAATCGGCGCCGCCGGTCGCCGCGGCGAAGGCGGCAATCGCGGTGCGCAGGATGTTGGTTTCCGGGTCGGCAACCGTCATCATGCGGTAGGAGGTCTCGGCGTGGACGTTTGCCGTCGAGGCCGGGATCGAGCAGGCTTCCTGGATGCGCGCCCAGAGTTTGCGCAACGCCCGCACCTTGGCAATCGACAGGAACTGGTCCTGGTCGACGCCGAGGGCAAAGCCGATATAGGGCGCGGCATAGACCAGCGGCTGGCGCGCCTTCTCGAACATCCTGAGATAGGACACGGCGGAAGCCATCATCGTGCCGAGTTCCTGCGCCTCGGTGGCGCCGGCATTGTGGAAGATCCGGCCGTCGGCTTCGAGCAGTGCGCCCGGCACGCCCATCGAGAAGAAATGCGCCAGCGACTGCGGCATCGATTCCTGCAGCGCCTCGATCGAGGTGCGCAGCCGCCCGGTGCCGGCGAAGATCGCCGCCGGGTCGATGCCGAAGGAGAGGTTGAGCTTCGTCGGATCGGACCGGCGCCGGGTCAGGAAGGCGAGCAGCCAGTCGGCCACGGCGCGGCTCCACGGATGCGCGTCGATGCGCACCTGCATGCGGTTGAGCGGCACGCCGTCGAGCACCTTTTCCAGCGCTTCCGCCGTTCTCGGCAGGCCGTAGCCGAAGGCATTCGGCGCGCCCCCGAAAACCAGCGAAAGGCCGGTCGCCCCCTGCGCGATGTCCTCCAGCGCCTGTGCGCTGGCGCGGACGATGTCCGGATCGTCGACGCGCTGGCTGACGATCCAGGGCAATGTCGGGTTGGTGCGCACCAGCGGCTCGGCGCTGGCCGAGCGTTCGCTGAGCGGCGCGATGCGGATACCGTCATCGGTGTGCGAAACCAGCTTTTCCTCGAACGAGCCGCCGGCAAGCGCCTTTTCCGCTAGCGCCAACCAGCGCTTGGTATCCGGTTTCGGATGGTCGATATCCCTGGTCAAGGCGCCGGCGCCCATCGCACTCCTCGTCTCTAGGCCGCATCAGCCACCAGTCTAAGGTCCCCGGCCGGATATCACAATGCAACATCCGTCGCGGTCGCTCCGGCAGCCGCTAACCGATTGCCAAACATGCCCAAAATCCGCAAGCTCCAAAAGATCGATTTCGCTGACGGCCCATTTCAATGATGGGCATTGTCGCCCGGCGCCAGCGTTACTATACCTCGCATGAGGCTCGGGCGTTTGACCGAACAGATTGCGGAGACCGCACATATGGCTGACGACACCAGCATCTTCATCGGCGCCAGCCGCAAGCCTGACGATTCCTATCAGCGCGCGGAAGAATTGCTGCTGCGCTACGGCAACCGCCATGGCCTGATCACCGGCGCCACCGGCACCGGCAAGACTGTCAGCCTGCAGGTCCTGGCCGAGGGTTTTTCCAATGCAGGCGTGCCGGTCTTCTGCGCCGACATCAAGGGCGACCTTTCCGGCATCGCGATGATGGGCGAGGCGAAGGATTTTCTCGTGAAGCGCGCCGAGCAGGTGAAGCTCGATCCTTACCAGTTCCAGGAATTCCCGGTTATCTTCTGGGACCTGTTCGGCGAGCAGGGGCACCCGATCCGCGCCACCATCTCGGAAATGGGGCCGCTGCTCATGTCGCGGCTGATGAACCTCACCGAAGCGCAGGAAGGCGTCATGAACATCGCCTTCCGCATCGCCGACGAGGAGGGCCTGCTGCTGCTCGATCTCAAGGATTTGCAGGCACTGCTTGCCAACATCGCCGAGCGCGCCGACGAGCTCAGTGCCCGCTACGGCAATGTCACCAAGCCTTCTGTCGGCGCCATCCAGCGCACGCTCCTGGTGCTCGAACAGCAGGGCGCCGCAAACTTCTTCGGCGAGCCGGCGCTGCGCATCGCCGATCTCATGCGCACCACGCGTGACGGCCGCGGCGCGGTCAGCGTGCTCGCAGCCGACAAGCTGATGATGAATCCCAGGCTCTACGCCACCTTCCTGCTCTGGCTGATGTCCGAACTGTTCGAGGAACTGCCGGAAGTCGGCGACCTCGAGCGGCCGAAGCTGGTCTTCTTCTTTGACGAGGCGCATCTGTTGTTCGAGGACGCGCCGAAGGTGCTGATCGACCGCGTCGAGCAGGTGGTGCGGCTGATCCGCTCCAAGGGCGTCGGCGTCTATTTCGTCACCCAGAACCCGCTCGACATTCCGGAAAAGATTCTGGCCCAGCTCGGCAACCGCGTGCAGCACGCGTTGCGCGCCTATACGCCGCGCGAGCAGCAGGCGGTGCGGACGGCGGCCGAGACTTTCCGGCCCAATCCCGATTTCGACTGCGCCACCGCGATCACCCAGCTCGCCACCGGCGAGGCGCTGGTCTCGATGCTGGAGGACAAAGGCGTGCCGGCCATGGTCCAGCGCACGCTGATCCGGCCGCCGGCGTCGCGGCTCGGGCCGATCACGCCGGACGAGCGCCGCAAGATCATCGCCGAGAGCCCGGTCGCAGGCCAATACGACCAGGTGGTCGATCGCGAATCGGCCTTCGAGATCCTGCAGAAGAAGACCAAGGAGGCGCAGGACGCCGAGGCGCAGGCGCAACAGGCAGGCAGCGGCGGCTCGCGTTGGACCATTCCAGGCTTCGACGACGTCCTGGGAACGAGCGGGCGGCGGTCTTCCAACCGCCAGACGGTGGCCGAAGCCGCGATCAAGTCGGTGGTGCGCTCGGTCGGCTCGTCTGTCGGCCGCGCCATCGTGCGCGGGATACTGGGCAGCCTGGCCAGGGGGCGGTGAGGGTGCCGTAGGGGCGTGGGGAACGGCCCGGTATTCGACGGTCAACACCGGCTCGAGCAGGTGAAGTCCGGCGCGTGCTCGCGGAAATAGGAACGGAAACCTCGTTCATCTCCTGGCAGCGGTAGTGGTGGTTGCCGATGAGGATCTGCGTTTGCCCGGCCGACGAGGAGCTTTCCGCTTTCAGGGCGTAAATCAGAGGGCAGGGCGCTTGGCTATGGCAAGGCCGATGCCGAGCGCGATCATCGCGCCGCCGGACGCCTCCTGCAGGCGGCGTACCACGCCCGAGCGTCCGGCCGCGCCTTCCCGGATGCGGCTCGCCGCAAAGGCGACCACGACATCGGCAAGGGTGTTGAGTGTCACCGATATGAAGCCGAGAACCATGAACTGCAGGGCGACATAGCCGGCGCCGAGGTTCACGAACTGCGGAATGAAGGCGAGGAAGAATGCGGCCGTCTTCGGGTTCAGCGCCTCGACCAGCACGCCTTCGCGGAATGCTCGGCCCGCGCCGACCGCGGGCGCCGGGGCGCCGCCTTCCAGCATTGTCTTTGCCTCGCGGCGAGCGGACTGGAAGGTGCGGAAGCCGAGCCAGACGAGGTAGGCCGCGCCGATCAGTTTCAGCGCCGTGAACAGTTCAGCACTTGCAAGCACGATCGCCGAAACGCCCAGACTGCCGGCAAGTACGTGAACCGTCCCGCCCAGGCCCGTCCCGAAACTGGAGGCGATGCCTTCCGCGCGTCCGCCGGCGAGCGTGCGCGCGGCGACGTAGAAGATGCCCGGTCCGGGCGTGATGGCGAGCAGCAAGGCCGCGGCGAAGTACAAGGCGAACTGTGTCAGATCCGGCATGATGGACTCGCTTGAAAGCGGATAGAGCTGGACCTCACGACGGGATGAGCGGCGCGACCTCGCGGTCGGAAGGCCGGTCGCTCGCCGCAAGGCCGGACACGACGCTGGCGCGATCGGCCGCGTTGCGGTTCTGGCTCATCTTGCGCTTGCCTTCGAGCTTCGCGATCGGCATGCGCAAGCCGACAATCCCCTTGAGTTGCGCCTGGATGAAATCCGCCGGCGCGTCCGAGACGGCCCAGGGCGAGGCGCGCCCGCCTTCATGGAGATTGGTCAGACGCGTGACGATTTCGAGCAGCCTGTCGGCATCCTCGAAGAATTCGACCGGCCCATGGGCATGGACGGCGATGTAGTTCCAGGTCGGCACCACCTTTCCGGTCTCCTGCTTGGCCTGGTACCACGCCGGCGTCACATAGGCGTCCGGCCCCATGAAGATCGCCAGGCCGTCGCCCAGCACAGGCGCGCGCCACTGCGGATTTGCCTTCGCGACATGGCCGTAGATCGCGCCATGCTCGCCCTCGCTCTCGTCGAGCAAAAGCGGCAACGGCGTCGCCAACGGCCCGTCCGCCGTGGCGGTCACCAGCGTCGCCAGTCGCGCCGCGCGGATCGTTGCCCTGAGGCTCTCCTTGTCGTCGTCGCGGAAGGCGGGCGGGATGTACATGGCGAAAACTCCTTGCGTTGCTTGGAAAGATGCCGGAAAGCTGGCTTGCTTGGAACATCCAGTTTTGCAGGTTTTCGGTGGTCCAGTTGGAACAAGCAGGTGTCGCGCGCCGGATCATCGTGGCGATCAAGGCGCAGATCCACAGCGGCGCCTACCGGCCCGGCGACCGTCTGCCGTCGACGCGGGCCTTCGCGGCCGAATGGGGCGCGTCGCGAACGACCGTGATGGCCGCCTACAGCCAGCTCGACGCCGAAGGTTATCTGATCACCCGGCAGGGCGCGCGTGCGATCGTTGCTCCGGGGCTGGAGAGGGTTTCAGGGGAGGCCCCTATCGCGGCTGCTTCGCCACGCAACCTCTCGGCGTTCGCGCAACGCCTGCTGGCTCTGCCTCCGCTGGCGGAACAGCAACCGGCCAAGGTCGCGGATTTCCGCTACGGCGACCTGTCCGGCGCGGACTTCCCGGTGCTGGCCTGGCGGCGGGCGTCGAACAAGGCCATTCTCCAGCGCGCCGCGCGGCTGCGCTATGGTGATCCTCAAGGGTCTTCCGTTCTGCGCACCGCGCTTCAGGCCTATCTCTGGCGCGCCCGCGGCATCAGTTGCACGCCCGACCAGATCGTCGTCGTCAATGGCTCGCAGCAAGGGCTCGATCTCTGCGCGCGACTGCTGCTCGACCCCGGCGATCGGTTCGTGATCGAGAATCCCGGCTATCTGCTGGCACGACATGCCTTCGCGGCGGCGGGCGGTATCGCCGTGCCCGTTGCGGTCGACGCGGACGGGCTGAGGACAGACGCGCTGCCGCCGGCCCGTCTGGCTTACGTGACGCCGTCGCATCAGTTCCCGCTCGGCGGCGTGCTTTCGGCGAGGCGGCGGCGAGCGCTCCTGGGTTGGGCCACGGCGTCAGGCGCCTATATTGTCGAAGACGATTATGATGGCGAATACCGCCACGACATCGCCCCCATCCCGCCTCTGCAGACGCTCGATCCGGATTCGGTGATCTATGTCGGCACACTGTCGAAGACGCTCTCGCCCACCTTGCGGCTCGGCTATCTCGTCGTCCCCACCGGCCTGCGCCGGGTGTTCAGCGAGGCAAAGCGCCTGACCGACCGGCATGCTCCGATGCTGGAGCAGGACGCCATGGCCGAGCTGCTGGCGAGCGGCGCCTACGAGCGTCATGTCCGCAGCATCCGCAGGAAGAACGCCGAGCGCAGGGAAGTCCTGCTGCAGGCGCTGGCCGATCGTCTGGGGCCAAGGGTCACTGTCGCCGGAGCCGACACCGGACTGCATGTCGTTGCCTGGATGGACGGCATCGCCGCCGAGCGCGAGCCGGCGATCATCGCGGCGGCACGCACCGCCGGGATCGGCCTTTATCCCGTGTCGCCGCTCTACGACCCGAGCGGGCCGCGACCGGAAACGGCCGGCTTCATCCTGGGTTATGCCGGGCTCGACACGGAGGCGCTGCGGCGGGGCGTTGCGGTGTTGGCTACTATCTTGGCCGAGCGGCGGTTTGGTCCGGCACGCGGGCGTGGAAGTCGATGACGTCCTGCTGACAAAGCACACGCACCGGCGAGACCTGTTGCCGACGGTTGCCGTTCGGAACGAAGGCAGTCAGCCGACCTCCACCTTCATTTCGGCGATCAAACGCTCGCGCCCGGCGAGCGAGTTCAGCGCCTTGTCGCCCAGTTCCCTGGCGACGAGGTTGAGCAGCGCTTCGCAAAAGACGACATAGGCGCCCATGCTGTTCGAATAGAAACTGCTGGCGTGCGGAATGAAGAAGGCATGCTCGGCGGGGGGAACGAGCGGCGAGGATCGGGAATCGGTGATTGCTATGACCGTCTGGCCATTCGCGGCCGCGATCCGGCCAACCTCGGCCACGCTGCGGGTATAGGGCGCGCAGCTGGCGACGATGACGACGTCGCCCGGGTCGAGCTGCGACAATGCTTCGGCGACGCCGAGGCGTGGCGCGTCCAAAAGCGCGACGTCCGAGCGCACCATTCCCAGGCAATAGGTGAGAAAGCTCGCCAGCGAATGGAATTGGCGGACACCATGGACACGAACGCGGCGGGCGCTTGCCAGGAGCCTGGTGGCTCCTTGCAGCGAGGCTCCGTCCAGCTGGCCGAGGAATCCGTCGACGTTCGCCGACGTTTCCCGTGCCAGTTGCTCAAAGGCCTCGACTTCGGCATTGCCGACGGACGGCGCCGCCATAAGCCGGCCGGCCTGGCGGCTGTAGAAATACTGCTGGTCGTCGGCGATGGCCTTGCGGAAAACCGCCTGGAAATCGCTGAATCCTTCGAAGCCGAGACGTTTCGCCAGTCTGGTCAGCGTCGACGGATTGATGCCGAACTGATTGGCAAGCTCCGATATCGAGCGTACCGCCGACTGCTCCGGCGCTTCCACCAGTTTTGCGAATACATCATGCGCCTTTGAACCGAGCGAAAAGCCCGCCTCGTCACGGCCGACCGAGAGCGCGAGCGCCCTGAGATCCTCGATGGTGCGCGGCGGCTCCGCGACAGCTTCCTCTGGCATCGCCCCGATCCTGTTCACGCCGCGACGGGAACCAGCCCATCCCGCATATTGAAGCGAGCTGCTTCATGCGATCCATCGTAGACAGACCACTCGACCTTGTCAGCCCCGACCCGGAAGACGGCGCTTGCCAGGGTGTTCTCGACGTCGCTGTCGGCCGGGTCTGTGCGGTAGATCGGCAGTTCAACATCGGCAGCGTCCCATAATATGGCGAGCGCGCGGCCTTGCGGTTCCGGTTCGGGCGCTTGAGCGAGCAGAAATTCGCCGCGCCGCTGGCGCACCCCGGACGAACCGGTGACGATCTGAGACATGCGCCCGGTATCGGCATGGATGAGATGATTCGAATGGACACGCGCCGCTTCGACCCGATCGATCGACAGGGCCTGGGCCGTGAATTCGACGCTGAGAAGCCGCTCGTCTCCGGCTTGCGCCAAAGTCAGGTGAAAGGCGCCGGCGCGCGGCACCGATTTGAGCAAGGTCAGCGCCGAGTCGAGGCTGGGTGCGTCGAGTATAGCGCGGGCGAGCACCATGCGTGGCGTGCCGGCGCCGCCGGCCAGCGGCCTGATGTTGTTGACGGTCTGCACCAGCCCTTTCGACGTCGCGGCAAATGTGTGTCCGGGCATCGAGCCGGGATAGACGAAGGCGGTGAACGGATTGCCGCCGTCGGAAGCCACATGGGCGAGCGCGCAGTGGCCAGCAAAGTCCGGATCGCCGTCCTCATTGTGGCCGATGACATGCGGCGAACCGGGCAATTGAACGGTCGTGCAGCCATCCGGCGCCATCGCCCAGATGTCGCCGCGGCAATTCCAAAGGAAAACGTCCTCGAAAGGCAATTCAAGCCCTTCGGCAAGACCGTGCAACTCCGCCCAGTACCGCGGAAAATGTTCCCGCACCATCGTCGCCATCACGCCGATGCGGGGATCGGCGCGCCGCGCGGTCAGCTCTCGCCACGCGGCGGATGTGCGGAAATGGTCATTGAGCGCCGCTTTGCCGAAGCGCCCGAGTGCGGCTCCGACCTCATGCGGCGAACCCGCGACATCGATGAAGGAAAGCCGACGGCCGGCGTCATGCGACATGCTGCAGAAACTCTTTCAAGCGAGGGTTTTGCGGGTTTGCAAGCAGGTCCCGCGGCTCGCCGTCAACGGCGATCTTGCCGCCTTCCATGAAGATCAGCCTGGTCCCGACCTTGCGGGCAAAGGCCATCTCGTGGGTGACGACGATCATCGTCATGCCTTCCTCGGCCAGCGCCTGCATCACGCGCAGCACTTCATGCCTCAGTTCCGGATCGAGCGCCGAGGTCGGCTCGTCGAACAGCATCAGCTTCGGCTTGACGGCAAGCGCGCGGGCGATCGCGACCCGTTGCTGCTGGCCGCCGGAAAGCTCGCTCGGATAGTGATGGGCCCGATCGGCGAGGCCGACCTTGGCGAGCATTTCCAGCGCCTGCTTTCGCGCCTCCTGCCGCGGTTCGTGGCGCACGCGACGCGGGCCGAAGGCGACGTTTTCCAGCGCTGTCATCTGCGGAAAGAGGTTGAACTGCTGGAAGACCATGCCGGCTTCCTGGCGGATCAGGCGGACCATGCGGCCGCCGGACTTGACACTGATGCCGTCGACGACGAGGTCTCCGCCGTTGATCTCCTCCAGCGCGTTGATGCAGCGAAGCAGCGTCGACTTGCCGGAGCCGGAGGGACCGATCAGGACCACCTTCTCGCCGGGCTCGATCGACAGGTCGACCTGGTCGAGGATCGTGACCTGACCGAAGCGCTTCGTGACTTGTCTGAACTCCACGATGCTCACAGGATGCGCATCCTCTTTTCGGTCAGTCTAAGGATCAGCGTGAGCGCGCCGGTCATGATCAGGTAGAACATCGCCACGGCTGACCAGATTTCGACAGCGCGGAAGTTTGCCGCCATGATTTCCTGGCCTTGCCGGGTGAGTTCGCCGACGCCGATGACGATGAACAGAGACGTATCCTTCAGGCTGACGATGAACTGGTTGCCGAGCGCCGGAATCATGCGGCGGAAGGCGAGCGGACCGACGATGTAGAGAAGCACCTTCCAGAAGGGCAGGCCGAGCGCCAGGCCGGCTTCGCGCAACCCGCGGTGGACAGACAGAAACGAGCCGCGCACGATCTCGGCAATGTAGGCGCCGGCATTGATGATGATCGCCATGATGGCGGCAGCAAGCGGGTTGATGCGGACATTGGCCAGGATCGGCAGCGCGAAATAGATGAACATCACCTGCACGATGATCGGCGTGCCGCGAATGAGCTCGACATAGATGAAGGCGATGGCATTGAGGACGACATTGCCATAGGCACGCGCCAGACCAGCGGCGGCGCCGATAACCAGCCCGCCGGCGAGCCCGGCCAAGGCGATCAACACGGTGAGGCGGGCGCCTTTCAGCAGCTCGGGCAGGGACTGCCAGATGACGGACCAATCGAAATCCATGAGAGCTTTCCTTCAAGGAAGGCGCGTCGGCCATGCCGGCGCGCGCGAGGAATCCCCGGTGATCAGCTCTTCGGCGGCTCGGTGCCGAACCACTTTTTGTAGATGGTGCTATAGGTGCCGTCGCTCTTCAGCTTGGCGATCGAAGCGTTGACCTTGGCGACGAGCTCGCTGCCCTTCGGGAAGGCGATGCCATATTGCTGGGCCATCATCTGCGGGCCGACGGTCTTCACTTTGCCCTGACCGTTGGTCTTGATGTAGTAGAGCACATTCGGAGTGTCGTGCATGGCGGCATCCGCGCGTCCGGTCGCGACTTCGAGATAGGCGTTGTCGCTGTTCGGGAAGAGCCGCAGCTCAGTGCCCTTGAAGTGCTCCTTGGCGTAATCGGTCGCCGAGGTGCCGGTCTTCACGGCAAGTGTCTTGCCGACGAGGTCTTCCGGACCCTTGATCGCACTGTTGACCGGCACCATCAGCAGGAAGCCGCTGTCGTAGTAGCCGTCCGAAAAGTCGATGACCTTCTTGCGCTCGTCTTTGATGGTGATGCCGGCCAGGCCGACGTCGACCTGCTTGGTTTGCAGCGCCGGGATGATGCCGTTGAAGTCCATCGGCTGCAGTGTGTAGGTCACGCCGATATCCTTGGCGATGGCGGCCCACAGGTCGATGTCGAAGCCGACATATTTGTCGCCCTCCTTGAACTCGAACGGAACGAAGGCGGTGTCCGTTGCCACGATCAGGTCATCGGCAAAGGCTGGCTGGCCAAGGAGAAGCGTTGCCGCGACGGCCGCGGCGGCGGTGAGGTTTGCGAGTGCGAATTTCATTTTCGGGTTCCCCTGTTCTTTGGAATTGCGCTGGACCCTAGCACCATCGACACGGATTCGCAAATTCAAAATGCATATAGAAATGAAATGCACTCGATATTTGCATAGTGCCGCGATTGTTCAACTCAACCTGCGGATGCGGCTCTGCAAAGATTCTGAGGCGCTAGACACCCATCCACTGGCTACGCAACGTATCCGCATCGACGACGGCCAGCCCGCAGGCTTCGATGGCTTGCCGGGTCGCAGCGACGAGATCCTGATTTCCGCGGGCTACTGTTCCATCGGGCAGGAAAAGATTGTTCTCGAAGCCGACGCGCGCGTGCCCGCCGAGGAGCGCGGCGGCGGTGACGCATGCCGTTTCCTGGGCGCCGAAGGCGCAGACCATCCAATGCCCGAATGTCGAATCGCTGGGTGCCAGAAACGGCAGCAGGTCGGCAGGCCGGGATCGCTGGTCGACGGTGTAGCGCCCGAGCACATAAAGAACCGGCAGATTGTCGAAGGGGATCACGCCTCGCCCTGCAAGCGTCGCAAGGTAGGACGCTTCCTCCGGCGAGTAGAGGATGATCTGCGGCGCGATCTTCTCCGCGCGCAACGTTCCAAGAAAAGAGGCGAAAGGCGCCTCATGCGTTTCGTCGGGCACGAATTCGCGCAAGGCGAGCGAGACCGCTTCGGGGCGGGTCTCCAACGTCACTCGCATCTGCTGTTCGGGTCGATAGGCGCCCAGCGCCTCGCTGGTGATCTGGATGACGAGCCTTTCGCCGACGCGAGCTTTGATCGCCGCGGTCGCGGCCCGATAGGCTTCGGCGTCGAGCAGGTGGCGTCCGTCACGGTCGCGAACATGGACATGGATCATCGCGGCACCGGCATCCAGCGAGGCCGCGGCCACATGCGCCAGCTCATCGGGCGTAACCGGCAGGGCCGGATGGTCCGCCTTTGTCCGTCTGCCGCCATTTGGCGCGACGGCGATCGCAACGGGATCGGAACGCCCCTGATATGTCCCATCTTGCACGGCTGGCTCCATTTGTTGCAGAAAACTCAATAGTGCAACATCTATTGCACGATCTCGCAATCGCGTCTATGCTTGCAGAATGATCCGCGCGCCGCTCACCGATGCCATCGTCGAAGTCTTCGACACGCTGCCGTCGCAGCTCCAGGACGCTGCCCGCTATCTTCTCGACAATCCCGAGGACGTCGCGCTGCTGTCGATGCGCGAGCAGGCGCGCCGCGCCGGGCTGCAGCCATGGACGATGGTGCGTCTGGCAAAGCGTTTGGGCTTTGACGGTTACGAGCCGCTGCGCTCGCTCTACGCCAACGCCATGCGGCAGGGAGAGCTTGGCTTCGCCGGGAAGGCGGGCACGCAGCTCGCACGACAAAAAGAGGTCGGCGATCGGGCATTGGCCGCCGAGATGGTCAGGTCGCTGTCGGAACAGGTCGCCCAGCTTGGCGAGCCCGAACTGCTCGATGCCCTGACCGCCGCGGCCGAGCGGCTTCACGCGGCGCGTCGGATATTCTGTCTTGGATTGCGTTCCAGCCATCCGGTCGTCGCGCATTTCGCCTATGTCATGTCCTTCCTTGGCGAGAAGGCGGTGATGCTGGACGGCGCGTCGGGAACCGGCACCGACGCCATCCGGCTGGCGACCGCGGAGGACGTGCTGTTTGCGGTGAGCGTCGCTCCCTACACCAGGCTGACCGTCGATCTTGCCCGCCGCGCCGCTGCCAATGGCGTGCCTGTGATCGCGCTGACCGACAGCGCCGTCTCGCCGCTCGCCGGTCTGGCTGGGCTGTCGGTGCTGGTTCCGACGGAAAGCCCGTCCTTCTTCCACGCCATGTCGCCCGCCTTCGTCGTCGGCGAGATCCTGGCGGCGCTGATTGCAGGCAAGGGCGGGGAAAAGGCGCTTGCCGCCATCCGCCGCACCGAAGACCAGCTGTCCCAGTTCGACATCCACATCTTGCCGCCGCGCGGCCGGAGGAAAGCATGACCCATATCCTGCATCGTCAGATCCACGCCTCGCTCCCGGTAGCCAGCGGCGGCAAGGGCATCGAGCTCTTCGATGCCGACGGGCGCGCCTATATCGACGCGTCCGGCGGGGCCGCCGTTTCGTGCCTCGGCCACGGCCATCCCGATATCCTCGCCGCCATGCACAGGCAGGCAGACCGACTTGCCTATGCCCACACCAGCTTCTTCACCAGCGAAGTGGCCGAAGCTCTCGCCGACCGGCTTGTCGCCGACGCGCCGGCCGGCATCAGCCATTGTTACTTCGTCTCGGGCGGCTCGGAAGCGGTCGAGGCGGCGCTCAAGATGGCGCGTCAATATTTCGTCGAGCTCGGCCAATCGCAGCGCCGCAACATCATCGCGCGCAGGCAAAGCTACCACGGCAACACGCTCGGCGCGCTCGCGACCGGCGGCAATGAATGGCGGCGCGCGCAGTTCAGGCCGCTGCTCATCGAAACGCACCACATCGACCCGTGCTTCGCTTATCGCTTCCAGGAGGCCGGCGAGACGGACGAGGACTATGCGGCTCGCGCGGCGCAGGCGCTCGAGGACAAGATCCTCGAACTTGGGCCGGAGACGGTCATGGCCTTCGTTGCCGAGACAGTCGTCGGCGCGACGGCAGGCGCGGTGCCTCCGGTGGCGGACTATTTGCGCCGCATCCGCGAGATCTGCGACAGGTATGGCGTTCTCCTGATCCTTGACGAGGTGATGTGCGGCATGGGCCGCACCGGAACGCTTCACGCCTGCGAGCAGGACGGCGTCGCTCCCGACCTGATGACGATCGCCAAGGGATTGGGCGGCGGCTATCAGCCGATCGGCGCGGTCCTGCTCAGCCGGAAGATATTCGATGCCTTCGCCAACGGCTCCGGGCTCTTCCAGCACGGGCACACCTATATTTGCCATCCAATGGCCTGTGCGGCGGCACTTGCCGTACAGGAGGTCATTGCCCGCGACAGGCTGCTCGAGAACGTGAAAGCCATGGGCGCGCACCTGGTACGCCGGCTCGGCGAGCGCTTCGGGAACCATCCCAATGTGGGCGACATTCGCGGTCGCGGCCTGTTCATGGGGGTCGAACTGGTCGAGGACCGTTCGACCAAACAACCTTTCGATCCGAAGCAGAAACTTCATGCGCGGATCAAGAAGGCGGCTATGGCGCACGGCCTCCTCGTCTACCCGATGGGCGGCACCATCGACGGGGTGAACGGCGACCACGTGCTGCTTGCCCCGCCGTTCATCTGCGACGCGCCGGCAATCGACGCGATCGTCGAACGCCTCGACGATGCCATCGGCGCGGCGTTGCGGACCTGACGCAATCAGCGATGTGAGACAGTCATCGCCCGGGGAAGGCGCTGGCCGGCTAGAAAATCTCGTTTGTGATCCGCCTTACCGGCCCCAGCAGGATCGAGCCTGTCGGCACGCCGTTGTCGATCGGGATGGCACGGCGCTCCGGCATGTCGGCCACCGGCTCGCCGATGTCAGCCGTCACGACGACCGGAGTCTTGTTCGGCACGCGGTCGTAGAGGTCGATGATGTCCTGGTTGATCAGGCGCACGCAGCCGGACGACACCGACTTGCCGATCGACCACCATTCCGGCGAGCCGTGCAGGCGATAGAGCGTGTCCTGGTTGCCCTGAAAGAGGTAGAGCGCACGCGCCCCGAGCGGGTTCTTCAGTCCGCCCGGCATGCCGCCATTCTTGGCGCTGAATTGCGTCAGCTCCGGCTGGCGGCCCACCATCTCGTCCGGCGGCGTCCATTTCGGCCACTTCTGCTTCCACTGCACCACGGCGTCACCCGACCATTCGAAACCGGCGCGGCCGAGGCCGACGCCGTAGCGGATCGCCTGGCCGCCCTCGCGCACCAGATAGAGGAAGTGGTTGGTGGTATCGACGACGATGGTGCCGGGCCGCTGTCCGGTCGGATCGGGGACGATCTGGCGCAGGAACCTGTGATCGATCTTGTTCACCGGGATGGCCGGCAGGTCGAAGCCGTTGTCGGACGCCGCCCCATACATCGTTTCATAGTCGCCGAGTGGCGGCTCGACATAGGCCGGCGGTGGCGGCTGGACCGGTTCGGGGCCCGGACCGGTGGTGGAGCAGGCGGAAACCGCGGCCGAAGCAGCGCCAAGGGCTGTAAGATTGAGGAAGCCACGGCGGCTGATGCGGAAGGAAGCGTCTGACATGGTTGCCTTTTCTAGGTCTTAATTCGCAAGAAAGCATGAATCCGCAGGCTGGCCGCCGGCAGCTCCAATAACAGTCGGCGGTGATAGGCGGTTCCAAATCTGGCCTCAGGGTGGACAAACAAAGGCGAAGCTGTGACCGCGACACATCTGTTGCGCTGCAGCAACAGGAAGGTCAGACGTCTGTAAGCAGCCCCTCGAGCGACGGCAGGATCAGGCCTGGCGGAAAGTCGTGATATTCGTCCGGCTGGTTGGTGCGGTTGATCCAGACGGTGCGGAAGCCGAACCTGGTGGCGCCGGCGACGTCCCAGCGGTTGGAGGACTGGAACGATACCGCCTCCGGATAGAGCCGCCAGCCGGTGACCACCATGTCGTAGACCGACGGGTCGGTCTTGAAGCGCTTGATCTCGTCGACCGAGAAGACGTCGTCGAGTATCTGGTCGAGGGCGGCGGATTTCACCGCCGCCTGCAACATTTCGGGCGACCCGTTGGACAGGATCGCCAGCTTCGCGCCCGATGCCTTCAGCGCTTTCAGCACCGCGGGCACTTCCGGATAGCAGTCGAGCCGCCAATAGGCTTCCAGCAGCCTTGCTCTTAGCGCCGGATCGGCCGAGGGCACCTTCTTCAGCGCGAAATCCAGCGCCTGCTCGGTCAGCTGCCAGAAATCGGCGTAGGCGCCCATCAGCGTCCGCACCCAGGAATATTCGAGCTGCTTGGCACGCCAGATTTCGGAGAGAAGCTGGCCGTCCGGTCCGATCTCGCCGGCATGGCGGCGCACGGCCGCGTGCACGTCGAACAACGTGCCATAGGCGTCGAAGACATAGGCCGCATGGTGCATGGAGAGAAGTTTTGCGGCGCGACGGGGTGCGGCGCAAGTACTGATTGCGGTCAAGTGCCTCTGGCCTCAACGATTTTTCCCGATGTCGGTTGACGCCGGCCGTCAAAGCATCGTCCTATGGTGGCCTGAAATCATCCAAATGGACGACAAACGATGACTCTGGCGGCGGCGGCGCAGTCCGCGACATGGACCTATGTGGACGGCGACTGGTACGAGGGCAACGTCGCCATTCTCGGACCGCGCAGCCATGCCATGTGGCTGGGCACCAGCGTGTTCGACGGCGCCCGCTGGTTCGAGGGCGTGGCGCCCGATCTCGATCGCCACGCCGCGCGCGTCAACGCCTCGGCGATCGCGCTCGGTCTGAAGCCTTCCATGACGACGGAAGAGATCGTCGGGCTGACCTGGGATGGCCTGAAGAAATTCGACGGCAACACCGCCGTCTATATCAGGCCGATGTACTGGGCCGAGCATGGCGGCTATATGGGCGTGCCGGCGGACCCGTCCTCGACCCGCTTCTGTCTCTGCCTCTACGAATCGCCGATGATTCCGCCTTCCGGTTTTTCGGTTACCGTCTCGCCGTTCCGGCGGCCGACCATCGAGACCATGCCGACCAACGCCAAGGCCGGCTGCCTCTATCCCAACAACGGCCGCGCCATCCTCGAGGCCAAGATGCGCGGCTTCGACAACGCGCTGGTGCTGGATATGCTGGGCAATGTCGCCGAGACGGGCACGTCCAACATCTTCCTGGTCAAGGACGGCCATGTGATGACGCCCGCCGCGAACGGCACCTTCCTCTCCGGCATCACCCGATCGCGCACGATCAACCTGCTCGGCGACTATGGCTTCAGGACCACCGAGAAGGCGCTGTCGATCCGCGAATTTCTCGAAGCGGACGAGATCTTCTCGACCGGCAACCACTCCAAGGTGGTGCCGATCACCCGCATCGAGGACCGTAACCTTCAGCCTGGACCGGTCGCCAAGAAGGCGCGCGAGCTCTACTGGGATTGGGCGCATTCGACTTCCGCCGCCTGAGCGGATAAAAAGGCGATCGGCGCTTCATTCCGGAGTTGCCCCAATCCATTCCAGACCTATCTTAGTCCGGTAGTTGCACCGGACTTTTTTCTGAGGGAGTACCATCCATGGCTTTTGAGTTGCCCGCTTTGCCCTATGACTATGAGGCCTTGCAGCCTTACATGTCGAAGGAGACGCTGGAGTATCACCACGACAAGCACCACAAGGCCTATGTCGACAACGGCAACAAGCTGGCTGCCGAGGCTGGAATGGGCGACCTGTCGGTCGAAGAGGTCGTGAAGCAGTCCTTCGGCAAGAATGCCGGGCTCTTCAACAATGCCGCCCAGCACTACAACCACATCCACTTCTGGAAATGGATGAAGAAGGGCGGCGGTGGCAACAAGCTGCCGGGCGCGCTTCAGAAGGCCGTGGATACCGATCTCGGCGGCTACGACAAGTTCAAGGCGGACTTCATCGCTGCCGGCACCACCCAGTTCGGCTCCGGCTGGGCATGGCTCTCGGTCAAGGACGGCAAGCTTGCGATCTCGAAGACCCCCAATGGCGAGAACCCGCTGGTCCATGGCGCTTCGCCGATCCTCGGCGTCGACGTGTGGGAACACTCCTATTACATCGACTACCGCAACGCGCGGCCGAAATATCTCGAAGCCTTCGTCGATAGCCTGATCAACTGGGACTATGTCCTGGAGCTTTATGAAAAGGCGAAAGGTTGACCATTCGACGAAAAGCCCCGGCACTCCGGGGCTTTTCTTTTTTCAGCGGCGCAACACTTCATCCCAACAGCGAAAATCACTTGGGGTCGAAGGGAATATTTCCACTGCGACGCCCGTTAACGTCTGGTCGCGAACTCTCTTCACCATGGAGCCAATTGAATGAGAAAGCTTGTCATCGCCATCTCCTTGCTCGCCTTTGCCGGCTCGGCCGCTTATGCCGATCCGATCAAGGATCGCCAGGCCCTGATGAAGGAGCGCGGCAAGCTCGCCGGCCAGCTGTCGAAAGTGGTCAAGGGCGAGGAGGATTTCGATGCCGCCGCGGTGCTGACGACGTTGAAGGCCTTGCAGGCCAATGCCGAAAAATTCGATGCTGAAAAGCTGTTCCCGGCCGGCAGCGACAAGGGTGACACCACGGCTGCGCCGAAGATCTGGGAAGACAAGGCCGGCTTCAATGCGGCAGCAGACAAGCTGCTGACCGACGTCAAGGCCGCGGTTGCTTCGCCGCCGGCCGACGCCGATGCGCTGAAGGCGCAGCTCAACACGATCGGCGGCGACTGCGGCACCTGCCATCAGACCTACAGGATCAAGAAGGGCTGACAGTCGGCCATGGGCTGGCTGAGGAAACTCATCGGCGCCGTCGTCGTTCTGGGCGGCGCCGGCGCGGTCGCCGGCTGGGCGCTGTCAGCGCCCGTCCGGCTTGATGCCGCAGCCGTTGGGCAGCTTGGCCCCGGCGACGCGGCCAAGGGCAAGCGCATCTTCTTTGCCGGCGGCTGCACCTCCTGCCACGCCAAACCGGGGTCCAAGGGTAATGCTCGCCTGGAGCTTGCCGGCGGGCTGGAGCTGAAGACGCCGTTCGGCACCTTCGTGCCGCCCAACATCTCACAGGATCAAAAGGACGGCATCGGCGCCTGGAGCGAGGAGGACTTCGCCAATGCGATGCTGAAGGGCGTTTCCCCCTCCGGCGAGCATTTTTATCCGGCCTTTCCCTATGCCTCCTATGCTCGCATGAAGCCGGCCGATGTCGCCGACCTCTATGCCTTCATGAAAACGCTGCCGGCGGTCGCCGGCAAGGCGCCCGGCCACAGGCTCTCCTTCCCCTTCAACATCCGTCGCGGCATTGGCCTCTGGAAGCGGCTCTATCTCAGCCCCGAACCGGTCATTGCCTTGCCCGACGGCGCGCCGGACAAGGTGCTGGCCGGCCGCTATCTGGTCGAGGGGCCCGGCCATTGCGGCGAATGCCACACGCCGCGCGACTTTGCCGGCGGCGTCAAGAAGGCCGAGTGGCTGGCGGGAGCCGTGGCCGCCGAAGGCTCCGGCGTCGTGCCCAACATCACCCCGCAGGGCGGCCCCAAGGACTGGTCCGAAGCCGACATCGCCAACTATCTCGAAACCGGCTTCACGCCGGATTTCGATTCGGTCGGCGGCGCCATGGTCGACGTTCAGCGCAACATGGCGCAACTGACAGCCGACGACCGCGCCGCGATCGCCGCCTATCTCAAGGCCGTCCCACCGCATCCCAACGGCTATCCGGCGCGCAAGCCGGCGAGTTGACTTGATGCACGCGGCGTCAGACCCGCGACCAGATGAGTGATGACGTTGTGCAAAGCGGTTTGGCATCTCAACCAGCGGCACATTAGTTGACTTTAATACTCATGTATTATAGGCGCTTCGAGCCAATTCCCCGCGGACCGAAGCTTGCCCATGCCCTCCATCGACCTTGTGTCCGAATTCACCCATGACGAGCAGCGTGCGGCGCTCATCTTCGCCGGCGGACGCACGCTCTCCTACAGGGAACTCGGTCGCCTTGCGCTACGCTTCGCCTCGCGGTTGGGGCAAGGACAAAAGCGGCTCGTGGCTATCGCCGCGGAAGCTTCCGAGCATGCGGTCGCCGCCTATGTTGGAGCTCTGCAGGCAGGCCATGCGGTGGCCATGCTGCCGCCTTGCGACAGGCGGCTCTGGGAAGATTTCCTGACAGCCTTCCAGCCGGATTTCACCTATCGGCCACGCGACGGCCGCTGGCGTCTTGTTGAGGAAGCCCGGCCCGCTGGAGATGCAGAGCCGCTGCATCCCGATCTCGCACTGCTGCTGATGACGTCCGGCAGCTCGGGCGCCGCCAAGGCGGTCAGGCTTTCCTACGGCAACCTCGAATCCAATGCGCGTTCGATCGCGGCCTATCTCGAGCTCTCTTCCTCCGACCGGGCCGCTCTCGTGCTGCCACTCCACTATTCCTACGGGCTGTCGGTCCTCAATTCGCATCTGATTGCGGGTGGTAGCATCCTCTTCCCCGGCATGTCGGTCATGGACAGCGATTTCCTCAGGACGATCGACGATGGCGGCTGCACGAATCTGTCTGGTGTCCCGTATTCTTACGAACTTCTGGAACGGGCGCGTTTTCGCGACGCCGGGCTCAAGTCATTGCGCATGATGACGACGGCGGGCGGACAGCTCCGCCCCGACCTCATCCGCACTTACCGGGACCACATGCGCGCCAGAGGCGGCCGCTTCTTCGTCATGTATGGCCAGACCGAGGCGACGGCGCGCATCGCTTTTGTGCCGCCGGAGAGCCTTGCCGACAAGGAGGATCGGATCGGCGTGGCCATCCCGGGCGGCAGCCTTGGTATTGTCGATGCTGAAGGCGAGCCGATCAGCCGATCGGGCATTCCCGGAGAGCTCGTCTATCGCGGTCCGAACGTGATGATGGGTTACGGCGCGCAGCGCCGCGATCTTGCGCGCGGCGCCGAGGTCGAGACCCTGAAGACTGGCGACATTGCCGTAGAGGACCAGCACGGTTTCTTCCGCATCGTCGGGCGCAGAAGCCGTTTCGCCAAGATTGCAGGCCTCAGGATCGGCTTCGATATCATGGAGCAGGCGCTGGAGCGGGCGGGCATTGCCTCTGCAGTGGTTGGCGACGATCGGGGGTTGCAGGCCTATGTAATCGGCGCCGGCTTGGCGGGGAGAGCACAGCGCATCCTTGCAGAGGTCAGCCACTTGCCGGCCAATCTGGTTCGGGTTGCGACGCGCGAAGACTTTCCCAGGCTTGCCTCCGGCAAGATCGACTATGCCTGCCTCCAGCGGGAGATGTTGGAAGGGCGGACGGAAATCCGCTGCGAGAGCGGCGGCCTGCTCGGCGCCTACGCCCGCGTGTTCTATCCGCTCGCCGTCGGCCGCAATGACAGCTTTGTCTCCCTCGGCGGAGACTCTCTTCGGTTCCTGCAATTGGCTCTGGAACTCGAACGCCTAGGCATGGACTTGTCGGACGGCTGGGAACGCTTGAGCATTGCCGAACTCGCGAACTGCCAGGCGGATGCGCGGCTTGCCGAACAACGGCACGCAAGCGAGATGCCGACTGATTTGGTGCTGAGGGTTATCGCGATCCTGCTGGTGGTCGTGCATCACGAGACGCTGTGGCCTATCCCCGGCGGCTCCGGCGTCATGATGCTGCTTGTCGGCTATAGTCTTGCGCGTTTCCAGTCGGCCCATTTCCTCGCTGGTCGAATCGGGCGCGCGCTGAAACCTGCGATCGGCGTCCTGATCCCGTATTTTCTCATTGTCGCCGCTTACGCCGTCGCCTGGCAGGTGGCCCCCTGGGCCTCGCTGACGCTTACCGGCAACTTCGGCTATGCCGAGCCGGAACGTCACGAGATGATCCCGTATCTGTACTGGTTCGTCGAGGCCTATGCGCAGACGCTCCTGCTCTTCGCCCTCATCTTCGCCATTCCTGGAGCGCGCAAGCTTACCCGAGCTCACCCCTTCGTTTTCTCGCTTGGCCTTTTGGTGTTTGCCGCTGCCGCGCGCTTTTCAGTCCCTTTGTTCGTCGATCTGGGCAACCGCCAGATATTCACGATCTATTGGGTCTTCCATCTGGCTGTGTTTGGTTGGTGTGCCGGTTTTGCCGATACTCCTGCGAGAAAGCTGACTCTGACTGCGCTTGCCACCGCTGTGCTGGGTTATTTGGCCTTCTGGGAGTCGGTCTGGCTGGGGACTACGGTCAAGTATCTGATGATCTTCGCGGCGCTTTTGGTTCTTCTTTACCTGCCGCGTGTTCGCCTGCCAGCCGGGGTAGGGCGGGTGGTTGCGCAGATCGCTGTCGCGGCGTTTCCGATCTACCTATTCCATCGCTTCGTTCCGGAACTGTTGATGGCGCCTGTCGCAGGCGCGCTGCCGACTCCTGTTTTCCAACTGCTGGCGATTGCCGGCGGCATCGGCACGGGGCTCCTCGCCGGAAAGGCCTTGGCAGGCATGCGGTTCCTGCGCGGCAGATTTGCCATGGGTGGCCAGCCGGAATTGCGCTCCGCCTGAACCACCTCTTCTACACCCGCGCTGCTACGGGTGGCGGTCGCCCAGGAAGTCGAAGCCGTTCTCGAAAAAGTGGTTGTAGTCGCAGGTCAGCTCCTCGCCGGGCCCGATGTCGCGCAGCGCGTAGGTCTCTTCGGGCGAGGAGACATCGCAGTTCGGCTCGTCCGCATGGTTCATGTAGCGCGCGTCGTCCGCCTCGAAGACGATGTAGTTGGGGTCGAGCCGGTCCGGGTAGGAGTAGCGGTCGAGATAGGACTTCACCGGGCCGCTTTCGCCCTCATAGGTGTCGACGGGAATGCGTCGGTCGAACCTTGGATCGAGCTTCCAGATCAGCGTGCCTTTTGAAATGCGATGTTTGGCGAAGACGCCGATGCCCTGGATGGGCGATTTGTCGAGATAGACGTCGACGAGCAGCATGACGAACCCTGCGAATGACAGATGGCGCGGCCTGAAAAGGCCGCAACCAAAAAACGACGGCGCATTGCGTAGCGCGTGGCCCTTGCGATTGCGAGGGAAAAATCAGGCCTTGCCGGTCACTTTCAAGGCATAGGCGTAGATATACGCGATCTCCTCCAGCCGGGAGAACCTGCCCGAGGCGCCGGCATGGCCGGAGTCCATGTTGATCTTGAACAGCACCGGATTGTCGCCGGCCTTGCGGTCGCGCAGCCGCGCCACCCATTTGGCCGGCTCCCAATAGGTGACGCGGGGGTCGGTCAGGCCTGCCAGCGCCAGGATCGGCGGGTAATCGAGCGCCGCGACATTGTCGTAGGGCGAATAGGCCGCGATCGTGCCGTAGTCGTCGGCTGACGCGATCGGGTTGCCCCATTCCGGCCATTCCGGTGGCGTCAGCGGCAGGTTGGCGTCGAGCATTGTGGTGAGCACGTCGACGAACGGCACCTCGGCGACGATGCCGCCGAAGCTTTCGGGCGCCATGTTGGCGATCGCCCCCATCAGCATGCCGCCGGCCGAGCCGCCCTGCGCGACGATGCGATCGTGCGACGTGTAGCGCTCGGCTACCAGATGGCGCGCTGAGGCGATGAAATCGGTGAAGGTGTTCATCTTGTGCCGACGCTTGCCGTCCTCGTACCAGCCATAGCCCTTGTCCTTGCCGCCGCGCACATGGGCGATGGCGTAGACGAAGCCGCGATCGACCAGCGACAGGCAGTTGGTGTTGAAGGCGGCGGGAACCGTGATGCCATAGGAGCCATAGCCGTAGAGCAGGCTGGGCGCCGAGCCATCAAGAGGTGTGTCGCGATGATGGATCAGCGAGATCGGCACCAGTTCGCCGTCGGCGGCGGGCGCCATCAGCCGGCGCGTGACATAATGCTCCGGGTCATGGCCTGAAGGCACTTCCTGCGTCTTCAGCAAAACGCGCTCGCGGGTGCGCATGTTGTAGTCGAACAGCTGCGCCGGCGTCGTCATCGACGAATAGGTGAAGCGCATCACCTCGGTGTCGTATTCGTAGGAGCCGGAAAGGCCTAGCGAGAAAGCCTCCTCGTCGAAGGAAATGAGATGCTCCTCGCCGGTTGCCCGATCGCGCACGACGATGCGCGGCAGGCCCTCCTTGCGCTCCAGCCTGACCATATGGTGCTTGAAGCCGAGCACCGACAGGATCAGCCGGCCGGGCTCGTGCGGCACCAGTTCCTGCCAGTTGGCGCGCACCGGGTTCTCCACCTGCGCGGTCATGATCTTGAAGTCCTTGGCGCCGTCGGCATTGGTGAGGATGAAGAAGACGTCACCGCCTTCTTCCAGATCATATTGCAGGCCGGTCTCGCGCGCGGCCACCAGCTTCGGCTCGCCGGACGGCTCGTCGGCGCGCAGAAGCCGGTATTCGGAGGTTTCATGGTCGTTGATGCCGATCATGATCCAGTCGTTGGAACGTGTGCCGCTGACGTCCATGAAGAAGCCCGGATCTGTCTCTTCGTAGATCAGCCGGTCGTTCTCCGGGCCGTCGCCAAGTGCGTGGAAGAACACTTTTGACGGGCGATGGTTGTCGTCGAGGCGGGTGTAGAAGAAGCCGTCGTCTCCAGCGTTCCACACGCCGCCGCCACCCGTATCCGGGATGCGGTCGGACAGTTCCTTGCCGCTGGCGATGTCGCGCACGCGCAGCGCGAAGAATTCCGAGCCCTTGTCGTCGAAGGCCCAGAGCAGCTTGCGATGGTCGGCCGAATGGTCGACGCCGCCGAGACGGAAATAGGGCTTGCCCTCGGCTTCCGCGTCGCCGTCGAGCAGGATCTCCTCGGCGCCGCCGTCGCGCGCCGTGCGGAAGTAGCGCGGCTGCTCGCCGCCGAGCTTGAAGGACGAGCCATAGGCATAGGGACCGTCCTTCATCGGCACGGTGGAGTCGTCCTCCTTGATGCGCCCTTTCATCTCGGCGAACAGCTTGCTTCGCAGCTCGGCCGTGTCGGCCATCAGCGTCGCCTGGTAGGCATTCTCGGCCTCGAGATGGGCGCGGATCGCTCCGTCGAGGAGCGATGGATTCCTGAACATCGCCAGCCAGTTATCGGCGCGCATCCAGGCATAGTCGTCGGTGCGGGTGATGCCGTGGTGCACATCGAAGACGGGGCGTTTCTCGAGGCGCGGTGGGTTGGCTGTCGGGAAGGCGGCCAGGAAGGTGGAAGGTCTGGTCATTACGTCTCGCTGTGGATTTGCCCGAAATTTGCTTGAATGGCGAATGAACACGCCGCTCAGCAGCGGTTCAAGGGGCGGGGTTCAAGGTGGTCTGCAGAAAGTAAGTCGAAGGGGGAAAAGATGAAATCCTGTGTTTGCGCTGCGATGGCTTTTGCTGTCGCTTCGACAGTCCTGGCCCTTTCCGGCCAGTCTCATGCAACCGTGTTCGCCGCCTGGCAAGTGGCTGGCGTGCCGTTCGGCGACACGCTCAACGCGCGCAAGTATCCGTCAAACACATTGCAAAAACAGGCGGCTTATCCAAATGGTACCGTCCTGCAGATGACCGGTCGCTGCACCGGTGGGATAGACCTGCTCGACATTGCCGGCCAGCCGTACTGGAAGCAGCGGCAGGCGATCCGCTATCGCTGGTGCGAGGTCTGGCACGATCCGGCGCAGAACGGTCATTTCGTCACCGGCTGGGTCTACGGCAAGTACATCACACCCTATTGAGATGTTCGTCGAGGCCACTTGGTTGTTTGACGCGAGGACGAATGTCCGCAGCCTGCGGTCCACAGGATTCTTTATCCTCGCCGCCCAAGCTAGCCAAGCATTAGTCAAGCATTGAGAACCTTGTCTGGCGCCACCTGAGGTGTAAAAACATGCTTGACGCTACGTCAGGCTGCACTGGTCTGACCAGAAAAATCTCGCTAAGTTACACCACGAACGAATTTTTGAAGCTGAATCGGCAATATTTGATGAATATCGCCGAATATAACTCAATAGGTGAATTGACTTACTTGCAGCACAGCGTCATTAGGATGAGGCGACGCGAATCGCAGGGCTTGCCTGCATGAAATTCGCGCGATGCCCGATCCAGAAAAAGGGCGCAGTCTAGAAACAAACAAACTCTCGTTGGGGCCTGAGCACAATGGATATCGTCGAAACACCTTCAAGGAATGGTGACGCGCTAATCGAGCTGACCGCCGATGTTGTCGCGGCCTATGTCAGCAACAACCCGGTGCCGGTCGGCGAACTGCCGAATCTGATCGCCGATGTACATGCCGCGCTCGGCCGCGTCGGCGGCACGACGGAGCAGCCGTCGGCCGAGAAGCAGAAGCCGGCCGTCAACCCGAAGCGCTCCGTGCATGACGACTACATCGTCTGTCTCGAAGACGGCAAGAAGTTCAAATCGCTGAAGCGCCACCTGATGACGCACTACAACCTCACCCCGGAAGAATATCGCGAGAAGTGGGGCCTGGACGCCAACTATCCGATGGTCGCTCCCAATTACGCCGCGGCCCGTTCGCAGCTGGCCAAGAAAATGGGCCTCGGCCGCAAGCCCAAGGGTCGCCGGTAGCGGCTTGTACCTCCGGCAAAGCGACGGCGCCCACGGGCGCCGTTTGCTTTTGAATTCCAGGAAAGCGCGCGGCGGGTTTTCCGTGAACCGCGCGATTTGGGTTGAGTCAGGCGGTTTGCTTCAAAGCCGCTTCGGCGTCGCGCTTTATGCGCTTGACCATCGAGCGAAGGCCGTTGGCGCGCTGTGGCGACAAATGCTCGTCGAGGCCGAGCTCTTTCAGCGTCACTTCCGCGTCGGTGTTCCGGATTTCGCTGGCCGGCCGGCCCGAGAACAGCGCCAGCATGATGGCGACGAGGCCGCGCACGATGTGGGCGTCGGAATCGCCCTGGAAGCTGATCACCGGATCGATGCCTTGTCCCTGCTCGGTAATCAGCCACACCTGGCTCACGCAGCCCGGCACCTTGTTGGCCGGCGTGCGCTCAGCCTCGGGAAACGGCGGCAGCGCCTCGCCGAGCTCGATCACATAGCGGTAGCGATCCTCCCACTCGTCGAGCAGGGAAAAGTCGTCGCGGATCGTTTCGATCGAAGTCGTCATTGCCCGCATATAGTGACCCGGCGCCGCCGCGTCACGGAAAAAGAAGACGCCGCGGGCGTCGAGAGGTCGGACGGGCCCGCGGCGTTAGAGCAATTCCAGGAAAAGTGTGAAACGGTTTTCCGTCCGGAATTGCGCCAAAACTAAAGAAGCGCAATTCCAGGAAAAGTGTGAAACGGTTAGGTTCGGCGACTTCGCCGTAGCCTCCGTCCGGAATTGCGCCAAAACCAAAGAAGCCGAGTGAACGGCTGAAAGGAAGCTCAGTTCTTCATCACCGGGATGTTGACCTTGGCGGGCAGCACAATGTTCTCGGCAACGCTGCCAGTAGTCTCGGCAGAGGTTTCCGCCACTTTCGCCTCTGGCGCGGCCGGCTTCTCGGAGTGCTGGTCGTCGAGCATGCCCGCGGCGATCCTGGCGGTTTCCTGGGCGCGGACGGTGATGGTGTGCATGGCCGATTTGCCGGTCTCGCAGACGTCCGGCTTGCGCTCGCAGATGCCGGCAATGTCGCCGACCGCCTCGCGCGCCGCAAACAGCGCCTGGATCGGTCCGACCGCCTCGCGGCCATCTTCGTCTGGGCCGACGCTGAGCGGCAGCGCCAAGAGCACCAGCGAAAACCAGAAAGCCATCCTGATCAGAAAGCCCATCTCAATGCCCTCTCGTCCGTGACCGGATCATGCATCCATCGGCATGACCTCTTTTATGGGCGGGATAGTGGCACGGCCACGCAAAGGACGGTTTGCGCCGAAGCCGCGAATTTTCTTCAAATTTTAGATAAATTCGAAAGGATTGGTTTTCGAGTTTGATTTCATTCAAATCTCATCGATTGCATTAACTTTATGATAACCATATAAGTGGTTGTTTCAAAATGAAAATTTAGAAAATAAGCATCGCCAGGAAGGGATTTTCGGGAAGCCCGGCGCGCGTGTTGCGGCTAACGCTCCATTTACCATGGCGGCAGATCGACGGGCTTTGCGGTGCCGGCGTCCCAATATTTGCCGCGGGCGAGGCGCTCGCCTCGTCTGCCTTATCCATTCCTTAAACGCTGGGTGCGAGTTTCAAGCCAATCAAGAGTCGCCTGCAAAGCAGGGCAGTTTCACGACCGGGTACGAGTGCGTTGAGTTCGATTACGGCCAGATACGTTCATCTGCCTGGGGCGATTGCCGGCGGTTGCGAACGCATGGTTCATCCGACCGTCACGGGTGAGGCCGATCGCCTGCGCCAGCGCCGCTTCATCGGCGTCATGCTCGCCGCTCCCTTTCTCGCCGCGGGCGCGGCGGTGACGCTGGTCACCTCGAGCCTGGGTGCCGCTGTTACCGTGGCCGCGATCTTCGGCGCTTTCGGTTTATGCTGGTTCGCAGCGCTCCTCGTCGCCGCCACCGGCCACATGGCGTTCGCCGGCCGTGCGGCGATTGCGATGGGTGGCTTCGCCCTTGCCGGCGCGATTGCCGCGGCAGGTGGCCTTGCCTCGCCGGTCGCGTTGCTTGCCGTCGCCTTGCCGGTCGAGACCTGGTGGGTCGCCGGATCGCGTCGCGCAGCATTTGCGGGCGCGCTGGCTGCTCTCGCCGCCATCCTGCTGCAGCCTTTCGTGGCCCAGTTGCCGCTCGGCACGACCGGGACCGCCCCCTGGCACTGGCTGCTGCCGCTTGCCTGGGCGCTTACGCTCTTGCCGCGCGCGGCGGCCTTCGCCAGTCCGGCCAGCGCGCGTCAGGCGGAACCTGTGGCCGACCGTCTCGAAGAGATCATCGACGCCGTCGTGCTGCGCGCCGGCCGCCAGGGCGAAGTGCTCGACGCCTCGGCCAAGGCGCGTTCCGTTCTGAAGCTGGCGCCGGAGCTCTTGCTCGGCACGGGCCTGTTCGAGCGCATCCATCTTTCCGACCGCGTCGCCTATCTCACCGCGCTCGCCGACATGCGCGAGGGCGCGCTGAAGCGCCGGCTCGATTTGCGCATCCGGCTGCCGCGCGACGGTGGCGGCTCGGCCGACAATTTCCGCCCGTTCCGCCTGGAATTGATGCGCGGCGCGCTTGAGCAGGACATCTTCACCCTCCTGCTTCGAGAGAACGACGACGTCGCGGCGCTGCGCGAAGAGCTTGCTTCGGCAAGGGAAACCGCGGCTGCCGCCGAAGTGGCCAAGGGCCGTTTCCTGGCGGTGGTCAGCCATGAGCTGCGCACGCCGCTCAACGCCATCATCGGCTTCTCCGACATGTTGCTGCACGAGATGTTCGGCGCCTTCCGCGATCCGCGCCAGAAGGAATATGTCGGGCTGGTCAGGGAGTCCGGCCAGCATCTTCTGTCCGTCGTCACCTCGATCCTCGATGTCTCGCGCATCGAGGCCGGCGCCTATGCGACCGAGCTGGAACCGTTCCGCTTCGGCGACGCCGTCGATATGTGCCGCTCGATGATGCGGCCGCTGGCCGACGCCAAGAGCATCGCGCTCGGGGCGCAGATCGCGCCGGACGCCGGCGAGATCAATGCCGACCGCCGCGCCATCCAGCAGATCCTGATCAATCTCGTTTCGAACGCGGTGAAGTTCACGCCCGATGGCGGCAGCGTGGTGATCGGCGCCAAGCGCGTCGGCTCGCGGCTGCATTTCTGGGTGAGTGACACCGGCATCGGCATCGCCGAGGACGATATGGCCAATCTCGGCAAGCCGTTCATGCAGATCCAGAACGACTATACGCGCCGTTTCGAGGGAACCGGGCTCGGCCTGTCGCTGGTCAAGGGCCTGGTGACGCTGCATGAGGGCACGATGTCGATCGAGAGCGCCCCCGGCGAGGGCACGACGGTGACGATCAGCCTGCCGGTGAACGGACCGAAGCGGCGCTCGGGCGCGCCATCCGGTGTGCTGCCGATGCCGGTTGCAAAGCCGAAGGGGGATGCAAATGGGGACAGCAATGGCTCGCTCCGCAAGACGGCCTAAGGTGGTCGAACCCGAGCGCGGCGTCCTTGCCGAGGGCGCTGTGGCGGTTGGCCAGATGATCTCGCGCAATCCGGTTCTGGTCGGCGGCTCGACCGCCTTCCTGGTGACGCTCTTCTACGTTTCGGCCAACGCGCTCTGGTACCAGCCTTTTCCGCACACGGGCACCTTCTTCGCCACCAGGAGCATCGAGAATTTCCCGCGCACGGTGTCCGACGAGCCCGAGACCACCATCAACATCGTGCGGCAGGCGCCGGCGCAGCCGGCTCCGAAGCCCGATCCGGTCGTCCAGCAGGTGCAGAGCATATTGAAGGACCTCAATTTCTACGACGGCACGGTCGACGGCCTCACGGGGCCTGCCACGCGCAAGGCCATCCAGGCCTATCAGCTCAAGGTCGGTTTGCCGGCATCCGGCGACATCGACGGCGCGCTGCTCGATCAACTCGGCGCCAGGCAAACGACGTCAGCCATTCCGCATCCGGCGCCGCGTCCGGCCGCCAACGCCGCTCCGGCCGCCAAGCCGGTCCCGATCCCGATCTCCGCGCCAGCCGACGGCACTACACAGACGCCGGATGCCCGCATCGTCAAGATCCAGGCTGGCCTGAAGGCCTTCGGCAATGACGACATGCAACTCGACGGCGTCGTGGGCGCCCGCACCAAGGCCGCGATCAAGGAGTTCCAGGCGCTGTTCGGCCTGCCCGAAACCGGCGAGCCGGACGAAGCGGTCTACGCCAAGATGCGCGAGATCGGTCTGACGAACTGAGGGCGTCGGCCGTTTCGGTTCCTTTGCCGATGCTGTAAGGAACCGCGCATGCCGTCCGGAACCTTGCCATGCGCGTGACCACCGATCTTTGGGTATCGGCTTTGCTGCGCCGTGTCTTCACCGCCGGCGGCTTTGCCGCCGTGGTCAAGCGCGGCGCGACGGAAGCAGGCACCGTCTTCGTGCTGTCGCGCGGGCGGCTGGGGGAGGTCGCCCTCTACGGACCGGCGCCGCAGACGAGCTACGATTCGGCCAAGCCTGATGAGCGCTTCTTCACCTTGCTCGATTCCGGCGACGATGCTTTGGCATTCGATGCGCGGCTGGAGAAGGAAAAGCGATTCGATCCGGACATCTGGGTGGTCGAGATCGAGGCAGGCTCCGTTCCGGTCGAGGAGCTTGTTTCCGTGAAGACCGAGTAGACCCCGAGGTTCAGGACGCCTTGCGGTCGGCGGCCTTTTCATCGGCGTTCGACGCCTGACGCCCGGCGCTAGTCGTTTCGATGGCGTTGCCGCGGATCGCCCGCGATATCGTCTCGGCTTTCCAGGCCCGCACCTTGTCGAGCGCCGCCTCGCGATGCAGCAGCCGGTAGCGGTCGAGGAACAGCCGGATCGCCTGCGGATGCGGGAACTCGCCCGGATAGACCGCCACCGCGATCAGGAAGGCCCTGTCCTCGCTGAGGTCGAGCGCCCTGAGCGCCGACAGCAGCGCCGCGTAGCCCGAGTGCTCGGTGATCGAGCGCGCCGTGGCGAAATCGATGTCGAGCGCATCGGCAAGCGCTGTCTGGAAGAAGGCGGCGTTGCCTGTCAGCGCCGTCTCACGCAGCCTCACATAGGTCGGCTGGCCAAGGAACAGGTTGACGGCGACGCCTTCGCCGGCAGGCCGCATCATCGAGCGCAGGCGGCGCCGCGCGTTCTCCTCGGACACCCCGGGATCCGGGCGGCTGTCTTCCTTCGTGGAAGCGGGCTCCGGTTTAATCGGCGCGAGCTTCGTCACCGTCTCCGGCGGCCGCGTCTTGACCAGCGTCGGCTTCTCCAGCGCGCGGATCAGGTGGGCGATGGTCGCGTTGAGTTCCTTGCGTCGCGCGATCGCGCGCGCATGCGGCAGGCCGTGGCGGCCGATCAGCGCGATGAGGTCGATATCGCTCAGCGCATTCGAGCGGGTGAGCAGCGGCGCGGCGATCTCGACCGGTTCTTCGGCCAGCCGCCGCACCAGCGCGGCCGGCGCATACTCGCATTCGGAAAGCGCGGCGGCGACGTAGCGGCGCGATTCGACCGAGACATCGTCGAACAGCGGCAGCGTCAGATCCTCGAGCTGGGCGATCTCGCGCCGCGAGGGGCGCGTGAGCGAGCAGAAGGCCGAGACGGCGGCGCGGAACAGCCTTTCGGCTTTTCCCGCTTCGGTCCGGATAGCGATTTGCCTGAAATCCGAAGATGACACGGAGGATACGCCCGATACTCGACACAGCCCTGGCCCCGCGCAATTCGGCCGGGCCGGTTTCGCGTCTCCAGGGAACAAAGATCAAATTAGCCGCGATCCGTTAGCGCTCCGTTAACCCTCTGCCCGCCTTAATCAACTTTGGAGGCGTTGCGTTGTGCTCCGGTCAAACCGAGAGGAATGCGCGAACCATGGGCATGGTCCTGTCTTTTGTGCCGAGAACGGCACCGGTTAATCGAGTAACTCACGCTGCCGACACAGCGGCGGCGGTCATCATCTTCCCCGGCGTCCGCTACGAGCCGCAGCCGCAGGTCGGCGTGGCGCGCCAGGATGGCCCGGACAAGCCGGGAGCGCCCCGGCCTCCAGTGCCGCATCACTGACGTCACTCCTCAGTAGTCCTGCAGCTCGCAGGCGCTCTGCTCGAGGAAGCGTGACACGATCGGCTTCCAGCTGTCGTCCGGAACGAAGGCGCGGACGACAACGATGCCTTCCTCGATGGGCGCCTCGACGAAGATCGCGCCCTGAAGCTCCTCCGGAAGATCGCGCCGCACGTCGATCATCTGCGCCGGTGTCAGCACCACAGCATCGAGCTTCTCGCTGTTGGCGTTGTGGTCGTTGAAGGAATAGATGTTGTGGCCGCTGCGGTCATAGACCGAGGCCGACCAGAACGGCACGTCGCCCGGCGCCCGGATCCGCACCAACCCGTCGGCGAGATCGAAGCGGCATGCAGCCGCGTAGAACATCGGGTCGACCGACTTCACCACCGGTGCGCCGCCGGCCTCCGCGTCCAGCCGCGTCATCTTGTAGAGGTCGGAGGCCATTGCCAGCCGCGACCAGGCATCGCGCTCGGAAAATTCCGGCACCAGGAACAGCACCGCGATATGCACGATGCCGGCGCCGAGCAGGCCAAGGATCAGGGCGTGCAGCAGGCTACGCATGGCAGCCCGCCTTCAGGATGCGCGGCAGCGTCACGTCGGAAAGCCCGGTGCTGCTCGCGATCGGCGTATCGTAGAAGGTCAGCACGAAATACATCTTGCCGAAGCCGGCCGTCAGCAGCCAGTTGCCGGGGGCAGGGCGGTCGCCGACCGAGATGACGACCGAATTGTCGGGCTGGCGCAGCACCTCGTAGGATTGCAGCGCCGCCTGCCTTGCCTTGCCGGTATCGATGACGCCTAGCGACTGGTCGGCGGCATAGAGCGTCCAGAACCGGGCGGTCGGATAGCCGCCTTCGATCGTATAGGCGCATTGCCGCTTCAGCGGCGCGCCGGCCTCGTCGCGCTCGGCGACGAAGGCAAGCCCCTCCGCCCGTCCGAGCGCCAGCACGCCCTCGCGCGCCACGCGGGCCTTCGAATAGGGGTCGGCGGTCTGGGTGCCGATTTCCGGAAAGGCGGTCCATCGGCCGATGCGGATCGCGCCGACGCCGTCCTGTGCATTGAGTGCATACCAGACGCTGCCGCCGCCAAGGCCGATGGCTATGGCAAGCGAAAGCAGCGTGAGGAATGCGTTTCTGAGCATGAGGGGCCGGAACAGAGAAGGTAGCTCGGGATATCGCGGCGTGGGGCCTCGTGGCAAGCCGGCTTGGACATGCGCAGGACCAAAACCTAAAGCGCCGACAGGGTCTCCGGCAGGGTGGGTGCGTCGAGCACAGGTGCCGACTGGAACACCTTGGTCATATCCCTCAGCGTCTGCGTGGTGCGGCTGGAGAGAACCGGCGGGCGCTCGGCTTCCGCCTGCGCCTCAGCATCGGTTGCCGCCTTCTTCGCCGCTTCCTCGGCCTTGGCCGCGACCTCCGGGTCGACCCAGGGATGATCGATCCCGGGGATCGGCTTCAGGTCGATATTCTGGTGCGCATAGACCATAAGGCGCTGCCAGACCATCGCCGGCAGCGAACCGCCGGTCATCTTGTTGGTCGGCGTGAAGTCGTCATTGCCGAGCCAGACGGCGGCCGTGTAGTTGCCGGTGAAGCCGACGAACCAGGCGTCGCGATAGGACTGCGTCGTGCCGGTCTTGCCGGCGACGACGATGTTGGGAAGCTGGGCGCGTCGTGCCGTGCCAATCACCGGTACCGCAGCCAGCATGGTGTTCATGTATTTCAGCGCTTTTTCCGACAGCACACGGTGCGGCGCCGGCGCGTCCTTGGTCCAGTCATAGACCACCTCGCCGGTGCGGGTGACGAGCTGGGTGATACCGTGCCTGGAGCCGACGAAGCCGTTCTGGGCAAAGACGCTGTAGCCCGTCGCCTGGTCCATCACCGTCATCAGGGACGTGCCGAGCACCATGGTCTTGTGCGATTCCAGCGGCGATTCCACGCCCATCGATTCGGCCATCGCCTTGATCGGTGCGATGCCGAGATGATCCTTGGCGAGCCGCACCGGCACGGTGTTGATCGACTTGGCGATTGCGGTCAGCAACGTGACATTGCCGGCCGATCCGCCGCTGTAGTTATGCGGCGACCAGTTACCCCAGCTGACGGCGCCGCCGGAGACCACCGAGTCCGGCGTAAAGCCGTGCTCCATCGCGGTGGCGTAGACATAGGGCTTGAAGGACGAGCCGGTCTGGCGCAGCGCCTTGGTGGCGCGGTTGAACTGGCTGGCGCCATAGTCGCGGCCGCCGACGATGGCGCGCACCGCACCATTGGTCTCGATCACCACCACCGCGCCTTCGGTGACGTTGTATTCCTTGCCGAACTGCCTCAGATGGAACTCGACCGACTCCTCCGCCGCCTTCTGGATATTGGCGTCGAAGGTTGTATGGGCGACCAGCGAGTGCTGGCCGGGCTTGGCGATCTTCTTGACCTCGTCGAAGGCCCAGTCGAGGAAATAGTCCGGACTCTGCTTCTCGCCGCGGTCGACGACATCTGCCGGATGGAGGCGTGCCTGCAGCACCTGGCCCTCGGTCATGAAGCCGGAATCGACGAGGTTGGAGAGCACCACATTGGCGCGTGCGCGGGCCGCCGGCAGGTTGATGTGCGGGGCATATTTGGTCGGCGCCTTGAACAGGCCGGCAAGCATTGCCGCCTCGGCGAGGTTCAGGTCCTTGACGCTCTTGCCGAAATAGAAATCCGCCGCCGCCTCGATGCCGAACGTGCCGCCGCCCATATAGGCGCGATCGAGATAGAGCTGCAGGATCTCCTTCTTGGAGAGGTTGGCCTCCAGCCATAGCGAGAGGAAAGCTTCCTTGATCTTGCGCTCGAGGGTGCGCTCGTTGGAAAGGAACAGGTTCTTGGCGAGCTGCTGCGTGATGCTGGAGCCGCCCTGGACCACCGAATTGGCGCGCACATTCTCGAAGATCGCCCGCGACAGGCCGAGCACGTCGATGCCGTAATGGTCGAAGAAGCGCCGGTCCTCGGTCGCCAGCACCGCCTTGATGACGATGTCCGGCATCTCGTCGACCGGCACGGAATCGCGCTGGATGATGCCGCGCTGGCCGATCTCGTTGCCGTAGCGGTCGAGGAAAGTGACGGCGAAGTCGCCCTGGTTGCGCCAGTCGCCGGCGGTGATCTCGAAGGCCGGCATCGCCAGCGCCAACAGCACCACGAAGCCGCCTGCGCCCATGGTGAAGCCTTCGCTCAGCACCTCGATGATGGCGCGCCGCCAGCCATGCAGGCGGAACCGGCGGGAAAAGATGGTTGCCGCTTCCCAGAATTGGCGCGCCTTGAAGCCGATTTCATAGAGCGAGGAATCGAGCCACGCGTCGACGGCAAGAGCCGCCGAGGCGATCCGGCCTCTTCTCTCGCGTGGTTTCGAAGGACTTGCCATTCCAGACTTCCGCCCCAATGCGCTTTCGACCGAACCCGCGTGGACGGTTCGGGCGCCACCCCTGCGCGACTAATCGACCATTTTAGCACTGCTCACAAGGACAGCGAAGCCACACCCAAGCTTTGTTGAACGCTAAGGCCGGGCGGCCCGCCTTCGCGGGCCGCTTGCGTGGGCTTCTGGGATATCGCGCCGCGATGCGGGACGTTGGCGGTTGACGTCAGCGAGCGATCCATTATAGAACTACATAGTTCCAGAACTAAATGGTTCCATATGACCGTTTCCCTCGATCATACATTTGCCGCTCTTGCCGATCCGACGCGCCGGGCGATCCTGGCTCGCCTGCTCGACGGGGAAGCGTCCGTCGCCGAGCTGGCGCAGCCCTTTGCGCTCACCGTGCGGGCAGTTTCCAAGCACGTCGGTGTGCTGGAGCAGGCCGGTTTGGTAACCCGCAGCCGGGCGGCGCAGAAACGGCTGAGCCGGATAGAGATCAAGCCGTTGCGCGACATTGACCGCTGGCTCGCTGACTACCGGAGGCTCTGGGAAGAGCGGTTCGATCGCATGGAGGATCTTCTGAGGCGCGAACAGGCGGAAGGGATGGGGGAATGAGCGCGCGACAGACAGTTGCGTCGCAAGCCGAACGCAGCTTCACGATCGAGCGGACATTCGCCGCGCCGGTCGAGCGCGTGTTCAGTCTGTGGACCGATCCGCTGTCTGTCGCGCAATGGTGGGGCATCAAGGACTGCACCATCCCGTATTGCGCGCTCGATGTGCGGGTCGGCGGCAGATGGCGCATCGATATGCGCACCGCCAGCGGCGCGCTCTATCGCAATGAGGGCGAATATGTCGACGTGGTCGCGAACCGGCGGCTCAGCTACACCGACGAACCGGACCCTGAATTGCGGGAATGGGCCGGCAACCCGCCGGGACAAAGCCTGCACACGGTCACGTTCGAAGCCGACGGCGCGAGAACCCACGTCCGCTTCGAGGCGATGCTGGCAAGCGCCGCCGACCGGGAGCGGCTGCTGGCGCTGGGTATGCGCGGCGGCTGGATGCAAAGCTTCGACAGGCTGGAGCGCGAGCTCGGCCGGCTCGCGACGCCGCAGCACGCGGCTGTGCCGCCCGAATGACAGACTGACCAACCGAAACAATTGTGGAGTGCCCCATGCAGCAGGCCGTGCAAACACCGAGGGAGCGTGACGCGCCCATGGCAGGCCGCGCAGCCGACGCGCCAAGGGCCCAAAAGACCATTTCGGCCGACGGCACGCCGATCGCCTACGAACGCCAGGGGAAAGGCCACCCGCTCATCCTCGTCGATGGCGCGCTCTGCTCCCGCGGCATGGGTCCGAGCCGCCCGCTTGCCGCGGCACTGGCAGCGCATTTCACGGTGTTCGGCTACGACCGCCGCGGCCGGGGCGAGAGCGGAGATGCTGTGCCTTATGCTGTCGAGCGCGAAGTGGACGACATCGAGGCCGTGCTCGATGCGGCAGGCGGAGAGGCCTTCCTCTGGGGCACCTCGTCGGGCGCCATGCTGGCGCTGATGGCCGCGGAACGTCTACCAGGTGTCAGGAAGCTTGCGCTCTACGAGGCGCCTCTGATCATCGATGACAGCCGCCCAACCACCGAGGCCGACTGGGCCGGCATCCGGACGGCTGTGGCCGCCGGGCGTCGCGGCGATGCGGTGCGCATCTTCCTCAAGTCGGTCGGCATGCCGCGCCCGCTCGTCTTTCTCATGCGCCTGACGCCGATCTGGTCGAAGCTCAAGGCAGTGGCGCATACGCTGCCTTACGATGGCGCCATCGTGGCCGATGATCAGCTCGGCAAGCCGCTGGTCCCCGGCCGGTGGGCCTCTATGATGGCGACGACGCTGGTGACGGATGGCGGCAGGAGCCCGCCCTGGATGCGCCACGGCAACAAGGCCCTGGCCGATGCCCTTCCGAATGCCCGTTATCTGACACTGGCTGGACAGAACCATATGCTGAAGCCCAACGCGCACGTGCCCGTGCTGGTGGACTTCTTTTACGGGGCATAGCAGCGACGCTGACTTTGCGGACCCTTGATCACCGCGCCGCGATGAAGCGCATGAAATGCGCCACATCCGCTTCGGTCGGCTCCTGGCCGGTGAAGGAGCGCAGATAGGCGGCGAGATGGCTGACGCGGGCCTCGACCGGCTCCTTCAGGTCGAGCACGTAGTAGCCGATCTGCATGTAGTAGAGCACGCGGGCGCGAATGAAGGCGTCCTCGTCGTCATAGCCGTGCCGGCGGTACATGTCGCGGATGGCGGTGAGGCGCTCGTCATCGGCCTGGTCGATCATCCGCCGCACGTCGGCCGAGCGCCTGGCCCATTCGCGGACGGCGAAATCGAGCCTCGGGTCGAACATGCGCTCGTCGGCCCAGCATTCGAAGACGTTCATCACACCCATGATGATGGTCTCGGACGGGCGCCGGGCGCGCTCGACGATCGCCGTGGTGTTGGTGTCGTGCCAATGCTTGAGCAATTGGTCGAGCAGGTCCTGCCGGCTTTCGAAATACCAGTAGAAGCTCGATCGCGACACGCCGAGCTTTTGCCCGAGCGTGAGCACGCGCACGCTCTCGATGCCGTCTGAAATCAGCGTCTCTAGCGCCAGATTGATCCAGTCCAGGCGCGTGACCTTGATGTTGGCGGGCGCCGGCTCGGACTGCGGAGCGGTCATGATCATGGCCGCACAATAGGCACGGTACGAAACTCTGCGCAAGCGCTGGACAGAAGTGTCTAGACACATATGTCCAGCAGGTATATCGTGAGGGCTTCCAACGAGAGGGAGAGGCTCGTGAAATCGCATTACCGGGCAGTCGTCATCGGGGGAGGCGTGGTCGGCGCCTCTGTGCTCTACCATCTCACGCGCTTCGGCTGGAGCGATGTGGCGCTCATCGAGCGCGCCGAGCTGACGGCCGGCTCGACCTGGCACGCGGCCGCCGGCTTCCACGCTCTCAATGCCGATCCGAACGTCGCGGCGCTGCAGGATTACACGATCAAGCTCTATCGCGAGATCGAGGCGGAATCCGGCCAGAATGCCGGGCTGCACATGACCGGCGGCGTCAACATGGCGAGCGACCCGCAGCGCTGGGAATGGCTGAAATCGGCCTGGGCGGTGTTCCAGTCGGTCGGCATCGAGACGGCCCGCCTGGTGACGCCTGAAGAGATCAAGCAGATGTGCCCGATCGTCGATGTCAGCGATGTGCTGGGCGGCCTTTACGACTCCAACGAAGGCCATCTCGACCCTTACGGCACGACGCAGGCCTATGCGGGCGCCGCGAAGAAGCGCGGCGCCGACGTGATCCTGCGCAACCGCGTCGTCGAGTTGATGCCGCGCGCCGAAGGCGGCTGGGACGTCGTCACCGAGAAAGGCACCATCGTCGCCGAGCATGTCGTCAACGCCGGCGGCCTGTGGGCCAAGCAGGTCGGGCTCATGGCCGGCGTCGACCTGCCGGTGACGCCGATGGAGCACCACTATTTCGTCACCGAGGACATTCCGGAGGTCGCTGCCCTCGACAAGGAACTCGGCCTCGCTGTCGATCTCGACGGCTTCTCCTATCTGCGACAGGAGCGCAAAGGCGTGCTGCTCGGCGTCTACGAGCAGAACCCGAAACATTGGAACATGGACGGCGCGCCCTGGGATTACGGCATCGAGCTGATCCCCGAGGACATCGACCGCATCAGCCCCGAGCTTTCCAAGGCCTATCAGCGCTTCCCCTGCCTGGCGAAGGCCGGCATCCGCAAATGGGTGAACGGCGCCTTCACCTTCACGCCGGACGGCAATCCGCTGGTCGGTCCGGTGCGAGGTTTGAAGAACTACTGGGTCGCCTGCGGCGTCATGGCAGGCTTCAGCCAGGGCGGCGGCGTCGGCAAGTCGCTGGCCGAATGGATGATCTACGGCGAGCCGCAGGCCGACATCTTCGGCATGGACATCGCCCGCTACGGCGCCTTCGCCGCCAACCGCGAGTATCTGCGGCAAACGACGGGTCAGTTCTATGCCCGCCGTTTCGTCATGACCTTCCCCAACGAGCGGCTGCTGGCCGGCCGGCCGCTGAAGCGTCCTGGCGCCTATGACGGCATGAGCGCCGCAGGCGCCGAATGGACGGCGTCATGGGGCCTGGAGATCCCGGCCTATTTTGCGCCTATGGGGTTCCGCGAGGAGACGACGCTGAAGCGCTCCAACGCCTTCGACATCGTCGGCGACGAGGTATTGCAGGTGCGCCGCGCCGCCGGCCTCGTCGATACCACGGCCTTCTCGCGCTACGCCGTGTCCGGACCTGGCGCCGAGGCCTGGCTCGACCGGCTGCTCGCCTGCAAGCTGCCGAAGCCCGGCCGAGCGAAGCTCGCACCGATGCTCGGCCGCGACGGGCGCCTGAAGGGCGATCTCACCGTGCTCAACTGGGGCGGCGGCGACTACTGGGTCATGGGCTCCTATTACCTGCGCGAATTCCATATGCGCTGGTTCGAGTCGCATATGGCGGACGGCGTTTCCGTCACGGATATCTCGGACGCGATGTCCGGCTTCCTTGTCACCGGACCCAACGCAAGGAAGATCGTCGAGCGCACCACCCATCAGGACATCTCCGCCAAAACCTTGCCCTTCATGGCCTGCGGCGCGTTCGACGTCGGCATGGTGCGCGCCCGGGTGGCCCGGCTGTCGATCGCCGGCGAACTCGGCTTCGAGATCAACTGCCCGGCCACTCTGCATTCGACCCTGCGTGAGACGCTGCTTGCCGCCGGCGAGGATCTCGGCCTCGCCGAGATCGGCTACTACGCGCTCAACGCGCTGCGGCTGGAAAAGAGCTTCGGCATCTGGTCGCGCGAATTCACGCAAGGCTACACGCCCGGCCAGACCGGGCTCGACCGCTTCATCGCCTTCGACAAGGGCGATTTCATCGGCCGCGAAGCGGCGCTCAAGGAAAGCGCCGCGGGCGTCGGGCGACGGATCGTGACGCTGGAAGTCGACGCGGTCGACGCCGACGCCAGTGGCTTCGAGCCGGTCTGGCACAAGGGCCGGCGCGTCGGCTTCGTCACCTCGGGCGGCTATGGCTACACGGTTCGCAAGAGCGTCGCCCTGGCGTTGCTGGATGACGAATTCGCCGGGGAGGGGACGGAGCTTTCCGTCCACATTGTCGGTGTCGAACGGCCGGCACGCGTCATCGCGGCCTCGCCATACGATCCGGACGGCAAGGCGATGCGGCAATGAGGAGGAGCTGCCATGGTTGAAGACGTCGCACGCGACCTGAGGCGCGAACGGCGGCGCGGCCGCACCGGCGAGGCCGGCAGCGAATCCAGCCGCCGCCCGAACTACCGCGCGCTGAAGAACCCATTCCTGCCGCAGCCCGTCTTTTCCGACGACCAGGTTGCCGCGATCCACGACACAGCGCTGCGCGTGCTGGAGGAACTCGGCATCAAGGTGCTGCTGCCTGAAGCGCGCGCTATCTTTGCCCGGTCCGGCGCACTGGTCGACGAGGACAGCCAGATGGTGAAGATCGGCCGCGACATCGTGACGACGGCGCTTGCCGCCGCGCCGCGCTCGATCCCGGCGCGGGCCGGCGATCGCTCCCGCGATCTGGATCTCGAACTCGGCACCATGACTTTCCTCGCCGGCTGCGGCGCTCCCAACGTCACCGATCTCGAGCGCGGCCGGCGGCCGGGCACGCTCCAGGCCTTCGAGGATTTCATCCGGCTGGTGCAGCATTTCGACGTGCTGCATATGCTCGGCCCCTGCATCGAGCCGCAGGATGTCGACACCCGCTTTCGCCACTATGCCACCGGCCGGGCGCAACTGACGCTGTCCGAAAAGGTGCCTTTCGTCTTCGCGCGCGGCACGCCGCAGGTCGAGGACAGCTTCGAGATGGTCCGGCTGGCGCGCGGCCTCTCGGAAGACGAATTCCATAACGGCGCCTATTGCTACACGGTCATCAACACCAACTCGCCGCGCCAGCTCGATATTCCTATGGCGCAAGGCATCATCGACTTTGCCCGTGCCGGCCAGATATCGATCATCACGCCCTTCTGCCTGGCGGGCGCCATGGCGCCGATCACTGTCGCCGGCGCGCTGACCCTGCAGCACGCGGAGGCGCTGGCCGGGCTGACGCTTGCCCAGATCGTGCGCCCCGGCGCGCCGGTGGTCTACGGTTCCTTTTCCTCCAACGTCGACATGAAGTCGGGCGCGCCGGCCTTCGGCACGCCGGAGCACGTCAAGGCCACGCTTGGCGCCGGCCAATTGGCGCGCTTCACCGGCCTGCCGTGGCGCTCCGGCGGCGGCAGCGCCGCCAATATTTCCGACGCGCAGGCCGCGCATGAGACGCAGTTCGCGCTGTGGGGCTCGGTGCTTGCCGGCGCCACCGTCTGCATCCATGCCGCCGGCTGGCTGGAAGGGGGCTTGAGCGTCTCCTTCGAGAAGCTGATCACCGACATCGAGGCGCTACAGACGGTCGCCGAGCTTTGCGCGAAAACGCCTGGCGACGCCGACGCCATTGGCTTCGACGCCATCGCCGAGGTGCAGCCCGGCGGGCACTTCTTCTCGGCCGCCCACACCATGACGCGCTACCGCACCGCCTTCTACGAGCCGCTGGTGGCCGACTGGTCGAATTTCGGCAATTGGACGCAGTCCGGCGGCAAGACTGCAACCGAGCGCGCCACCGGCATCTGGAAGCGGATCCTTTCCGACTTCCAGCCGCCGCGATCCGCTGCAGCCACCGCCGGTGCGCTCGACGAGTTTATCGCCAGGCGCACCGAAGAGGGCGGTGCCGCGCCGGTGTCGTAGTCCCCCGTTCACGCTATTGCCAAAACGATTCGCGATCTGGCATCGGATCGCGAGCGTGTTAGGTTGCCGGTCAGACTGGCGATAGGGCTTTTGACGATGGACGGTAGATGACGGCGCCTGGCGATTTGATGCAGGCCTTGTTCCTGCGACTGAAGACCGATGCGTCACTGTCGGCGCTGCTGGGTGGCGCCGGCTTGCTCGAGCAGGCGAGCGCCAAGGCGGCCTTTCCGCACGTCACCTACGGGCGCACCAGCGCCTTCGACCTGGACACCGGCACTGACAACAACGACGACCAGCTCATCACGCTGCATGTCTGGTCGAAGGCGCAGGGCGAGGCCGAAACACGGCTCATCATGGACAGCATCAAGGCACGCCTCGACGGTGCGGCACTCTCGATCGGCCCGCGCGGCCAGACGCGCCTGTCGCTGGAATTCGCCGAGGCGCGCTATGATGATGACCTGGAGGTCCATCACGGGCTGCTGCGTTTTCGCGCGCTGACGCAAGAGAGTGGTTGAGACCGAACCTGCTCTAGCAGGTTGATGAAAAAGTCTCGGAGATACCCGTTTTGACTCTGATCTGTGCCGGGTTTGATTCCGATACGTTCCCTGAACAAAACAGTTTTTCAACAGCCTGCTAAAGCTGAGCCTGGATCGCGGCCTTGTCGATGACCGACCAGACCTCGCATATCCGCCCATCCTGGAATTCATAAAAGACGTTCTCGGCGAAGGAGACGCGCTTGCCGTTCACCTGCAGGCCGAACAGAACGCTCTTGGGCCTGCAGTCGAAATGCAGGCGCGCCGCCACGCGTGGCGGTTCCGATACCAGAAGCTCGATGTTGAAACGCAGATCGGGAATGGACTCGAAATCGCCTTCCAGCATGCGGCGGTAGCCCGAAAGCCCGATCGTCTCGCCGTTATGCTGCACCGCCTCGCCGACGAAGCGGCCGAGATTGTCCCAGTCCTGTTCGTTGAGGCAGGCGATGTAGCCTTTGTAGCGGTCGGCAAGGTCCTCACGCGTCATGGCATACTCCGTTGTCGCTCTCTTTACGGACGCTAATTAGAGCACAATCGCGCGCGCGAAAACCGTAGCCGCGCCGGTGCTTTTCCGGCTATGAATCCGGGGCTTGGCCTGAGGGGGCCACGGCAGCAAGAACAAATATTATGGGGGCATGGCGGGCATGGATTTTCGGCCGTTCACCGTTCATTTCACGTTCAGCACAGATGCGTTAGAACCGTGATCATGAAAACGTTCCGCTCCCATATCCGCGCCGCGACACTGACGCTTGCCGCAGCGGGCCTTTTTGCGTCGCAGGCGATCGCCGTGCCGGCCGTCGAGCCGTCGGCCGATGAGCCGATGGTGCTTGCCGCCAGCGATTGCTACGCGATCGGCCAGCAGGTCGCGGCGCAAAATGGCGGCACGCTCGCCAAGGCCTCGCAGGCGACGCGCGGCGGACAGCAGGTGTGCGTCATCGTCGTGCTGGTGCCGGGCAAGGACGGCCAGCGTCCGCGTCGTTCCGAGATCGTGGTGCCGCTGAACTGAGCCCCTTTCTCTTAGCAGGCTTAAAGTTTCCTTGGCCGGCGGAATCGGCCTATACGTCTATGCAACAACAGGCTTCAACCCATGCGCGTGCTCGTCGTCGAGGATGACAAGGATCTGAACCGCCAACTGGCGGATGCGTTGGTCGATGCCGGCTATGTCGTCGACCGCGCCTATGACGGCGAAGAGGGGCATTTCCTCGGCGACACCGAGCCTTACGATGCCGTCGTGCTCGACATCGGCCTGCCGCAGATGGACGGCATCAGCGTGGTCGAGCGCTGGCGCCGCGGCGGGCGCAAGATGCCCGTGCTGATCCTCACCGCGCGCGACCGCTGGAGCGACAAGGTGGCCGGCATCGATGCCGGCGCCGACGACTATGTCACTAAGCCGTTCCATATCGAGGAGGTGCTGGCCAGGGTGAGGGCGCTGATCCGCCGCGCCGCCGGTCATGCCTCGTCCGAACTCACCTGCGGGCCGCTCAGGCTCGACACCAAGGCCTCCAAGGCAGACGTCAACGGCGTGCCGCTGAAGCTCACCTCGCATGAGTTCAGGCTGCTAGCCTATCTGATGCACCATATGGGCGAGGTGGTGTCGCGCACCGAGCTGGTCGAGCATCTCTACGACCAGGATTTCGATCGCGATTCCAACACCATCGAGGTTTTTGTCGGGCGGCTTCGCAAGAAGATGGGCATCGACATGATCGAAACCGTGCGTGGCATGGGCTATCGCATGCGAGAACCGGAGGCGTGACGCGGAACCGCTGAAGCCGACGATGAGAACGTGGCTTTCCAGGCTGCGGCTCTGGCCGCGCTCGCTGACCTTCCGCGTCATCGCTTTTTCGACGGTCTGGGCGATTCTGACGCTGGTCGTCATCTTCACGCTCATCACCACGCTCTACCGCCAGGCCAGCGAGCGCGGCTTCGACAGCCTGCTTTCGGCGCATCTGTTCAACCTGATCGGCTCCGTCGGCATTTCGGACAGCGGCGCGCTCACCGGCTCGCCCGACCTGGGAGACCTGCGCTTCTCCGAGCCGAATTCCGGCTGGTACTGGTCGGTGGAGCCGGCCTCCGAAGGCGTCCACGGCGAAATCCATTCCTCCTCGATGACCACCTCGATCCTGTCGCCGAGCGTTGCCGAGGTTCCCTTCAACGCGAATTTCCAACGCAGCTACTCGACCGAAGGCATCAAGGGCGAGGAGCTGGAAGTGTTCGAGAGCGAGTTCGTGCTCGATGCCAAGAACCGCGCCGCGCGCTTCCGCGTCATGGGCAACCATAGCGAGCTCGAGCAGGAGATCGCGAGCTTCCAGCGCCGGCTGCTCACCTATCTGTCGCTCTTCGGCGTCGGCATGATCGCCATCAACGCCATCGCCATCCTTTTGGGCCTGCAGCCCCTGCGTCGCGTGCGCAATGCGCTCGCCATGGTGCGCGAGGGCACGGCGCAGCGGCTCGACGGGCGTTTTCCGGCCGAGATCGAGCCCTTGGCCAACGAAACCAATGCGCTGATCGAGAACAACAAGCGCATCGTCGAGCGCTCCCGAACCCAGGTCGGCAATCTCGCGCATTCGCTGAAGACGCCGCTTGCCGTCTTGATCAACGAAGGCCGCGCGCTCGGCGGCGCCAAGGGCCAGCTCATCGCCGAGCAGGCCGCCTCGATGCAGAAGCAGGTCGATCACTATCTGCAGCGCGCCCGCTTCGCCGCCCAGCGCGACAGCGTGGTCTTCCGCACGCCGGTGACGCCGCTGGTCGAGCGTATGGTGCGCGTGCTGCAAAAGCTCAACCCGCGCACGAAGCTTACGCTGTCGCCGCCGCCGGCAGAGGTCGTCTTTGCCGGCGAGCGCGAGGATCTGGAGGAATTGCTCGGCAATCTGCTCGACAATGCCATGAAATGGGCAAAGAGCGCCGTGGCCGTCTCGGTCGCCGCTGTCGCGGGAAGCGCCAACCTGTTTGAAATCGTTATAGAGGATGACGGCCCCGGCATTCCCGAGGACAGCGCGCGGGAAGTGTTGAAGCGTGGCAAGCGGCTCGACGAGACGAAGCCGGGAACGGGGCTCGGATTGGCCATTGTCGCCGACCTCGTCAACGAGTATGGAGGCGCCCTGGCGCTGGAACGGTCCGGCATGGGCGGCTTGAGGGCGGTGGTAAGATTGCGGAGCCTTCAATAATGTTTTTTATCGATTTGCGTGCGGCTGGCTGCGGCCAAATTTCCGACAAATATCAACACTATGGCCACGAAAATCTCCCCGATGGCGTGGCCCCCAATCCATCCCGCTCAAGAGAACCGGTTGCTGGCATGAAGATTCGCGTCGCGCTCGTTTCCGCCCTGATGGCCGTTTCGGGCTGCACCACGCTGAGCAGGGGTGGCCCGACCTCTCCGGTCACGCCCGTCGCCACGCCGCCGGCCGCCGGCAAGGTTGGAACCAGCATCGTCGCGGCCATGAATGGCGGTCTTATTGGCGGCACGATCGGTTCGGGTCTGAGCGATGCCGAAAAGCGCAAGGGCCTCGAGGCGGAATACAAGGCGCTGGAATACAACGCCAGCGGCCAGAAGGTGACGTGGAAGGGCGACAGCTCGACTCATTATGGCGAGGTGGTCGCGGCCCAGCCCTATCGGGTCGGCTCGCAGGACTGCCGCCAGTACACCCATACCGTTTATACGAGTGGTGCGGGGGTCACGGCGCGCGGCACCGCCTGCCGCAATGCCGATGGCAGCTGGACGCCGCTGACCTAAGTCAGACAACGGGTCGTCGGCGCGGTTTGACATCGATCAAGGCGGAGCGGCGCGTCTGCCGTCAAAGCGTCGCAGGACGTCCGTGTTGGCAGGGCAAGTCTCTGCCTTTATTGGAATAGCCATGCTGTTCTGGGTCATAGCCGCAATCCTCACGCTGGGCGCCAGCCTGGCGGTGCTTTTGCCGCTGGCCGGCGGCACGAAAGGCGCGTCGGCCGCCGGCGATCACGACCTCGAAGTCTATCGCGATCAGCTTTCCGAGCTTGACCGCGACATGGCGCGCGGCCTGATCCAGCCGGGCGAGGCGGAGGAAGCGCGTGCCGAGATCGGCCGCCGCATCCTGCGTCTCGGCTCCGGCAGCCAGGTCGGCACGGACGCGCCGCGCCCCTCGCGATCCGCAAAACTGGTCGCCACCGCCGCCGTGCTGGCAGTGCCGCTGGTGAGCTGGGGGCTTTACGGCGCGCTCGGCACGCCCGACCTGCCCTCGCAGCCGCTGGCCGAGCGGCTCGCCAAGAACCCGGCCGATTCCTCGGTCGACGAGCTGGTCGCTCGCGCCGAGGCGCACCTCGCCGCCAACCCATCGGACGGTAAGGGCTGGGACGTGCTGGCACCGGTCTATCTGCGCCTGCAGCGCTATGCCGACGCGGTGACCGCCTATCGCAACGCGATCCGGCTAGACGGTGACAGCGCCGTTCGCCAGGCCGGCCTCGGCGAAGCGATCACGAACGCCGCCGGTGGCATCGTCACGGCCGAAGCTCAAGGCGCCTTCGACGCGGCCTTGAAGCTCGACCCCGCCAACGCCAAAGCAGGCTTCTATCTGGCGATGGGCCTTGCCCAGGAAGGCAGGAAGACGGAAGCCGCGGCTGCCTGGCAGAAGATGCTCGGCCAGCTTGCACCGGATTCGCCCTGGCGCAGCGCCGTCCAACAGGCGCTCGCCGAAATGGCCGAGCCACCGGTTGCGGCCGGCAAGCCGGCAAACGGCCCGGATGCCGATCAGGTCGAGGCGGCGCAGCAGATGTCGCCGCAGGACCGGCAGGCGATGATCGAGACCATGGTCGCCGGACTAGACGATCGGCTGAAGCAAAATCCGCGCGACGAGGAAGGATGGATGCGGCTCATTCGTTCCTACGTCGTGCTCGGCAAGGCCGACCAGGCGCGCGACGCGCTCGGCCGCGCCGTTGCGGCCTTCGGGGCCGACAGCGAGCAAGCCAAGAAATTTACCGCCTTTGCCGCCTCGCTCGGCGTGACGGCGACGGAGTAGGAGATGACGCGCAAGCAGAAGCGATTGTCGGTGATCGTGGCGGGGCTGGCCTTCCTCGGCGCCGCCGCCGGGCTCACCTTCTACGCGCTGGGACAGAAGGCCTCCTATTTCTACATGCCCGCCGACCTCGCCACCGCGACGGTCCAGCCTGGACAGCGCATTCGTCTCGGCGGCCTGGTCGAGAAGGGCACCATCGTGCGCGGGCAGGGCGCGACGGTAGCCTTCTCGGTCACCGACAAGCAGAAGTCCGTGAAGGTCACCTATACCGGCATCCTGCCCGACCTCTTCCGCGAGGAGCAGGGCGTCATCACCGAGGGTGCGTTCGGCCCGGACGGCGTCTTCGTCGCCGACAGTGTTTTAGCCAAGCATGACGAGCGGTATATGCCGAAGGAAGTCGCCGACGGCCTGAAGGCCAAGGGTGTCTGGCAAGAGAGCAAGAGCGAGTAGCAACCGTGGTTGAGACCGGACATTTCGCCCTCGTCCTCGCTTTCGCGCTGTCGCTGGTGCAGATGCTGGTGCCGCTGGTCGGCGCCCGCACCGGCAATCAGCGGCTGATGGCGGTCGGCGGTCCGGTCGCGGTCACCGGCTTTGCGCTCACCGCGCTCTCCTTCACGGCTCTGGCCTCCGCCTATGCCGGCTCGGACTTCTCGGTGGCGAGCGTCTGGGAGAATTCGCATTCGCTGCAGCCGATGATCTACAAGATCACCGGCACCTGGGGGAACCACGAAGGCTCGATGCTGCTCTGGGTGCTGATCCTGACCTTCTTCGGCGCGCTCGTCGCCGTCTTCGGCTCAAACCTGCCGGCGACGCTCAAGGCCAATGTGCTTGCCGTGCAGGGCATGATCGGCGCCGCCTTCTTCCTGTTCATCCTGGCGACGTCCAACCCCTTCATCCGCTTGAACCCGGCGCCCATCGAAGGCCGTGACCTCAACCCGGTCCTGCAGGACCTCGGCCTCGCCATCCATCCGCCGCTGCTCTATCTCGGCTATGTCGGCTTCTCGATCTGCTTCTCCTTCTCGGTCGCAGCGCTGATCGAAGGCCGCATCGACGCCTCCTGGGCACGCTGGGTACGGCCCTGGACGCTGGTCGCCTGGATGTTTTTGACCGGCGGCATCGCCATGGGTTCCTACTGGGCCTATTACGAGCTTGGCTGGGGCGGCTTCTGGTTCTGGGATCCTGTCGAGAACGCCTCCTTCATGCCCTGGCTCGCCGGCACCGCGCTGCTCCACTCGGCGATCGTCATGGAAAAGCGCTCGGCGCTGAAGATCTGGACGCTGCTGCTGGCGATCCTCACCTTCTCGCTGTCGCTGCTCGGCACCTTCCTGGTGCGCTCCGGCGTGCTCACGTCGGTTCACGCCTTCGCCACCGATCCGGCGCGCGGCGTCTTCATCCTTTGCATCCTGACGCTGTTCATCGGCGGCTCGCTGGCGCTGTTTGCGCAGCGTGCTTCCACACTGACTGCCGGCGGCCTGTTCCACCCGATCTCGCGCGAGGGCGCGCTCGTCCTCAACAACCTGTTCCTCACCACGGCAACCGCGACGGTGCTGGTCGGTACGCTCTACCCGCTGGCGCTCGAAGCCATCACCGGCGGCAAGATCTCGGTAGGCGCGCCCTTCTTCGACCTGACTTTCGGTCCGCTGATGCTGCCGCTGCTCGCCATCGTGCCGTTCGGCCCGCTGCTTGCCTGGAAGCGCGGCGACATCTTCGCCGCTTCGCAGCGCCTGATGGCGGCCTTCGCGGTGGCGCTTGCCGCGATGCTGGTCACCGGCCTGTTCATCGATGGCGCCTCCGTCTTCGCCGCGCTTGGCGTCGGGCTCGCCGTCTGGCTTGTCGCCGGCGCGCTCACCGACCTTGCCGTCAAGTCGGGTATCGGCTCGGTGGCGCCCGCTATCATGCTGCGGCGCTTCGCCGGCCTGCCGCGCTCGGTCTTCGGCACAGCACTTGCCCATCTCGGCCTCGGGCTGACCTTGCTCGGCATCGTCGCCACGCTGTCCTTCGGCACCGAGAAGATCCTCACCATGCGTCCCGGCGAGACGGTGGAACTGTCCGGCCATACGTTGCGCCTCGTAGGACTTTTCCCGCAGAAAGGCCCGAACTTCACCGAGGATCGCGGCCGTTTCGTGCTGGTCGGCCCGGACGGGAACGCCGATGGCGAGATCACCTCGGCAAAACGTTTCTATCCAGTGCGGCAGACGGTGACGACCGAGTCCGGCATCAGGACGCTGGGCTTGAGCCAGCTCTATCTGTCGCTCGGCGACGAGGGCAATGACGGCTCCGTCGTCGTGCGCCTGTGGTGGAAGCCACTGGTGACCCTCATCTGGGGCGGCGGCCTGGTGATGATGGCGGGTGCGGCCATGTCGCTGCTCGATCGCCGACTGCGCGTCGGCGCGCCGTCGCGTCGCCGCAAGCTGGCTGCCGCCGCAGCATCCGCGAGCCCGACATGAAAGCAAAGCTCGCCTCGCTGATCTTCCTGCTTGCTCTGCTCTTCGCGGGCGCGGCGCAGGCTGTGAAGCCTAACGAAGTGCTGCCGGATCCGGCACTGGAGGCGCGCGCACGCGCGCTTTCCGAAGGCCTGCGCTGCATGGTCTGTCAGAACCAGTCGATCGACGAATCCGATGCCGACCTTGCCCGCGACCTGCGCATCCTCGTGCGCCAGCGCCTCGTCGCCGGCGACACCGACCAGCAGGTGATGGACTATATCGTCTCGCGCTATGGTGAGTTCGTGCTCTTGAAGCCGCGCTTCAGCCTGCGCAACGCGCTTTTATGGGGCACCCCGGCGCTTCTGCTCCTGGCCGGCGGTATCTTCATCGTGTTCAGCGCCCGTTCGCGCCGCCCGGCATCGGCCAGCACTCTCAGCGCCGAAGAACAGGCGGCGCTGGACAAGATGCTGCGCGATTAGCGCACGAATTGCGGACCTAGGAGGTTGGCCGAGACCCCTGTGCCGTCGTCATCCACGGGCGAAGCAAGGAGCGAAGCGACGCGGCGCAGACCCGAGGATCCATTCCGTGACTTCGAGGCGTCGCGGCCGTCCAGAATTCTGCTCCGCTGCACTCTACGATCGAGGTCACGGAATGGAACCCAGGGTCTACGCGACGGAGCTTCGCTCCTCCTTCGCCCTGGGATGACGACGTCGCGAGTGCTTCCGCCAAGGCTCCGAGCGCGGCATGTCTCACACCCTGCCTGTGCGCTCGGCTTCCACGGCCTCGATCACAGCATCGATTTCCGCCATCGCAGCTTCATGAGGCACCACACGGCCCGCCTTTGCATCGGCCATCCCGCGCTTGATGCCTTCGATCATCTTGGTCTCCCAATCGACTGAGACTCGAATTCGGTTGGTATGGCCTGTGGTCATTTTGAACCTCGTGATCCCAACGCATCCCTGCCGATCGCCCAACATTACAAAATTTTCATGTACCGGAAATGGCGCCGTAATGTGTGTGCCTCTAATCCTCCTGTCCGAGGATGCTTCGCCTGAGCGCATCCCTTCGAAAGAGGAAACGAAACCCCATGAATATTGCCCCCAATCCATACTCCCGCACCCGCAAGCGCCTGATGGCGGCTGTTGCTTCCTTGGCCCTCGTCGGCACGGTCGGCGCCGGCATGCTCGCAACCGGCACTGCCCCCGTGCTGGCCGATGCCGTGCGCGTCGAGGCTCCGCAGGTGCCGAGCTTCGCCGATGTCGTCGAGCACGTCTCGCCGGCGGTCGTCAGCGTGAAGGTCAAGGCCAAGATCCAGCCGACGGCCGACGACGGCTCCGACGATCAAAACGGCTTCGACAACCTGCCCGACAATCCGCAGCTGCGCCGCTTCTTCAAGGAGTTCCGCGGCTTCGGCGACCAGGGCGGCCAGTTCGGCATGCGCCCCTTCAACCACCGTAACCATGGCAATGGCGAGCCGCGTCCGGTCGCTCAAGGCTCGGGCTTCTTCATTTCCGAGGACGGCTACCTTGTCACCAACAACCACGTCGTTTCGGAAGGCTCCGACTTCACCGTCGTCACCAATGACGGCAAGGAGCTCGACGCCAAGCTGATCGGCACCGATCCGCGCACCGACCTCGCCGTGCTGAAGGTCGATGGCAACAACAAGTTCACCTATGTCGACTTCGCCGACGACTCAAAAATCCGCATCGGTGACTGGGTCGTGGCCGTCGGCAATCCGTTCGGCCTCGGCGGCACCGTGACCGCGGGCATCGTCTCGGCCCGCGGCCGCGATATCGGCGCCGGTCCCTATGACGACTTCATCCAGATCGACGCCTCGGTCAACCGCGGCAATTCGGGTGGTCCGACCTTCAACCTCAACGGCCAGGTGATCGGCATCAACACCGCCATCTTCTCGCCGTCGGGCGGCAGCGTCGGCATCGCCTTCGACATTCCGGCCTCGACCGCCAAGCAGGTCGTCGAAGACCTGATGAAGAACGGCTCCGTCCAGCGCGGCTGGCTCGGCGTCGAGATCCAGCCAGTCACCTCCGACATCGCCGAGTCGCTCGGCCTGAAGTCGGACAAGGGCGCGCTGGTTTCGAGCGCGCAGGACGCCGGTCCCGGCAAGAAGGCGGGCATCTCGGCCGGCGATGTCATCACCCAGGTCGACGGCAAGGATGTCGCCTCGCCGAAGGAACTCGCCCGCATGATCGGCGCTTATGCGCCGGGCAAGTCGGTCGACGTCACCGTCTGGCGCAACGGCAAGAACGAGACGGTCAAGGTCGATCTCGGCACGCTGCCTTCGAGCGACAAGCAGGCCTCGAACGAGGACAGCAACAAACAGGCGGCTCCCGCCAAGGCCGACACACTTGCCGATCTCGGCCTCACCGTCACCAAGTCGGAAAACGGCAAGGGCCTGGTCGTCACCGATGTCGATCCGGACAGCGATGCCGCCGATCGCGGCATCCAGCCCGGCGACGTCATCACCTCGATCAATTCGAATGAGGTGAACACCACCGACGACGTTTCCAAGGCCATGACGGACGCTGCCAAGTCGGGCCGCAAGGCCGTGCTGATGCAGATCACCCGTGACGACACGAACCGCTTCGTCGCGCTGCCGGTCGGCAAGGGCTGACATCTCGGCTTTCAGCTTTTCCCGCGCGGTGGTTTCAATACCCCCGAGCCGCCGCCGGGAAAACATGGGGCCGAGCACGTCAGTCAGTCACCGTGTTTCGCTCCTGGCGGCAGCGGGTTTCCCATCACCCGCTGCCGCTTCACCACAAGGGCTAAGTGGAATGGCTGCCCCTCAATCTTCCGCCGAAATCGCGTATAACGGCTCCATGAAGATTCTCGTCATGGAAGACGATCGCGAGGCAGCGGATTACCTCAAGAAGGCCTTCGCCGAGGCGGGCCATACCGCCCATGTCGCCGGCGACGGCGAGACCGGCTTCGCGCTCGCCGATGCCGGCGACTATGACGTGATGGTGGTCGACCGCATGATGCCGCGCCGCGACGGCCTGTCGGTGATCGCAGCGCTGCGCTCGCGCGGCAACACCACGCCGGTGCTGATCCTGTCGGCGCTGGGCGAGGTCGATGACCGCGTTACCGGCCTGCGCGCCGGCGGCGACGATTATCTGACCAAGCCTTACGCCTTCTCCGAATTGCTCGCCCGCGTCGAGGTGCTCAACCGCCGCGCCGGCACCAGGGAATCCGAGACCGTCTACCGTGTCGGCGATCTCGAGCTCGACCGTCTTTCCCATTCGGTCAAGCGCGCCGGCCGCGAGATCACGCTGCAGCCGCGTGAGTTCCGCCTGCTCGAATATCTGATGCGCCACGCCGGCCAGGTGGTGACGCGCACCATGCTGCTGGAAAATGTCTGGGACTATCATTTCGATCCGCAGACCAACGTCATCGACGTCCACGTCTCGCGCCTGCGCGGCAAGATCGAGAAGGGCTTCGACAAGCCGATCCTGCACACCATCCGCGGCGCCGGCTACATGTTGAAGGGCGGGTAAAGCCGATCATGGCTCTTTCCCTGCCGGCCATCATGAGGACGACGGCGGCCCGGCTCTCGGCGCTTTATCTTCTGCTTTTCGCGCTCTGCGCGGTGCTTCTGGTCTTCTACATGACGTCGCTGTCGGCGCGCATGCTGACCGCGCAGACGCAGGAAACGATCAACGACGAGGTGCTGGGCCTGGCCCAGGCCTATCAACGCGGCGGCCTGCCGGTGCTGGTGCGCGTCGTGGAGGCTCGCTCCCGCCAGCCCGGCGCCAACCTCTATTTGATCGCCGACGCCAACGGCCAGATCCTGACCGGCAATGTGCAGAGCCTGGAGCCGGGGGTCATCGAGACCGAGGGCTGGACGACCGAGCCGTTTTCCTACCAGCGCTTCGGCGAGGGCGAGCTAGACCGGTTGCGCGGCGGAGACCAGACCGCGCCGCCGCCCGGTGCCGGCGGTGCGCAGTCGGAGGGCGAGAAAGGCCACAACGCCATCGCGCTGGTGCTGAGGCTGCCCAACCAGATGATCATGCTGGTCGGCCGCGACCTCGGCGAGCCCGAGCGCTTCCGCGCCGTCATCAAACGCTCGCTGATGCTGGCGCTGGGCATGATGGGGGTCGGCGGGCTCTTGATCTGGTTCTTCGTCGGGCGCTCTGCGCTGAAGCGCATCGACAGCGTCTCCGATGCAAGCCGCCGCATCATGGGCGGCGACCTTACCGGACGGCTGCCAGTGACCGGCGCCGGCGACGAATTCGACCGCCTGTCGGAAAACCTCAACACGATGCTTGCCCGCATCGCCACGCTGAACGAGGGACTGAAGCAGGTCTCCGACAACATCGCCCACGACCTGAAGACGCCGCTGACCAGGCTGCGCAACCGCGCCGAGGCGACCCTTGCCGGCAAGCACAGGACGGCCGACTACCGCCAGGCGCTGGAAGGAACGATCGCCGAGTCCGACCAACTCATCAAGACCTTCAACGCCATCCTGATGATCTCCCGGCTGGAGACCGGCTATTCCTCCGAGATGACCAGCCCGGTTGACCTCGCCGCCACCGTGAGTGATGTCGTCGAGCTCTACGAGCCGGTGGCGGAAGAGGCTGGCGTTGCGTTGGAAGCGACGGTGCCGGAAGCCGTCACCATCAACGGCAATCGCGAGCTGATCGGCCAGGCGCTGTCGAACATCGTCGACAACGCGATCAAATACTCGACCGGCGCCACCGAGAGCCCGAAAGTGCGCGTCACGCTGGAGCGCACCGGCGGCGAGGTCAAGCTGGCCGTCGCCGACAATGGCCATGGCATTCCCGACGATGCCGACCGCGCCAGGGCCACCGAGCGCTTCGTGCGGCTGGAAAAGAGCCGGTCGCAGCCGGGTTCGGGCCTGGGCCTCAGCCTCGCCAAGGCGATCATGACTTTCCACAACGGCAGGCTTGATCTTTTGCCCGCCAATCCCGGATTGTCCGTTGTCATGAGTTTCCCGGCACGGGAGACGCATTGATGGCGGCGAGAATGGCAAAGAAAAAGACCGAGACCGAATGGCAACTCCGCCCGACGCTGGCGCTTCGCCCGTTGGATGGCGGCCATGCCCGACGGGAATTGTCCGAGATCGCGGACGCCGCCGGGGAAGACGGGCTGCCACGTCTCGCCGTGTTCCTGGCAGGCGAGGGGCCGTCGCAGGATCTGCTCGCCGCTATTTTCGACCTGTCGCCATTCCTGCGTGACACGGCGCGTCGCCGGCCGGCCGTTCTCGACACGCTGTTCGACCAGACGATCGAAGCGCGGCTCAACGAGATCGGCGAGGCGATCGATCGCGCGGCGCGGGCCGAGAATGTCTCGGAATCGAGCCTGATGATGGCGCTCAGGCAATGGAAGACCGAGGCTCATTTCCTGATCGCGCTCGCCGACCTCGCGGGCGAGGCCGAGACCGCGCTCACCGTGCGTCGCCTCAGCGATCTTGCCGACGCCTGCACGCGCGCCGCGGTCGATTTCCTCCTGCTCGACGCGCACGGGCAGGGCAAGCTCAAGCTGCCCCATCCAAAAGACCCGGCGCGCGGCTCGGGCTGGATCCTGCTCGGCATGGGCAAGCTTGGCGCGCATGAGCTGAATTTCTCTTCCGACATTGATCTCGTCGTCTTTTTCGATCCGGAGGCGCCGGCCGTCGTCGATCCGCTTGACGCGACGGAGCTGTTCTCGCGCCTTACTCGCCGTCTCGTGCGCATCCTGCAGGACCGCACCGAACACGGCTATGTGTTTCGCACCGATCTGAGGCTGCGGCCCGATCCCGGCTCGACGCCGCTGGCGATCCCGGTCGAGGCGGCGCTGCGTTACTACGAGGCGCGCGGCCAGAACTGGGAGCGCGCCGCCATGATCAAGGCGCGGCCGGTGGCCGGCGACCTTGCCGCGGGTGCCGCCTTCCTCAAGGAATTGCAGCCTTATGTCTGGCGCAAATACATGGACTATGCCGCGATCGCCGACGTCCATTCGATCAAGCGCCAGATCCACGCCCATAAGGGCCATGGCGAAATCGCGGTGAAGGGCCACAACGTCAAGCTCGGCCGCGGCGGCATCCGCGAGATCGAGTTCTTCGTCCAGACGCAGCAGCTGATCGCCGGCGGCCGCTTTCCGGAACTGCGCGGTCGCGAAACCGTGCCGATGTTGGGCGCGCTCGCTGCGCGCGGCTGGATCACCGCCGATGCGCGCGACGCGCTGACCCGGCAATACTGGTTCCTGCGCCGTGTCGAGCACGCCATCCAGATGGTGGCCGACGAGCAGACGCATATCCTGCCGGAAGAGGACGAGGAACTGAGGCGCATCGCGCTGATGCTGGGCTTTGCGGACGAGGCGGAATTCGCGAAAACCTTCCGCGCTTCGCTGCAGCAGGTCGAACGGCACTATGCGGCGCTGTTCGAGACGGCGCCCGAACTGTCAGCCGACGTCGGCAACCTGGTCTTCACCGGCGATGTCGACGACCCCGACACGCTGCAGACCTTGCACCGGCTCGGCTTCCAGCGGCCGAGCGACATCTGCCGCGTCATCCGCGGCTGGCATTTCGGCCGCTACCGCGTGACGCAATCGGCAGAAGCGCGCGAGCGGCTGACCGAGCTGACCCCGGCGCTGCTGCAGGCCTTCGGCCAGACGCGCCGCGCCGACGAGGCGCTGGTCCGCTTCGACGAATTCCTCGCCGGCCTGCCCGCCGGCATCCAGCTTTTCTCGCTGCTGCAATCGAACCCGGCGCTGCTCAAGCTGATGGCGACGATCATGGGCGCCGCCCCAAGGCTCGCCGCCATCATCACGCGCAGGCCGCATGTCTTCGACGGCCTGCTCGACCCGGCCCTGCTCACCGAACTGCCGGACCGCGCCTATCTTTCGGCGCGTCTTGCGGCCTTCATCGAGGGCGACCGCGCCTATGAGGACGTGCTCGACCGCCTGCGCATCTTCGCCTCCGAGCAGAAATTCCTGATCGGCGTGCGCCTGCTTGCCGGCTCGATCGATACGGCGCGGGCGGGGCGCGCCTTCTCCGACTTGGCCGACCTCACCATCGAGGCCGCGCTCAACGCCGTAACTGCCGAGTTCGCACAGCGTCACGGGTTGATCGCAGGGGGGAGGGTGGCTTTGCTCGGCATGGGCAAGCTCGGCAGCCGCGAGCTCACCGCGGGCTCGGATGTCGACATCATCCTGCTCTACGACCACGACGCGGATGCGGAGGAATCCGACGGCGAGAAGCCGCTGGCGCCTTCGCACTACTATACGCGCATGACGCAGCGGCTGATCGCCGCCGTCTCCGCGCCGACGGCCGAAGGCGTACTCTACGAACTTGACCTGCGCCTCCGCCCTTCAGGCAACAAAGGCCCGGTCGCCACCCATGTCGACGCCTTCAAGAAATATCAGCGCCAGGATGCCTGGACCTGGGAGCATATGGCGCTGGCGAGAGCCCGCGCCATCGGCGGTGACGCAGCGCTTTGCGCCGAGGTGGAGGACGAGGTGGCGGCGGTGCTGGCTCAGCCGCGCGACGGCACCAAGGTGAAGGCGGAAGCCTCCGAGATGCGCGCGCTGATCGAGAAGGAAAAGCCGCCGCGCGATCTCTGGGACATCAAGCTCATCCCCGGCGGTCTCATCGATCTCGAATTCATCGCCCAGGTTGCGGTCATCACCGGCGCTGTCGAGCCTGGCCGCCGGGTGACGGCGACGGCGGACGTGCTGGCACGACTGGCGCCCGGTTTCGCGGTCCCCGATGTCCGGCAGGAGCTTTGTGAGGCCTGGCGGCTCTATCTGGCGCTGACCCAGATGATCAGGCTCTGCCTCACCGGCGAGTTCCAGCGCGACGATGTCCCGCCGGGACTTTCGGATCTGCTTCTGGCGGCCACCGACCTGCCGGATTTCGGTGTGCTCGAAGCACATCTCAAGGAGACGTCGCGGAAGGTCAGGAAAGATTTCGACCTTTTGCTTCGTTCGGGAGCGTCGCAACGCGCACCCGGTCGCATCGGGGGTGGTGATGCTACAGGAGAAGACCCGGCTTGAGTCGCTGAGCTAGTTGTGAGCTTTCAGGAGGTTGTCCATTCGGCCCCGACCGAGAAAGCTGAGGTTGTCGAAGCTTCAGTGATTCCCGGAGGATGAGCGTCGCGAACGAAGCTGCCGATCTCCCCCCTTGCGGGGGAGATGTCCGGCAAGACAGAGGGGGTGCTGTCCCGCCGACGCTTGGGCAGGCTACGGCGTCCAGTCTTTGAGCATTTCATCCAGCTCATCAAACTGGGATGGGACTGCACTTTCGGCGATGGCCCTGAGCGTCTCGTCGTCAAGGTCCTCGACGGGCCTGGCAACCCGTCCCTTGACCAGCACTTCAAACATTGCCGCCGACAGGAGCACGGTATGAGTTCGGCCGTTCTTCGTTATGGCGACCGGCGCTCGTTGAGCGGCATCCTGAAAGCGGCCGACATTCTGTTGGAATTCCGTCGATGTTACACGCATGATTAAGTCACCTCTCTATCCAAAATAGATAAAATAGATAACTTTTCAAGAATGAGGCCGAATGGAACGGCCTCGATTGTTCAGGCCGCCACCTTCACCGCCGGCGGTGACTTTTTCAGCGGGATGCGCACCGACACGATGGTGCCGACGCCTTCGGTGGAGCGGATCTTCAGAGCGCCGCCCTGCAGTTCGGCGAGCGAGCGCGAGATGGCCAGCCCGAGTCCCGAGCCGGTGTGGTTCTTGGAGAACTGGTTCTGCACCTGCTCGAACGGCCGCCCGAGCTTGCTCAGCGCCTGTTTCGGGATGCCGCAGCCATTGTCCTCGATGGTGAGCACCAGCGCGCCCGACGCGCTGCGCGCCCGGACCGTGATCTTGCCGCCCTGTCCAGTGAATTTCACCGCATTGGAGAGTAGGTTGATGGCGATCTGCTTGATTGCGCGACGGTCGGCGTAGAGCCGCATCGAGTCGGCGATCCGCGTTTCCACCGTGATCGACTTTTCCGCTGCCTGCAGCGAGATGACTCGAACCGTTTCCTTGATCAGCGGGCAGAGGTCGATCTCCTCGCGGTCGAGCGAGAACTGACCAGCTTCGATCTTCGACATGTCGAGGATGTCATTGATGACGCCGAGCAGGTATTTGCCGCTGCCGTTGATGTCGCTGGCATATTCCTCGTAGCGCTCCGAGCCCAGCGGCCCGAACAGGCGCTGTTCCATCAGCTCGGAAAAGCCGATGATGGCGTTGAGCGGCGTGCGCAATTCATGCGACATGTTGGCGAGGAATTCGGACTTCGCGCGGTTCGCCGCCTCGGCGCGCTCGGTTTCCTTCATGTATTTGCGATTGAGCTCGACCAGCTCCTTGGCGCGTTCCTCCTCGGCGCGGCGGGCGAGGCTGAGATCGTGAATGGTCGCCATCAGGCGCCGCTCGCTGTCGACCAGCTTTTCCTGATGCAGCTTGATCTGGGTGATGTCGGAGCCGACCGAGACGATGCCGCCATCCCGGGTCCTGAGCTCGTTGACCTGCAGCCAGCGGCCGTCGGCGAGCTGGCGCTCCAGCGTCACACCCCCGTGCGGACCGTTGGCATTGGCCAGCCTGCGCTCCGAGGCGAAGGCGAGCATGCGCTCCTCCAGCATGTCGCGGGTCGCGCCCGGCACAACGTCACGATCCGAGAGTCCATTGTCCTTCTGGAATTTGGAATTGCACATGATCAGCCGCTCGGCGGCATCCCACAGCACGAAGGATTCGTTGATGTTCTCGATCGCGGTTCTTAATCGCATGTCCGCCGCTTCCGAACGCAGCGCCAGGTGGCGTTGCTCGGTGACGTCGACGGCGATGCCGATCAGCTGGATCTCGGGCGCCTCCGGGTCGATCACCTGGGCGCGGGCGCGCATCCACACCCACTGTCCGTCGGCATGGCGCATGCGGAACACCTGGTCGATATGGTCGATCTCGCGCTCGACGATGCGGTTGGCGAGCTCGAAGAGATCGCCGTCGTCGGGATGGATGATCTCGTCGACCTCGCCGAACGACAGCATCGTATCGCATGGCTCATAGCCCAGCATGTCGTACATCGAACGCGACCAGTACATCTTGCCGCGCACCATGTCCCAATCCCACAGCCCGCAGCGGCCGCGCACCAGCGCCATGTCGATGCGCTGATGCGCTTCGAGATAGATGCGATCGGCCGCCTGGGCGCGCGCCGCCTGGCCGAAATAGGCATAGAGGATGACGATCAGCACGCCCGCCGTCAGCACGAACAGCGTTACGTTGAGCGACACCGTCTTGCGCCAGCCGTCGAACACCGCGTCCTTGGGCACCAGCACTGCCGCGGCGTTCTTGCGGTCGCCTGTGAGGCTGACGGCGGCAAGCCAGTCCTTTCCGCCGATGCTGACATCCATCACGCCGGCGCGGTCGCCGAACATGAACAGCGGCTGGCCGCCCAGCACAAGACTGTCAAGCGAGCGCCCCTGCCAGCCGGTCGACAATGGCGACACCGCGATGATCTTGAAGGCGCCGTCGGTGATCGCCAGCACATGGCTGCGGCCCATGGCGCCTTGACGGCTGGTGCTTTCCAGAAGATCCACGGCATTGGCGCCTGCCGCATTCGGGTCGGCGGTGATCGCCTGCGCCATCTGGCCGGCGGCCAAAGCCAGCACCGCCTTGGCGTCGCGTTCGACCGCGTCGCGATCGTTCACTAGCGACAGGAAGCGAAGCGCCGCGATGACGATCAGGAAGATGATGATCAGTGCGGGGATCGAGCGGCGCAGCAGCGGCTCCGCCGCCACCAGCCGCTGATAGGCGGGCTCGGCGATCAGGCGCGCATTGCCGGCAAGCCCGTCGCCCCTTGCCTCGCGACGCGCAAAAGCCTTCTCTCCGGGCGCGCCCCACGCGTCCGTCTTGGCCATAAATGGCACTCCCCGATTTGCCGCATACTTGACGACCCGGCTACGCCGCACGCCCGAATCGTCAGTAAGGAATCAAAGGTGATTCGCCTTGTCCAGAGGCGCGGCCAAAAAAGATTAAAAGTTGATTGAAATTCGTCGCAACTGCCGATCTCCCCCCTTGTGGGGGAGATGGCCGGCAGGCCAGAGGGGGGCGCGAAGGATTGCAGCCTCGGCCATCTAGCGACTGGCCCTTCCCGCAGGATCAACGCCGTGCGCATCGTGAGATCGGGCTGATAAGTCGGCGGGACAGCGCCCCCCTCTGCCCTGCCGGGCATCTCCCCCACAAGGGGGGAGATTGGCGCTCCATCGCTACGCCAGCGTCCGTTCCACGATATCGCGCAGATCGGCCGACAGGTTCTCGGCATTCGCAATCTGCAGCAGCGCCTGCCTTGCCTTGTCCTGCCGGATCGGCTCCAGCGAGCGCCAGGACCGCATCGCCGTGGCCAGCCTTGCCGCCACCTGAGGATTGCGCTTCTCGACCTCCAGCACGATCTCGGCGAAGAAGCGGTAGCCTTGGCCGTCGGCGCGGTGGAAGCCGGTCTGGTTGGCGCTGGAGAAGGTGCCGATCAGCGAGCGCACCCGGTTCGGGTTGGCGATCGAGAAGGCGGGGTGCTGCATCAGTGCGCGCACCTTTTCGACGGTCTGCCGCCCGGGCACGCCGGCCTGGATCTGGAACCATTTGTCGAGCACCAGCGCATCGCCGCGATATCTTGCTTCGAAGGCCGCCAGCGCCTCCTCCGCTTCACGAGAGCCCGCATGGCGGTGCGCAAGCACGGTGAGCGCGGCGGCGCGGTCGGTCATGTTGGTGGCGGCGTTGAAGTGCTGCGCCGCAAGGGCCGCGCCCTCGGGCAGCAGCGAAAGGTAATCGAGCAGGATGTTGCGCAGCGCCCGCCGTCCGGCGCTTGCTGCGTCGGGCGTGAACGGCCCCTTGTCGGCGAGGCTGTCGTAAAGCGCCGAAAAGACCTCGCGGTTCGCCTCGGCGATCGTCCGCGCCAGCGCCTCGCGGGCGGCAAAGACGGCGTCGGTGTCGATGCCCTTGCCGATGTCGCGGGCAATGTCCGCCTCGCCGGGCAGCGACAGCGCCAGCGCCCGGTAGGCCGGCTCCAGCGCCTCGTCGCCGGCGATCCTGCCGGCAAGCTCGGCGAGCCTTGCTGCGAAGGCCGGCTCCTTGCCGCCCAGCACCTGGCGGAAGGCCGCGATCAGCGCGTCGGTAAGCAGCGTGTTGAATGCCTGCCAGCGCGAGAAAGAGTCGCTGTCATGGCTGGCGAGGAAGATCTGGTCGTCGGCCTTCTGCTGCACCGAGAGCGTGATCGGCGCCGAGAAGCCGCGGTTGAGCGACACCGAGGGCCGCTCCGAGACGCCCGAGAAGCGCACTGTGTGCCGCCGCTTGCGGACATGGATGACGCCGTCCTCGACGATGGCGCCGTCGACGCTTTGCCAGGCGACAGGCTTGCCGCCGTCGCCGACCAGGCCGAAGGCCAGTGGAATGTGCATCAGCCGCTTGCGGCTTTCCGACGGCGTCGGCGGCACCGACTGTTCGATCTCCAGCGTGAAGGCCTTGGCCGCCGCATTGTAGGAGGAACTCACCGCCAGGTTCGGCGTGCCGGCCTGATGGTACCAGAGCGCGAACTGCGCGAGGTCACGACCCGAGACGTCCTCGAACACCTTGACGAAGTCCTCGATCGTCGCCGCCTCGCCGTCATGCCGCTCGAAATAAAGGTCCATGCCGGCGCGGAAGAGTTCGGCGCCGAGGATGGTGCGGATCATGCGCACCACTTCCGAACCCTTCTCGTAGACGGTCGCGGTGTAGAAGTTGTTGATCTCGCGGTAGCGGCGCGGCCTGACCGGGTGCGCCAGCGGCCCCTGGTCTTCGGGGAACTGGTGCGCGCGCAGCGTGCGCACCTCGGCGATGCGCTTCACCGCGCGCGAGCGCTGGTCGGCGGAGAATTCGTGATCGCGGTAAACGGTCAGCCCTTCCTTCAGGCAAAGCTGGAACCAGTCGCGGCAAGTGATTCTGTTGCCGGTCCAATTGTGGAAATATTCATGCGCGATGATCGCCTCGATATTGGCGAAGTCGGCGTCCGTCGCCGTCTCCTCGTCGGCCAGCACATATTTGTCGTTGAAGATGTTGAGGCCCTTGTTCTCCATCGCGCCCATGTTGAAGTCGGACACGGCGACGATGTTGAAGACGTCGAGGTCGTACTCGCGGCCGAAGGCTTCCTCGTCCCATTTCATCGAGCGCTTCAGGGCGTCCATCGCGTAGCCGGCGAGCCGCTCCTTGCCGGGCTCGACATAGATGCCGAGCTCGACCTCGCGGCCGGATAAGGTGGTGAAGCTGCCGGCCACCTTGCCGAGCGCGCCCGCCACCAGCGCGAAGAGATAGGAGGGTTTCGGGAAGGGATCGTGCCAGATGGCATAGTGCTTGCCGTCTGCGAGCGTGCCGCTTTCAACCGGGTTGCCGTTGGAAAGCAGCAACGGCGCCTCGTTGTGCGGCGCCTCGATGCGCACGGTGTAGACCGACAGGATGTCCGGCCGGTCGAGGAAATAGGTGATGCGGCGGAAGCCCTCGGCCTCGCATTGCGTGCAATAGACATTGTTGGAGCGATAGAGGCCCATCAGTGCTTCGTTGCTGGACGGCGCGATTTCGGTCTCGAGGCGAAGCTCGAAACGCTGCGCCGCGGGCGGCGTCGGAATGGTCAACTGGTCCGGCGTCGCCTGATAGTCGGCCTCCGAGAGAAGCTGCCCGTCGATGGCAACGCCGAGCAACGTCGGCCCGTCGCCGTCAAGCACAAGCGGCGCGGAAGCGGCAACGCCCTCGCGCCGCTCGACGGTGAGCACGGCGGTGACGCGCGTGGCATCCGGCGACAGGCGGAAATCGAGACTGGTCCGCGGAATGAGATAGTCGCTGGGGCGGTAGTCTTCGAGCTTGAAGACATGGCCGGTATCGGTGCGCATTCCGTGAGTTTCCTGTCGATTTTCGGGCGGACAGCGGAGGTTGCCGGCCGGGAATTTGAAAGTCCGCGCTCTTTACACGAAACGGCCACTCGACAAAACCGCGCCAGGGTCTATTTCTGGGCTTCGTTTCCGACCATCCTCACGAGGCAAGATGACCGTCGATCATGCCGTCGGCCACAACACGCTGCGCGGCATTGCGCTGAAGATCGTCTCCGTGGCGGTCTTCGTCGGCATGCAGACCTGCATCAAGGCGGCCGGCGACGTGCCCGCCGGGCAGATCGTCTTCTTCCGCTCTTTCTTCGCCATTTTCCCGATCATCGGCTTCCTGGCCTTCAAGGGACAGTTAGCCACGGCCTTCACCACGAAACGGCCGTTCAACCACATCGCGCGCGGCGTTGTCGGCGTCGGCGCCATGGGGCTCGGTTTCTTCGCGCTGACCAGGCTGCCGTTGCCCGAAGCGATCACGCTGAACTATGCCCAGCCGCTGCTGGTCGTGGTGTTCTCTTCGGTCTTCTTAGGCGAGACGATCCGCGTTTATCGCTGGAGCGCGGTTGCCGTCGGTCTTGTCGGCGTGCTCATCATCTCCTGGCCGGAACTGACGCTGTTGAATTCCGACGAGGCGCTCGACGACCAGGAGGTGCTGGGCGTCATGGCGGCCTTGATCGCCGCTGCGATCTCGGCCGTCGCCATGCTTCTGGTGCGCAATCTCGTCCAGACCGAGAAGACGGCGACGATCGTGCTCTGGTTCTCCTCGACGGCGAGCGTACTGGCGCTGTTCACTCTGCCTTTCGGCTGGCAGGCGCTGACTCCGATGCAAGCCGCGCTGCTTGTCATGGCCGGCTTCTGCGGCGGGCTCGGCCAGATCCTGATGACGGCCGCCTACCGCCACGCTGAGGCGTCGGTGGTAGCGCCGTTCGAATACACTTCGATGATCCTCGGCGTCGTCGTCGGCTTTTTCGTCTTCGGTGACGTCACGTCGCTGAACACATTGATCGGCGGCGTGATCGTGGTGGCCGCCGGCATCTTCATCATCTGGCGCGAGCGGCAACTGGGCCTGGAACGCACGCGCACCCGCAGGGCGACGCCGCCGCAGGGGTGATCTGTTTCAAAAGGAAAACCTCAAGGGCCGAGTTCCTTCACACCCCCCTCTGTCCTGCCGGACATCTCCCCCGCAAGGGGGGAGATCAGCTGTCGCCGCTGCTTTCGCCAACCACCAACGGTGCAGGATGTGCGAGGCGCGGGAGCTTCCAATCTCCCCCTTGCGGGGGAGATGTCCGGCAGGACAGAGGGGGCTGTCCCGCCGACGCTACTGGTTGGCGCCCCGTTCCTTCGCCAGCCGCACCAGCACTGTCCTTGTCTGCTCGTCTGCCGGAAAGAAGGACTCGATCGCCAGTTCCGACAGCGTGACGTCGAGCGGCGTACCGAAGACGGTGATCGTGCTGATGAAGGAAAGCACAGTGTCGCCATGCGCAAGCCTGAGCGGATGGACGATGCCGCTCGGCTCGACCGGCGCCGGCCGGCTGCTCTTCAGCCCGGACGGATAGGCCCGCAACTCCTTCTCCAACTCGATCAGCACCGGATCGCCGGTGGCGTCGTTCTGGTGCTTGAGCCGCTCGAGCAGATGCGCGCGCCACTCCGCGAGGTTGACGATGCGCGGCGCGACGCCGCCCGGATGCAGGCTGAGTCTGAGCACATTGACCGGCGGCTCGAGCAGTGACGGCTCCGAGACATCGGCCAGGAACGGGCCGATCGCCGCATTGGCGGAAACGAGGTTCCAGTGCCGGTCGACCGCGAGCGCCGGGAAGGGCTCGTGCCCTCGAAGCACCGTCTCGACCGCGGCCATCGCCGGCGCCAGCGTCGCATCGGTCAGCGGCCTTTCGCTGAAGCTTGGCGCGAAGCCCGCCGCGAGCAGCAGTTGGTTGCGCTGGCGCAGCGGGATCGCAAGCTGCTCGGCCAGATGCAGCACCATCTCGCGCGACGGCTGGGCCCGGCCGCTTTCGACAAAGGAGAGATGCCGCTGCGAGATGTCGGCTTCCATGGCTAGGTCGAGTTGGCTCATGCGCCGGCGCGTGCGCCATTCGCGGATGAGGCTGCCGGCGGAGATGTCGGATGTGGTCATGTGGGATGAGTAGGGCGGCTGCCATCTCATTTCAATTACCTGCCAGGTCATAGGTCAGGCACCTTCGCAGGCGTTTGGCGAAGGCGGCGGTGTCGGCCAATCTCCCCCCTTGTGGGGGAGATGCCTGGCAAGGCAGAGGGGGGCGCTGTCCCGCCGGCCTATCAGCTCTCAGAGCTGCGACGTGAGAAAAAATGGTGGAAGCTTGCGATCCTTCGCGCTCCCCTCTGTCCTGCCGGACATCTCCCCCACAAGGGGGGAGATCAGCTAGTAGCCAACACCCGCAACTTTGCCTTCACCTCAAGAAAATCCCTCCAGGCCAGCTTCTTATGCGCCGGCGTCCTGAGTAGATAGGCCGGATGCAGCGTCGGCATCGCCGGAATGGCGGTGCCCGACGCGGTCGTATGCACACGCCAGTTGCCGCGCAGCCTGAGTATCCCTTCCGTGGTGTTGAGCAGCGTCTTGGCCGAAGGTCCGCCGAGATTGACCAGCACCTTGGGATTGACCAGCTCGATCTGCCTTTCGATGAACGGGCGGCAGATTTCCGTCTCGTGCGGCGTCGGCGTGCGGTTGCCCGGCGGGCGCCATGGGATGACATTGGCGATATAGGCCGATGTTCGGTCGAGGCCGATCGCGGCGAGCATGCGGTCGAGCAGCCGTCCCGAGCGGCCAACGAAGGGCAGGCCTTCGAGGTCCTCGTCGCGGCCCGGCGCCTCGCCGACGAGCATCAGCTCGGCATTCGGGCTGCCGTCGGCGAAGACCAGGTTCTTGGCGGTGAATTTGAGGTTGCAGCCGTCGAAGGCCGCCATGTGCTGGCGCAGCTCGTCAAGCGTCGAGGCGCTCGCCGCCAGCTGCCGCGCGAGCATGATCTGCCCCTCGTCGGGGACCGTCGCGGTGGTGAGGGTCGGGCGCCGCGGCGCATCGGGCACTTGGCTTGCGTCCAGCCCGGTTGATGTCGGCCATTCCGCAGCCCGGCTTGCGTCGAAGCCGGGCTCCGCTGCCGGCCGCTCCTCGTGCCTGCTTTCGCGAGCGGGCGCGGCCGTCGCCGGCGCGCGCTCGGCCTGCTTTGGCTTGACCTCGGCGAACCGGTTGATGGGCGTGTCTTCCAGCGCCTCGTCGACGCCTGCGCTGGCATAGAACGCCAGCAGCTCGGCAATGTCGATCGGATTGTTGGGAGAGGTGGCAGTCATGGCGGCACCATCGTCCGCATGGCGATGATTTGCAACCGCCGTGACAGCAATCTCCCCCTCGACGGTGGAGACTACCCCGTCGGAATGCGCGGGTCCTGCACCAGATAAAACGTCCAGCGCGGCGTGTAGTCGGTGATCAGGAACTCGAAGGTCGCCGTCTTCAGTGGGTCGACCTTGCCGTTCTTGAACAGCAGCCGGTCATAGGGTTCGAACTGGCGGTCGAAATCGGCGAAGTTGCTGGAAACGATGTTGTCTGGCGTCTTGTTGCGCTGGTCGAAGGACAGGCCGTCGCCGAACACGCTTGGCTGGTCGAGGATTTCCTGCAGCTCGAACTGGAATTCCACCCAGGGCAGCGCGCTGTTGTTGAGCACGTCGATGCGCATATACATGACGCCATTGGCGACGTCGCCGGCCCTGCCGAAGGCCTCGATCGGTCTGGTGGCGCGGATGGTCAGCGTCACCGGCGTCGCCGAGTTCAGTTCCTCGGTGATGACCAGCGGGTCATCCTTGGTGCCGACCCCGGAAGCGCCGGTGATGCGGAAGCCCCCAAGCTCGTCGGAAAAGGAGTAGGCGCCGCTCGCCCAGACCTTCACCGGATCGGCTTGCGCCGGGGCAATCAGGAAGAGGAGGGGAAGAACCGCGCGGCAGAGCACGCCGGGCGTGAAGAGTAAGCGCTTCGATGGAAAGCCGGTTGGCTCGGGAGTGCGCATGGCGCCAAGTATTGCCAATAAGCAAGCCGTCGAACAATTAAAAACGTGCGTCCGCCGGTTCCCCTTCCAATCGGTTGGCTCTGTCGGATGCTTTGCCTGGCCTGATCGAATGGGCTTGCATCGCCAGAAAACCGCGACTTTTTGTCGAAATCGGCTTTGTCACGACAGCACCCGTTTCGCGTCGCGAATTGATGCGCTATGCAGCGCGTGAGCCAGCAGAATGCTAGAATATGGCGAGCCAGTGAGGGGCCGATGAGCGAAATCGAACGCGAGAGCATGGAATTCGACGTGGTGATCGTCGGCGCCGGTCCGGCCGGCCTTGCCGCGGCGATCCGTCTGAAGCAGCTCAACCCCGACCTTTCCGTCGTCGTCTTGGAAAAGGGCGGCGAGGTCGGCGCCCACATCCTGTCCGGCGCCGTCGTCGACCCGATCGGCATCGATCGCCTTTTGCCCGGCTGGCGCGAAGAAGAGGGCCACCCGTTCAAGACGCCTGTCACCGACGATCATTTCCTGGTCCTCGGCCCCGCCGGTTCCTTCCGCCTGCCCAATTTCCTGATGCCGCCGCTGATGAACAACCACGGCAACTTCATCGTCTCGCTCGGCAATGTCTGCCGCTGGCTGGCGACCAAGGCCGAGGCGCTCGGCGTCGAGATCTATCCGGGCTTTGCCGCGGCGAGCCTCGTCTACAACGATGCCGGCGCCGTCACCGGGGTCATCACCGGCGACATGGGCGTCGAGAAGGACGGCACGCATGGCCCGGCTTATGCGCCTGGTATGGCGCTGATGGGAAAATATGTGCTGATCGGCGAAGGCGCGCGCGGCTCTTTGGCCAAGCAGCTGATCGCCAAGTACAAACTTTCCGAAGGCCGCGAACCCGGCAAATACGGCATCGGCCTCAAGGAACTCTGGCAGGTCAAGCCGGAGAACCACAAGCCGGGGCTGGTGCAGCATTCCTTCGGCTGGCCGCTCGACATGAAGACCGGCGGCGGCTCCTTCCTCTATCATCTGGAAGACAACCAGGTGGCGGTCGGCTTCGTCGTTCACCTGAACTACAAGAACCCCTGGCTCTCGCCCTTCGAGGAGTTCCAGCGCTTCAAGACGCATCCGGCGATCAAAGGCACCTTCGAAGGTGCCAAGCGGATCGGCTACGGCGCGCGCGCCATCACCGAAGGCGGCTGGCAGTCGGTGCCGAAGCTTTCCTTCCCGGGCGGCGTGCTGATGGGCTGCGCGGCCGGCTTCGTCAACGTGCCGCGCATCAAGGGCTCGCACAATGCGGTGCTGTCCGGCATGCTGGCGGCCGAACATGTCGCGGACGCCATTGCCGCCGGCCGCGCCAATGACGAGCTCGCCTCCTATGAAGCTGCCTGGCGCGGCAGCGACATCGGCAAGGACCTGAAGAAGGTTCGCAACGTCAAGCCGTTGTGGTCGCGCTTCGGCACCATCGTGGGCGTCGGCATCGGCGGTCTCGACATGTGGCTGAACACGCTGTTCGGCTTCTCGCCCTTCGGCACGCTGAAGCACCGCAAGGCCGACTATGCGACGTTGGAGCCTGCCTCCAAGCATCAGAAGATCGCCTATCCGAAGCCGGATGGCGTCTTGACCTTCGACCGGCTCTCCTCGGTGTTCTTGTCCAACACCAATCACGAGGAGAACGAGCCGGTGCATCTCATCGTCGGCGACGCCGCGCTGCAGCAGCGCTCCGAGCACGATGTCTTTGCCGGTCCTTCGACCCGCTACTGCCCGGCAGGCGTCTATGAATGGGTGGACAAGGACGGCAATGCCGCCGCCGATCCGTCCGCCAAAGATGTACGCTTCGTCATCAACGCGCAGAACTGCGTCCACTGCAAAACCTGCGACATCAAGGACCCGAACCAGAACATCAACTGGGTGCCGCCGCAAGGCGGCGAAGGCCCGGTCTACCAAGGGATGTGAGCCTACGCCCGACCGGGCCGTCTCGACCGCCGCCAAAGGAAAATGCCGGCGAAGGCCCGGTCTACCAAGGGATGTGAGGGCAATTGCCGAGGGCTTTGCGCTGCCCCTCAACCTCTCTCCCGGGAAGAACGGGAGAGGTGGGTCGCCAGCGCCAGAGCTTGTCTCTTCTGCTTCCACGGGGAGAAGATGGCGGCAGCCAGATGAGGGCCGGCGCCTGCGTCCGGTACAGGTTGCGACAGCGCAACCTCAAGGCCGTTGAAACCGCCGCCTGCTTGTGTTTCCTTTTCCTAAGGATAGGGAGCAACGACCATGCGCTTGGCGGTTCTGACATGCCTTGTCGCCCTCGGCGCGCTATGCGCGCCCCAGGCTTCGGCCGGCACCAGGGTGCTGGTCCAGACGCGCACCTATGACATTGCCGGCAATTCCGGCGCGGCACTGGTCGAGGCCATGGATAGCAAAGGCCCCAAGCACGGCTTCATGACACATGCCATCGCCCAGACCGCCTACACGGTAGATTGGGAACTCGGCGTGATCCAGGACAAGGGCTCGTGCCGGCTCAAGCAGGCAAACGGCACGCTCAATCTCTTCTACACCTTTCCGCGCGTCGCTTCGCCGGCGACACCGGCACTGAAGAACCGCTGGGACCGGTTCTTCGTCGGCGTGCGCGCCCATGAGGAGACCCATGGCCGTATCGCCAGGCAAATGATGCGCGCCACCGAGCGGTCGATCACCGGTCTCAAGGTCGCGGACGATCCCTATTGCTACAAGACGCGCCGTGAGGCGCGTCAGCGCATCCAGGCCGCCTATGCCGAATACGAGGCCAGGCAGAATGCCTTCGATGCCCGCGAGCACCGCGATGGCGGCCACGTCGAGCACCTGGTCGCGGCTTTGATCAAGCCTTAGAGGCCCGATCCGTTCGTCATCCTAGGGCGTAGCAAGGAGCGAAGCGACGCGCGTAGACCCTAGGATCCATGCCGTGACCTGGGCCCAAGAATGCAGCGATTCAGAACGTTGCTGCCAGCCTTGTCGCGGTATCGACGATTCTAGACCGTCGAGGCGCGTTGAATTCACGGCATGGATCCTAGGGTCTGCGCTCCGCTTCGCGTCGCTGCGCCCTAGGATGACGAAGCGATTGTGTCAGCCGCGTGGGCCGCTGGGCAACGCATTCGCCGCCAGCGCCGATTCATGCTCGTCCCCGGGTGCTCTGCCGTCGGGCCGCAACGAGAACTCGACCAGTACCGGCAGATGGTCCGAGCCGTCGCCTTCCAGCCGCGTTGAGGACAGGATCGTCACCCCGCCCTTGCTGAACACCTGGTCGATCGGCAGGCCGGCGAAGCGCCGGATGAAATCCGGCAGCTTGCGGTGGATCCAGGTCGGCCCGGCCGACGGCATGACGGTCAGTCCGCCGAGCGAGGCGACGCGCCGCACCGCCGCGCTCCACGGCACGGCGTTGCAGTCGCCGGCCATGATGGCGGTTTCGCCGAGCGCGGCAAGCGGCTCCGACAGCTCGCCGATCTGCCAATACTGCTCGCGCGGCCAGGGCCAGCTCAGATGGATCGCGGCGACGTCGACGCCTGTGCCGCCGAAATCGATCGTTGCGGTCGCCATCGCGCCGCGCTGCTCGCAATGCGGCGCGGTGCCGGCGGCAAACGGCCGCCGTGAAAGCAGCGCAACGCCGAATATGCCGTTGGGATAGGGGCAAAGGATGCGGTAGGGATAGGCGCTGGTGATGTAGCCAAGCTCTCTTGTCCACATCCCCGACACCTCGTCGAGAGTGATCACATCGGGATTGGTCCGGCCGATCAGCGACAGCACCTTCTTGGGCGTCGGATTGTCGAAGCGCAAATTCATCTGCAGCAGCGTGTAGACGATCCGGTCAGCAGGCTTGGCGACTGCCTGCTGCGGCCACAGCCGGGGCAACGCGCTCGCCGTCGTGGCGAGGCTGGCAATGGCAAAGAGCAGCACCGCGACGGCCTGCAGCCGGTAGGAACTGGCCAGCAGCGGCAGCGCCAGCAGCGCCGTCAAGACGCTCAGATGAATGCGAAAATGCGCGAAGGAATCGAAAGCCGGATGCAGCGCGCCGAAGAACCCGGCCAGCAGCGCGGCCGAGAGTGCCATCATCGCCAGGAATGCCACCCCAGCCGTCATGTTCGAGCGCGCGCCGCCTGTTGTCATGTCAGTCGTGGTCTGCCGGATGCCGCTGGCAATCAGATCGGCCTGCTTATCGGCCAAATTGCGGCCTGGGCAAGACGACGAGTTGCCTCGGCTACTGGAAAGCAGTCTCGGAGAAGCTTCTCAGCTTGCGCGAATGCAGCCGCTCCATCGGCATTTCGGCCAGCTTCTCCATCGCCCTGATGCCGATGGTGAGATGCTGCGCCACCTGCCGCTTGTAGAACTCGGTCGCCATGCCGGGCAGCTTCAGCTCGCCATGCAGCGGCTTGTCGGAGACGCAAAGCAGCGTCCCGTATGGCACGCGGAAGCGGAAGCCGTTGGCCGCGATCGTCGCCGATTCCATGTCGAGCGCGATCGCCCGGGACTGCGACAGGCGCTGCACGGGCCCGCGCTGGTCGCGCAGCTCCCAGTTGCGGTTGTCGATGGTGGCGACGGTGCCGGTGCGCATGATGCGCTTTAGGTCATAGCCGGAAAGGCCGGTCACTTCCGCCACCGCTTCCTGCAGCGCCACCTGGATCTCGGCCAGCGGCGGGATCGGCACCCAGACCGGCAGGTCGTCGTCGAGCACATGGTCCTCGCGCACATAGGCATGCGCCAGCACATAGTCGCCCAGCGCCTGCGTGTTGCGCAGGCCGGCGCAATGGCCGAGCATCACCCAGGCATGCGGCCGAAGCACCGCGATGTGGTCGGTGATGGTCTTGGCGTTGGACGGGCCGACGCCGATATTGACCATGCTGATGCCGCCATGGCCAGGCTTCTTCAGATGATAGGCCGGCATCTGGGGCAGGCGTTGAGGCGGCGTGCCTTCGCTCGGCGCGCCGGCTCCGGCCTTCGTCACCACATTGCCCGGCTCGACGAATTCGCTGTAACCGCCTCCGCCGCTCTCCATCAGGTCGCGGGCCCGCGCCACGAACTCGTCGATGTAGAACTGGTAGTTGGTGAACAGCACGAAGTTCTGGAAATGCTGCGGGCTGGTCGCCGTGTAGTGCGTCATGCGGTGCAGCGAATAGTCGATGCGCTGCGCCGTGAACGGCGCCAGCGGCCGCGGCTCGCCGAACGCCACCTCGAAGGTGCCGTTGGCGATCTGGTCGTCGGTGCCGTCGAGGTCAGGCACGTCGAACAGGTCGCGGATCGGCCGCTTGATGCGCTCGGCCGCCGTGCCGTCGACATAGGTGCCTTCCAGGAAGGCGAAATGCAGCGGGATCGGCGTGGTCGATTCCGACACCGTCACCTGCACGCCGTGATTGCGCATGATGAGCCGAAGCTGCTCGACGAGATAGTTCTCGAACAGCTTCGGCTGGGTGATGGTGGTGGCGAAATGCCCGGGCGTCGGCATATGGCCGTAGGCCTGGCGCGAGTCGATCTGGGTGAACGAGGTGGTGGTGACGCCGATCTGTGGATAGAAGGCCCGGTAGCGCTTGCTCTCGTCGCCGCCGGCGGCGAGCTTGGCGAAGGAATCGCGCAGGAATTTGGTGTTGCGGTCGTAGAGCGCCTCCAACGCCGCGACCGCCTTCTTGGCGTCGTCGAACCTCTGCCTGCCGAAAGGCTCCGGCATGACGACCGATTCGATGGCTTGAGGGTAGATTCGCTTTTCCATGGCCCAATATAGGGATTTGGAAGCGCGCTTGGGAGGGGGAAGCGAGCGCGAAGCTTGCCCTGCGGCGTATTTTTCTTCGACCGTGTTCTCAAGGTGTGCTGAGATTCAGGTTAGGCCGAGTCGAGAATGGTGGTTTCCGAGAACCGGCCTACGCCGGCCGGCGCCTTCATAGAGCGGAGACCCTGATGAGGGCTTCGGCCGGCGTAGGCCGGAGCGGAGCGTACTTGAAGTACGTGAGCACCGGAAGCGCAGGGAGCCGCCATTTGCAGACCGGCCTCACCTGAATATCAGCACACCTTACCCGCGCTGCAGACTGACCAGCAGCACAAAGCCGATGCCTGCCTTCTTCGGCGTCGGCGCCTCGATGACCGAACCGGCGTCGGCGCGCATCATCGGCACCGCCAGCACAGGGGCGGCAAGCAGCATCAGGATAAGCATCGCCCGCGGCAGGAGGCGAAGAGCCTTGAGGGTGGAGGTGGCGATGCGATTCATGGTGGTCGTTCCGGTTTCGAGTATTGGTCGTTTCAGCGGTCGAAATGGTTCATGCAGTCCAGCCGGCAGGTGTCGGCCATTCCCGATGAGCGGGCCGGACGGCCGGCTTCGGCCACCAGGATGGCGAAGAACATGCCGAACAGGCTCATCAGCAGGCAGACGATGGTGAAGCGGCGGACAAGCATTGGTCTCTCCTTCAATGGCGAGGAGAATGCCCGAATGCCTCTGAACCGGTTCTGAGACCGCTATTCATCTACCGTTCAAATTGGTTGATGTGGTTTTTGATCCGGCCGGGTGCCGGGGACTGCCGTGCTCGGCAATGCGCTTCGAAGCAGCGCTCAAAGAAAACGGGGCCGCCGGGCCCCGTTTCACGTCGTCATCTGCGCAGCGATCAGAGCTTGTGCCAGGTCTGGCTCTTGCAGATCAGTCCGCCCAGCACGCAGCCGCTCATCTTGAGCGAGGTGCCGGAAAGCGTCGCCTTGCCGGAATAGGTCTTGTCGGTTTCCGGGTCCGTTATTGTGCCGGTGTACTTGTTGTCGCCGGCCGCCTTGAAGGAGCCGATCGTCTTGCCGGCATATTTGCCGGACTTGAGCGTGATGGAAAACGCGTCGCTGCCCGCGATCGCCGCCGTCGATCCGGCCTGCGTCTTCCAATTGCCCTCGATCGGGTCGGCCCATGCGGCGCCCGCCATGACCAAGGTGGCCGCCAGGGCCAGGCTCGCTTTTCGAAACATGCTTGTCCTCCCTTTAGGGTTCCGGCGGGCCTCGTTCCGCCTGTCTGTCCCTTACGCAAACGTAAAGCTAATCCAGCCGCCGCCAAAACGAAAGCGGTGCCGCCACGGAAGGTTGCAAGGATTTTGGCCGCGCGGATCGCTGAAAATGAACAGGTGGCGAAAAAGACTTCGGTTTCCGTGGTTAGCGAAGTCTTGATTCCGTCGTTTGAAATTTTCGTCGAATTTTGCGCAAATCGGCTGAATTGCTGGGCTCCTATGCTTAACAGTTTTTCGCGTTTACCTCTTGTTTTAGCTTTGTTTTCTTCAAATTAAGCAAGCCATTTAACGACGGATTCAAAGCCAGCCGTCATCCTCGAAAGCATCGAAAGAGCGGCCCGCCCAAGGGACTTCAAGGGGCAGAAGGAGGCAGCTCTCGGGAGCAGACAGGGGATTGAAATGGCACGTTTTGAAATGCTTGAAGCCGGCTTCGGCGCCATGGGGGCAACTGCCCAGGCCGACATTCTCTTCGAACTGGGCATGATGTATGCGACCGGCCGCGATTGCGAGACGGACGTCGTCGCTGCCCACAAATGGTTCAACATCGCCGCGATCAAGGGCTCGGCCCGCGCCGCCGAACTGCGCTCGGAACTGTCGGCGACGATGTCGAAGGCCGATATCGCCAGGGCGCTGCGCGAAGCGCGCGAATGGATGACGATGCACTGATTTTGCGAGCCTAAGGGTAAGAGTCTTCAGGGGACAAGGTCGCGACAAGACGGCCGGTCAACAAGACCAAGAACGCGGCAGGTCAACGAACCCAAGCCGTGCGCCAGACCATGATCCCGAACCGAAGGTCCACGCAGTGAAAAGTGGAATCCGGTTTTCGGATAAGATCATGGTCCATCAAGAAACAGGGAAGCGAGCGAGTTCAGGCGCGCGGGGCGCTGGGGAAGCTCGACTGCAAAAGCCGCGACCGGCCGGGACAAGGCCGGCGCGGCTTTTGCATTTGCTTATCTCCCCCGAGGTACTGCGTGCTTGGCCCAAGAAATGCTCGCCGAAATGAACCAAAGCGGTATGTATTGTCCTCTCGACAGTTCCGGCGAAGGGTGGAATTGTCCCGGCTCTCAGGAACAAGCGTGGCCGGCGCGGTCGCGCGCAAGTGGAGGAGTTCTATTGTCATGAAAAGATTGGGTATTTTGAGCGCGGCCGCATTGGGCCTGATGATGAGCGCATCGGTTGCCTTCGCCGACGACATCACCATTTCGGTGGTCGGCCCGATGACCGGTCAACTCGCCACGATCGGCGATCAGTTTAAGCAGGGCGCGCAGGCCGCCGCCGACGCCATCAACGCGTCCGGTGGCGTCAATGGCGCAAAGATCAAGCTCGACATCGAGGATGACCAGTGCGATCCGAAGCAGGCGGTGTCGGTCGCCAATCGCGTCGTCGCCAACGGCGTCAAATTCGTCGATGGCCATGCCTGCTCGGGTTCGAGCATTCCGGCTTCCGCCGTCTATGCCGAATCCGGCACGCTGATGATGAGCCCGGCCTCGTCCAACCCGGTGCTGACCGACGCCGCGGCGAAGTCCGGCTGGCCGACGATCATGCGCCTCTACACGCGTGACGACGCCCAGGGCGCCTTCATCGGCCCGTGGATCGCCAAGAAATATGCCGGCAAGAACGTCGTCGTCCTGCACGACAAGAGCGCCTACGGTCAGGGCGTTGCCGATGTGGTCAAGGCGACGATGAACGCCGGGGGCCTCAAGGAGGTCGACTATGAAGGCATCAACGCCGGCGAGAAGGATTATTCGGCTCTGGTCACCAAGCTCAAGTCGCTCAAGGCCGATGTCGTCTATTTCGGCGGCTATCACCCCGAGGCCGGCCTCATCCTGCGCCAGGCTGCCGAGCAGAACGTCAAGTTCCAGCTGATCATGCCGGACTCGATCGCCACGCCGGAATTCTGGCAGGTCGCCGGCCCGGCCGGTGAAGGCACCATGTTCGTCTTCCCGTCGGATCCGCAGGCGAAGCCGGAAGCGAAGGACGCGGTCGCCAAGATCAAGGCCGGCGGCTTCACGCCGGAAGGCTTCACGCTGTTCTCCTATGCCGTGATCCAGGCCGTCGCCGAGGGCGTCAAGCGCGCCGGCACCGACGATCCGGGCAAGGTTGCCGAGGCGCTGAAAGACGGCAAGCCGATCAGCACCGTCGTCGGCGATGTCATCTTCGACGAGAAGGGCGACCTGAAGAACGCCAGCTACGACATCAACCAGTGGCACGACGGCAAATACGCGCCGATCAAGCCGTAATCGGTTCTGTCAGACAAGCGGAAATGGCCGGGCTCGTCCCGGCCATTTTTCTCTTTAATGCATGTCGCCCAAAAGCGCGTCGCCTGAACCGGTTTCAGCGCGACGCACTTATGCCTGGCCGTCCTCGACAAAGCGCACCAATACCGTGCCGTCGCTCACCTGCGCGCCCTCAGCCGCGATCTCGGCGATCACCCCGTCATGAGGTGCTGCGATGGTGTGCTCCATCTTCATCGCCTCGAGGATCAGGAGCGGCTGGCCCTTGATCACGGCATCGCCCGCCGCCGCGCGCACCAGCTTGACCAGCCCCGGCATCGGCGCCCGCAGGCTCCCCGAGGCGGCAGCGGCTTCGTCCGCCTTGGCGAGCGGGTCGGGAACCGCGAAAGTATGGCCGACCGCGCCTTCGAACACTGTGACATGGCCCGGCCAGCGCGCGGTGCGCGGCAAATTCCTGAGATCATGCGAATTGATCGCATCATGCGGCGCCTCCAGCGCCACCTGGTAGCGGCCGTCCGGCCGCGCCGAGACCCGCGCGAGTATGTTCTCCTCGCCGAAACGCAGCCGGGTGCGGCGCGCGAGCGTATGGAAATGCGCATAGCCCGCGAGCGAGGACCATGGATCGGCGGCCGGGCCCGGCGCGCCCGCGTCGGTTGCCGCCAGCGCCGCCGCGGCGGTGGCTTCATCGCTCGGCGCGGGCAGGGCGATCAGCGCCTCCTGATGCCGGCCGATCAGGCCGGTGTCGACATCGCCCGCCGCGAAATCGGCATCGGTCGCAAGCGCCGCGAGGAAGGCGGTGTTGACGGTCGAGCCCGCAACTTCCGTCCGGGCCAGCGCCTTGCGCAGCGCGCCGAGCCCAGTGGTTCTATCCTTGGCGTGCACCACCAGCTTGGCGATCATCGGATCGTAGAACGGCGAGATGGCATCGCCGGCCCGCACGCCGGTTTCGATCCGTATGGCGGCATCCTCGGGCGATGCGTCGGGGAACTTCAGATGATGCAGCGTGCCTGTCGCCGGCAGGAAACCCTTGGCCGCGTCCTCGGCGTAGATGCGTGCCTCGAAGGCGTGTCCGGCAAGCGCGATCTCGCCCTGCGTCTTCGGCAGTTTTTCGCCGGAGGCGACACGGAGCTGCCACTCGACCAGATCGACGCCGGTGACCATCTCGGTGACGGGATGCTCGACCTGCAGCCGGGTGTTCATCTCCATGAACCAGAAGCGGTCGGCCTTGAGCCCCTCGGAGGCGTCGACGATGAACTCGATCGTGCCGGCGCCGGAGTAGCTGATCGCCTTGGCGGCCTTGACCGCGGCCTCTGTCATCGCCTTACGCAGCGCCGGTGTCATGCCGGGCGCAGGCGCCTCCTCTATCACCTTCTGGTGGCGGCGCTGCGCCGAGCAGTCGCGCTCGAAAAGATGCACGGCATTGCCGAAATTGTCGCCGAACACCTGGACTTCGATATGGCGCGGCTTGTCGACATATTTTTCCACCAGCACGCGGTCGTCGCCGAAGGCGGCCTTGGCCTCGCGCCGCGCGCCCGATAGCGCCTCGGAGAAATCGTCCGGGTGGTCGACGCGCCGCATGCCCTTGCCGCCGCCGCCGGCGCGCGCCTTGATCAGCACGGGGTAGCCGATCTCGCGCGCCTTGGACGCGAGCAGCACGATCTCCTGCGCTTCGCCGTGATAGCCAGGCACCACCGGAACGCCGGCCTTTTCCATCAGCCGCTTGGCGGCGTCCTTCAGCCCCATGGCGCGGATCGAGGTGGCGGACGGCCCGATGAAGACCAGCCCGGCCGCTGTCACCTGATCGACGAAATCAGGGTTTTCCGACAGGAAGCCATAGCCGGGATGAACCGCTTCGGCGCCGGTAGCGAGCGCCGCGGCTATGATCCTGTCGCCGCGCAGATAGCTCTCGCCGACGGGCGAGGGGCCGATATGCACTGCCTCGTCGGCCATCTCGACATGCAGGGCGCGGGCATCGGCGTCCGAATAGACGGCGACGGTGCGCACGCCGAGCTTGCGCGCGGTGCGGATGACGCGACAGGCGATCTCGCCGCGATTGGCGATCAGGATCTTGGCGAACATGGGGCCTCCGCAGCCAGAGTATGCTTTGAGCGAGGTCGGCGTTCCTTCGCGCCCCCCTCTGTCCTGCCGGACATCTCCCCCACCAGGGGGGAGATCGAGCGCCGCGGTCGATTCCACCAATCGCGAACGTTGGAAAATGAGCGGCAGCGGCGAAGCTGCCAATCTCCCCCCAAGTGGGGGAGATGTCCGGCAGGACAGAGGGGGGCGCTGTCTCGCCAGCCTGTCAGGGCAGACAAATTATTCGAATCGCTCATACAGCTTAGGCTCCGCCAATGGCAGCAACGACCTCACGATATAGCTCCGCCGTCGGCTCGTCGAAGCAGCAGAAAGTAACCGCATCAGGCACTGTATTCTGCCGCAGGAAGTCGCTTACGTTTGCAACAGCGATCTCCGTCGCCTCGTCCTTCGGAAAGCGATAGACGCCGGTCGAGATCGCCGGAAAAGCAACTGTCTTGCAGTCATGGTCGCGGGCGATTTCGAGCGACCGCCGGTAGCAGGAGGCGAGCAGCTTGGCCTCGCCCTTGTCGCCCCCTTGCCAGACCGGCCCGACGGTGTGGATGACGTAGCGCGCCGGCAGGCGATAGCCCTTGGTCAGCTTGGCGTCGCCGGTGCTGCAGCCGTTCAGCGTCCGGCATTCGGCGACCAGTTCTGGCCCGGCGGCGCGGTGGATGGCGCCGTCGACACCACCGCCGCCGAGCAGCGAGGAGTTGGCGGCATTGACGATGGCATCGACCGCGAGCTTGGTAATGTCGCCGGTGTGAATGCGGATCCTGTCGCCGAGATCGCCCATCGTCACATCCTGAACACGCCGAACTTCGTCTCTTCGATCCCCGCATTGAGCGCCGCCGAGAGGCTCAGCGCCAGCACCTCGCGCGTCTTTGCCGGATCGATGATGCCGTCGTCCCAGAGCCTTGCCGAGGAATAGAGCGGGTGGCCCTCATGCTCGTATTTCATCAGGATCGGCTTGCGGAACTTCGCTTCCTCCTCGGCGCTCCATTGCCCGCCCTTGCGCTCGATGCCCTCGCGCTTGACCATGGCGAGCACGGTCGCCGCCTGCTCGCCGCCCATCACCGAGATGCGCGCGTTCGGCCACATCCACAGGAAGCGGGGTGAATAGGCGCGGCCGCACATGCCGTAGTTGCCGGCGCCGAACGAGCCGCCGATGATGACGGTAAGCTTGGGCACGCGTGCCGTGGCGACCGCCGTGACCAGCTTGGCGCCGTCCTTGGCGATACCGCCGGCCTCGTACTTCCGCCCGACCATGAAGCCGGTGATGTTCTGCAGGAAAATCAGTGGAATGCCGCGCTGGCAGCAGAGCTCGATGAAATGCGCACCCTTCAACGCGCTTTCCGAGAAGAGCACGCCATTGTTGCCGAGGATGCCGACCGGCATGCCGTGCAGGTGGGCAAAGCCGGTGACCAAAGTGGTGCCGTAATTCTGCTTGAACTCGTCGAACTCGGAACCGTCGACGAGACGGGCGATCACCTCGCGCACATCATAGGGCTGGCGCAGGTCCGTCGGCACGATGCCGTAGAGTTCATGCGGGTCGTGAAGCGGCGCTACAGGTTTCTGCAGGTTCAGGCTTACAGCCTTTTTCCGATTGAGGTTCCTGATGATGCGCCGGCAAATGGCTAAAGCATGTTCGTCGTCCATGGCGTAATGGTCGGCGACGCCGGAAAGCCTGGTGTGGACATCGGCGCCGCCGAGCTCCTCGGCGCTGACATCCTCGCCGGTGGCGGCCTTCACCAGCGGCGGGCCGCCGAGGAAGATGGTCGCCTGGCTGCGCACCATGATCGTCTCGTCCGACATTGCAGGCACATAGGCGCCGCCCGCCGTGCAGGAACCCATGACGCAGGCGATCTGCGGGATGCCTGCCGCCGACATGTTGGCCTGGTTGTAGAAGATGCGGCCGAAATGCTCGCGGTCCGGAAAGACCTCGTCCTGGTTGGGCAGGTTGGCACCGCCGCTGTCGACGAGGTAGACGCAAGGAAGATTGTTCTGCAGCGCGATCTCCTGCGCGCGCAGATGCTTCTTGACCGTCACGGGATAATAGGTGCCGCCCTTCACCGTGGCGTCGTTGACGACGACCATCACCTCCCTGCCTTCGACGCGGCCGATGCCGGTGATGATGCCCGCCGACGGAATGTCCTCGCCATACATCGACCATGCCGCGAACTGGCCGACCTCGAGGAAGGGCGAGCCGGTGTCCAGCAGTTGCGCCAGCCGCTCGCGCGGCAACAGCTTGCCGCGGCTCTGGTGGCGCTCGCGCGCCTCATCCGAGCCGCCGCGCTCGACGCTTGCCGCCTTCTCGGCGATATCGGCGACCAGCGAGCGCATGCGCTCGGCATTGGCGCGGAAGGTGTCGGAGGCGGGGGAGATTTGGGAGGTTAGCGTAGCCATCGATAAATCCGGAACGATATCGTATTCTGCTATCAAATCTTCATCGGGCGATACGGGAATGAAGCTTTACAAGGGATACCCCGGCTCGATCGAGTTCGACGAAGAAGACATGGTGTTCCATGGCCGCATCCTTGGCATTCGAGACATTATTACGTTCGAGGCCGAGACTGCCGAGGAACTGGTGAAGGCGTTCCACGACAGCGTCGACGACTATCTTGCCGTTTGCAAGGAACGTGGTGTTGATCCGCAGAAACCCTACTTGGACAAGCTTGCGCTGCGCACCACCGTTTGAACGAGCCTTTACAGGGTCTGAGATTTGCCGAGGCCTTCCGAAGGCCTCGGCAAATCTCATCGATATTCGATCTGGCAGCATCACCATGATGCACCTGTCAAAGCTTCTGCGCCAAGGAGCTAACCCCCTCCGCCATGATCTCGCGGCCGATCAGCCAGCGGCGGATCTCGCTGGTGCCGGCGCCGATCTCGTAGAGCTTGGCGTCGCGCAAAAGCCGCCCCGTCGGATAGTCGTTGATATAGCCATTGCCGCCAAGCAGCTGGATGGCGTCGAGCGCCATCTGCGTTGCCTTCTCTGCAGCGAACAGCACGCAGCCGGCGGCGTCCTTGCGCGTCGTCTCGCCGCGATCGCAGGCCGCGGCCACCGCATAGACATAGGCGCGCGCGGCGTTCATCGTGGCATACATGTCGGCAAGCTTGCCCTGCACCAGCTGAAAACTGCCGATCGGTTGGCCGAACTGCTTGCGCTCGTGCACGTAAGGCACTGCAACGTCGAGACAAGCCGCCATCAGCCCGATCGGCCCGCCGGAAAGCACCGCGCGTTCATAATCGAGGCCCGACATCAGCACCTCGACGCCGCGTCCTTCCTCGTGCAACACGTTCTCGAACGGCACCTCGACATTCTCGAACACGAGCTCGCCGGTATTGGACCCGCGCATGCCGAGCTTGTCGAGTTTCTGCGCCACCGAAAAACCGGCAAAGGATTTTTCGATGATGAAGGCGGTGATGCCGCGCGACTGGCGCTCCGGATCGGTCTTGGCATAGACCACCAGCGTCTCGGCGTCCGGCCCGTTGGTGATCCACATTTTCGAGCCGTTGAGCACGTAGCGGTCGTTGCGCTTTTCGGCGCGCAGGCGCAACGACACCACGTCGGAGCCGGCGCCTGGTTCCGACATCGCCAGCGCGCCAACGCTTTCGCCGCTGCAGAGCGGGGGCAGGTACTTTTCCTTCTGCGCCGGGGTCGCCCAGCGGTTGATCTGGTTGACGCAGAGATTGGAATGCGCGCCGTAGGAAAGGCCGACCGAGGCGGAAGCGCGCGAAATCTCTTCCATCGCCACGACATGCGCGAGATAGCCCATGCCGCTGCCGCCGAAATCCGGATCGGCGGTGATGCCGAGCAGGCCGAGCGCGCCGAGCTCGGCCCATAGATGCGCCGGGAACTCGTTGGAACGGTCGATGTCGGCCGCGATCGGCGCGATCCTGTCCTGGGCGAAGCGCCTCACCGTATCGCGCAGCGCCTCGATATCGGCGTCAAGCCCGAAGTTCAGCGTATTGGTGTACATGCCTTCCTCCCTGCGCATGACCCCGAAAATCGACTTCGATTTCGGAAAGGATCATGCGCGAAATCAAAGTGCCACAGCGTCCCTTGCGCGCCGGACTGGACGCGCGACGCTGAAGGTGTCGATCTTCGCGCCGACGAGCCGCATTGTCATGGAAAGATATGTGGTGGTGACTTCGGCGATCGAGAGCCGCTCGCCCGGCCGGAACCAGACGATGACGCCGGTCATCATCTGGATCAGCGCCATGGCGGTGAGCCCGACATCGTCGATCTCGAAGATGCCTGCCTCCGCGCCGTCGCGCAGGATCGCGCGCAGTTCCTTCTCATAGGCCGTGCGCAGCTTGAGGATCCGCGTCAGCCGCTCAGGCGACAGGCTGCGCAATTCCATGTTGGAGACATGGGTGGCGTGGCGCCGCGCGATATGAAAGGCGATGTGGTTCTCGACATAGGCGGCGAGCCGGGCGGCCGGATCGTCACTCGCCGGCCGCGTCCTGTCCCAGGCCTTGAGCAGGCCTTCCATATGCTCGCGCATCAGCGTGAACAGCAGGTCTTCCTTGGTCGGGAAATAACGGTAGAGCGCCGCGGCCTGGACACCGACTTTGGCCGCCAGCTGGCGCATCGACATCGCCTCGTAGCCGAGACGCGCGATCAGGCTGACCGCCGCCTCGCGGACTGCCGCCTCGGTTTTTTCGCCGTCGGAACCTGTGGTGCGTGCCATGTTCGCCTCTAGGAAGGCATTAATAAAACGAACGTTCAATTAATTCAAGAGCGCCGCGATATCTCGGAAGCGGCTTACGCTGGCCTAGTCGACAATCCTGAAATCTGCAGGCGCGTCGTCAGCTGCCTCCTCGACCTCCACGGCTGAGACCAGCGCGCCCCGCGGGCCCTGCCAAAGGCGGTCGATCATGGCGTCGACCGCGGCATCGGCGCCGGCGATGAGCGCCGTGACCGAGCCGTCGGCCTCGTTGCGCACCCAGCCCGTCACGCCAAGACGCATGGCTTCGCGGTGCGTCCACACCCGGTAGCTGACGCCTTGCACCATGCCGCTTATGCGCGCCCGCACGACTCTTTTCCGCTCGGCCATGGCGTTCTCCGTCCCTCAAGCGAATCTGGTGCAGGACCTGGCAAATGCAACGTTGCATATTGGCGAAAGCAAAGGTGACAGCCAAACTCCCCCCAAGGGGCAAGGCAATCGCATATGGCGCTCCCCCACTGCGTCTCGGCTTCGCCGAGCCACCTCTCTCCCCACATTCGTGGGGGGAGAGGAAACGCCAACCGCCAAGGTCGCGGCCTTGAAAAGCTTGGGTTTCCTCTCCCCCATGAACATGGGGGAGAGGTGGCCGCGCAGCGGCCGGAGTGGGGGGCTGGCACTGCCATAGGCGATTGCCTTGCCCCAAGGGGGGAGATTGGCGGCTTCGACGCGCCTCTAATTACGCGCCGCCGCCAGCGCGCCCGGCAATTCCTCGGCGAAGATGTCGAGCTCATGGTCGAGGCCGACGCTGACCCGAATGCAGCGGTCGAGCCGTGGCGCCATCGGCTTGCGGATGAAGACATCGCGCGAGAGCAGCGCCTGCATCACCTTCAGCGCGAAGGCGCCGTCGCGGCCGCAATCGATGGTGACGAAATTCGTGGCAGAGAGCAGTGGCTTCAGGCCGTTTTCCTCGGCGATGGCCGCAATGCGGCGGCGCCCGGCCGCCACGCGCGCCACCACCGATTTCAGATAGTCCTGGTCGGCGAGCGCTTCGAGGCCGGCGATCTGCGCCATGCGGCTGACGCCGTAGTGGTTGCGGATCTTCTCGAAATCGCGGATCACTTCCTGTTCCGCCACCGCATAGCCGCAGCGAATGCCGGCCAGTCCATAAGCCTTGGAAAAGGTGCGCATGCGCACGACGTTCGGCCGCGCGATATCGATCGGCGGCAGCGCCGAGGCCGGCCCTAACTCGCCATAGGCCTCGTCCAGCACCAGCATTGTGGTTTCCGGCAGCGCTTCGATAAAGCGAATGACCTCGGATGCCTCCCACCAGCTTCCCATCGGATTGTCCGGATTGGAGAGATAGACGAGCGGCGCCTTTTCCCTGACCACTGCTGCGAGAAGCCCCTCGAGGTCTTCCTTGTCGTTGGCGTAGGGAACCGTCACCAGGCGGCCGCCGACGCCTGCGATATGGAAGTTGAAGGTGGGATAGGCGCCGAGCGAGGTCACCACCGCATCGCCCGGCGCGACATACATGCGCGCAACGAGACCGAGCAGCCCGTCAATGCCTTCGCCCACCACTACGTTCTCGATGCTCACTCCATGGTGAGCGGCCGCCGCGGCCTTCAGGTCGAAATTGTCGGGGTCGCAATACATCCACTGGTCGCGGGCGACGCTCTCCATGCGGGCGATGACGCGCGGCGAGGGCCCGAAGCTGCTTTCATTGGCGCCGATGCGGGCGCGGAACGGCCGCCCGCGCTCGCGCTCCTGCGCCTCCGGCCCGACGAACGGCACCGTGGTGGGAAGCGCGCCGACGATCGGCATAAGGGGAGGGCGCTGGCGCATGGCAAAGGGCTCGGTTGAGAAAGGGTCTTCTTGCTAGCGTGGGCGAGGTGTGGGTGCAAGTTGGTTGACAGGGTGAGATGGCCTAGCTTGATCGGCACCCCAGCCTTTGGGTTCTGGCGGTTTGCTGCTTGCATGGGTCTGGTGAACGCAGCGGCGGACGCCTGTTGTCGACGTCGGAGTTCGATGCGGACGAGGTATCGCTGGATTCTGCCTGCCGCTTTTGCTAGCGAGGCAGGATGAGCAACCGATTGCCGCCCGCCTGGGCAAAGCACCTCAAGACGCAGCCCTCGGCGAGGGCGGTATCGCCGAAAGTTGTAGCACCCAAAGCCCAGCCGAAGGCGAGCCCGCCCCGTAATCAGGCCGACGACCTACTGCTGAGGCAGGCGCTCGAGCTTCAGAAAGCCGAGCAATTGCCGGAGGCCGAGGAACTTTGTCTCAAGGTTCTGGCAAGAACGCCAAACCATCCGCTGGCTTTTTACATCCTGGGAACCCTCGGCATCGGATACGATAACGAGAAGGCCTTGCGGTACTTTGCCCGTGCGGTCGCAGAGGAGCCGCAAAATCCTTACTACCACCTTAGCCTCGGTGAGACCTACCTGAAGCTCAGCGAGTTTACGCCGGCAATCAGGCACTTTCAGCAGGCCTTGGCCTTGAAGCCGGATCTGGTGGAGGCGCTTTGCGCCTTGGGCAATGCCTACAGAGCATTTGACAAGGGAGAAATGGCGCTGCCGCTCTTTGAGAAGGCGCTCAAGATCGACCGAGATCATCCTGTGGCCCGGTTGGGGTTGCCTCGCGCGCTTGCAAGCCTCGGTCGTATGGATGCAGCCGCGGTTCATCTGAAAGAGGCGATAGATCGGCGCATCGCGCTGCCGGCTGCCTACAATGCGCTTGTGCACACGCGCAAATTCACGGAAGAGCCGCCGGAACTTGCGGCAATCCTAACCGAGCTTCGAGAAACGGACCATGGATCGGAGGGGGCGGCAGAGCTCCATTCCGCCGCCGGCAAGGTACTCAACGACCTCCGTCGCTACAAGGAGGCGATGGACCACTTCAAGAAAGGCAATCAAGCCAGGGACCAAAAATTCGATCTGGGAAGCTACCGTCGCTGGGTCGATGCCATGATCGAGACCTTCACGCCCGAACTGGTGGCGTCGATGGCCGCTTATGGCGATCCGTCTGAGGTGCCTGTGTTCGTCGTCGGCATGCCTCGCTCAGGCACGACGCTGACAGAGCAGATCTGCGCCAGCCATCCTGATGTTCATGGCGCCGGCGAACTCAGCAAGCTTAGACGAATGGCAAATGCGATAGGCCTCAAGGACAGCCTCGACGCAAACCTCGGCAAATCGGTCGCGACGATTACTCCCGAACTGACCAAGACGCTGGCAGCGGAGCATCTTGCCTATCTGCGCGAGCGTGCTCCGCGCGCGCTCCGAATCGTCGACAAGATGCCCCATAATTTCGAGCTGGTCGGCCTTGTCGGCATTCTCTTTCCCAACGCGCGCATCATTCATTGTCGCCGCGATGCCATAGACAATTGCATCTCCTGTTTCGTCCTGCAATTCAGTGAAGCGCACAGCTACAGCGGCGATCTTCAGACTCTTGGGCTCTACTACAGGGAATACGATCGCCTGATGCGGCACTGGAGCAAGGTCCTCCCGGGCCGCATTTTCGAAAACCGGTATGAGACATTGATTGAAAATCAAGAAGAGCAATCGCGCCGCTTGATAGATTATCTCGGGCTGCCTTGGGACGACGCCTGCCTGCGCTTTTTTGACCGGGATGGGTCGGTAAATACTTTCAGCCGTTGGCAGGTTCGCCAGCCGATTTACAAGTCGTCTGTCAAGCGTTGGAAGAATTACGAAAGCGAAATCCAACCACTGATCGAGTCATTGGGCGATCTCGCTGACGTTTGACCAGTAGTTTTCCTGGCTAGCCGGCTTCCCCGGGCCTATCTAGCCAATTTCCATACTCGCGCCTTTCGCTGAGACACCGGCTGCCGGCTGCTTCCGTCGGCAAAATCGCTCGCGTGAAGATTGGACGAAGCGCCTGTCAGTTCGTCATGCTTGGGGGGCGGAGCAAGGAGCTGTGAGGCCAGCAAAAAACCCGGCGGTTGCCCGCCGGGTTCGATTTCAATCAGGCTGCGCCTGTTAGAACGAGCGCTGGAAGCGGAGGAGACCGCCGACGCTGTTCTTCTTGTTGGCGTTGGTCCAGTTGCCGTAGAGGGTCGGGGTGTCGAAGTTGCCGTAGTGATCCCAGTCAACTTCGGCCGTGACCGTGAAGCCGGGGACGATGTCATAGGCAACGTTCGCCGCAAGGCCATAGTTCTTGTCGTCGTCACCCGACACCTGGAGGTTGAACGAGGTCTTCTCGTTGAACTTGTAGGTGCCGCCGGCCCACCAGGCCCAGTTGCCGCCCCACTGCTTGTAGAAGCCGCGACCATGAGCGTCGATAGCATTGGCGGCGTCGTCGTTCAGATCGCCATCGTTGCCGTAGCCGAACATGCCGAACAGCGAGATCGCGTCATTGACGGTGACGTCCAACCGGACCTTGCCAGTGACTTGCTCGTAGTTGCTGTCGTAAGCAACGACGCCGGTGATGGCGCCCCAGCCCTGCGTCCACTTCACGCCGCCGACGACATGCGGAACGTAGCTGTCGATCGTGCCGACAACGCCCGAACCTTCTTCGAGCGAGACGACCGCGGAGAAGCCGTTGCCGGCGTCGAAGTAGTACTGGACGACGTTGGTGTCGAAATCACCGTAGGGAACGATCGTATCCTGGATGACGTTGCCGGCGTAGCCGATGAACGTATCGAAGGCCGATTCATCCTTACCGACGCGCAGGCCACCGAGCTGGATCCAGGCGAAGTTCAGCGAGACGCCCTTGTTGCCGGCGGGGTTGCCGAGCAGGTGCGTGGTCGCAACGCCGGCAGTATCCGTGGTGGTGCTGACCTGGCCGTAGTTGTTGCGGTTGCCGAAGTTGAAGCGGGTCTCGGTATAGGTCTTCAACGTGCCGAGCTCGGTTTCCTGGCCGGTCCAGGTCTTCAGCGTGAAGCGGGCGTTCTTGTACCAGGTGGCCTGGTCGTCGCCGTCCTGATGGTCGAAGGACCGTGCGCCGTCGAACGAGCCGACGTCGCCAACGCCGATGTCGTAGCGGACATAGCCGCCGATGCGCAGGCAGGTTTCGGTGCCGGGGATATAGAAGTAGCCCGAGCCGTACACGTCGCAGATCTTGACGTATTCAGCCGGTTCCGGCTCGGCGACGGTCACCGCGTCGGCGGCGCGGGCGCCGGAAACTGCGATCAGGGCCGCAGCTGAGCCGAGAAGAAGGCTCTTGATGTTCATTTTCTGACCTCCAGTCAAAAGTTAAAAAACGGGTCTGGGTATTTTTTGCTGAAGGACAGCGTTCCCTGCCCCATCCCCACTTACCGAAAAAGATGCGCACCGCGCCGCTCCTTCGAACGTGACCTTTACCCAGGCGGCGGCAGCGTTCAACCACGATCGTATCGGCAGAAGCCCTGTCCGGACGCTATCGCCGGACGTTGTTGCACAAATGACACGATTTGGCCTCACTCCGAAAGCTCTTGTTAACCATTAGGGGCAGCGTGGCCGTGAAATCCGGCCGAATCCGGCGATGGCTGGACTCAAATGCGGCGCAGAGGCGAGTCGTCCCCCCAGTTGTCGCCGCAGAATCGCCTCATGCGGAGCCAGGTGGGGCTGGTCTGCTGTTTTTTCAGCGATTCTGACGCCGGCTTGTTGATTGTGCCGGCGCTTTTCTTTATCCAGCGGCGCGACGGAGAGGTGGCCGAGTGGTCGAAGGCGCTCCCCTGCTAAGGGAGTAGAGGTCAAAAGCTTCTCGTGGGTTCGAATCCCATCCTCTCCGCCACCCTACGCCCTGCGGGCTTCGGGTGGCAGGCCACCCGAGGCCATCAGGGCGTAGGGTGTCGCCCGAAGCTACGAAGTAGCGTAGGAGGACCATGTGGTACGTCTATTTCCTGCAGCTGCATAACGGCGACGTCTATGTCGGATCGACCAATGACCTCCGACGACGTTTCGAATCGCATCGATCAGGTTATGTGACTTCGACCAAGGCGCATCTGCCCGTAACCTTAAAGGCCTACATCGCGGGTGAAACCGAGGCCAACGCACGGCAACTCGAGCGATATTTCAAGAGCGGATCGGGCAAGGCTTTCGCGAACAAGCGTTTTTTGGCCGGCACGGCCTGAATGACAATTCTAAGACCTATCCAATTGAAATGAAAAGAAAAACAGCGGCGTGAGCTAATTTTTCAGCGACCTCCACTCTCGATTCTGACTGGAGGTCAGAAAATGAACATCAAGAGCCTTCTTCTCGGCTCAGCTGCGGCCCTGATCGCAGTTTCGGGCGCCCGCGCCGCCGACGCGGTGACCGTCGCCGAGCCGGAACCGGCTGAATACGTCAAGATCTGCGACGTGTACGGCTCGGGCTACTTCTATATCCCCGGCACCGAGACCTGCCTGCGCATCGGCGGCTATGTTCGCTACGACATCGGCGTCGGCGACGTCGGCTCGTTCGATGGCGCGCGCACCTTCGATCAGCAGACTGGCAAAGCTCAGGGTACCTTCTACAAGAACGCCCGCTTCACGCTGAAGACCTGGACCAACCAGGAAACCGAGCTCGGCACGTTGAAGACCTACACCGAGACTCGCTGGAACTTCGGCAACAGGAACGGTTACGGCGTCAGCACCGCTGCCGATTTCGGTAACGACGCTTTCAACAAGGGCACCTCCCTGAACTTCGCCTGGATCCAGCTCGGTGGCCTCCGCGTCGGTAAGGACGAATCTGCCTTCAACACCTTCATCGGCTACGCCGGCAACGTCATCCAGGACACCATCGTGCCCTATGGCGGTTTCGATACCAACGTCGTCCAGTACTACTTCGACGCCGGCAACGGCTTCTCGGCAGTGGCCTCGCTGGAAGAAGGCTCGGGCAATACTTACACGAACGGACTTGGCAACGATTCGATCGACAGCTACGTGCCGTTCGTGGTCGGTGGCGTGAAGTACACGCAGGGCTGGGGCGCGATCACCGGCGTCGTCGCTTACGACAGCACTTGGGAAGAGTGGAGCGGCAAGGTTCGCTTGGATGTGAACGCTACCGACGCGATCTCGTTGTTCATCATGGCCGGCTACGGTTCGGACGACAATGTCCCGCGTAACTTCTACAAGCAGTGGGGCGGCAACTGGGCTGTCTGGGGCGGTGGCACCTACAAGTTCAACGAGAAGACCTCGTTCAACCTGCAGGCCTCCGTTGACGATGACAAGAACTATGGCGTCGCAGCGAACATCGCTTACGACATCGTTCCGGGTCTGACGGTCACGGCCGAAGTCGACTGGGATCACTTCGGTCACTTCGGCGATGGCCCCGCGTTCGTTAACTGGACCAACGCCAATAAGAAGGACAGCGTCGGCGGTCTCCTCCGCTTCCAGCGCTCGTTCTAAGGGCTGGACTGCAACAAGTGAAATCCGGCCCGGGCGTTAAAAGCCTGGGCCGTTTTTTTCGCGATTGGGCGTGGGCAAACGAAGAAAGAGAAGGGGGTACTGGTAGCTGAAGTCTGCGAACGGTTTCGTAGGATCCGCACTGGCGGGATGAGATCGATTTGTCGGACAAAAACTCTTGAAAGGACACGTCCAAGCGGGTAGGTGTCGCCTATCCGCTCGGGGGTGTGGGTAAAAAATGACGAACGAAGCGATTCAAGAGGGGGGGGCCTCTGGTCACTTTGCGGTATTTTCTTCTCAGAATTCGAAGTTTAGGTACACCTACAACAAGATCAGAGAAGTAAAATCGTACAGGATCGGGGAACTCTTTGCGGCGTACCGGGACATACTCTGGGATGATGGGCGGCATAAATACAATGTCAGCTCTTTCATCGGTGAAATAGACGAGATCCTTCTGGGAGAGCGTTTCAGCACCTTTGACCAGAACACCCTGGACAATCTTATCGGTGCCTTGCGCCAGCGCGGGAACAGCAACGCAACCATCAATCGCAAGATGGCTGCACTCAGCAAGCTGCTGCGCAAGGCTTATAAGGTGGGAGATATCCACAGCCTGCCCGAGTTCCGCCGCCAGAAGGAGCGGGCGGGGCGGATTCGTTTCCTCGAAAGGGACGAAGAAGCAAGGCTGTTCGCCGCCATCAAGAGCCGCAGCGAGGATGCTTATAGACTTTCCGTCTTCCTGGTCGATACCGGCTGCCGTCTCGGCGAGGCGCTCGGCCTGATCTGGAACGACATCCAGGAACATCGCGTCAGCTTCTGGATCACAAAGTCGGGCCGCAGCCGCACCATCCCGATGACCGAACGGGTCAAGGAGGTGATCAAGCTGCCGCCGACCACGGAAGGACGTCGGCCGAGGGGTCCGTTCACCAAGCTTACCCAGGCGCAGTACCGCGCCATCTGGAACGAGGCGAAAACCGAGGTCGGTCTCGGTGCCGATGAGCAGGTGGTGCCGCACATCCTGCGCCACACCTGCGCTTCGCGGCTCGTCCAGGGCGGCATCGACATCCGGCGCGTGCAGATGTGGCTTGGCCACCAGACGCTGTCGATGACCATGCGTTACGCGCATCTCGCCACGAACGACCTCGATGGTTGCGTCGTCGTGCTCGAGAAACCGCGTGCTGACGAGGCGCCGCGCTCGGAGGAGAGCTCGGTGTTTGCGTCGCCGTTGACCGCGCCGTTTGCGGCCAAAGCCGCTCGCAAGGAGAGCGGATCGGAGCCGGCGAAGGCGCGTCGCAAGAGCTCGAAGGGCAAATAGGCACGCGCCACGTCCCGAGGAATCTATATTTCACCGACAAGCCCGGGGCTGAGTTAGTCTCGGGCTTTACTTTAATTTGACTTCCCTTCGGCGCGATCGAGGAAACCCGCAATCCCTTGCGGCAGATTGGCGGTTTCCAGGAAGGGGGCGTGTCCCTGGCCTTCGACCGTGATCGTCTCCATGCCGGGATGGCGCCTTCCCATCTCCTCGAGCGTCACGGCGGACAACAGTGTCGAATTGCCGCCGCGAACGGCGAGCATCGGCACGGTGGCAAGTGCGTCGAATTGCGGCCACAAATCCGGCAGCGGCTTGCTGAAGTCGACGCCGGCCACCGTATCGACCAGGGCTGGGTCGAAATCGGGCACCAGTCCGGCATCCGTATCGCGGCAGATGGCGCCAACCATCCGCGCCCAGTCGGCATCGGTGAGCGCCGGAAAGCCGGCGCCGTGCACGCGCCGCTGCGCTTCGACCGCTTCGGCGAAAGTCTTCGGTTTCGACGCGCGATCGAGATAGGAGCGGATATGGGCCAGGCCCTCCGCCTCTATTACCGGGCCGATGTCGTTGAGGACGATGGCCTTCAACACGGCCGGCTTCAGCGCGCCGAGCACATGGATAATCAGCCCGCCGCGAGACGTGCCGATGAAGGCAGCCTCTTCGATACCCAGCTCCGACAAGCCAGCGAGCACGTCGCCGGCTTCGGCGCCGACATTGTATTGACTGATATCCGGGTCGTAGTCCGACTGTCCGCGCCCGCGATAGTCGAAAGCGACGACCTTGCGCGGTCTCCTTGGGTTGCTCGAAAGGTGGAGCGCGAGCTCATGGAAGTCGCGGGCATTGCGCGTGAGCCCGGGCAGGCACACGACCGGCCAAGCGTCGGTGTTTGTCTGGCCATAGACCCGGGCATGGAGTTTCAGCCCATCGGGTGCGGCGTAGAAGAAATCGGAAAAGCCCTCGTCGTTTGGCATCGCAATACTGCTCCTCGCTGAGGTGACCGACAGCTACAGGCGCGGGCGGTCGCGGTCAAATCTTGGAAAGGGGCACGTTAGGCAATCTTGACACGCCGGCGGGACAGCGCCCCCCTCTGTCCTGCCGGACATCTCCCCCGCAAGGGGGGGAGATTGGCAGTTTTGGCCTCGGCGCTCTTTCTGCGACACGGGAGATTGGCGAAAACCGAAGTGAAATCCGATCTCCCCCCTTGCGGGGGAGATGGCCGGCAGGCCAGAGGGGGGTGGGCGGGAACTCGATCGAACGAAGTTGAGCGCTCTGCCTTCACAACAAGGCAATCACACTGAGGCTTCCTCAACTCCGCCCGTTCACCAGATCTCCGACGATGTCGTACTTCCCTGAAATGCGCATCTTGTAGACCTCGTAATTCTCCATCACGCGCTGTACGTAACTTCTTGTTTCCGTGTAGGGAATCCGCTCGATCCAGTCGACGACGGCGTCCACGTCCTTGCCGCGCGGGTCGCCGTATTTCGCCACCCACTGGGCGGCGCGGTTGGGGCCGGCATTGTAGCCGGCGAAGGTCAGCACGTAGGAGCCGTTGAAGCGGTCGAGCTGCTCGCCGAGGAAGGCTGAACCAAGCGTCGCGTTGTAGCCGGCGTCGGTCGTCAGCCGCGCCTGCGAGAAGGCCATGCCGGCCTTCTTCGCAAGTTGCTTGGCGGTGCCCGGCATCAATTGCAGAAGGCCGCGCGCGCCGGCGCTGGAAATCGCGCCGATATTGAACTCGCTTTCCTGGCGGGCGATGGCATAGGCGAGCGCCTTGCCGGAGCCCGAGATATTGGCCGAATCGGGGATGACGCCGAGCGGATGCGACAGCGCGCCGACATCGATGCCGCGCTGCGCGGCGATCTTGCCGACCTTGAGCGCCATGAAATGATTGTCCTGCTTTTCAGCGAGTACCGCCAGCAGCGCAAGCTCGCCCGGACTGGTCAGTTGCCCCGCAAGATCGCGGTAAAGCGTTTCGGCGTAGCGGTCATAGCCTGCTTCCTGCAGCCGCTTGATCGCGCTCACCGCTTCGCGGCCCTCGAAGCTTTGGCGGTCCGCGGCGCTCGGTTTCGGATAGACGATGTTCAGGGTCCTGAGGCCCACGCGCTCGCCGGCGAGCTGGCCATAGAAGGTGGTGCCATAGCTGGCTGCTCGCGTGAAATAGTCCTTGGCGCTGCCCGGACCGCCGACTTCCGCGGCACGGCCGAGCCAGTAATAGGCGCGCGACAGCGACACCGGCCCTTGGGCGAGCTCGGCGATGTGTGAAAAATGCGAGGCGGCCGTTGCCGGATCGTTCAGGCCGCGCAACGCATACCAGCCGGCATGGAACTCGGCTTCGGTGGCGCTGGCCGGGCTTTCGGCCGCGTGCATGGAAGCGATCTTGTAGGCGGTCTTCATGTCGCCCTGGTCGACCAGTTCGCGCGAAAGGACTCGCCGCTCCACCCACCAGGCGTCGGGATCGACCAGCGCATCTCGGTCGGTCGGCGCCTTCATCAGAACCGCCGCGGCATCGGCAAACTTCTGCTGCTTGCGCAGATATTCGGCCTCGGCGAAGAAATAGCCGGCCGAACGCTGCGCCGCGGGCACAGCCTTCAACAACTTCGCGGCGTTTTTGTCGCCCTTGTCGGCGGCCGCCCACGCGTCGGCCAGCTGTTGTGCTCCGGCAAGACCGGCGACACGCAGCGCCGAGGATGGCCGCTCGGCATAGAACATGCGCTCCATGCGGTAGCGGTGGTCGGCCGCCGGGATCAGCGCGCCGAATTCCTTGATGATGGCGGTTTCGTCCTTCGCCTCCAGCCTCTCTGTGCGCCAGAAGGGCACCAGCACCGCGCGCGCCGCCGCGGCATTGCCCAGCGCCACCTGCGAGCGAGCGAGGATCATCACGCCTTCAGGCGTCAGCGGCTGGCTGCGGCCGAAGGCCTGCACCACGACCTGCGGCGGCGGATTCTCGCGATAGAGCGCGCGCTCGCTGTTCTTGCGCAGCGCGATCGTGCCCGGCCATCCGGGCAGCATCTTGGCCGCATCGGCGATCTCGCCGCTCGGCACCTGGTCGCCGCCATAGAGCGCGATCGCCCAGGCCAGGATATGCCGGTCGAGCGAGGTGGCGGGCAGCGTGTCGCGCGCATTGCGGGCGCCGGCGATGTTATTGGCAGCCAGCGCGTCGAGGCCGCTCTTCAATTGGGCGATGCCGGTTGGGGAGGGCGGCGTCTCGCCTGGGGCCTGCAGCGCCTCGGGGACGGGGATCGCCGCCGTCATACGCACGTCTACGCTGCCGCCGATCGCCATCCCCGGCATCAGCGCGACGACCGCGCCAAGAAGCGCGAAGAGATGAGGCCGCCTCGTCGGCATTATTCTATCCTGGCACACTGTCAGCAGGCAGGGATCTCGAAGGCCCGTTCCCGAGCCTAGACTTAGCTCGTGAAAGGCGCGTAAACAAAAGGTTATCGAGGCCGTTCGAATTGCCCCCCTGCTGGCACTATGGCGATGCTTGCCGCTGAACCATGTCGAGACTATGGTGCGCGGCTTCGCTTTCGGTTAGAAGGCGCGCAAATAAACCCGACAAAGTTCCAAGGAGTTTGGACAATATGCTGAGAGGCTCGCTGACCGCGCTCGTCACACCGTTCGAAAAGAGCGGGCGTTTCGACGAGAAAGCCTTTCGCGCTTTTGTCGAATGGCAGATCGCCGAGGGCACCAAGGGCCTCGTTCCGGTCGGCACCACCGGCGAGTCGCCGACGCTTTCGCATGACGAGCATCGCCATGTCGTGAAGGTCTGCATCGAGGTTGCCAAGGGCAGGGTTCCGGTGGTGGCCGGCGCCGGCTCCAACAACACCGAGGAAGCCGTCGGTCTGGTGCAATATGCCGAAAAGGCAGGCGCTGACGCCGCCCTTGTCGTCACGCCTTACTACAACAAGCCGACCCAGCGCGGCCTTTACGAGCATTTCGCCGCTGTCGCCCGGGCGACCAAGCTGCCGATCATCATCTACAACATCCCGCCGCGCTCGGTGATCGACATGACGCCGGAGACGATGGGCAGGCTGCGCCACGACTTCAAGAACATTGTCGGCGTCAAGGATGCGACCGGCAAGGTCGAGCGCGTGTCCGAGCAGCGCATGACCTGCGGCAAGGATTTCATCCAGCTCTCCGGCGAGGATGCCTCCGCGCTTGGCTTCAACGCGCATGGCGGCGTCGGCTGTATTTCGGTGACCTCGAATGTCGCGCCGCGCCTTTGCGCCGAGTTCCAGGAGGCGACCCTTTCGGGCGACAGCGCCAAGGCGCTCGACCTGCAGGATCGCTTGCTGCCGCTGCACAAGGCGATCTTCACGGAGCCGGGCGTGTCCGGCGCCAAATATGCGCTGTCGAAGCTGGGCAAGGTCGAGAACGTGGTCCGTTCGCCGCTGGTGACGGTCGAAGCTTCGACCGCCGAGAAGCTCGACGCCGCGCTGAAGCATGCCGGCTTGATAAATTAGGGATGAGGCGCCACCTCTCCGCATTATGAATCAAGTCAAGAAAGCCGATCCCAACAACAGGACGGTCGCCGAAAACCGCAAGGCGCGCTTTTCCTACGAGGTGCTCGACACGATCGAGACCGGCCTGGTGCTGACCGGCACCGAGGTCAAGTCGCTGCGCCAGGGCCAGGCCAACATCCAGGAGAGCTACGCCTCGGCCGAAGGCGGCGAAATCTGGCTGATCAATTCCTATTTGCCGGAATACCTGCAGGCCAACCGCTTCAACCATGAGCCGCGCCGGCGCCGCAAGCTGCTCGTCAGCAAGCGCGAGATGGCGAAGCTCTCGCAGAGCGTCGAGCGCGAAGGCATGACGCTGGTGCCGCTGAAAATTTATTTCAACGATCGCGGCCGCGCCAAGCTCTTGCTGGCTATCGCCCGCGGTAAGAAGCTGCACGACAAGCGCGAGACGGAAAAGCAGCGCGACTGGTCGCGCGAGAAGGGACGGCTCCTCAAGGAGCGCGGGTAAAGCAATTCCAGGAAAAGTCTGCATCGGTTTTCCATCCAGAATTGCGTGAACACGAATCGGCAATATCCAGGCAAGGCGGGCAGGGGGAGCCAGGGCTTGAGGAACCGCTTGATCGTCGTGGCCCTGGCTTTCGTCTCTCTGGCGCTTGCCATCTGGGCGGAGGGTTTTTTCCGGCCCCGCGCTTTCCCGCCGGATCGCGGCGAATTCCCCATAAGGGGCATCGACGTCTCGCATCACCAGGGCAGGATCGACTGGCCGCGCGTCGCGGCCGACGATGTCGCCTTCGCCATCATCAAGGCGACCGAGGGCGGCGACCACGTCGACGATACTTTTGCCGAAAATTTGCGCCAGGCCCGCGCGGCGGGCCTCGCCGTCGGCGCCTATCATTTCTTCACCTTCTGCCGCCCGGGCGCCGACCAGGCCAAGAACTTCATCTCGGTCGTGCCGCGCGGCGAGCAACTTTTGCCGCCGGTGGTCGACATCGAGTTCCACGGCAATTGTCCGCGACGCCCTTCGCCCGCCGAGCTGAACGCCGAACTCCTTGCATTCCTGGGCCCGGTCGAGACAGCCTATGGCAAGCCGGCCATCATCTACATCACCGACGAGATGGCGCCGACCTATGCCGCTCATATCGCGGTTCGCCAGCGCTGGCTGCGCTCCCTGCGGGGGCCGCTGAACGAAGACGAATGGGTCTATTGGCAATACCTCGACAAGGGCCGTGTCGACGGCATCGACGGCGATGTCGACCTGAACGTTCTGAAGGGCGGGCCGGCGAGGCTTACCGAACTGTTTGCGCCGGCGCCTGAATCTAGCGCTTCGGGAACGCCGTGATTGGCTGGACGGGTTTGTTCCACCGCTTGCCGCTCGCGGCGCCTCACGGCAGGGCGGCTTTGGCCATGGGTTTGGCGAAAGCTGACAATGCCATGCCTGCCGCCATGATTGCGATGGCAGCGAACTGGACGTTTGTCGGCGTCTCACCGAGCACGGCTACGCCGACGATGACGGCCACGATCGGCACGCAGGGCATGAACAGCGATGCTGCCTGCGATCCCAACTGCCGGACGATAAAGGTGTAGAGAAACATGGCGGCCGCGCCTGCCAGAAATCCCTGGATGACGATCTGGCTGGCGATTTCGGCGGCCGGCGCTGCATGAAGGCCGGTCGGCGCAAATAGGTAGACAAGCGGCAGCGGCAGGCATGACAGAAGCACGACGCTGGCGGTCGCCGTCACCGGATCGACGCGCCATCGCCGCACGAGCACGGCGTAGCTGGCAAACATCGCACCAGATCCGATGAACAAGAGATCGCCGAAGAACACGTCCGTCATGCCGAAGCCTGCATGCGCCGGCGAAATGAACAGCATCAGGCCGGCAATGATCCCAACGACGCCGATGGTTCGTTGGCGCGAGGCTTTGTCGGTGGTCGCGATTTGCGACAGCAGGAACGAGAAGAAGACAATCGACGCCGGACAGAGCGCAGCGCCATGCGCGGCAGGCGCATAGGTCAGCCCCCAATTGATGATGATCGGATATGGCAATCCGGCCAGTGTCGCAAGCGCCAGGGCGCGCTTCCAACCCAACAACTGCATCGCTGCCATGCCGCTTCGACAGGCGATCGGCAGCAAGACCATGCCGGCGCCGACGAAACGCAGCGTTGCCAGATCGGTCGACGTCAGATGTTGCCTGAGACTGAAGCGGGCGGCAACAAATTGCACGGCGTAGATGCCGATCATGGCCAAGCCCGCGATGATCGCCAGCCTCGTATTGCGGTCCCGTGCCATCTTCGCACCTGCCTGTCTTCTCGCCGGACGAAGCAGAAACGGGCTCGGCTTCGCTTGGTAAAGCACAGGCTATTGCCGAAAAAACCGAGATGAAATACGCTGTTTTCGCAAGACTTAAGTGAGATTCACCAACTAAAGGCGTTTTTGGTGTGAATCCTGAAGAAGGCGATCTCGACAATATCGACCGCAGCCTCCTTCGGCTGCTGCAGGAGGACGGGCGGCGCACGACTCTCGATCTCGCAGCCCGAGTCGGCCTTTCGCCAACCGGCGCCAGCCAGCGGGTGAAGCGACTGTTTCGTGAGGGCTTCATCACCGCGGTCAGGGCCGTGCTCGATCCGCGAAAGATCGGCCGCGGCACCCTCGTGTTCATCGAGGTGCGGCTCGACCACACTGCACCTCATATTTTCGATCGCTTCGCCGAGGCCGTGATCAGGGCGCCCGAGGTTCTGGAATGCCACATGGTCGTCGGCGGCTTCGACTATCTGGTGAAGGCTCGTATTTCGGAAATGGGCGCCTATCAGGATTTTCTGAAGCGAGTCATCCTGCCGCTGCCGGGGGTAAAGGAGACGCACACCTATGCCTCGATCGGCGACGTCAAGCCCGACGCGCTGTTGCCGGTATGAACCCGGCCGGCTGTCCCGTCAGCCTTGCAGGAACGCCGCGATTTCCTTGAAGACGTTGACGAACATCTCTTCGGTCAGCACGCCTGTGTTGGTGTTGTAGCGCGAGCAGTGATAGCTGGAGAACAGCGTGATGCCGCCGGCCTCCTGGCGTCCGCCGTGGCGGAACGGAAGGGCGGCGACGCGCCCGCCCAGCGCCCGCACGGTCGACTGATGCGCGATCGAGCCAAGCGTCAGGATGGCGCGCAGATTGGCAAAGCGCGCGATGGTCGGTTTGAGGAAGGTGCGGCAGGTGGCGATCTCGGCGCCGACCGGCTTGTTCTCCGGCGGCACGCAGCGCACGGCATTGGTGATCGCGGTGCCTACGAGCTCTAGCCCGTCATCGGGCCTGGCCTTGAACTCGCCGCGCGCCAGGCCTTCAGCAATCAGCGTGCCGTAGAGCAGGTCGCCGGCATAGTCGCCGGTGAAGGGACGCCCGGTGCGGTTGGCGCCACGCAGGCCGGGCGCCAGCCCGACGATCAGCAGTCTGACGGCATCCTCGCCCTCCGGCGGCAGGAAGGTCGGCACCGGCGCGTTGAACCAGCCCGGCTCGCGCTCGCGCCAGGCGGCGATGAAGTCGTGCAGCCGCGGGCAGAGCGGACAGTCACGGCCGGGTTCGGGGGAGGGCGCGGCGCTCAAGGTCGCCGCTCTCAATAATCGTCTTCGTCGGCTTCAGCCGGCTCCGGCCGGCGCACCGGCCGCTCCGATGGATCGCGGCCGACTTCGTTCTTTAGCGTCATCAGGTCGATGAAATGGTCGGCCTGACGGCGCAGATCGTCGGAGATCATCGGCGGCTGCGAGGCCATCGTCGAGATGATCGATACCTTGCGGCCACGACGCTGCAGCGCCTCGACCAGCGTACGGAAGTCGCCGTCGCCGGAGAAGATGACATAGTGGTCGACGACATCGGCAAGCTCCAGCGCATCGACGGTCAGCTCGATATCCATGTTGCCTTTGATCTTGCGGCGGCCGGTCGAGTCGGTGAACTCCTTGGCGGGCTTGGTCACCACCTTGAAGCCGTTATAGTCCAGCCAGTCGATCAGCGGCCGGATCGAGGAATATTCCTGATCCTCGACCAGCGCGGTGTAGTAATAGGCCCTGAGCAGGTAGCCGCGCTTCTGGAAGCTCGACAGAAGCTTGCGGTAGTCGATGTCGAAGCCCAGCGCCCGCGAGGTGGCGTAGAGATTGGCGCCGTCGATGAAAAGGGCGATCTTTTCACGAGGATCGAACATTGAAAAATATCCCTTTTCAAAAATTTCTGTCGTCTAAATGGACGCGACGGGCAGGCCCGGTAATGGTCCCTCTTGCCGTCTCATCCGAGATAACGCCAGATTTATGGATATCCAAGGGCGAGGAGGCGCATTGCAAGCAATTGTGATCGGCACTATGTGCGTGAGGTGAAGCCCGGTATTGAGCCGGGCAAGGGTTCATGCTTCAGCGTTGCCGCCATAAAGCTTGTATTTCGGCGGCGTCCTTGTTATGGAGCCCGCCAGTTTTCCATCAAATCCACGCATGAAAGGGGCAGTCCATGGCCCGCGTAACCGTTGAAGATTGTATCGACAAGGTCGACAACCGTTTCGAGCTCGTGCTGCTTGCCGGCCACCGTGCCCGCCAGATCAGCCAGGGCGCGCAGATCACCGTTCCTCGCGACAATGACAAGAATCCCGTCATTGCACTGCGCGAGATCGCCGAGGAGACGCTGTCGCCCGACGACCTCAAGGAAGACCTGATCCACTCGCTGCAGAAGCATGTCGAGGTCGACGAGCCGGAGGCCGACGGCGAGGCGATCGCCGATCAGACCGGCGCCGCCACCGCCGCCGCAGACACCGACGATGCCGAAGAGAACATCGCCTTCGACCGGATGAGCGAGGAAGACCTGCTCGCCGGCATCGAGGGTCTGGTGCCGCCGGAAAAGAGCGACGACTACTAAGTTCTTCCGAAGGTTGCTGGATCAAGCATCCGGCACTTCCGTATCGTCACTTTCGTGGCTATCTATGGGATGCGTCGCACCTAGGTGCGGCGCATCAATCATTTCAGCACCGCGAGATCCCGCCCATGATGCGTCAGTATGAGCTTGTCGAGCGCGTGCAGCGCTACAAGCCTGACGTCAACGAGGCGCTGCTCAACAAGGCCTATGTCTACGCCATGCAGAAGCATGGCCACCAGAAGCGCGCCTCGGGCGATCCCTATTTTTCGCATCCGCTGGAAGTCGCCGCCATCCTCACCGAGATGCACATGGACGAGGCGACCATCGCGGTTGCCCTTTTGCACGACACGATCGAGGACACGACCGCGACCCGGGCCGAGATCGATGAATTGTTCGGCCCCGAAATGGGCAAGCTGGTCGAGGGCCTGACCAAGCTGAAGAAGCTCGACCTCGTTTCCAAGAAGGCCGAGCAGGCGGAGAACCTGCGCAAGCTGCTGCTCGCGATCTCCGAGGATATCCGCGTTCTCCTGGTCAAGCTCGCCGACCGCCTGCACAACATGCGCACGCTCGACCATATGCCCGAGTCCAAGCGCCTGCGCATTGCCGAGGAGACGATGGACATCTATGCGCCGCTCGCCGGCCGCATGGGCATGCAAGGCATGCGTGAGGAACTGGAAGAGATCGCCTTCCACTATATCAATCCGGAGGCCTATCGCGCCGTCACTGCCAGGCTGGCTGAAATCTTCGAGCGCAACAAAGGCGTGCTGGACGAGATCGAGAAGGCGCTGTCGGGCCTGTTCGAAAAGCATGCGATCAAAGCCAGTGTCAAAAGCCGGCAGAAGAAGCCGTGGTCGGTGTTCCGCAAGATGGAAGCCAAGGCGCTTTCCTTCGAGCAGCTCTCCGACATCTTCGGCTTCCGCGTCGTCGTCGACACGGTCGAGGACTGCTACCGCGCGCTCGGCGCCATCCACACCACCTGGTCGATGGTGCCCGGCCGCTTCAAGGACTACATCTCGACGCCGAAGCAGAACGACTACCGCTCGATCCACACCACCATCGTCGGTCCGTCGCGCCAGCGCGTCGAACTGCAGATCCGCACCCGCGAGATGAACAAGATCGCCGAATACGGTGTCGCCGCGCACTCGATCTACAAGGATACCGGCGGAAAGACGAATGGCGCCGCGCACGCGATCTCCAAGGAGACCAACGCCTATGCCTGGCTGCGCCGCACCATCGAGCAGCTGGCCGAAGGCGATAACCCCGAGGATTTCCTGGAAAACACCAAGCTGGAGCTGTTCCAGGACCAGGTGTTCTGCTTCACGCCCAAGGGCATGCTGATCGCGCTGCCGCGCGGCGCCACCCCAATCGACTTCGCATACGCCGTCCACACCGATGTCGGCGACACCTGCGTCGGTGCCAAGGTCAACGGCCGCATCATGCCGCTGATGACGGAATTGAAGAACGGCGACGAGGTCGAGATCATCCGCTCCAAGGCGCAGGTGCCGCCCGCCGCCTGGGAATCGGTTGTCGTCACCGGCAAGGCGCGCGCCGCCATCCGCCGCGCCACCAAGAACGCCATCCGCAAGCAATATTCCGGGCTCGGCGCTCGCATCCTCGAACGCGCCTTCGAACGCGCCGGCAAGAACTTCACCAAGGAAAGCCTGAAGCCGGTGCTGCACCGGCTGGCGCGCAAGGACATCGAGGACGTGCTGGCCTCCGTCGGGCGCGGCGAGCTTGCCTCGACCGACGTCATGAAGGCGGTCTTCCCCGACTACAAGGACGAGCGCGTCACGGTCGCGGCGCCCAAGCAGCGCGAGGAGGGCTGGTCGAAGATCCGCAACGCCGCCGGCATGCTGTTCCAGATGCCCGGCCGCGCCGCACGCAAGGGCAAGGACCAGCAGCGCGACGGCGCGGTGCCGATCCGCGGCGTGCGCGGCGATCTGCCTGTGCGCTTCGCGCCGGAAGGGGCGGTGCCCGGCGACCGCATCGTCGGCATCATCCAGCCGGGAACCGGCATCACCATCTATCCGATCCAGTCGCCGGCCCTGCAGGCCTTCGACGACCAGCCCGAGCGCTGGATCGACGTGCGCTGGGACATCGACGAGAGCACCAAGGAGCGCTTCCCGGCCCGCATCTCGGTCACCGCCATCAATGCGCCGGGATCGCTCGCCGACATCGCCCAGGTCGTCGCGTCCAACGACGCCAACATCCACACGCTGTCGATGGTGCGAACCGCGCCCGATTTCACCGAGATGCTGATCGACCTCGAGGTCTGGGATCTGAAGCATCTCAACCGGCTGCTGTCGCAGCTGAAGGACAATTCGAGCGTCAGCGATGCGCGGCGCGTGAACGGTTAAACGATGAACGATGAATGGGGAAAGGGATGAACACCGAAGAAGTGCTGGGCATATTCCGCGAGGCCGGCGCGGTTCTCGAAGGTCATTTCATTCTCACGTCCGGCCTGCGCAGCCCGGTCTTCCTGCAGAAGGCGCGCGTCTTCATGCATCCCGACAAGACCGAGCGCCTGTGCAAGGCGCTGGCCGAGAAGATCCGAAAAGCTGTGCCGGGCAGGATCGACTACGTCGTCGGCCCGGCCGTCGGCGGCCTGATCCCGGCTTACGAGACCTCGCGCCATCTCGGCGCGCCGGCGATCTGGGTCGAGCGGGAAGGGGGCGAGTTCAGGCTGCGCCGCTTCGAGATCGACAAGGGATCGCGCGTCGTCATCGTCGAGGACATCGTCACCACTGGTCTTTCGATTCGTGAGACCATCGAATGCCTGCGCGAAATCGGCGCCGAGGTGGTGGCGGCGGCCTGCATCATCGACCGCTCGGCCGGCAAGACCGATGTCGGAGTGCCGCTGATCGCGCTCGCCGAATATGAGGTCCCGGCCTATCCGCCGGACCGCCTGCCGCCGGAACTTGCCGCCATTCCAGCCGTCAAGCCCGGCAGTCGCAACATCTGAAGTCGCCATGCGCAAAAACAACCACTTGAGCGCGCTGTTTGAATCTCTTCGTCAGTGGCGTGCAGCGGGGTCGCGATGATCGCCGGCATCGATCATGTCGTGCTGACGGTCCGCTCGGTCGAAGCGACCTGCGACTTCTACCAGCGCGTGCTGGGCATGCGGCGGCTCGATGAACCGAACCGGCCGACCGCGCTTTTGTTCGGGACGCAGAAGATCAATCTGCACGAGGTCGGCCGCACCTTCGAGCCGAAGGCAAAGGCGCCGACGCCGGGCTCCGGCGATTTCTGCCTCGTCACGGCGGTGCCTCTTGCCGATATCCGCGCCAGCCTCGCGGCCAACGGCGTGGCGATCGAAGTCGGTCCCGTCGAGCGCATCGGCGCCCGCGGCAGGATGATGTCGGTCTATTTCCGCGATCCCGACGGCAATCTGGTCGAGGTCAGCGAGTATCCGGCTTAAGAGCGGCTCAGATCGAGCCGCATGGCGCAGCGCCGCTCGGCCGGCATGCCGTGTTCGGCCTCGTCATTGAGCAGGCCGGCAAGGCGCTGGTCGATCTCGGTGCCTTCCAGAATGCGAAATCCGAACTTGCGGTAGAAAGGCCCATTCCAGGCGACGTCGCGAAATGTGGTCAGCGTCACCGCCGCCAGACAGCGGCGCCTGGCGTCCTCGATCGCCCGTTCAAGCAGGGCGCGGCCGATGCCGGAGCCTTGCCGGTCGAGGCGCACGTCGAGCTCCCAGATGTGCAGCGCACCGCCTTCGATCCCGGCGCTCAGGAAGCCGACGGGCTTGTCCTGGTCGTCGGCGGCAACCCAGCATGCGCCTTCGGCGATCAGCGCGCGATGCCGCTCGGCGCTCACATTGTCTCCATCGGCAAGCCAGGCGAGGTCCGGGACGGTGCGGAACGCCAGCCCGGCGGACTGCTCGATCTCCGGCAATGCTTCGGCGTCGTCGGCCCGTGCCGGTCGAATGGCGATCATCGGCGTCGCATCCCGGTTCATTTCCTCAGTTTCGCCAGAATGGCGCTCTTGTTACCTCTGCGGCAGACCATCGCGGCGTCGTTTCGTTGTTCCGTGGCCTGGCAATCGCTATATCAAAGTTTTGTTGCCTTCCTGCGCCCTCGGAGCGCAAGATATGTTGGCGCTACCCGGATGGCAGGGGAGCGCGTGTTGGACCGGGAACTGAAACAGAGTGCTTTTTCGACGCCGAGAGCCTGATGGCCTCCTGGAGCGGGTGCGTACTTACCTGTGGCCGCGCCGCTCCTTTTCGCGCTCCGTTCAGTATTTCTCCAAGCGCATTCTGCGGCTGAAAGCGACGCCTCATTCCGTCGCCGCCGGCGTCGCGGCGGGCGTTTTCGCGTCCTTCTTCCCGCTCGGCTTCCACTTCGTCATTGCCGCCGTCATCTGCTGGGTCATCGCCGGCAATCTTGTGGCCGCGGCACTCGGCGCGGTGTTCTTCGGCAATCCTTTGACCTTCCCGCTGCTCTGGGGCGCGTCCTGGGAAACCGGAAAGCTCATCCTGCATGAGCGGCTGCCCAAGCACGGACCGCCCGAGCATCTCGGCGAAATGATGCACACACTTTCCTTCGCCAAGTTGTGGCATCCGATCCTGGAGCCCATGCTTCTCGGCGCGGTGCCGCTCGGCCTGATCTTCGGGCTCATCTTCTATGGCGTCACGCGCTGGGGCATGACCGTTTTCCGCGAGCAGCGGCAGCGGCGCATGGCCGAGCGGGCCAAGAAGAAGCCCCCGCATGGCGGACGGGAAGTCCCCGCGGAATGATCATCGGCATCGGCAGCGACCTGATCGACATCAGACGCATCGAGAAGTCGCTGGAACGGCATGGCCAGCGCTTTATCCAGCGCATCTACACCGAGGTCGAGCAGGCGAAGTCGGAGAAGCGGGCGGCCCGCGCCGCTTCCTACGCCAAGCGCTTCGCCGCCAAGGAGGCCTGCGCCAAGGCGCTGGGCACCGGCATGGCCGAGGGCGTGTTCTGGCGCGACATGGGCGTGGTCAATCTGCCTAGCGGCGCGCCCACCATGGCGCTCACCGGCGGCGCTGCCGTCAGGCTGGAAAAAATCCTGCCCAAGGGCCACCGTGCGCTGATCCACCTCACCATCACCGACGATTTTCCGCTTGCTCAAGCCTTTGTGATCATCGAGGCAGTGCCCGCCGAACAAGCGCCACATTGATTCCATCTGACCACGGGCGGCATGACGTTGCCCAGCGCGCGCCGAGACTCTATACCAACCAACGCACAATCGAGGACGACATGAGCGTGGCTGAAAAATCGCAGAAGAAATCCGGCGGGCTTGGCGAAACCTTCTCCGTCATCATCCAGGCTCTGCTGCTCGCGCTCGTGATCCGCACGCTGCTGTTCCAGCCCTTCTCCATCCCGTCCGGCTCGATGCGGCCGACGCTGCTCGAAGGCGACTATCTGTTCGTCACCAAATGGGCCTATGGCTATTCGCGCTACTCGCTGCCGTTCGGACCCAACATCTTCTCCGGCCGCATCTGGGGCTCGGAGCCCAAGCGTGGTGACGTGGTGGTGTTCAAGTTCCCGCCGGATCCGTCCGTCGACTACATCAAGCGCGTCGTCGGCCTGCCCGGCGACAAGATCCAGGTCAAGGACGGCCAGCTCTCGATCAACGGCACCCCCGTGCCGCGCGAAAAGGTCGGCCAGATCGACAATCCCGATATCACTGAGGTCGACCGTCCCGTCGATGTCTATCGCGAGACGCTGCCCAACGGCGTCACCTATGACACGCTCGACCTGACGCCCAATTCGATCGGCGACAACACGCGCGAGTTCGACGTGCCGCCCGGTCACTATTTCATGATGGGCGACAACCGCGACAACTCCTCCGACAGCCGCTTCACCGTCGGTTTCGTGCCGGCCGAGAACCTCGTCGGCCGTGCCAACGTCATCTTCTTCTCGATCGCCGATGGCGCAAGCCCATTGGAAATCTGGAAGTGGCCGTCGCTGATGCGCGCCGGGCGCCTGTTCCATCTCGTCCACTAAGGTCATGGCGGCCACCAAGCGTTTGACCGCCGATGCCCTTGCCGAAGCGCTTGTCGAGCGCACCGGCCACGTCTTCGCCGACCGCCAGCGTCTGCAACGCGCGCTGACCCATGCCAGCGCGCGTTCGACCCATGCCGGCGTCGACTACGAACGCTTCGAATTCCTGGGCGACCGCGTTCTCGGCCTCGTCGTGGCCGACATGTTGCTCGCCGCCTTTCCCGAGGCCGCCGAGGGCGAGCTCTCGCTGCGCCTCAACGCGCTGGTCAACGCCGAAGCGCTCTCCGAGATCGCCGAGGAGATCGGCCTGCCGGAGCTGGTCCGCGCCGGCTCCGACGTGCGCAACCTCGAGGGCCGCAAGCGAACCAACCTGCGCGCCGACGCGCTGGAATCGCTGATTGCTGTGCTTTACCTGGATGGCGGCCTTGAGACTGCCCGCGCGTTCATCCATCGCTACTGGCAGCCGCGCTCGCAGGCGATAGGCGCCGCTCGCCGCGACGCCAAGACCGAATTGCAGGAATGGGCGCACCAAGCGGCGTCGGGCGCCGTCCCGGCCTACCGGGTCGACGGTCGTGAAGGCCCCGACCACGATCCGCTGTTCACCGTCAGCGTCAAGGTCGGCCCCTTTGCGCCGGCGATCGGCAGCGGCCGTTCCAAGCGCGAGGCGGAGCAGGCGGCCGCGGCAGCGCTGCTGCTGCGCGAAGGCGTATGGAGCGCTGCATGATCGGCACCGAAACTCCTGAAGCACCCGCCACGCGCTCCGGCTTCGTCGCGCTGATCGGCGCGCCCAATGCCGGCAAGTCGACGCTGGTCAACCAGCTGGTCGGCGCCAAGGTCTCGATCGTCACCCACAAGGTGCAGACGACGCGCGCGATCGTGCGCGGCATCGCCACGCATGAGAACGCGCAGATCGTCTTCGTCGACACGCCGGGCATCTTCAAGCCGAAGCGGCGTCTCGACACGGCGATGGTCACCACCGCCTGGGGCGGCGCCAAGGACGCCGATGTCGTGGTGCTTTTGATCGATGCCGAACGCGGCATCAGGGGCGATGCCGACGCCATCCTCGACCGGCTGAAGGACGTTCAGCAGCCGATGCTGCTCGTCCTCAACAAGGTCGACCGCGTCAAGCCGGAGACGCTTCTTGCGCTGGCCGCGGCAGCGAACGAACGCGTGCCGTTCAAGCGTACCTTCATGGTTTCGGCGCTGACCGGCTCCGGCTGCAAGGATTTGCTCGACTATCTCGCCGGGACGCTTCCCGTTGGTCCCTGGTACTATCCGGAGGACCAGATCTCCGACCTGCCGATGCGCCAGCTCGCGGCCGAGATCACCCGCGAAAAGCTTTATCTGAGACTGCATCAGGAGCTTCCCTATTCCTCGCATATCGAGACCGAGAAATGGGAAGAGAAGAAGGACGGCTCGGTGCGCATCGAGCAGGTCATCTATGTCGAGCGCGACAGCCAGAAGAAGATCGTGCTTGGCCACAAGGGCGAGACGATCCGCGCCATCGGCCAGGCCGCGCGCACCGAGATCGCCGAAATCCTCGAGCAGAAAGTGCACCTCTTCCTGTTCGTGAAGGTGCGCGAGAATTGGGGCGACGACCCCGAGCGCTATCGCGAGATGGGACTGGAGTTTCCCCATTGACGCATGTCGGTTAGGAATGCCGCCCGGCAGTTTCGAGACCCGACATGCATAGTCCAAAGATAGACATCGACACCGATCTCGTGCGCCGGCTGGTCGACTCGCAATTTCCGCAATGGCGGCATCTTCCGGTGAACCCGGTCGCGTTCGGCGGCTGGGACAACCGCACCTTCCATCTCGGCGATGAAATGACGGTCAGGCTGCCGAGTGCGGCTCCCTATTCGCTGCAGGTCGAGAAGGAGCATCGTTGGCTGCCGAAGCTCGCGCCGCTTCTGCCGCTGCCGATCCCGGTGCCGCTCACCATGGGCAAGCCGGCGGATGGTTATCCGTGGCACTGGTCCGTCTACCGCTGGATCGACGGCGAGACGGCGAAGACCGCACGCATCGCCGATCTCAGCGCGTTCGCGACGACGCTCGCCGATTTCCTGATCGCGCTGAAGCGGATCGATCCGGCCGGCGGACCGTGGCCGGGCCAGCATAATTTTTATCGCGGCGGTCCGCTGACCGTCTATGACGACGAGGCGAGGCGGGCCATCGCCACGCTCGAAGGCGAGATCGATACGCAGGCCGCCACCGCTGTCTGGGAAGCAGCCCTTGCCGCCGATTGGCGCGGTCCGCCGGTCTGGTTCCACGGCGATGTCGCCTCAGGCAACCTGCTGGTCGAAGACGGTCGCTTGATCGCTGTGATCGACTTCGGCACCTCTGGTGTCGGCGATCCGTCCTGCGACTTGGCGATCGCCTGGACCTTCTTCGAGGGCGAAAGCCGGCAAGCGTTTCGCGACCGCATCGCCGTCGACGACGCGACCTGGGCGCGCGGCCGCGGCTGGACCTTGTGGAAGGCGCTGATCACCGTTGCCGGACACGATGCCAACCAGGCCGAGGTCGAAAGGCAGCGCCTGGTGATCGACGAGGTGCTTGCCGACCACCAACGCTGCGCGTGATGCAGCGACATTCCTTGGCTGATGTCAGCACATATCGCGGGCCAGATACCAAAATCTTGATTTCGCCGCGCAACAGGTGAAAAGCTCCGCCCATGGAATGGCGCGACGAGGGAATTATTCTCGGCACACGCAGGCATGGCGAAACCAGCGCCATCCTCGAGGTGATGACGCGCGCGCATGGCCGTCATCTGGGCCTTGTGCGCGGCGGCCGCTCGCGCAAGCAGCAGCCGGTGCTGCAGCCCGGCAATCGCGTCGACCTTCTGTGGCGGGCGCGGCTCGACGAGCATCTCGGCGTCTTCCAGGCCGAGGCGATCGAGATGAACGCCGCCCGGCTGATGGACAGCGCCGTCGCCGTCTACGGGCTGCAGACCATGGCCGCGCATCTCAGGCTTCTGCCCGAGCGCGATGCCCATGGCGGCCTCTACGAGGCTCTTGCCGTGATGATCTCCCATCTCGACGATGCCGATGCCGCGGGCGAGCTGGTGGCGCGCTTCGAACTGCTGATCCTCGATGAGCTCGGCTTCGGCCTCGATCTCAGCCAATGCGCCGCGACCGGCACGCGGCAGGACCTCGCCTATGTCTCGCCGAAATCCGGACGCGCGGTCTCGCGCGCCGCGGGCGAGCCCTGGCGCGACAAGATGCTGGCGCTGCCTGCCTTCCTGCAGCGCGGCTCCGGCCTGCGCGCCGATCAAGCGGCGCTGGAGGACGCCTTCCGGCTGACCGGCTTCTTCTTCACCCGCCATGTCTATGAGCCGCGCGGCCTGGAGCCGCCCGACGCCCGTGCCGGCTTCCTCGCCGCACTGCGCCGGCATCAGGCGGCGGCGAAGGCGATAGCCGGCGGATAGGGCGAGCAGCTAATCGGCGCCCCGCCGTCCCAGAAAATCGTCGAGGATTGCGCGCTGGCCCTTCAGGATCTTGAGCCCGGCTTCGGGAAGCGAGAACCAGCCGGCTTTGTCTACTTCGGGAAATTCCCTTATGGCGCCCGATCTCGGCGGCCATTCCATGGTGAATGTGTTGCTCCTGACGGCATCTACATCGATGTCCTTTTCGACGCTCCAGGCGATCACGACCTTGCCGCCCGACTGCTTGTAGCTGCCGACGGGCTGGAAATCACCGTTGATGGCGATGCCGAGTTCTTCCTCGGCCTCGCGGCGGGCGGCCTGAAGCTCATCTTCCTTGTCGCCGATCAGCCCCTTCGGGATCGACCAGGCGCCTTCGTCCTTCCTTGCCCAGAACGGTCCGCCGGGGTGGACCAGCAGAAATTCGAACACACCGGCGGTTCGCCTGTAGATCAGCAGGCCTGCGCTTCGTTGCGGCATCGATTATCCTCTTGGCTGTTCCAGCGTGTAAGAATAGCACGAGTATTTCGCGGCCGGCGGCAGGTAGTTTCTCGGCCCGAGTCTCAGCCGTTTGGACGTATCGCCATTGGATAAAGCCTCAAGTTGCTGGTGTTGAAGCGGTTCAGCGTCTGGCAGAAATCGCTGAACCGCTCCAACTCTTTTTTACGCAATTCCGGGCGGAAAACCGCTACACACTTTTCCTGGAATTGCTCCAGGCGCCGAAACATGCTCGACCTTGCAGGCCGGCAAGGCGCTGATTTCGATAGCCGTCTCATTGCCGCATTTGTCGGCCACGACTGGCACGGTTTTGAGGGGAAACCGCCATGTTTTTCAGCCTGATTGCCATTGCCGCCGTCATCGCTTTATTCGTCATCATTTCACGCCAGCAAACCCGCATCGGCCTGATCGAGCGCGAGCTTGGCGCCCTGCGCAGCCTGGTCCTTTCGGGTGTTCCGCAGCCCACGCCCAAGACGGGCGAGGCGACGGAAGGCGCGCCAGCCGAGGCGCCGGTCGCAGCGGTCACGTTTGCCGCGCCGCCGGCAACTGAAGCCGCCCCGGACGAAGCCGCTGCCACGACGCCCGATGCTCCAAGAGCCGAGGCACCGGCCCAAGCGGGCGGGGGGACTCCGTCCGAACCCGCGGAGCCGGCACAATCGGCGCAACCTGCCGCGCCGGCCGAAGCGGCTGCGCCTGCAATGGCCGCGCGCGATGTCGAGACGGCGCTGGGCACGCGCTGGGCGGTCTGGGTCGGCGGCGTCGCGCTGGCGCTGGGTGGCCTGTTCCTGATCCGCTACACGATCGAGGCCGGCATCTTCGGCCCCGGCGTGCGCCTCGCCATGGCCGGCATTCTCGGCCTGGTTCTGGTCGGCGGCGCCGAGTTCATCCGCCGCACTGGCTTCAGGGTGCCGGTGCAAGGTGCGGCTGGCGCCTATATCCCGTCGATCCTGACAGCGGCCGGCGCCTTCATCCTGTTCGGCACCGTCTATGCCGCGCACGGCATCTATGGCTTCATCGGTCCGGCGCTCGCCTTCACGCTGCTCGGCGCCATCGGCGTCGCGGCCATCGCCGCCTCGCTGGTCCACGGCCTGGCGCTGGCCGGCATCGGCCTCGTCGGCGCCATGGTCACGCCGGCGCTCGTCGCTTCGCAAGCGCCCAATCCTTGGGCGCTGTTCGTCTATCTGGCGATCGTGCTTGCCGCCACTGCCGCGATAGCCCGCATCCGCGACTGGAAGGCGCTTGTCGCGGCGGCCTTCGCCGGCACCGGCATCTGGACCATCCTCTACATGACCGATGCGCCGGAGGTGAACCTTGCCGCGGTGCTGTTCATCAGCCTGGCGACGCTCGCCGTCCTCACCTTCGTCTGGCTTAGTCGGCGTGATGAAGTGGAGCCGGGCTTCGACTGGCCTTCGATCGCGCCCGGCTTCTTCGTTGCGCTGACCGCGCTCGGGCTGTCGGTCGATCCGGTGTTTGCCAAGGCGGGCGATGCCCTGCATGGCGCGGTGCTGCTTGCAGCCCTTGTGGCGGCGGCGCTCTACCGGCCGCGCGCGCTGCCGCTGGTCTTCGCCGCCGGCCTGGCGACGGTGCTGATCTATCTCGGCATCATCCCGCCCGCCACCATCGGCGCCGATGCGCTGGATGTCGGCCTGGGCGCGGAACCGCTGGCGACGTCCGACACGCTGACCTTCCGCATCGGCGTCGCGCTCGGCGTTATCTTCATCGCCGCCGGCTTCTGGGCCGCGCGCCGCTTCGCGGCCGCGGCACACGTTCGTGCTGCGTCCTGGGCGGCATGGGGCGTGATTGCGCCGCTGGTCGTGCTTACGGCGCTCTGGCTGACCTTCGGTGATATCGATCACGATCTCGGCTACGCGTTGCCGGCCCTGCTGCTGGCGCTCCTTTTCTCCGCCGGTGGCGAGTGGATCGCTCGTGGCGAGGAACCGCCACTCAGTGGCGGTCCGGCGGTGTCCTTCGCGCTCGCCGGCGCCGGCGTTTCCGGGCTGCTGATGCTGCACATGGCCTTCGGGTCCGGCTGGACGACGGTGCTGCTTGGCGCCGCCGCTGTCGTGCCGGCGCTTGCCACACGCTGGCGCTCCTATCCGGTGCTGGGCTGGCTCGCGGTGGGCGCGGCGGTTGCCGTGCTCGTGCGCGTCGCCTTCGATCCGACCATCGTCGGTGCGGCGGCGCTGTCGAGAACGCCGGTCTTCAACTGGCTGCTGCCCGGCTATGGCGTGCCGGCGCTCGCCTTCGGCTTCGCCGCCTGGCAGCTCGCGCGCACCACCAACGGCCGGCCGCGGCTTGCCATGGAGGCGGCCTCGGCGCTGTTCGCACTGCTTGCCGTTGCGATGCTGGTGCGCCACGCCATGCATGGCGGCGTCATCGACACCGGCCCCGTCACCCTTGCCGAACAGGCGATCTACACGCTGATCGCGCTCGGCGCCGGCGCCATCCTCGTCGCCATCGATCTGCGCTCGCCGAGCTCGGTGCTGCGCTATGGCTCGATGGCCGCCGGCGTGATCTCCGCCGGCTTGATCGTCATCCAGCATTTCGCGGTGCTGAACCCGCTGGTGACGGATGAATCGACCGGCACCATTCCGTTCTTCAACCTGTTGTTCCTCGCCTATCTGCTGCCGGCTGTCGCCGCCGGTGCGCTGGCGCTTTATGTCCGCGACAAGCGCCCGCGGTGGTATGCGGCGATGCTGGCGCTGGTCGCGTCGCTGCTCGCCTTCGCCTATGCGACGCTGTCGGTCCGGCGCCTGTTCAAGGGCGAGTTCATCGGCCTGTGGAGCGGGCTCGGCCAGCTCGAGACCTACACTTATTCGGCGCTCTGGCTGGTCATCGGCGTGGCGCTGCTCACCGCCGGCGTCTGGCTGCGGTCGCAGGTGCTGCGCATCGCCTCGGCCGTGCTGATCGCGGTGGCGGTGCTGAAAGTCTTCCTCTTCGACATGTCGGAGCTGGAAGGCGTACTGCGCGCCTTGTCCTTCATCGGCTTGGGCGCAGTGCTGATCGGCATCGGGCTGTTTTACCAGCGGCTGCTGACCAGGGCGGCGAGAGAGAGGTGACAACCCGCTATCTTCGGACTACGCCGCGCAGGCGGCGCTGTCCGGCAGCCTCCTTGATGAGACCCGCAATCTTGCGAACAAATGCCGGGCTGAAAGAACCGATCGGCTTCGTCGTGACGAGATCGTAAGCTTCGTCCATCCGTACGCGATTATATTCGTCGAGGATCAACCATGACGGAAAGTCGAGGCCACCCCTGCGGCACTCGATCTCACTGATAGCAATATGGGTTCGCGACCGATCTGGCCTCTGCGAGGTGAGCGGAAATAGGAACAACGCGGCCGGCGTAGTTGGCGTTCTGACCACGATACAGACGGGTCGTGCTTTGCGGCCGGATTCTTCGCCAACGTCAGCCTGACGCGCCCATAGATAATAGTATCGAAGCAGATCGCCGGGCTTAAGCATCCGGCTTTTCGCCGGTTATGATGGACTCCAAACCCGACATAAGTTCGTCGTGGACCTCATCCGGCGCATCTTCGAGCGTGTAGGCGACGGCACGAGGCGAGGCGACGAGTTGCCGGTATTGCTTGGCTGACAGTATGACCAGCTTCTCCTTGCCGCGTTTTGTGAGGGCGACAGGCTCGATCATCGCCGTTTCCAGGATTTCGCCGGACGCGCGGTTCATATCTGAAAAGGTGAATTGCTTCATCAGTCACCTCATACGTAGTTTACGTATTATACGTATCGTGCGTAACTATGTTATTCAAGGCCCTTGCCTTTGAATTGGGAATAAACAGCCATCCGCCGGCGTTGTTAAGGTGCTTGGGTACCGGAGCGGGTGGTCCGCTTCGCGCTGGCTGCTTGCGCCGCGCCGGGAAGGCGCGTTCAATCGGATGGAAAACGACCTCGAAACAAGCGGTCATGGACGACAAGAAGGCAGCGATCCTGAGCGAGATACCGCGTCTGCGGCGCTATGCGCGTTCGCTGCTGCGCGACCGCGATTCCGCCGACGATCTCGTCCAGGACTGCCTGGAGCGGGCGCTTGTGCGGCTCGACAACTGGCAGACTGGAGAAAGCCCCAGGAGGTGGCTGTTTACGATCATGCATCACTTGTTCATCGACCAGATGCGGAAGGTGAACCGGCGCGGTGAGGCGGCGATGCTGCCTCTCGAAGCCGGCGAAGCCCAGTCCGCGCCCGCCGATCAGGTCGAGACCGTCGCCTCGCGCGAGATCATGGACGCGCTGCAGGCGATCAGCCCCGATCGCCGCGCGGCGTTGGTCATGGTCGCCATTGAAGGCTTTTCCTATGCCGAGGCCGCCAATATTCTCGGCGTGCCGGCCGGCACGCTGATGTCGCGCATAGCGCGCGGCCGCGAGGAACTGCGCGGCCTGCTGGACGACTCCTCGCGCCGCCGCTCTATAAGGATAGTCGAGCGATGACCCGGCGCGATTTCACTGAACGCGATATCCACATGGCCCTCGATGGCGAGCTGCCGGGCGAGGAGCGCATGGCCTATGACGCCTGGCTCGAGGCCAATCCCGAGATGAAGGCGAAGAGCGCCCGCTATATCGCCGACCACGCGGCGCTCCGCGCCGCCTTGGCCGGCGTGATGGACGAACCCGTGCCGGCAAGGCTGAGGCAGGCGGTGTTTGGCGAAGCGCCGGCGCGGGGGCCCGCCTGGCGTTCGCGCTGGTGGCTCTCGGCGGCCGCCGCCGTCGTGCTGATGGTTGGCGGCATCAGTGGCTATGTCGCCGGCATCGACGGCATCGGCCGAAGCGACAACAGCGACGACCAGCTCGTCGAGCAGGCAATCGCCGCCCATGTCATCTACGCCGCCGAGAAGCGTCATGCGGTCGAGGTGCCGGCAAGCGACAAGGACCATCTGCAGACCTGGCTGTCCAACCGGGTTGGGCTGAAGCTGGTGGCGCCCGATCTCGTGGCCCAGGGCTTCGAGCTCGTCGGTGGGCGGCTGCTGCCTTCCGGCGAGCACGGCAAAGCCGCGATGTTGCTTTACGAGGACGCCAAGGGCGAGCGCATCTCGCTCTTCGTCACCGCCGAATCGTCCGAGGCCGCCAAGGGCACTTACTCGGCGGAAGCGGACGGACCCCAGGCAGTCTATTGGCTGGATAAAGGCTATGGCTGCGCCGTCGTCGGCTCGCTGCCGCGCGAGCGCCTGTCGGACGTCGCCAAGAGCGCCTATGGCCAGCTTCTCGCCGGCATTTCGAGCTGAACCCGGCTGCGTTTTTGCGCAGCCGGAGGCCGTCCGAACAGCGATCCTGTTCAAACAATTCGCGCTTCCTTACCACCGCGGAACCTGTCACAATTCGGCCCTAATCAAGGAGCGATAGCGCTTGATGAATACCGGCGCTTCGGCCGGGTGTCGCTTGTTGACCGGGGCCGTTTTTCCTTAAATCCAATCGAGGTTCTCCCAAAGCCCGCATGCCTGCCGAGATCCGCAAGGCCCGCGCGTCAGACGTCGATGACCTCGCCGCCATCGAGAAGGCTGTTTTCTCAAGCGACCGCTTGTCGCGTCGCTCCTTTCGCCAGTTGATCGAGCGCGAGACCGCCGAGATGCTGGTGGCCGAGAATGACGGCCATGTCGCCGGCTACGCGGTGGTGCTGTTTCGCAAGGGCAGCGGCGTGGCCCGGCTCTATTCCATCGCCGTCGGTCCTTTCTTCGGCCGCCTCGGCATCGGCCGCCAACTGCTGGCCGCGGCCGAGGAGGCGGCTTACGAGCACGATCGCATGATGCTGCGGCTCGAGGTGCGCGAGGACAATCAGCGCGCCATCGGCATCTACGAGCAGGCAGGCTACCGAAAAATCGGCCGCGAGCCGGGCTATTACGAGGACGGTGCCACGGCGCTGCGTTACGAAAAGACGCTGCGCGGCGATGTCCCGACCAGCACCAAAGTGCCGTTCTACCAGCAGACCTGCGAGTTCACTTGCGGCCCGTGCTGCCTGATGATGGCGATGGCCAATTTCGACCGCGGCTTCGTGCCCGATCCGGTCATGGAGATCCGCCTGTGGCGTGAGGCGACCACCGTCTTCATGATGTCGGGACCGGGCGGCTGCGAGCCTTTCGGCTTGGCGGTTGCCGGCTATGAAAGCGGGCTAGCTGCCGAGATCTTCGTCTCCTTCCACGGCGCGCTCTTCCTGCAGTCGGTGCGCAGCGAGGACAAGCGCCGGGTGATGGAGCTCGCCCAGGTCGACTTCCGTCGCCGCGCGGAACTTTACGGCATCCCGGTCAATTATCGTCCGTTCGGCATCGACGATATCCGCTCGGCCCTTGGCGAGGGCAAGCTGGTGCTGGTGCTGATCAGCGGCTTCCTGATGTTCGGCAAGAAGGTGCCGCATTGGGTGCTCGCCATCGGCGATGACGGCGACCATATCCTTATCCACGATCCCTGGGTCGAGGACGAAAGGCAGGAAACGATCCTCGACGCCGCCAACATTCCAGTGCCCTATGGCATCTTCATGAACATGGCGCAGTTCGGCCGCGACGGGTTGCGCGCCGCCATCACTCTGGGAAAACGCTGAAACAATGACCTGGGTCATCCTTACAGGCAGGCAGAACGATCTCGACCAGGTGGCGACGCCGCACAAGATCATCACCAACCGCGACTATCTCGCGCATCCGGCGCTGTTTCGCGGCCAGCGGCCGAAGGTGATCAACCTGTCGAACAATTACGGCTACCAGAGCCGCGGCTATTACGCCTCGCTGCTCGCCGGCTCGCGTGGCCACAAGGTGATCCCGACCGTCGAGACCATGATCGATCTCTCGGAGCGCAAGCTCTACGAGCACGCGCTGCCGGAACTCGAGCTGGCGCTGAACAAATGCCGCAAGGATCTCGGCGGCACCTTTCCGTCCAAGGTCGCGGTCTTCTTCGGCATCGGACCGTCGAAAGTGTGGGATCGCTTCACCAAGCTGCTGTTCGACTGGTTCCGCGCGCCGGCGCTGGAGGTCCATATCAAGGACAGCGCCGAATGGGCCTCGATCCGCAAGATCGGCTTCCTGCCGCTCGCCCGCATGACCGACGAAGAGGAAGCCTTCTTCCTGCAGTGCCTGGAGACCTACACCAACCGCGAATGGCGCGACACCAAGGGCCGCACGCCGTCGCGCTATACGTTTGCGACGCTGGTCGATCCGCATGAGGAACTGCCGCCGTCGGAAATTTCCTCGCTGCGCTACTGGGCGCGGATCGCCGAGAAGATGGGCGTCGAGGTCGAGCCGATCACCAGGAAGGACCTGGCCAAGCTCGCCAACTACGACGCGCTGTTCATCCGCGAGACCACCTCCATCTCCAACCACACCTACCGCTTCGCGCGCCGCGCCCAGCAGGAAGGCATGCCGGTGATCGACGATCCGCTGTCGATGATCCGCTGCACCAACAAGGTCTATCTCAACGAGCTGATGACCTACAACAAGGTGCCGGTGCCGCCGACGGTGATGATTGCCGGCACCTCCGATCTGGAGCTCGCGGCTCAGACCTTGGGCTTCCCGCTGGTGCTGAAGATCCCGGACTCATCCTTCTCGCGCGGCGTCAAGAAATGCGAGAATCTGGCTGAGCTGACCAAGCTCGCGACAGAGTGGCTGGAGGACTCCGATCTGCTGATCGCGCAGAAATTCATCCCCACCGAATATGACTGGCGCGTCGGCGTGCTTGGTGGCCAGCCGCTGTTTGCCGTGCACTATCTGATGGCGAAGAAGCACTGGCAGATCGTCAACCACAAGGCCAACGGCAAGCCCGATCAGGGCGGGATAAAAACCTTCACGCTGAAGCAGACGCCGCCGCATGTCGTTGAGACGGCGGTCAAGGCGGCAAAATGCATCGGCGACGGGCTCTACGGCGTCGATCTCAAGGAGACCAAGGACGGCGTCTTCGTCATCGAGGTCAACGACAACCCCAATCTCGATCACGGCTGGGAGGATTCCGGCGAGAAGGACGAGCTCTGGGTACGGCTGACGCAATGGTTCCTGGAGCGCCTGGAACGATAGAAGCATGTCTCCCGAAAGTGGGAACCGGTTTCGGGATAAAGACATGCGTAAAATCAAAAACCTAAAGCGCATGGAGCGAATCTGAAGGATTGCGACGCGCTTTAGAAGCTCGAATGGGGGCAAAGGTGCTGTTTTTCGTGATCGAGGATTTTAGCGGCTGCGACCGCAAGGACATCTACCGCCGCTTCCGCGACAAGGGCCGGCTGAAGCCCGACGAGCTTACCGTGCACCACAGCTGGATCGCCGGCGACATGAGCCGCTGCTTCCTGCTGGTCGAGGCCGATGACGTCACGCTGCTGCAGCGCTGGGTCGTCGAATGGGCCGACCTGGTGGAGTTCGAGATCGTCCCGGTGGCAACCAGCAAGGACATGGTCGCGGCGTTGGCCGGGCACCTTTGAAAAATTCAGGAAGCGAAAGGAGATTAGCGCACTGCCACCGTGGTTCGCTTAGCGCGCCGTCACCGTATAGCTTTTCGATGATCGGCAGCTAGCTTCTGATGGCCTCGTCAATGACCGCTATCGCGTCCACCTCTATGAGATAGCCCGGGGACATTATCGCTACCCCGACCACCACATTCGCTGGTTTGTGATCTCCAAACAGCGAAATCTGCGCTTCTTCGATGATCGGAACGTGTTCATCGCGCTTATAATCGACAATGTAGATTGTGATCTTGCAAACGTGCTCAGGCCGTGCACCTGCCGCACTGAGCGCTCGGCCGAGATTGCCGAATGCCAGGCGCGCTTGCGCCGCAAAATCACCATGCCCGACGAGCTTGCCGTGTATGTCTTCGGGCTGCTGACCTGAGACGAATACCAGCTTGGATCCCGTCGCGACGACAACCTGCGTGTACATCTCTGGAACTGGCAAATCATCCGGGTTGATGAGTTCGAGCGACATAAAAATCTCCTGCTTCGTTCAACTGAAATCGACATTGGCGATCACCGCGCGGAAAAATCAAATCGGTGACGGTGCACTTTTTGCAGCCGTACTGCGTGTGAGCGCCGGAGATTTGACCGCGCGCACGCATTCCCTGATCAGCCATTCGCGGAACGCCGCCACGACATCGCGTCTCGCGCTGCGTTCCGGAATGGTCAGGCAGTAGGACTGGCGCAGTGTGATCGCCCGTCCCACGGGTCGCACCAGCCTGCCGTCTTCCAGCGCCGGGGCACAATAGATGCCTTGTGCCAGCGCCACGCCTAGCCCTGAAATAGCCAGGTCGAGTGCTGCCCGCGACGAGTTGGCGGAAAGGCCGCGCTGGGCCAACCGCCCTGGCTCGATGCCGGCCGCCTCGAACCAGTTGCGCCAGGACGGAAAGGCAGCACCCGTCGGTCCCCAGTCGGTGTGGATCAGCGGCAGGCCGGCGAGGCTTTCGGACCTGATTGCGCCGGCAAGGCCCGGCGCGCAGACGGGATAGACGGCGTCCCTAACGATCTCCTCGGTCGGGTGCTCGCGATAGTGCGGGCCGTAGGAAAGCCGGATGTCGATCAGCTCACGGTCGAACGGCACCGGGTCGTCCTCGCCCCTGAGCGAGATATCCGCGGCGCCGTGGCTGGCGACAAAGCCGGCGAGGCGTTCGGAAAGCCAGCCCAACGCCATGGAAGGCGGCACCGAGATGACGAGCCTTGGCCGGAACGCATCGCCGCCGACATCGCGCGCCACGCTGCCGATTTCCTGGAAGGCCATGGTGAGCCTGGGCAGCATCTCGACGCCGGCCTCGGTGAGCACGACGCGGCGGTTTGCGCGATGGAACAGCTTGCGGCCCACCTGCTCCTCGACGGTGCGGATGAGCTGGCTGACGGCCGCCGCCGAGACCGACAGCTCTTCCGCCGCCGCGGCGAAGCTGCCCGTGCGCGCCGCCGCCTCGAAGGCTTGCAGTCCTCTCAGCGATGGAAGTGCGACCATGGCGATCCGAAAGATAAGGTGAGCTTATCTATTTTGCAGAATTCCTCGTTTTTCGAAAGGTTTCTTTCTGCGGTACGGTAGCGTCATGAATGCCATCGACCGCACCGAAACCATTGACCACCGGGACGTCATCGCCTCGCTGAGCAATGAGGAGCGCAGCAGGCTGACCGGCAAGTCGGACTGGCCGGGTCTCCTCCAGTTCGCCCTCCATCTCGGCGCCATCGTCGTCCTCGGCGCGCTGATCGTGGCCAAGGTGTCGTTCTGGCCGGTTCTGATGCTGCCGCAGGGCATCCTGATCGTGTTCCTGTTCACGCTGCTGCACGAGACCGTGCACAGGACGGCGTTCGAGACGCAGTGGCTGAACGATGCCGTCGCGCGCCTCTGCAGCCTGGCGATCGCGCTGCCCGCCGACTGGTTCCGCTACTTTCATTTCGCCCATCACCGCTTCACCCAGGATCCCGAGAACGATCCGGAATTGGCCTTCCCGAAGCCGGAGACCTTGCGGCAATATTTCGTCCATGTCTCGGGCCTGCCGGTGTGGTGGGGGCATTTCAAGACGCTCTACACCAATGCCAACGGCCGCTGCCGCGACAGCTATGTGCCGCCGAAGGGTCTGCCGAAAGTGCAGGCCGAGGCGCGGGCGATGATCGCATTCTATGTCGTGGTCCTCGCGCTTGCCGTCTGGTTCAAGGCAAGCGTGCTGCTTTATGTCTGGATCGTGCCGGCGCTGCTCGGGCAGCCCTTCCTCAGGCTCTATCTGCTGGCCGAGCATGGCCGCTGCCCCTTCGTCGCCAACATGCTCGAAAACACCAGGACGACGCTGACCAACTGGTTCGTCCGCAAGCTCGCCTGGAACATGCCTTACCATGCCGAGCACCACGCCTATCCCGGCGTGCCGTTCCATCAATTGCCGGCATTCCATCGGCTGATCGCGCGGCATCTCGAGGTGGTCGAGTCCGGCTATGTCAGCTTCCACGAGAAATACATCGAGACGCTGCGCTGACGGTTGCTTGGCGTCAGCCGGATCGGCGGAGCTTTTCCTGCAAGCGCAGCAGCCGGCTCATCTCGGTTGCCTTGGCCGGCACGCCGATCAGAAAACCTTGCGCCTCGCCGCAGCCGGCCTTGCGCAGCATGTCGAGCTGCGCTTCGGTCTCGACGCCTTCGGCGGTGACGGTGATGCCGAGCTCGGTCCCAAGCCCGATCACGGTGCGCACGATCGCCGCCGTGTCGCGATTGTCGAGATCGTGGATGAAGGAGCGGTCGATCTTGATCTTGTCGACCGGGAAGCGCCGCAGATAGCCGAGCGAGGAATAGCCGGTGCCGAAATCGTCGAGCGCGATGCGAACGCCGAGCCCGCGCAGTTGCCCGAGTGTCCTCAGCACCGTTTCGCTCTCGTCCATCATCACCGTCTCGGTGATTTCGAGTTCCAGCCGGCCGGCTGCCAGGCCGGAAAAGGCGAGCGCCGCAATCACGCTGCGGGCGAAGCCGCCGCTCTTGATCTGGGCCGCCGAGACATTGACCGCCATGCGCATGTCCTGCGGCCAGCCCGCCGCCACGCCGCAGGCCTTGCGCAGCGCCCAGTCGCCCAACTGCACGATCAGGCCGGTTTCCTCGGCCGCCGCGATGAAGTCTTGCGGCGGCACCAGCCCGCGCGACGGCGAGCGCCAGCGCATCAGCGCCTCGGCACCGACGATGTCGCCGGACGCGATGTCGAGGATCGGCTGGTAGTCCAGCTCGAATTCGCGCCTCGGGAGTGCGGCTTCGAGATCGGCTTCGAGCGCCAGGCGTTCCCGGACCATGGCGTCCATGCCCGGCTCGAAGAAACGGTAGATGTTGCGACCCTCGCTCTTGCCCCGGTAGAGCGCCATATCGGCATTGGTGAGCAGCGTGTCGGCATCCTCCCCGTCGGCGGGATAGAGCGCGATGCCGAGGCTGACGCCGACATGCATCTCGCGGCCCTTGTCGCGATAAGGCTTGCCGATCACCTCGACAATGCGTTTTGCCAGCTTTTCGGCATCGGCCCCAGCCTTGATGTTGAATTGGATGATGGCGAATTCGTCGCCGCCGAAACGCGCAACCACGTCCTTGTCGCTGCGCAGGCAACGCCGCAGGCGCTCGGCCACGCATTTCAGCAGCCAGTCGCCTGCCGGGTGCCCGAAGGTATCGTTGACGGCCTTGAAGCGATCGAGGTCGAGCGAGAAGATCGCCAGCGGCGCGATCTTGACCTCGCTCAGCGCCTGGTCGAGCCGCTCGCGGAACATCGAGCGATTGGGCAGGTTGGTCAGCGTGTCGTGATGCGCAAGATGCGTCATGCGCTCCTCGGCGCGGCGGCGCTCGGTGACATCGTCGAAGGTCACCACCCAGCCGCCGCCCATCGGCTGGCGTACGACGAGGAACGTCCTGCCGTCGGATAGATAGCGGTAAGTCGAATGCATCTTCCCCGCCTGCAGGCAGGCTTCGGTCTTGGCGACTTCGCTGGCGACGTCGAGCTTGGTATAGATGCCGAGTTCGAGCAGCCGTTCGAGCGCGTCGCGATGCGTCGTTCCAAACGGGATATCCGCCTCTGAGACGTTGTAGAGTTCCAGAAAACGCTGATTGCGCACGATCATCTTGCCGTCGGCGTCGTACATCAGCAGGCCTTGCGACATGTTGGCCAAAGCGGCGTCGAAGCGGCGGTGCTGCTCCTTCAGCTCCTTCTCGGCGCGACGCTGCACGGTCACGTCCTCGTAGATCGACACCCAGCCGCCGGAGGCGAGCGGCCGGTGCGAGATGACGATGATGCGCCCGTCGGCCAGCGTCTCCTCATAGATCGAGGGGTTGGCGCCGTCGATATAGGGCTTGCGGACGGCGTAGAGTTCCTCGGCGCTTTGCGAGGCGATGCCGATATCGACGCTGTGCTGCAGGATGTCGAAGAAGCGGATGCCCGGCTTCATGACCCTGGCGTCAAGGCGGAAGAGGTCGATGTAGTTGCGGTTGCAGATGATCATGCGCTCGTCGGCATCGAACATGCACAGGCCGTGCGACATGTTCTCGACGGCGGCCGAAAAGCGCTCGTTTTGCGCGCGCAGTTCCTCGGCAATTCGTCGAGCCGGGCCAATACCTGTTGCTTTCCGCTTGGCTGCGGCCGAACCAGCCTTGACATGAGCGACGGGCATGAGCGCGCCTGCTGACCGTGACTGAACACGGTACTGTCGCGGCCTGCGGTTAATTTAGCGTTCTCGCGGTTAGCAATCACAGCATGGCCGAAGATCCGGCCGATGCGTAACCATGGCCGGCTGCGCCGATTTGTTGTGTACGCCGAAGCGACATGCCGCCGGCCAGCCCCTGGCTATTGCAGTAAGCTGCCCGAAGCTTGCGGTTGCAAGCCGTCGAAATGGAGTTCCCGCCAACGATTGGGAGTTGTGCCCTCCCATTCGCGGAAGGCACGATAAAAGGAACTCGCGTCCTGATAGCCGAGCAGGTAAGCTACCTCATCAATATCGGCCGAAGGATCCGACAAAAGTTGCCGGCCGAGTTCCTGGCGCGCGTTGACGAGGAGCTCGCGGAAACTCTTGCCCTCCTCAGTGATGCGCCGCTGCAACGTGCGTTCGCTCATCCCAAGCTCGCGCGCAATGTCGGAAAGCTCCGGCCTGCCGCTTGCCAGGCTTCGCTTCAATACGACCTTCACCTGCTCACTGATCGAGCTTTGCGCGCTAAGCTCACCGAGTGCGGCGGCAAGCGCGGGCGTGAGGATGTCGAGAAGCTCGGGGTTGTGGCCTGGAAAGGGACGATCGAGATCGACGGAACGCAGGACCAGCAAGTCGCGCGCTGCCCTGTAGCGGACCGGACATCCGAAATAGCTCCGATGCGCGCCGCTCTTATCGTCGGGACGCGTGACGTCGACTCGGAGGGGGACAAGATGCTGCCCCGTTCCCCGCCGGCCGAGCTCGACGAGAAAGGTAAAGGCGACGTCGGTGGCGACTGCAGGCGTCGGCTCGTTGGCGTAAAGCCACTCGGAACTTATCGTGCATTCGCCGTTCTCGTCGGCAACATGCAACTGCTCGGGCGAGCAAAGTCGTTTAAAGCGAGCAATCCGGGCGATGCCGTCGCGATAGTTCCGCGCGTGGAACGCGGCGAGCGTGGAGGGCGGGTGGATCGCGGTGTCGGCGACCTCGACCAGCCGGATGCCTAGAGCCGGTTTCGCGTAGAGTTCCTCGAGGGCCCTCCACAGCGCGAAATATTGCGCGGTCGTGACGAAGGCCTGATCGTTGAGATGAAGGGTGACGGGAAGGCGGGCCTGCCGCAACACAGCCGACGCGGGCAGGCCAAGACGCTCCACGGCGCGCCAGAATGCACGAGGCACCTTGCATTTGTCGCCTGGGACGCCGCTCATGCCCGGTCTCCTTTGGTCGCAGAGCCCTGCGCCGTTCACCGCATCTGGCTGAGGATAAGCCGGTCGAACATGCGATCGCCCAACCACTTCCTGACGCCGATCATCATTTTTGCATATTTGCCGGCGGCGTAGCGCGTCCGCGGCCTGGCCGAACGCACGGCCGTCGAGACCACATCGGCGATGACGCGTGGGTGGCTGCCAAGCCCATGGCCGTAGCTCGCTTTCGTCGTCTTCGCCACCACTTGGGCCACCTTTGCATAGGCGCTGCTACCGGATCGCTTCAAAAGCCCGTCCGCGACGACATCGCCGAATCCGGTTTCGATGAGGCCCGGCTCGACGACCACGACCTTGATGCCGAAGGGAGCGAGCTCGAGCCGGAGGCTATCCGACCAGCCTTCCAGCGCATGCTTGGTTGCGTGATACCACGCGCCGAGCAGGGTATAGATCTTGCCGCCCATCGAGGTGATGTTGACGATTGTGCCTGCCTTCTTTCTGCGCATTGCCGGCAGCAGGAGCTGCGTCAGGCGGGCCGGGCCAAAGACGTTCACCTCGAATTGATAGCGCGCCTCGTCGATGCCGATATCCTCGACCGGCCCGTAGAGCCCGAAACCCGCATTGTTGACGAGGACATCGACGCCGTCGACCTCGGCGAGGATGCCGGCGACGGCCGCGTCGATCTCTTCGTTTTTGGAAATATCCATGCGCAGCGGGCGTGCCCCAAGCGCCGCGAGGTCTTCCATCTTGTCGGTCTGGCGCGCGGCCACATAGACTTGGAAGCCGTCCTGGATCAGGTGCTTTGCGATTTCCTTGCCCATGCCCGACGATGCGCCAGTCACGAGAGCTGTCTTTTTCTGTCGGTCAAACATGATTGCCTCTCATCTTGCTTGACCAGAATCTAGGATCGGAGCCCTGCCTGTTCATTGACGAAGCACGCCATGTCAGTAGCAAATTACGCCAAACACGTCGCGCCTACAGCCGCAAACAAGTTGATGCTCGCGCTCGGCGGGATCGCTATCAGCTGGCGTTTCTTACGCAGTGGAATTCGCGGCAACAAACGCCTGGCGCTTAGCCTCAAGCGCCGTGAAACGCTTCAGAAATGCCGCCTGCGCCCAGGTCACCGGGCGTGGCGTGAAGTCGAAGCGGTCGGCGGAAAATCCGCGCGGCCGGCCGAAATATTCGGTCGCCTCGGCCGTCGAGAAGCCAGCCAGCAGCGTCGCCTCGTAATAGGCGGCAATCTGGTCGGCGCGCTTGATGTCCTTGCGCAAGGCGGCGCCGAGCTCGGCCGGCAGCGAAAAACGCAGATGGATGGCGCGCTGCAGCCTGAGCTCGCAATCCTTGTAGGAGCCGCCCATCACCGACTTGAAGGGCGAGATCATGTCGCCGATGACATATTCGGGCGCGTCGTGCAGCAGCGCGGCAAGCCGCGCCTCGGCGGACGCGGCCGGCACCAGCTCGCCATAGAGCGCCTCGACCAGCAGCGAATGCTGCGCCACCGAAAAGGCGTGCTCGCCGCTGGTCTGGCCGTTCCAGCGCGCGACGCGGGCAAGTCCATGCGCGATATCGGCAATTTCGATGTCGAGCGGCGAGGGGTCGAGCAGGTCGAGCCGGCGGCCGGAGAGCATGCGCTGCCAGGCGCGCGGCGGCGCTCCGGCCCTGTCGGCCGCCATCAGGCCTCCTCCGCGCTGACCGCGTCCTGCGGGAAGGTGAATTTTGCCCAGGCCGGGATGGCGAGCATGATTGCTGTCTCGCCGGCCATGATCGCATCGCAGGCATCAAGCGCAGCCTTGACGCGGTCGATGCGGGCGATGGCGAGGCCGCGTCCGCCGCTTACCGAACCCAGAGTGCCGACGGTCCGGCCATTGACAGTCACCTCCGTACCGCTCGGGGGCAGGGGACTCTCGGCGGTGGCGATCAAAACGCGGCGTCGCGCAGTGCCGCGATGCTGCATGCGCGAGACCACTTCCTGTCCGACATAGCAGCCTTTCTTGAAGCCGACGCCGCCGGTTTCGTCGAGCAGAACGTCATGCGGGAAGGCGTCGCCGAGCTGGTAGTCGGAACCGCTTTCCGCGATGCCGTTGGCAATGCGCAGCGCCCGCCAGGCGTCGACGTCGCCATCATGCGCTGCGCCGCCGTAGACACGCCTGACCGCGACATCGCGGAAGCGGGCGTCGATAAGCGCCGTTGATTGAGCCCCGGTTGAATCGAAAGGTGAGCCGGTTGAATCATCGCCCCATGCAACCGTGAAAAGCGCCTGATCCTGCTTGGCAATCTCCGCCTTTGCCCTTAGCCGGTAAAGCATCAGCCGGCGCACGAAATCGTCGGCGATGTCGGCCCGGCATTCCAGTTGGAAGCCGTCGCCGCCGGCCCGCGAGATCAGGAAGTCGAACAGGATCTTGCCTTGCGGCGAAAGCAGCGCACCTGGCTTTGCCTCGCCGGCGCCGAGCGCGTCGAGATCCGTCGTGAGGATGTTCTGCAGGAAATGCTCGGCATCCGGGCCTGACACGGAAATGAGCGCGCGGTCTTTCAACTGGGCAAAGGGCATGAGCGGCCTGATCTTGCAAAAATGATGGTCATTACGTAAGCCGGCCTCACTCCCCCCGCAAGAGATTGGACCAGTCCATGGCAACCACCTTCGACCTCATCCTGACAGGCGGCACGGTGGTCAACCATGACGGCGAAGGCCGGCGCGACGTTGGCGTGAGGGCGGGGCGCATCGCCGCGATAGGCGATCTCGGCCAGTCGTCGGCCGGCGAGACGATCGACTGCAAGGGCCTGCACATCCTGCCCGGCGTCGTCGACAGCCAGGTGCATTTCCGCGAGCCGGGCCTGGAGCACAAGGAGGATCTGGAAACCGGTTCCCGCGCGGCGGTGCTGGGCGGCGTCACCGCCGTCTTCGAGATGCCCAACACCAATCCCCTGACCATCAGCGAGGCCGCCCTTGCCGACAAGGTGCGGCGCGCGACGAACCGCATGCATTGCGACTTCGCCTTCTGGGTCGGCGGCACGCGCGACAATGCCGGCGATGTTGGCGAGCTGGAGCGGCTGCCGGGCGCTGCCGGCATAAAAGTGTTCATGGGCTCGTCCACCGGCGATCTGCTGGTCGAGGACGACGAGGGCGTCGCCTCGATCCTGCGCAACACACGCCGCCGTGCCGCTTTCCACTCGGAGGACGAGTTCCGCCTGCGCGAACGGCTTGGGCTCCGCGTCGAGGGCGATCCGTCGTCCCATCCGGCCTGGCGCGACGAGATCGCGGCGCTGCGCTGCACCGAGCGCCTGGTGCGCATCGCGCGACAAACGCGCGCGCGCATCCATGTGCTGCACGTCTCGACGGCCGAGGAGATCCTTTTCCTCGAACAGCATAAGGATGTCGCCACCTGCGAGGCGACGCCGCATCATCTGACGCTCTCGGCGGACGACTATGCGCGGCTCGGCACGCTGCTCCAGATGAACCCGCCGGTGCGGGCCGCGCGCCACCGCGACGGCGTCTGGCATGGTATTTCGCAGGGCATCGTCGACGTGCTCGGCTCGGACCACGCGCCGCACACGCTGGCCGAGAAGGCAAAGCCTTATCCCGCCTCGCCGTCGGGCATGACAGGCGTGCAGACGCTGGTGCCGATCATGCTCGACCACGTCAATGCCGGGCGGCTCACCCTGCAGCGCTTCGTCGATCTCTCAAGCCACGGCCCGCAGCGCATCTTCGGCATGGCGCGGAAAGGCCGCATCGCAGCGGGCTACGATGCCGATTTCACCGTCGTGGACCTGAAGCGCCGCGAGACCATCACCAATGCTCAGGCAGGCTCCAAGGCAGGCTGGACGCCCTATGACGGCAGGCAGGTCACCGGCTGGCCGGTGGGCACCATCGTGCGCGGCAACCGGGTCATGTGGGAGGGCGAGATCGTCTCGCCCGGCCGGGGCAGGGCGGTAGAATTCTCCGAGGCGCTGCCGGCTTAAAGGCTCTCAATCCCCGGCGACGAAAAACAGCCACTGACCGGTCGGCGTGATGCCGACGCGGTAGAAGATGTAGGCGCCGAACTGCTTCATGTCGTCATAGTCGCTCGCGGTGACGAGCTTGAACAGCTCGACGCGTTGCCTGGGGTCGAGCTTGTCGAGCGGCAGCGCGAAGAAATACGGCCAGACATAGAGCTCCTGCGGCGTGCCGGTGTCGACATGGACATAGCCGGCGCTGAGCACCTCTTCCAGAATGGCGAGGATCTCCTGGCCGTCGCTGTCGCCGGATAGGCCCTTGAGGAAGGTGATCGGGTCGCCGTCGATGTCGCCGAGCGACAGCTGCGTCATGGAATCGCCCGAGCCGATCAGCGGCCGGAGTTTTTCGATATCGCCGGTCTTGCAGGCCTCGATGATCAGGCCGTGCATGCGCTTGACCGGTTCGGGAAGCTTGTCGAGGTCGTAGACGACCGGCGGTGGCGGCGCATCCGGATCGGCGCGCGGGCTGGTGATGCCGCCGCTGCCGGTTGGCGCCTCGGGCTCGCTCTTGTCCGTATCGTCGGCCGGCTGGCCGTTGTCGGAGGGTTTGGTGCCGGGCGGGACCGGCATCGGCACGGTGGTTCCCGGAACGGCCGTGTCGTTACCGGCAGGCGGCGTGATCGGAGAAGGCAGGTCCTGGCGCTGGATCTCGCTCAGCGCGTGGGATGGCGTGCTGGCGAGGCACAAGCCCAAAGGAAATGCCAGGCTGGACGCAGCGATCCACATGCCGACTGCCCAGGCGCGCTGGCGGCCTGCCAATAAAAATTTCACCCCTTGCCTCTCCATGGTTCCCGGGCTCGCTCGGTCCGGACAGCGTTGAGCTGTTAAGGCACCGGCGCATGATGCCCAAATCGCGCGTTGCCGTCAAAAGTCGCGCTCAGAAAGCACGCGGGCGACGGCGTATTGAGATTCAGGTCAAGCCGTGCCGGAGTCGAGGACCGGCGCGAAGCAACCAAACTGGACCGAGAACCGGAGCGGAGCGTACTTGAGTACGTGGGCACCGGCCTATGCCGGCCGTAGCCTTAACTGCCACGCAACCCTCATTTCATCGATGCTTCGGCCGGCGAAGGCCGGAAGCGCAGGAAACCGACATCTGCAGGCCGGCCTGAATCTCAACACGCCTTAGTGCTTGAGCCGCTCCGGCTCGAAGGCGCCCGAGATCACCTTTTCCCGCATGCGGTCGAGCAGGGCAAGCGCGGAGGTCTCGCCATTGGCGCGCAGCATTTCGCCAAAGGCGGTTTCGAGGGCGGCTTCGGCGATGATTTCGGGCTCGATGCCAGCCGACAAGCCTTCAGCCCAGGCTTCGCTGTGGCTTTCGACTGCGGTCAGGCGCTTTTCTTCCCTGACCAACGCGTCGATGTCGCTGACACCATGTTCCATTGCGAGTCCACCTTCTTCAAGCGGCGATCCGGCGGTGGATCGGGCTTGACCTGTCCGTTCGTCGGCAGCCTCAGATAAGTCATTGTAAATACGACATTTTTACGGTCGAAATCTACATTTCGAGCAAGGCTGCGCTCAATCCGTGCCAAGTTTAGCCGATTAGACCGGCTTGCGGCATTAAAACCTTCAGTTTGAGTTAATTCCGCATTTGCGCACTAACGTTTCATTAACATTGTTGCACAAGCGCAACAGATGATTGCACCAAGGCGCGGCCGGACACAATAAGGCGCGTCACATTGGAGCCGATTCCCTCAAATATGTGCGCAACCGGATAGTCGCAGCCTTTGGGCTGATCCTCAGTTCCCGTAGCGGGAAGCGATGTCGCGCGACAGCGTCTCGCCCTCCTTCATGTAGCGGGCAATAGCCTCGGTGGCCGAGGGCGTGCATTGCGTGTAGGTGCCGCTGAAGGAACGGTAGCCGCGGTTGAAGGAGGCGATGAAGCGGGCGCGCCGCTCGGGGTCCGGGTTTTCCGATTCGAGCAGCTTTTCCATTTCGACCCGCCACTGGTCGCCCTTTTCGCCGCACAGATTGCGCAGGAAATGCAGCGAGCCCAGCACCTCGGCGAGCCGCATCAGCCCGGGCTCGAACGGCGCATCGGTGGCCAACGCCGGCCGCGCCGTGACCACCATGCTGATGGCAAGGCATGCGGCGAGCAGGGGAGAGGCACGGGTCATCAGGGCCTTGCAATGGAAGAGCAAGGCTTTGTGGCGAAACATTTTGTCGCCCGCAAGGCTATTGTGAGTGGTCGCCGCTGGAGCCTTGCCCAGGTCCGAGCAATTCCTCGGCAACTTCAAACACGTCGCCCGCGAGCGGCATCTCCGCCATTTCCGCCAGCGTGTAGAAGGCCGCCGTCTCGGCATCGTCGCTTGCCGCCGGCTCGCCGCCAACATAGGCCGCGCCGAACACCGTCAGTAGATAGTCGACGGCGTGATTCTCACTGCTGCCGTCGATATGGATGTCGCGCAGCGGACGGTAGTCCTTCGCCTCGAGCCCCGTTTCCTCCTCGAGCTCACGCGCGACGGCCTGCACCAAAGTCTCGCCCGCCTCCACCTTGCCGCCGGGATAGGCATAGAGCCCTTGCGAGGGTGCTCGCGCCCGCTTGACCAGCAGCACAGTCTTGCCGCGCACGACGGCGACGGAAACAGCCGGGACTATCTTGCGTGGTTTCATGACGTGTCGAATGCTCTCGCAACCTGTTGTGGATCGACTGGCCGCGCTCAGCATTAGCGGTTGCAGCGCGGCGGTTCCATCGCCACTTTTGTGGCGCCTCATTCGAAGAGCCCCAGATCCATGTGCGGACGCTTTGCCCTGACCGCCACGCCGGACCAGACCGCCGCCCTTCTCGGCCTGGCGGAGCTGGAGGAATTTCCGGCCCGCTACAACATCGCCCCGACGCAGCCCGTGCTGATGGCGCTGGCCGGTCCGCCGCGCGCGCCGGGCTCCAATTTGCCAGACCGACAGGCGATGCTGGTGCGCTGGGGCCTGATACCCGCCTGGGTCAAGGACACGAAAGAGTTTCCGCTGCTCTTCAACGCCCGCTCGGAAGGCGTATTGGAAAAGGCCTCGTTCAAGACCGCCATGCGCCACCGCCGCGCCCTGGTGCCGGCCTCCGGCTTCTATGAATGGCAGCAGTCGGGCAGCACGAAGGGCCAGCCTTACTGGATCCGGCCGAAGCGCGGCGGGGTGATCGCCTTCGCCGGCCTGGTCGAAACCTATGCCGAGCCGGGCGGCTCCGAAATGGATACCGGTGCGATTCTTACCACGCGCGCCAATGCCGGCATCGCCCATATTCACGACCGCATGCCGGTGGTGATCGAGGAGCGCGACTTCGCCCGCTGGCTGGATTGCCGCACGCAGGAGCCGCGCGACGTGCTCGATCTGTTGAAGCCCGCCGAGCCCGATTTCTTCGAGGCGATCCCGGTTTCCGACCTCGTCAACAAGGTCGCCAACACCGGGCCGGAGATTCAGGAGCGGGGCGCCGTCGGGCCACAGCCCGAGAGGGTCAGGCGCCAGAAACCCGGCGCGGACGATAACCAGATGACCCTGTTCTAGCGAAAGCTGCTTCCGGAGGCCTTCATCTCCAGGGCACGCATTGGGCGTCGCCCTCATTACCGGCGCCTTATGGTCGAAGACCGCGCCGGTCGCGCCCTTTCAGGCGGCGCGCGGCGAAACGATCTTCTGCGCCGGCTTCTTCTTCTTCGCAGTGTGAAGAAGGGCTGCAACGATGGCCGCCGGGCCGATCGCCCGGTAGTGCTTGGTGAGCGGCTGTTGCGCCGGTCGGCTCTGTTCCTGTTTGCTTCGTGGCATTGTTCTCTTCCCTGGTAACGTTTTCGTGTCCCGCGTTTGCCGGTCGATTCGGACCAAATCGTGACACCCGGCGGGTCTAGCCGGCGAATGTTTCATCACTGTGCCGACATGTTTAATAAAATGTTTCGGCCCGTCTTTACCTGTGATCCGACGACATCTTTCCCGAGTTGAGCGACTTGACTGCAACACCTGCGGGCGCGATAAAGCCGCCCATGAAAACGTCTTTCGCCATTTGTGGCATTTGCATTATTGGCTAGCCTCGCGCTGGTCCGGACGTTTTCGCCTTATCTTCCCCTAGATTGGACAAACGCCCCGGCCAGCAGGCTGGAGCCCGATTTGCGCCTTGGCGCAAGAAAGGTTCCATTCAAGTCCAAGGGATTCGGAAGGGCACGCATGTCTGACGCATCGAGGGGCCTCAGCCTCTACAACACGCTAACGCGGACGAAGGAACGATTCATCCCGATCGATCCGCTGAACGTGCGCATGTATGTCTGCGGCCCGACCGTCTACGACTTTGCCCATATCGGCAATGCGCGGCCGGCGATCGTCTTCGACGTGCTGTTCCGTTTGCTGCGCCAACTCTACGGCGAAAACCACGTCACATATGTGCGCAACATCACGGATGTCGACGACAAGATCAACGCCCGGGCGCTTCGCGATTTCGGCGCGGAGATCGAAGCAGGGAAGCTCACGCTCAACGACGCGATCCGCAAGGTCACCGAAAAGACCGCCGACCAGTACCATAAGGACGTCGCGGCGCTAGGCTGCCTGGAGCCGACCTTCGAGCCGCGCGCCACCGAGTTCGTCGCGCCCCGCGCTGACGGCAAGGCCGACATGCTGTCGCTGATCAGGCAGTTGATCGAGCGCGGCCATGCCTATGTCGCCGGCGGCGAAGTGCTGTTCGACACCGCCTCGATGCCGGATTACGGCGAACTGTCGAAGCGCAATCTCGACGAGCAGCAGGCCGGCGCCCGCATCGCGGTCGATGAGCACAAGAAGAACCCCGGCGATTTCGTGCTGTGGAAACTCTCGAGCCCGGAAGAACCGGGCTGGGAGAGCCCGTGGGGCAGGGGCCGGCCCGGCTGGCACATCGAATGCTCGGCGATGTCCGCCGCCTATCTCGGCGAGGTCTTCGACATCCATGGCGGCGGCCTCGACCTGATCTTCCCGCACCACGAGAACGAGATCGCGCAATCGCGCTGCGCCCACGGCACCAAGGTCATGGCCAATGTGTGGATGCACAACGGCTTCCTGCAGGTCGAGGGCCAGAAGATGTCGAAGAGCCTCGGCAATTTCTATTCCATCCACGAGCTGCTGGAGACGACCACCTTCGGTGGCCGCAACTGGCCGGGCGAGGTGCTGAGGCTGGCGATGCTGATGACGCATTACCGCGAGCCGATCGACTTCTCCGTGCGCAAGCTGGAGGAGGCGGAGAACACCCTGCGCAAATGGAAGCGCGCGGCGGACCTGGCGCCCGTGGCGGCAAAGGATCTGCCAGCCGAGGTGGTGGAGGCTTTGTCCGACGACCTCGCCACCTACGCCGCCTTCCAGCGCCTGACGCAGCTCGCCGGCGAGGCGATCGAGTTCAGCGGCGCCGGCGAGAACGGCGCCGCCGCTTCGCTGAAGGCGGCGCTGGCCTTTCTGGGTTTCGATGTCGGCGCGGCTCAGGTCGATGAGGCGGCGATCGCCAAGGCCATCGCCGACCGCCTGCAGTTCATCGCCGCCAAGAACTGGGCCGAAGGCGACCGCATCCGCGACGAGCTATTGTCGCAAGGCGTGCAACTGAAAGACGGCAAGGACCCTGCCACCGGCCAGCGCGTGACGACTTGGGAGATCAAGCGGTGAGGGTGGTTGGGCGATTGGCGAAAGCCGCGATGACGGCTGATCTCCCCCCTTGCGGGGGAGATGTCCGGCAGGACAGAGGGGGGCGCGAAGGAACGCCAGCGCTTGAGCTTTCCCGCTCTCACTCCCGCCATTTCCTGAGAGCGCAGCGCTCTCTGGTTGCTACGCCGGCGGGACAGTACCCCCCTCTGTCCTGCCGGACATCTCCCCCGCAAGGGGGGAGATCGGACGTCGTTTGCGGTTTCGCCAGTCTCCAGCGTGGAGTTGCGTAGCCATGGGTCACGACCTCGTTCCATCTCGCCAGCGCAAGAACGCCAAATCGATGCGGCGTGCGATGACCGATGCCGAGCTGAAGCTTTGGAACGAGTTGCGCGCCCATCGGCTGATGGGAATAAGCTTCCGAAGGCAGGTGCCGATAGGGCCTTACATCGTTGACTTCGCCTGCTCGGGTCATCGTTTGATTGTTGAGGTCGACGGCAGCCAGCACGCCGACGCGGAGCACTCGCGGCACGATGAGGCAAGGAGCGCCTACCTAAGCGCCAGCGGCTGGACCATCCTGCGCTTCTGGAACGATGACGTGATCCGCGATATCGACAATGTCTGTCAGCACATCGTGATTGCGGCCGGCTTGGCCGGCGCCGACGTGCCGGAACCAGCGAGGGAGGTAGTTCCATGATCGACCATCTCGGCATCAGCGTTTCCGATTTCGAAAAGTCCAAGGCCTTCTACGACAAGGCGATGGCGCCGCTGGGTGCTTCGCTGCTTTACATGGTGCCGGAAGAGTATACCGGCGGCGCCAAGGTCGGCGGTTATGGCCGCGAGCGGCCGGTGTTCTGGATGAGTGTGGGCAAGGAGAAGCCGAAGGACCGCCAGCATGTGGCTTTCACCGCGCGCAGCCGCGCCGAGGTCGATGCTTTCCATGCCGCGGCGCTTGCCGCCGGCGGCAGGGATAATGGCGGGCCGGGCCTGCGTCCGCATTATCACCCGAATTATTACGGCGCCTTCGTCTTCGATCCCGACGGCAACAATGTCGAGGCGGTCTGCCATGATCCGGAGTGAGCCCGTGGTTCGGCCCAGGAAACGGAGTGAGCGATGAGCCTCGACAACCGGCCGGTCTATACGGGCGGCTGCCAGTGCGGGGCGGTGCGCTTCCGCGTCGAGGGCGCGCTGGGCGATGCCTCGGTCTGCCATTGCCGCATGTGCCAGAAGGCGAGCGGCAACTTCTATCTGCCGCTGGTCTCGGTGCGCGGCGCCAAACTCGACTGGACGCGCGGCGAGCCGAAGCGCTTCCGCTCTTCCAGCGCGGCCTGGCGCGGCTTCTGCGCCGAATGCGGCACGCCGCTGACCTTCGAGGCGCCGGACGGCACAGCACTTGCGATCGCCGCCTTCGACGATCCGACCGGCATCGCGCCTACGATCCAATGGGGCGTCGAGGCGAAGCTGCCTTATGTCGATGGCATTCCGAAACTGCCGTCCGAGGAGACGATGGGCGATGTCTCGTCAGCGCCTTATCTCGCCGAGCTCGTCTCCTATCAGCATCCAGACCACGACACCGACCAATGGCCGCCGGAGGAAAAACAATGACCGATGAAGTTCGAACAGGCGGTTGCCAATGCGGCGCCGTGCGTTTCCGCATCAAGGGCAAGCTTGGCCGCCCGTCGATCTGCCATTGCCGCATGTGCCAGAAACAGTTCGGCAATTTCTTCGGCGCGCTGGTGATGGTGCCCAAGGACGGCGTCGAATGGACCCATGAGGAGCCGAGCTATTTCCAGTCCTCGGTCAACATCGACCGCGGTTTCTGCCGCCGTTGCGGCACGCCGCTGACTTACCGGCAGCCGGGCGCGCTGGAGATCGCCATCGGCGCCTTCGACGATCGCTCGGATCTGGCGCCGCAGATTCAGGTCAACTACGCGGTGCGGCTGCCCTGGGTGGAGAAGATCTTCGAGGCGCCGATCCACGACGACCCCGATTACTATCGACGGCAGGAGCAGATCATCTCCTTCCAGCATCCAGACCACGAGACGGCCAACTGGCCGCAGCAGGGCTTGAAACTATGACGATCCACAGCAGTTCCTTCCGCACGCTCTATCCGGAGATCGAGCCGTTCGAGACCGGCATGCTCGATGTCGGCGACGGCCATACCATCTATTGGGAGCGCTGCGGCACGAGGGGCGCCAAGCCCGCCGTGTTCCTGCATGGCGGTCCGGGCGGCACGATCTCGCCGAAACACCGGCGCCTGTTCGACCCGAGACTCTACGACGTCATCCTGTTCGACCAGCGCGGCTGCGGAAAGTCGACGCCCAATGCCTCACTCGAAGCCAACACCACCTGGCATCTGGTCGCCGACATCGAGCGGCTGCGCACAAACTGCGGCTTCGACAAATGGCTGGTCTTCGGCGGCTCCTGGGGCTCGACGCTGGCGCTCGCCTATTCCGAGACGCATCCGGAGCGCGTCAGCGAGCTCGTCGTGCGCGGCATCTACACGCTCACCCGCGCCGAGCTCGAATGGTATTACCAGTTCGGCGTCTCCGAGATGTTCCCCGACAAGTGGGAGCGGTTCCTGGCGCCGATCCCCGAGGCCGAGCGCGGCGACATGATGGCCGCCTACCGCAAGCGGCTGGTGGGCTCAGACCGCAAGGCTCAGGTTGAGGCCGCCCTTGCCTGGAGCCTCTGGGAAGGCGAGACGATCACGCTGTTGCCGGAGCCGGAGACCAGCACGCCGTTCGGCCAGGACGACTACGCGGTCGCCTTCGCCCGCATCGAGAACCATTACTTCGTCCACGCCGGCTGGCTGGAAGAGGGGCAGCTGCTGCGCGACGCCTGGAAGCTCAAGGACATTCCCGGCACCATCGTCCACGGCCGCTACGACATGCCGTGCCCGGCGCGCTACGCCTGGGCGCTGCACAAGGCCTGGCCCAAGGCGGATTTCCACCTGATCGAGGGCGCCGGCCATGCCTATTCGGAGCCGGGGATTCTGGATCGGCTGATCCGCGCGACGGATAAGTTTGCAGGGAAGTAATTGATGTACGGCGTCCCGTCACACCCCCCTCTGGCCTGCCGGCCATCTCCCCCGCAAGGGGGGAGATTGGATGTCGCCTTCGCTTTCGCCAATCGCCGACGTTGCAGGACGAGCGCCGTCGGCAAAGCTGCCGATCTCCCCCCTTGCGGGGGAGATGGCCGGCAGGCCAGAGGGGGGTGCTCAAGCGCCTTGCCACGATGAAAAAACAAAGACTTTTCCTCTTCGACACCACCCTCCGCGACGGCCAGCAGACGCCGGGCATCGACTTTTCCGTCGAGGACAAGATCGCGATCGCCAAGCTGCTCGACGAGTTCGGCATCGACTATGTCGAGGGCGGCTATCCGGGCGCCAACCCGACCGACACCGCCTTCTTTCAGGAGAAGCGGACGGATAGCGCGAAATTCGTCGCCTTCGGCATGACCAAGCGGGCAGGCGTCTCGGCTTCCAACGATCCAGGGCTGGCGGCGCTCGTCCAGTCGAAGTCCGACGCCATCTGCTTCGTCGCCAAGAGCTGGGACTATCATGTGCGTGTCGCGCTCGGCTGCACCAATGAGGAGAATCTGGAATCGATCAAGGCCTCGGTCGAGACGGCCGTCGCTGCCGGCAAGGAGGCGATGGTCGACTGCGAGCACTTCTTCGACGGCTTCAAGGCCAATCCTACTTACGCGCTGGCCTGCGCCAGGACCGCCTATGACGCCGGCGCGCGCTGGGTGGTGCTGTGCGACACCAACGGCGGCACGCAACCTTCGGAAGTGCGCGCCATCGTCGAGAAAGTCATCGCCGGCGGCATCCCGGGCGATCATCTCGGCATCCACGCCCATGACGACACCGGCCAGGCGGTGGCGAATTCGCTGGCCGCCGTCGAAGCCGGCGTGCGCCAGATCCAGGGGACTCTTAACGGTATCGGCGAGCGCTGCGGCAACGCCAACCTGATCTCCATCATCCCGACGCTCTCGCTGAAGCCGGCCTTCGCCGACCGCTTCGAGACCGGCATTTCGGCCGAGGCGCTGACCGGCATTTCGCGCCTCTCCCGCGCGTTCGACGAATTGCTCAACCGCGCGCCGGAAGCGCAGGCGCCCTATGTCGGCTCGTCCGCCTTCGCCACCAAGGCCGGCATCCATGCCTCCGCGCTTGCCAAGGAGTCGGCGACCTACGAGCACGTGCCGCCGGAAGCGGTCGGCAACCGCCGCCGGGTCATGGTCTCCGACCAGGGCGGCAAGGCCAATTTCCTCGCCGAGCTGAAGCGGCGCGGCATCGATGTGCCGAAGGATGATCGCCGGCTCGACGCGCTGATATCGGTCGTCAAGGAGCGCGAAGCCGAGGGCTATGCCTATGAGGGCGCCGACGCCTCCTTCGAGCTGCTCGCGCGCAAGATGCTGCATGGCCTGCCGGAGTTCTTCACCGTCACCTCGTTCCGCTGCATGGTCGAGCGCCGCTTCGACGCCAACGGCAATTTGAAGACCGTCTCCGAGGCGATCGTGAAGGTCGAGGTCGACGGCGAGGAGAAGATGTCGGTGGCCGAAGGCCACGGCCCGGTCAATGCGCTCGACATCGCGCTGCGCAAGGATCTCGGCAAATACCAGAGCGAGATCGTCGACCTCGAGCTCGCCGACTTCAAGGTGCGTATCCTCAACGGCGGCACCGAGGCCATCACCCGCGTTCTCGTCGAATCGCATGATTCCACCGGCGCCCGCTGGTGGACGGTCGGGGTCTCGGAAAACATCATCGACGCCTCCTTCCAGGCGTTGATGGATTCGATCATCTACAAGCTGATGAAGAACCGCGAGATGGCGGGGCTGGTCGCGGCGGAGTAGGGCTGAAAGATGACTCGGAGGCCGAGGGACAGCACCCCCCTCTGGCCTGCCGGCCATCTCCCCCGCAAGGGGGGAGATCGGATGTCCCTTTGGCTTTCGCCAATCGCCAACGTCGCAGGAAGGAACGCTGCGAGCGGAACTGCCAATCTCCCCCCTTGCGGGGGAGATGGCCGGCAGGCCAGAGGGGGGTGGGAAGGAACGAGGCGTTTGCGGCTGTATGCCGCTTCACCCCTTGAACCATCACCGAAAGTCCATTGATCCATCATAATTTTGCGATGGTGTTGCCCATCCGGCTGGGCCATAGCGTTGGGCCATGGTCACCGCAACAGCCAATCTCGATGCCGATAACAAGGCCCGCCGCGGCTTCCTGCTGGCGCTCGGCGCCTATTTCCTGTGGGGGCTGTTGCCCTTCTACATGAAGGCGGTGGCGCATCTGCCGCTCGCCGAGGTGATCGCCAACCGCGTCGTCTGGTCCGTGCCGATCGCAGCTTTCGTGCTGATCTGGGCCGGCCGCACCGCCGATTTCAAGGCCGCGATCCGCTCGCCGAGGAGCATCAGCATGGCGGCGCTGACGGCGGTGCTGATCTCGCTCAACTGGGGCATCTATGTCTGGGCGATCGCGGTCGACCGCACCGTCGAGACCGCGCTCGGCTACTACATCAACCCGCTGGTCAACGTCGTCGTCGGGGCCGTGCTGCTCGGCGAGCGGCTCGACCGGCTGCAGATCGCGGCGGTGGCGCTGGCCGCGATCGCGGTCACGGTGCTTACTGTCGAGGCCGGCAAATTGCCCTGGGTGTCGCTGGCGCTCGCCTTCTCCTTCGCCGCCTACGGTTTCTTCCGCAAGACGCTGCCGATCGGCCCGAGCCAGGGTTTTCTGCTTGAGGTGCTGCTGCTGTCGGTGCCGGCGCTCTGCTACATCGCCTATTTGATCGCCACCGGGCAGGACCATTTCATTTCCAGCACCGCAAAAGACACCGCGCTGCTGATCGGCTGCGGCCCGATCACCGCGGTGCCGCTTCTGCTCTTCGCCTTCGGCGCCAGGCTGCTGCGCCTCTCCACCATCGGCATCATGCAGTATATCGCGCCGACCATGGTGTTCCTGATCGCGGTGCTGATCTTCGGCGAGCCGTTCGGCTCCACGCAGGCCATCGCCTTCGCGCTGATCTGGACGGCACTGGCCATGTACAGCTGGTCGATGTTCAGGGGCCGCGAAGCTCGCCAGCCGGCTCCCGCAACGAGGTAGTGGCTCGATGTACGTTCTGCATATCGGCAACAAGAACTATTCGTCCTGGTCGCTGCGGCCGTGGGTGCTGATGCGCACCCTCGGCATTCCCTTCGAGGAGCGGCTGACGTCGTTCCCGACCGGATCGAGTTTCAGCCTCTTCCGGGCGTTCTCGCCGAACGGCCGCGTGCCCTGCCTGGTCGACGATGGCTGGGCGGTCTGGGATTCGCTCTCGATCGTCGAATATCTGGCCGAGCGCCATCAGGGCGTATGGCCGGCGGACGGCAGTGCGCGCGCCTGGGCGCGGTCGGCCGCCGCCGAAATGCATTCGAGCTTCACCGCGCTGCGTAACCTCTGCCCGATGAGCTGCGGCGTGCGCGTCGAGCCGTTCCCGATGTCCGACGCGCTGAAGCATGATCTCTTCCGCCTCGGTGACCTCTGGAATGACGGCCTCGCCCGTTTCGGCGGCCCGTTCCTGGCCGGCGACCGCTTCGGCGCCGTTAATGCCTTCTTTGCGCCGGTGACCTTCCGGGCGCAGTCCTATGGCTTGACGTTCGAGGGCGCTGCCGCTGCTTATCCGAAGCGGTTGCTCGATCTCCCCGCCATGCGTGAATGGTACGCGGCCGGCCTTGCCGAGACATGGCGCGAGCCCGATCACGAAGCCGAAATCCGCGCCGCCGGCACCCTCGTCGAGGATCTGCGCGCAAGCGCGTAAGGCGCTAACCGCGCCCCAGTCGCCGCACGATCATGTAGACGATACCGGCGATCGCGATCGATATCGCCGTCACCACCCAGAAACCCAGCGGCGTATCGACCAGCGGCAGCCCGCCGACATTCATGCCGAACAGGCCGGAGATGATGGTCATCGGCAAAAGCACCGCCGTCATGACCGAGAGTATGTAGAGCAGCTGGTTCGACTGCTCCGTCAGCTTCGCCATCAGCTCATCCTGTAAAAGCCGGGTTCGCGCCTGCAGCTGCTCGCCGTCGTGGTGCAGTGTGTGCGCCCGGTTCGACAGGCGTGTGGCCATATCGTTGATCGGATCAGGCAGGTCGTCGCGGTGCGAATGGTCGAGATGGCGGAAGAGGTTGGTGAGTGTCGCCATCTGCCGGTGGACGATCACCAGATGCCGGCGCGCATCGACCAGCGCCTGCCGCTCGCTGTGCCATGCGTCGACGACGATACGGTCCTCGATGCCGTCCAGCGTATCGCCCATCTTGTCGAGCTCGCCCGCCATGCCGTCGAGCGACTGGCCCACCACGGCCTCGATGAGCTCGGCCGGCGAGCGGAATTTGCGCGTTCCGCTCTCGACCAGCTTGCGGATTTTGTCGACCGACTCCAGCGGCTGCTTACGGGCCCCGATCAGCATTTTCTCGTTGAAGGCGAAGCGGAAATGGGTGAGCCCGCGCGCCTCGGCGAAGTCGTGCCGAAGGTCGGGCAGATCGCCGTAGAGGAAGTCGTCCTCGAAATCGATATGGCAGCCATGGCTGGGGGACAGGAAGGATTCGCGCACGGGAGCCGGCAGCGCCTGCTCGGCGCCGATCTCCTGGCGGGCCCGCATGTCGGTGATCTGGTAGCTGCGCCACGTCCAGCGCGCCTCCGCCGGGTCCTTGGTGCGCAGGCCGTCGGCGGTGAAATGGTAGATGAAGAAAAGACCATGCTCGTCGGGCAAATAGGGCGAGAGGTCGGTGCCTTCGTTGGGGACAGCGATGTTCATGGCGGCTTCGCCGGCTCTTGGTGCGGTCGGGGTCGCAGGGGGCGGCCGGGCGGCTTTCTAGCACGCGCGCCCGATTTTCGTGTGACGGTTCGATGACGGCTGGGCATCAGGCGTAAGGGGGATGCCAGTGGACTGAATTATCCGGCTGCCAGCCACTTGCGGGACTGGGCGAAGGTTCTGAAGGATTCCGCGTCCATCGGCCGGCCGAAGGCATATCCCTGCAGGATGTCGCAGCCAAGTTCCTTCAGGATGCGCGCATGTTCCATCGTCTCGACGCCTTCCGCCACGACTCCAATGCCGAGCGACTTGCCGATCTCGATGATCGAGGATACCAGCCGCCGTTGCGCCGCCGAGCCGGTAATCGGTGTAACGAGCTGGCGGTCGATCTTGAGGCGACGAGGCTGCAGTTTGAGCAGGCTGACGACTGACGCATAGCCCGTGCCGAAATCGTCGATCTCGATGTCGATCCCGAGTTCCTTGAGATGTTCGATGTTCCAGGCAACGAGATCGTCGTTCTCATCGAGGAAGATGGACTCCACCAGCTCGAACGACACGGTTCCTTCCTTGATCGCGAGCTTGCGCAGACCGCTTATAAGATCCTTGTCCTCCAGGCGCCTCGCCGAGACGTTGACCGACACGTGCGGGATGGTGAGCCCGTCAAGCGACCAGCGCTCGAGATTTTCCAGCGACTGTTCGAGGACCGTACGGTCGATCAGCGACACGACATTCAGCTCCTCGGCCACCTTCAGAAAGACGTCCGGGGTGAGGATGCCGCGCCGCGGATGGCGCCAGCGGGACAGCGCCTCGACGCCGACGATCTCCAGCGTCTTGGCGTCGAACTGCGGCTGGTAATAGGCGATGAACTCTTTACGATCCAATCCGCCCAGAATCTGGTCGGCAGTCTGCTTGGTCCGCACGATTTCGCTCTGCAGCTCTTCATTGAAGAACTCGTAGCGGTTACGGCCGCGGCTCTTGGCGCGGTAGAGCGCGAGATCGGCGTTGATGAGCAACTGCTTTGCGTCGCCGTTCCTGTTGGCCGCGATGCCGATACTGACGCCGAACCGGCACTGATGGCCCTGATAGTCGACGGGCTGGCGCATCTCCTCGATGATGCGGTCGGCGAGCCCGGCGAGTTCGTCGTCGCCGCGCCCATGGCTTACCACCACGAACTCGTCGCCGCCGATGCGCGCGACGAAATCGGACGCGCCGGCCTCGGCCTTGATGACCTTGGACGCATGCATCAGCATGGCATCGCCCGCCGCATGGCCGAGCGTGTCGTTGATGTGCTTGAAGCGGTCGAGGTCGAGATGCAGAAGCGCCGTCCGGCCGTCGACGGAGCCGCCTTCGGCGAGCATCTCGTCGAGAAAGCGGCGGTTGGGCAGGCCGGTCAGCGAATCGTGCAGTGCCACATGCTCGATGCGCGCCTTCGCGGCTTCGAGCTCGGCGTTCTTCGATTCCGACAGCTGGCGTTCTCGCATAAGGTTCTCGTTGAGCAGCACGTCGCTGGTCACGTCCCATTCGGCGCCGACCATTTTGGGCGTATCGCCAATGTCCTGCAGGAAGTTTGCCCGGGTTCGAACGTGCCGGACTGTGCCATCCGGAAGCAAAAGGCGGTATTGCGAGGAATAGCGGCCCTTGGTCGTGGCGGCGGCGTCGAAATCGCTTCGCGCCCGTTCAAGATCGTTCGGGTGGATGGTTCGTGCCCAATCGTCATAGCCGCGAGCCTTGCCGTCGGCCGGCTTGCCATAGATCTCATTGACACGGTCGTCCCATACCATCTGGTCGGTGGTAAGGTCGTGTTCCCACACGCCGATGCCTGAGGCATCGAGCGCGAGTTCCAGCCGCTGCGAAAGCCGCCTGAGCTCGGCGTAGTTCTTCTGCCTTTCGCCGAATAGCCGGCCGGCGACCAGGATAGGCAGCACCACCAGCGTTCCCGCCAGCGCCATTGTCGCCAGCAAGGCACCTTCGTTTTTCGGCGTGGTCGGCCAGCCTCCCTTGGGAATGGCGGATATCTGCCAGGATCCAAGCGGCAACTGGACCGCGGCCGTCACCGGATTGGCCGTGACGATGCTCTCGCCGCCGAAGAAGCGTTCGCCACCGCCACCCAGCGCGTCCTTGCCGGTGAGCGCAATGTCGATGTCGAGACCGGGATCGGTAAGGCCGCTCGCGGCATAAAGCCGATCGACGTCGATCACCGCCGAGACGATGCCCCAGAAACGGTCGCCACCGCCCGCCGTCGGCACGAAGATCGGGATCCGGCCAATAAAACCGCGGCCACCCTGCGCAAGGTTAACGGGACCGGCAAGGATCAGCGCACGCTGATCGCGAGCCCGAAGCGCCGCCATGCGTTGCGCCTCGTTCTTGCGATAGTCGAGCCCCATCGCCTTTTCGTTGCCTTCCATTGGATACATCAGCGAGATGACGAGATCGGGCGCGCCGGCAATATTGTGCAATTGCGAATTCTGTTTGAACAGATTGGCGGCCAGCGAGGCAAATCTCTGCTGGCCCATGTAAGGCTCGGTCACGATCGTCGAGGCGAGGCCCTGCACCAGCTGGAGATTGCCATTTATGTTGCCTTCCAGCTTGGCGCGAACGACGTTGACCTTGGCCAGCACATCGGCACGCATCAGTTGGTCAGAGACAGTTCTGTTCTGCTGGTCGACAAACGCGGCGCAGATCAAAAGCACGACGGCAGCTATCGCCGCCGGCAAGTTGGCGGAAGAGAAAACGGCCTGACTGACGCGGCCGAGATTGAGACCCTTCCTGGTCAAGTCGATCCGACTACCCCTCTTGGGCAATGGTCCAACGGTCGATGCTAATGGAAAGTGCTTAAATTATAACTTCCGCAGCCGCCCTAAGTTTCAGTATCGGCCGTCAGGTTTCCGGTATTCTGGTCAACCGACTGAAGACTTTGGTTCATTTGCCGAAGCTGCGTTTTCTCAGGTCTTCAAAAATTCTGCGCCGGTCCGGGAATAAAGCCCGGGCCTTCCGGGTCTTGCTGTGTAGCGAGGCCATCCTCCCAAGGCACATGTCAACCAACCCGGAAGGAATACCGACATGAACAGAACCGTCCTCACCCTTGCCGCCATTCTCGTTGCCACCGGCAGCGCCTTTGCCGGCAGCGACCATTTTTCTTCAACCAATGCCAGCCAGCAGGCCGTCGCCGTCGACACCGCCTACACCGCTTCCATCACGAAACCGGACATGGTCCGCCACGACATGAAGCCGGCGGCCAAGATCGCTGCGGAAGAGCCCGGCCAGGGCATTTGGGGTCGCTGAGCTCCGAAGGTCGAACGACGGCCGAGGCTTTCGGTGAGGAAGGCACGTCCTCACCGGTAACGCTCGAGCCGAGGTCCGATCTTCCCGGTATCGTCAGGTCTTCAGTCAGATCAGTCGGTTCCGGTTTCCGCAGTCTCGGCGGAGGGCAGCACCGGGCCCTCCGCCGACTTCTCCAAACCACCCCAACCGCAGCCACAAGAGGAGACTTCTGATGTTCAACATGACACGCCGCATGGTGCTCGGATCCGCCGCCGCCGCGGCCGCCTTCGGCATTGCCGGCAAGCTGGAATTCGCCCCCGCCGCTTTCGCCGAAACCCCGGTCGAGCCGCCGGTCGGCTTCTACAAATACAAGGTGGGCTCGCTCGAGGTCACCGCCGTCTATGACGGCATCTGGCGCAAGCCGCACGACCCGGCCTTCATCAAGGACGTCTCGGTCGACGACACCAAGGCCGCGCTCGCCAAGGCCGGGCTCGCGACCGACTTCATGCCCATTCCGCTCACCGTCGCCGTTCTGCAGATGAACGGCCGCACCATCATGATGGATGCCGGCTCCGGCGTCGGCCAGTGGCAGGCCAACGCCACGCATCTGCCGGCCAACATGAAGGCCGCCGGCATCGACTACAGGGCGATCGACACTATTCTGATCTCGCATTTCCACCCGGATCATGTCTGGGGCTTGATGGAGAAGGGCACCAACGCGCCGGTCTTCCCGAATGCGGAGCTCATCGTCAACGCCGCCGAATACAATTGGTGGACCGATCCCAGCCGGCTGGCCAAGCTGCCCGAAGGTCGCAAGCCGGCGGGCAAGCGCATCGCCGAAAACTTCCCGAAGTGGAAGAACTGGAAGCTGGTCGACGACGGCACGGAAGTGGTGCCCGGCATCCGCATCATGGCGGCGCCCGGCCACACGCCCGGCCATTCCGTCTACCATGTCGATGCCGGCTCCGAGCAGTTCCTCGTCTCGGCCGACACCATGTACGTGCCGGCGCTGCTCGCCCCGCATCCCGAATGGCAGGGCGCCTACGACCAGGACGGGCCGATGGCGATCGCCACGCGCCACAAGATCATCGACCAGGTGATTGCCGACAATGTCCGCATTTGCGGCTCGCACTTCCCGTTCCCGGGCACCGGCAGCTTCGTCAAGGACGGCAACGCCTACGCCTTCACCCCTACCCAGATCTGAATCGGATCCTGAACAGAAAGAGCCAACTCCCATGAAACATGCACTTTTTGCGGTGCTCGGCACTATTGCGGTGCTGACCGCGGCCCCGATCGCCATCGCCGTGCCGGCCTATGCCGTGGACGACATCGAAGGCGCCGATGCGCCGGACCTGACGGCTGTGAAGGCCAAGATCGACGCCAAGGACTATCAAAGCGCGCTGGCCGACTTGCGCGATCTGGCGCAGGACACCCAGCAGGCCGACGTCTACAACCTGCTCGGCTTCACGCTGCGCAAGACCGGCGACTACCAGACCTCGCTCACCTACTACACCAAGGCACTGGAGCTTAAGCCCGACCACAAGGCGGCGCATGAATATCTCGGCGAGCTCTATGTCGAGACCGGCGACATGGCCAAGGCCAAGGAGCAGCTCGCCTCGCTGCAAGAGCTCTGCCCGGCGGGCTGCGAGGAACTTTCGGACCTCAAGCAGGCGATCGACACCAAGGTGACGAAGTAGGCGGCCTGTTTCCTCGCCCCCACAAAGTGGGGGAGAGGTGGCCGCGAAGCGGCCGGAGAGGGGGTCTGGCACTGACCTCGCCCCTATGAGTACCGACTTTTGGGCGCAGGCGGTAGCGCCCGAAGACCGGAGCCGGCGTTCTCTCCCTCGCGCCGGCTCCGACCCTTCAACCTCAAGCGCATGCGGGCGCTCGCCTGGACGCGCGGCGCTTACCTGTTTCGGAAAACCGGAGCCGACCCATGTCACCGATCGAACTCATCGAGAAACTTCACGCAAAGAACGTGGTCCTGCTCGCCGGCCGCCTGCTTCTATCCCTCATCTTCTTGCATGAGGGGCTGCAGCTCGCGACGCATTTCGAGGGCGCCCAGAAGGCGATGGCAGCCCTCGGCGTCGGCACGCCGCTGCTCCTTGCCACCATCGCGCTGCAGCTCGGCGCCGGCCTCTCGGTTGCGCTCGGCATCCTGGCGCGGCTCGGCGCAATCGGCCTCGGCCTGTTCTGCCTGATGACGGCCGGCCTCTTCCACACCAACTTCGCCAGCCAGAATGAGCTCTTGCATTTCGAGAAGGACCTGGCGATAGCCGGCGGCATGTTCATCCTGGCGGTCAGCGGGGCCGGCAGGCTGTCGGTGGACCGGCTGCTGACTGGGCTCGCGACGGGCGCCAAGATTGATCCGCCGGTGGAGCAGCACCGGTCGGTGGGTGAGACGAGCCTGCCGGTGTGAGTGCGCCAGTCGCGCTTACAACACGCTCGTGATCCCGCCATCCACCAACAGCGTCTGTCCCGTCACGAAGCTCGCTGCATCTGAGGCCAGGAACACCGCCGCGCCGGCGAGTTCCTCCACATCGCCCCAGCGCCGCATCGGCGTGCGGCCGGTGAGCCAGCTCGAGAATGTCTCGTCGGCGACCAGCGCGGCGTTCAGCTCGGTCTTGAAATAGCCGGGCGCGATGGCGTTGACGCGCACGCCGTGCTGGCCCCATTCGCCGGCCATCGACTTGGTCAGCATGGTGATCGCCCCCTTGCTCGCCGCGTAGGGCGCGATCGAGGGGCGGGCGAGCACGCTCTGCACCGAGGAGACGTTGATGATGGCACCCTTGCGGCGCGTAATCATCCCCTTCACCACCGCCCGGCTCACCTTGAACACGCCGTCGAGGTTTGTTGCCATCAGCGCGTCCCAGTCGGCGTCGGTGAACGTCTCCAGCGGCGCGCGGCGCTGGACGCCGGCATTGTTGACCAGGATGTCGATCGGCCCGGTGCCGGCCTCCGCTGCCGCGATCGCACTGTCGACCGACTGCGTGTCGGTGACGTCGATCACCGATTCCGCGACGGCGTGGCCCTCGGCGCGCAGGCGGTCGCCCGCAGCGTTCAGCTCGTCCGCCTTGCGGCCGCCGAGCGTGACACGCGCGCCGGCGCCGGCAAGCGCCTCGGCGAAGGCAAGCCCAAGCCCCCGGCTGGCGCCGGTGATGAAGGCATGTCTGCCTTCGAGGCCGAACAGGCGGCCGAGATAGTCGGTCGAACGCATTTGCACCTTCATCGATTGTCGCCACAGCAGGCCAGCACCAGCGTGCCGCGCAGTTCGACGAAGTGCAAGCGTCTGCCACGATCGGCAGGCCGCGCGAACTGAGCCAGCCCAAGGTGTGCTGCGCCAGCCGCTCGGGGATCGCGATTGTCGGCGGGCTCGTCGTCTCGCAGCTTCTGACGCTCTACACCACGCCGGTCGTCTATCTCTGCCTCGATCGGCTGAGCGCAAGACGCCTCTCGCTCAGGCCGTGCCGAGGGAGGCCCGGCCACCTAGGCTAGGGCGCAACAAACTGGCAAGATGACCTTCCCACCGGGCAAGGGGGTCACGCAATGGCTTTGCTTGAGTTCGAAGTCACCGGCGAACAGGTCTCAAACGAGGAGACCGAAGAGGTCATCCGCGAGGCGGAACCGCACCGAGGCCTGGTGCGCTATCGCCCCGATGGTGGTGAGCTCTTCGTCCATACGCGGGTGAACATGGCGCTCCTGCGGGTGGCCGCCTCGCTGCCTATCCTGCTCCTGAAGATCACACCTCGCGCAAACGAATTGACGCCGCGCGACGCCCTGCTGACGCCCAAGGGATCGAGCCGGAACTACGCCTTCCTCGAAAGGCTTTGCGAGGATCTGGCAAACGCCGGCTGCCCGGCCTGCTACTTGGCGGAGCAACATGGCCAGGGGCGCCGCGATTTCTACTTCACCACGGAGGATGTGGCCGGCTTCGAGCGGATAGCCCGCACGGCGGCCGAGGCCTCGGCCTTTCCGCTTGAGCTGGAACAGCATTCGCTGGCAGCGGTTGCGCCGGTCATTCTTCCTGCTGAAGCGATGGGCGATCTCGGCCTTGAAGTCGCCGCGGATGCCTGCATCCGGCCGACGCGCTTCGAGTTCTGGGGCGCGGAGCCCTCTCTTGCAAAGCTGCGCGCCGAGCTCGAAAAGCGCGGCTATCGCTTCCTGAGCATTGAGACGTTCGCACGCGAATTGCGCATGGCCAAGGACGTGCCGATCGACGGCGAGGGCTTCGGAGCGGTGTTGAGGGAAATCGTTCCGTTGGCGCGGTCACTGCAATGCAGCTATTGCGGCACCGAGACCGTCGAGGGCCATGAGCAGTTCCTGCTCGCCCGCCCTCTGCCCGAGCGCTATAGCGGCGCGGGGCGAGGCGGCTTTCTTCGTCGCATTTTCGGTGGCGGCGACTCGTAAGCGCTGCCGGTTTGGGAGTAGGGGAGTAAGGTGACGCCTCATCAGCCGGCGGTCACCTACATACTCCCTTACTCGCCTATTCCCCTAAACCTACATCTTGTCGATCACCGACTGCACACCCTCCGTCGGGGCGTCGACCGACGATCCCGCCACCATGATGGCGGCGACGATGGCCTCGGGATCGTTGACCACCAGTGGCCTCACCCTATGTGCGGTGTGGATGAAGCCTTCGCCCGACATGTGCTCGATCAGCGAAAGCATCGGATCCCAGAAGCCCTTGATGTTGGCGAACACGATCGGCTTGCGGTGATGCCCGAGCTGCGCCCAGGTCATGATCTCGACGATCTCCTCGACCGTGCCGATGCCGCCCGGCAGCGCGACGAAGGCGTCGGACTTCTCGAACATCCGGTGCTTGCGCTCGTGCATGTTGTCGGTGATCAAAAGCTCGTCGAGCTTGTCGAGAGCAGTCTCGGTCGCCTCCCTGTTGATCAGGAAGCGCGGGATGATGCCGGTCACCTTGCCGCCGGCCTTGAGCGCCCCGTCTGCGACGGCGCCCATGATCCCCTTGGTGCCGCCGCCATAGATCAGGCGCAGGCCGGATTTCGCCAGCGAGCGGCCGAGCAGGTGGCCGGCCTTGATATAGGCCTCGTCGCGACCCGGAGACGAACCGCAATAGACGCAGACGGATCGAATCGTGTTCATAGCCATGATTGGTGATGGGGACCGCTGGCGCGGTCAAGCCCATGGGCGGGCTTTTTCTTGTAGCACTGGTTAAAACACGCTAGACCGGCGTTAGGTGGCTAAGGGGGCACTAAAAGATTATGGCTATCAATCCTTCAAAGGCGTTTTTGTTCGCGGCGGGCGGCGTGGCCGTCGTCGCGGCGGTCGCCTACGGGTCGGGCGCGCTCGACCCGTATATCAACAAGGAAAAACCGGCACAGGTCGCGGCACTTCCGCAAGCGGACACGAAGCCGGCTGAATCCTCGAGCACGTCCACCGAGGGGCGGCTGCCGCAGGCGCAAGCCCCGGCCAACACGATGGCACCGGCCAACAACACGATGGCGCCCGCCAATAAGATGGCGCCCGCCAACAATGCGACGGCCCCGGCGGCGTCTGCGCCGGCCGCCCAGGCGCCGGCCGCCGGTCCGATATTGCCGACCTTCGATGTCGTGCGCGTCGAAGGCAATGGCTCGATCGTCGTCGCCGGCGGTGCGGCGCCCAGTGCCAAGGTCGAGGTCCTGAATGGCGCGACGGTGCTCGGCTCGACGGACGCCGGCCCCGACGGCGCCTTCGCTATCGTGCTCGACGATCCGCTGAAGCCCGGCGACTACACGATCACGCTGCGCGCTACCGCCGGCGGTGTTGCTGTCGCCTCGGCGCAGACTGCAGTCGTCTCGGTGCCGCAGAGCCCGACCGGCCAGGTGCTGGCGATGGTCGAGGAGCCGGGCAAGCCGTCCGAATTGCTCACCGTTCCGCAGCCGGAGGCCAAGCCGGCCGCACCGGCCGCCGATAAAGCTGCCGCGCCGGCGGCGCAGACCCCTGCCGCGCCGGCGGCGCCCGCCACGGCGACAGCGCCGACGGCGGCTGCTCCAGCCGCTACCGGCCAGACTGCAGGCGCCACAACGCCGGCGCCCGCGGCGCCGGCGGCGGCCGAGCCCAAGATCGCCGTCGAGGCGGTCGAGATCGACGGCAGCAAGATCTTTGTCGCCGGCACGGCCGATTCCGGCCGCAAGGTGCGCGCCTATGCCGACGACCTGCTGCTCGGCGAGGCAAAGACCTCGCCCGACGGCCATTTCCTGATCGAGGCGGCGCGCGACATCCCGGTCGGCAACCACACCATCCACGTCGACGGCCTGGATGACGACGGCGTGAAGGTCGTCGCCCGCGCCGCCGTGCCGTTCGAACGCGAGCCCGGCGAGTCGATCGCCGCCGTCGCGCCGAGCGAGACCAAACCGGCTGGAAAAAAGCTCACGCAGGTCCAGGGTGCCGGGTCCCAGTCCGCGGAGGCAAAGTCCGCCGAAGCCCAGTCTGGCGAGGCCAAGTCCACGGCGGCCGCTGAAACCACGCCCGCCGAGTCGACGGCGCCGGCCGCAGAGGCTCCGGCCAAAGTCGCGGAAGCGACGCCTTCGGCCGGCGTGGCGGAGACGGTCGCGCCGAAGCTCGAACACGCCGACGGCTCCGTCATCATCCGCCGCAATGACACGCTCTGGCGCATCTCGCGGCGGGTCTACGGCCACGGCACGCGCTTCTCGACCATCTATCTCGCCAACCAGGACCAGATCCGCGATCCCGATCGCATCTGGCCCGGCCAGGTCTTCAAGGTCCCCGGCAAGTCGAAGGAAGGCGAGCCGGCCGACATGAAGGCCATGGGCGACCAGATGACGACGCCGAAGGCGGAGTAGGGTGGCGATTAGCTGATCTCCCCCTTGTGGGGGAGATGCCGGCAGGCAGAGGGGGGCGCTGTCCCGCCGGCTTCTCAGTCAATACAGTCCGCATAAAACGGTGGGCTGTGCATGCTGGCCAGATTGGGAGAGGCCGCGTTCCTTCGCGCCCCCTCTGTCCTGCCGGACGTCTCACCCACAAGGGGGAGAGCAGCAGCTCCAGCGATCTACCCATCCGCCTAGCTTGCCCTCCCATCGTTCATCGTCTATCGCCGATGAACGATGATCGAATCTCCCTCCGACAACCGCGCCCCCGACAGCCGCGCCATCGCCGCGCGGTTCGCGGCGCTGTCGCATCCGGCGCGCATCGAGATCCTGAAACATCTCTCGGCCAGCCGCTGCTGTTCCTGCCGCGAGGTGGTCGACCATCTCGACCTCGCCCAGTCGACGGTTTCGCAACATCTGAAAATCCTGGTCGAGGCCGGGCTCGTTCGCTTCGAGGCCGATCGCCAGCGCTCTCGCTACGCGGTCGACCACGCGGCGCTTGCCGGCGTGTCCGCCTCGCTTCGCGACCTCGTCAACTCCTGCTGCGCCAGCCGCTGACCCTCTCACCCAAAAGGCAAGACTAGTGGCCGACAAGACCGTCTCCGCCGAATCCGGCACCCTCACCACACTGCGCAACCTGTGGCCCTATATGTGGCCGGCCGACCGCGCCGACTTGAGAGCCCGCGTCACCTGGGCGACGCTGCTTCTGGTCGTCGCCAAGCTGACGCTGGTCGCCGGTCCTTATTTCTTCAAATGGGCGACCGATGCGCTGGCCCACGGCTCGAAGACGCCGCCGCCGCTGCCCGCCTTCATGCTCGCGCCGGTGATGCTGGTCATCGCCTACAATGTGCTGAGGCTGGTGCAGCTTGGCTTCAACCAGCTGCGCGACGCGCTGTTTGCCCGCGTCGGCCAATATGCGGTGCGCCAACTCGCCTTCCGCACCTTCGTGCACATGCACCAGCTGTCGCTGCGCTTCCATCTCGAGCGCCGCACCGGCGGCCTGTCGCGCATCATCGAGCGCGGCACCAAGGGCATCGAGACCATCGTGCGCTTCGTCATGCTGAACACGGCGCCGACCATCCTCGAATTTGCGCTGACGGCAGGCATCTTCGCCTACACCTATGGCTGGAAATATGTGGGCGTCGTCGCGCTCACCGTCTGGATCTATGTCTGGTTCACGGTCAAGGCGAGCGACTGGCGCATCTCGATCCGGCGCGACATGAACGACAGCGACACCGACGCCAACACCAAGGCGATCGACTCACTTCTGAACTTCGAGACGGTCAAATATTTCACCAATGAGCGCATGGAGGCCGAGCGCTTCGACCGCTCGATGGCGCGCTACGAGATCGCCGCGACGAAAACCTGGACCTCGCTTGGCTGGCTGAACTTCGGCCAGGGCTTCATCTTCGGCCTCGGCACCGTCATCGTCATGTGCATGTCGGCGCTGGAGGTGCAGGCAGGCACGCAGTCAGTCGGCGATTTCGTCTTCATCAACGCCATGCTGATGCAGCTTTCCGTGCCGCTCAATTTCATCGGCTTCATCTACCGCGAAATCCGCCAGGGGCTGACCGATATTGAGCACATGTTCGACCTCCTCGACGTGCCGCAGGAGATCGTCGACAAGCCGGACGCAAAGCCGTTGAAGGTGAGTGCCGGCAAGGTCGAGTTCCGCGACGTGCACTTCTCCTACGATCCGAACCGCAAGATCCTGAAAGGCATATCCTTCGAGGTGCCGGCCGGCAAGACGGTCGCCATCGTCGGCCCCTCCGGCGCCGGCAAGTCCACCGTCTCCAGGCTCCTGTTCCGCTTCTACGACGTCCAACGCGGCCAGGTTCTGATCGACGGCCAGGACATCCGCGATGTCACGCAGGAGAGCCTGCGCGCTGTGCTCGGCATGGTGCCGCAGGACACCGTGCTCTTCAACGACACCATCGCCTACAACATCCGCTACGGCCGCGTCGGCGCCAGCGAGGAGGAGGTGCGCAAGGCGGCCGAGCTCGCCCAGATTGGGCCGTTCATAGCCAAGCTCCCCGAGGGCTATCGCTCGATGGTCGGCGAGCGTGGGCTGAAATTGTCGGGCGGCGAAAAGCAGCGCGTGGCGATCGCCCGCACCATCCTCAAGGCGCCGCCGATTCTGATGCTGGATGAGGCGACCTCGGCGCTCGACACCCAGACAGAGCAGGAGATCCAGGCAGCGCTCGACCTCGTCAGCAAGGGTCGCACCACCATCGTGATTGCCCACCGGCTGTCGACTGTGATCTCGGCCGACGAGATCATCGTGCTCAAGGACGGCCAGATCGCCGAGCGCGGTACCCATGCGGCTCTGTTGGGCAAGAGAGGCCTCTACGCCTCGATGTGGGACCGCCAGCGCGAGGCGACCGAAGCCGAGGAGCGGCTGCGCATTGCGCGTGAGACCGACGAACTCGGGGTGATTGTGCGCAGGAGGACGTCGGAGGTGAGCTAGCGCCTCTTCCTTCTCCCCTTGTGGGAGAAGGTGGATCGGCGCGCAGCGCCGAGACGGTTGAGGGGTGTTCCAGGGAACGCCAGCGTCTCACTCCGCTGGAGCACCCTCATCCGACCGAGCTTCGCTCGGCCACCTTCTCCCACAAGGGGAGAAGGGGAAGTCGGCGCTAAAATCCCCTTGACCTCAACCTATCTTGAGCTTGCAAACCGTCTCCCGAGCCCCTGCGAAGTAATCTTCCAAGAACGGAGACAGATCGAGATGAGCACTAAAAATCAACGCGATGGCAGCGTGTTCCGGGTCGACAAATTCGTCGTCCCGGCGGAAGCACGCGACGAGATCCTCGGCAAGGTCCGCATGACACACGAGCTGCTACGCCAGCAGGAGGGCTTCGTGCAGGACTTCCTGCTCGAGCAATTCTCCGGCCCTGGCGAATTCAACCTCGTCACCATGGTCGAGTGGGAAAGCCAGGCCGCGGTCGACAAGGTGGTGCCGATCGTCAAGGCAGCCCACGAGCGCATCGCCTTCAGCCCGCAGGAAACGATCACGCGCCTGGGTGTGAAGGCCGACATCGCCAACTATCAGCGCGTGCCGGAGCTGTAAGACGGCCATCCGGCGCCAGGCGCGGCTACGGCGGCGCTCAGCACCTGGCCGGTGCGGGCGTCGCTCTTCCTATTCAATAGATCAGCCGAGGGCTTTTATCTCCGACGGCTACTGATATTGTCTCGACAGAAATAATCGGCCATTTACTTTGGATCACGGAAACATTTCGATGTCTGGGTTTTTCTCGCGCAAATCCAAAGCAGCCTCCGAGAAGAAATCACTAGCTTCCGAGGATAATAAGGAAGGCAGCCTTCTCGTACCCTTGATTGTGGTGCCTCGTTCGAAGATCGAAGAGGCTGGTGAAGAGCCTTTTCAGCTCGTCGTCGCCATCATGCAATTCGCCGTGACCATGATTTCCAAAGGGCTCTATCGTTATCAGGAGATCAACCCTAAGGCGATGCAGGTCTTTCACGCGGACTGGTATTCCTCGGAAGTTAAGAACGGCGGCCATAGTCAGTTCATCCATAATGCGGCCAGGGAAATCGACACCATGATTGCCAACGCCAGAGCTGGACTCAGCGCCTGCGAGGCAAAGGGGCAGTTGGCGACTTTGGAAAAGATGTCAGCCTGGGTTGCTAGACATCCTGACAAAGCAGCGAGGCAAACAGGCTTCGAAGGTGGCCGCGACGATTTCCTTGATACGCTCGATGATGCGTTCTACGAGGCAGATGAGGCCGCGCCGCTGGACGGTTTGCTCGCGCGCTGGATCACTTCTTGGCCGGATCTGCAGATTGTCGATGATGACGACTACGACGATGCGATCGATCGAATAGTGCTGTCCAACCCCCAGCGTGAAGGCAGGCTTCTTCATGAGTCGGTCGGCAAACTGGTGAGCCAGATGTTGAGCCAGCGCGAGGTCGGCGCCGGTCTCGCCTGCGCAAGGATATCGCCGTCGGAGATCAAACAGGCGTTCGGCATGGCAAGGATGCTGGATGTCGAAGGCGAAAAGCAGATGGTCTTCCAACTGCGCACCAGCGCGAAAGAGCTTCGGCTATGCGCCGCAACAAAGACACACGTCGCCGTTTATGAGCATATCGCGCCCGAAGATCCTCCGGTGATACGGCCGGGTGAGAACCCGTTGGGGGCCAACGCACCGCGGGTCGGTGTCCGGCTTGGTCATGCTGAGGGGACGGAGATCGAGACGGTCATTGAATTGGCCGAGCAGTACCATGCTCCGGTCGCTGTCGATCTGCTGCTGCGCAAGGCCGGCTTCGATCCCGCGGATGCCGTTGTTTCAGCAAACTCAGTCGTGCAAACGGCGGAAGGGCCAGTCGTGAACTGGGTGGTGCTGGCGTCTGACCGGGCCTTCCTTTTCCTCTCTTCGCCGAATGGCGGTGTGCTGTTGCGTGGCAAGGATGACGAAAAGCTCGCCGAGGCTGCTATGCCTGAACTTCACGAGCACTTTGATCGCTCCGCTGCCGCCGGGTAGGTCTTTGTTCGCGTCTCACAGTATCCATCCGCCCATCCTCCCCCATTGTTGCGTTGCGGGGAGGGGGGCTTTCCGCTATTGAGGCCGGACCTGCAACAGGGACCGCCCTTGAGCCCTATGACGCTTGTCGATTCGATCAAGAATACGTTCGTTCCGATCCATCGCGAGGGCTATCCCTTTATCGCCGCCTTCGGCGCGGCAACGCTGTTGCTCGGCTATTTCTCCTCGATCCTGTTCTGGATCGGGCTGGTCCTCACTGCCTGGTGCATCTATTTCTACCGCGATCCCGAGCGCGTCACGCCGGTCGACGACCGGCTGGTGGTGAGCCCGGCCGACGGCGTGATTTCGGCGGTCGGACCGGCCGTGCCGCCCAGCGAGCTTGGCCTGGGCTCCGGCGAGATGACCCGCATCTCGGTGTTCATGAATGTCTTTTCCTGCCACATCAACCGCGCGCCGGTGCGCGGCAGGATCACGCGGATCGAGCATCGTCCAGGCAAATTCCTCAATGCCGAGCTCGATAAGGCAAGCTCCGAGAACGAGCGCAACGGTCTCGTCATCGACAGCCCCAACGGCATCGTCGCCGCGGTGCAGATCGCCGGCCTTGTGGCACGCCGCATCGTTTGCTGGGCCGAGACCGGCGGATCGATCGGCATCGGCGAGCGTTTCGGGCTGATCCGCTTCGGCTCGCGCGTCGACGTCTTCCTGCCGGTGAATGCTGTGCCGCGTGTCGCCGTCGGCCAGACGGCCGTAGGCGGCGAGACCGTGCTTGCGGAGTTCGGCGGCATTGCCGTCGCCCCGCTGGTCAGGATTTCCTGAGACGTGGGCGCGCCCTTCAAGAAGTTCGAGGCGCACGCCAGCGGCGGCCCGCGCATCCGCGAGATCCCGATGCGCATGGTGCTGCCCAATCTGGTCACCGTGCTTGCCATCTGCGCCGGCCTCTCCGGCATCCGCTTCGCCTTCGAGGACCGCTTTGAGCCGGCCGTGGTCATGGTGCTGCTCGCGGCCTTCCTCGACGGCATCGACGGTCGCCTGGCGCGCATGCTGAAGGCGACCTCGAAATTCGGCGCGCAGATGGATTCGCTGGCCGACATCGTCAATTTCGGCGTCGCGCCGGCGCTGGTGCTCTATGCCTTCCTGCTCGACCGCGCCGGCTCGCCGGGCTGGATTGCGGCGCTGCTCTTCACCATCGCCTGCGGCATGCGGCTCGCCCGCTTCAATGTGCTCGCCGACGACACCGACCAGCCGGCCTGGCAGACCGAATATTTCGTCGGTGTGCCGGCCCCGGCGGGCGCGGTTCTGGTCATGCTCCCCTGCTATCTCTATTTCCTACGGCTCGGGCTGGAACCTACCCGCCCTGCGGCCTTCGTCGCCACCGGCTTCACCGTGCTCGTAGCTTTCCTCTTGGTCAGCCGACTGCCTGTCTATTCGGGCAAGAGCGTCAAGGTCCCGGGCGACAGGGTGCTGCCGGTGATCCTCGGCGTCGTGCTCTACATCCTGCTGTTGATGGCCTATCCCTGGTATACGCTGACGGCCTCGGTCGCCGGCTATCTCGTCTTCCTGCCGTTCTCGGTGCGGGCCTATTCGAAGCGCGCCATGCGCGAAGGCGAAAAGGTGCCGCCTTCGGATATCGGGTAGGCGCTACGCCGCCGCATCCAGCCCCAGCCGATCGATCGCCAGCTTCCGCGCCGACACATAATCCGTCTTGCCGGAGCCCAGAACCGGGATCTCTTCCACCTTGATGATGTCGTTCGGCACCATCAGCTCGGCGGCGCCCGCCTTCTTGCCGAACTGGCGCAGCTCTTCCGGATTGGCGTCGTCGGCCGTCGTGACCAGCACGATGCGTTCGCCGCGCCGCTTGTCGGGCACCGCCACCGCGGCGTGGCGCTCTTCCGGCCACAGCGACTGCACCAGCATCTCGACCGCTCCCAGCGACACCATCTCGCCGGCGATCTTGGCGAAGCGTTTTGCGCGGCCCCGGATGGTGATGAAGCCGTCGCGATCGACCGAGACGATGTCGCCGGTGTCGTGCCAACCCTCGAGCGGCTGCAATTCGCCGGGGCGGTCGGCGGTCATGTAGCCCATCATCATGTTCGGCCCGTCGAGCCACAGCCGGCCGCCCTCGCTGATGCCCTCGACCGGCTCGAGCTTCATGCGGATCGCCGGCAGCAGCCGGCCGACGGTGCCGTCACGATTATGGATGGCGGTGTTCACCGCCACCACGGGCGCCGCCTCTGTCAGCCCGAAGCCTTCGATGATCGATGCCTGGAAGCGGTCGCGATAGGTGCGCCTCGTCTCGGGCTTCACCGCTTCGGCGCCGGCCACCACGAAGCGCAGGCTGGAGAAATCGCCGTCCTTGGCGGTGCGGGCATAGTTGGCGAGGAAGGTGTCGGTGCCGAACATCACCGTCGGCTTCACCTTGCGCGCGATCTCCGGGATGATCTTGTAGTGCAGCGGCGAGGGGTAGAGGAACAGTTTCACCCCGGTCACCAGCGGCAGGATGGTGCCGCCGGTCAGCCCGAAGGAATGGAACACCGGCAGCACGTTGAGCAGGATATCGGCAGGCGAGATCGTGACGCGCGCCTCGGCCTGCATGGCGTTGGCGAGAAGGTTGCGGTGCGACAGCACCACCGCCTTGGGCGTTCCTTCCGAGCCAGAGGTGAACAGGATCACCGCCGGTTTCGACGCCTGCTGCCGCTGCAGCGGGAAGCGCCAGAAAAGCGCCGCGGCGACCTTGTCGAGCACCGTCACGCTCTCGCGCACATCCTCCAGCCACAGCATCTTCGCCCCGCCCGCCTCGACGGCGGCGACGATATCGTCGATGCCGGCCTTCTCGATGAACGCGCGCGAGGAAACGACTGTGCGAATCACCGCGGTGCGGATCGCTGCCGTCACGCTCGCCGGACCGGCGGTGTAGTTGATCATCGCCGCGACGCGGGCCGCCGAAATCAGCCCGACGAAGGACAGCACCACCCCATTGGCGTTGGGCAGGAGCAGGCCAACCGCTTCGCCGGGTGCGGTCACCGCCTCGAAGCGGCGGCCGAGCACGCGCGCGCCGATGAACATCTTGCGGTAGCTGAGCGCGCCCGAAATGACGTCCTCGATAATCGGATGCGAGGCGCCGACGCGATCCGCCGCGTCGCGCATGGCCAGGAACAGCCCGCGGTCGAGATTGCTGCCGTAGAGCCGCGCCTCGGCGAACCGGTCGAACAGCGCGTTGGTGTTCGAGGCCATGTCAGGGTTGCGCGCCACCAGTTCGGCGATGGTCATCGGCTCCAGCACGCTGAGCGACAGGCGCGGGAACCAGTGGCGCGGCGCCTTGGCGGCCGGCGTCAGCGACACCGGCAGGTCGCGTGAGCCGGCGACGAAGATCGGCACGATGCGGGCGTCGGCCTGCATGGCGATGCGGGTGATGGCGCGAAACAGCCGGAACGACTTGACGTCCGGCTCGACGGTATCGGGCAGGTAGACGGCAAGCCGGCCCTTGCCCTTCAGCACGCGCACCAGCCGACGGCTGACGAAGACATGCTCGGCGTTGAAGGCGATGGTGCGGGCAAGCTCGCGCCACGGTTCCAGCCATAGCGAGCGCGCCGAGGTCTCGTCGAGGATGTGCAGCGTGTCGTCGGGCAAGAGCGACAGCATCAGCGCCGGTTCGATGCGCGACTGGTGCGAGACGACATAGATGACCGGCGTCCGCGCATTGCGGGCAATGCGGATGCGGTTGTCGGCGATGCGGTAGGCGAGCTTGAACGGCACGTAAAGCAGCGCCTGGGTGAAGCGCAGGTCGAGCCGGAACCTCTCGATCACGCCGATCAGCAGCCAGGCAAAGACAAGGCCGGCAAGCAACGCCACTGTCAGCATCATGCCGCTCTCTCCCAACGTCCTCCAGGGCGCGGCTCTTGGACGGCCGCTTCGGTAGCAGAGGGTAGCGGAAGTGGGGGGAAGGTCAATGCGGGGGTGAGTAGGGGAAGACAGCGCTCACGCCGCCTTTAGCCTCCCGCTGATGAACCGGAACTCTTGGCTCTTGCCGCCGAAGCCGTAGGCCGCCGCCGGAACCTCATGCACCAGCGCGTAGCTTTCCTCGTGCACGCCGCCGAGCAGGCGGCCGAAGGCGTCGAAGATCGCCTTGAGATAGGCTTCGAGCTCGAGCTTGGTGTTGGTGCCGTCGACGACCTTGATATCGAGCCAGAAGGTGCTCGTCCCATGCTCGGCCAGCGACTTGCCGCCGGCGAACCAGTGCTGCGGGTCGATATAGCTGACCGCGACCGCGGTGATGGTCGGGTCCTTGCGCAGATGCGAGGCCGTGATCTCGGTGACGTCCTTCGCGATCGCGGCGGAAAGCTTTGCATCCGGCTTGCCGGTGACGCTGACATTGATGATCGGCATTTTTCTCTCCTTCGGGGTTTTGCGGCTCGTCGCCGCCGGTGAGAAAACAATGTCATCATTGATGAGTCAAAAAAATCGAATTGTTTTTGACAAACACTTCGATATCGTCGAAGTATGGAAGCGCTCGATCCCGACCTCCTCAAAACCTTCCTCGCCTTCGTCGACGGAGGCTCGCTGGCCAAGGCGGCTTCCGCTGTCGGCCGTTCGCCATCGGCGATCACCGCGCAGATGCAGCGGCTGGAGGAGATCGTCGGCGAGCCGTTGCTCGCGCCCCAGGGCAGGGGACGCGGCCTGACGCCGGCCGGCGAGGATCTTGTCGGCCACGCCAGGCGCATCCTTGCCGTCCACACCGAGGCCTGGCTGGCGCTGAAGGGCGCGCGGGCCGGCGGCCGCATCGCCATCGGCACGACGCAGGATTTTGCCGACCATGGCCTGCCGGAGATGCTCAGGGCCTTCGCCGTCAGCCATCCGCGCGTCAGGATCGAGTTGCGCGTCGGCCGTTCCCTGGAACTCGGATCGGCGCTGCAGGCGGGCCAGCTTGACCTCGCGATCACCATGCGCCATGCCCCGTCGCCGGATGAAGTGGCTCTGATCAGCGAGCCGATGCTGTGGCTCTGCTCGGATAAAGGATTGGCGACGCGGCAGGAAGCAGTGCCGCTGGCGCTGCTCGATCCATATTGCGGCTTCAGGGAGGCCGCGCTCAACGCGCTCGATGCCGCCGGCCGCCGCTATCGCATCGCCGCCGGCAGCGCCAGCCTTGCCGGCCTGCGCACGGCGGTCGATGCCGGCATCGCGCTGACGCCGCGCACGCAGCGCTTCGCCCATTCCGGCATCGTGGAGGGATCTCCCGATCTCGATTTGCCGCCGCTGCCGGTGGCTGACTTCGCCATCCGCTTGGGCCGCGAGGCCGCTCGTTCGGCGCGGGATCTGGCGGAGCTTCTCAGCAGCGGCCTGGCGTTGCCGTCCTGAACGGAAGCCGTCACGCCCCCCGGGAATTCCCAAAAGAAAAAGCCGACCTTTTTGCGGGTCGGCTTCTAGTCGGACGGGTCGAGGGGTTTGGGGGGACTTGGGGGGTGACCCGTCGATCCAACAATGCCTGAGTCGGGTGATGGTTCCGTGACCGCGAAAATAATTTAAGAACGCGCCGATTTCGCCTTCATCCAGTCGCGCCCGGCATGCGCGAAAACAGCGCAAAGCACAATGGCGCCGCCGATGATGCTGGCCATCGGCGGGATTTCGCCGAGGAACAGCAAGGCAAACAGGATGGCGAAGGGAACCTCGGCCGAGCCGAGCAGGCCGGATTCGGCGGCAGGGATCAATCGCGAGCCTTCCGTCCACAGGATCGAGGCCAGCGCGAAGGAGCAGCCGAAGGTGGCAAGCAGCACGACGTCGCGGGTCGAGACGCCCAGAGGGTCGGTGACGAACCAGCCGAGCACGAAGAGCAGCACGGCGGACACCGCCCCGGCCCAGACGACGGGCGAGTCGCGGAAGGCGCGCACCATGATCATGTAGAGCGCGCTGCCGGCGGTCATCAAAAGCGCCAGCCCGTCGCCGAAGAGGTGGCCGCTGCCGAGGCCGCCACCCACCATGATGGCGACGCCGCAAAGCGACACGGCTGCCGCCAGCATCGTCTGCAGCCGGAATTTTTCCCGCACCAGCAGGAAGGCAAGCAGTGCCGCGATGAATGGCGAGGTCGCGTAGATGACCGCGACATTGGCGACATAGGTGTATTTGAAGGCCGAGATGAAGGCAATGCTCGCCGCGGCGCCCTCGACCGCCAGCAGCCAGCCGCGCCAGCCGAGCCTGAGACTCTCGCGCCCGCCCGAGCGGCGCCGCCGCCACAGCACGTATAGGGTGATCAGGATCGAGCCGACGAAGCCGCGCCAGCAGGTGATGGTCAGCGGATCCGCTCGGATCGACTTGGTCAGCACGCCGGTGAGCGCGAAGGCGACGGCCGAGGCCGAGACCAGCACGATGCCGAGCGTGCGCTCGGCGGCGGCGTCGGCGGTGGCAAGCACGAGCGTGTCGGCCCTGTCGAGAGAATCCGTCATGTCACCAGACTACGCTTGCTGTCCTGACACCCTGCTGTCAGCAGCAGCTACCATCCCATGGCGCAGCCGGCACGCCTCTGCGCCAGCTCCGCACTTGCGTTGGGGCAGTGGCCGTCGGCCTGCATTCGCCCGATGCCTAGCGGTCGCTGATGATATTGCCCAAGGCGGCGGACGAGCATGTTCGGGCCCTTGCAATGCTGGACGGCCACGGCCCGATCAGGTAATTTTGAGGCTCGCGGATTGATCGGCGTGGCTCGCACCGGCAGTAGACCACGGAGAGCGCCAATGCCTGCGTTGCATAAGTCCGGAAGTTCGATGACCGAAGTGATCGATCGACTTGTGACGGCGATGAACGCGCATGATCTCGACGCCGTCACCGCTCTCATCCACGAGAACTATCGCAGCGTGCAGCCAGCGCACCCGGGCAGAGCCTTCGTCGGGCGGGCCCAGATGCGCGCCAACTGGGAGGCCATGTTCGCGGGAATTCCTGATTTCCACGCGGCGGTCGCGCGGTCCGTCCAAGACGGTGACACGACCTGGATCGAATGGCATTGGTCGGGTACTCGCTCCGACGGGCAACCCTTCGAAGTGCGCGGGGTCACGCTGTTCGAAATTGTCGACGGTCAGGTTGTGGCCGGGCGACTGTATCTGGAGGACGTCGAGCAGCAGGTTGTCGGCATTGAAGACGCCGTTGAAGCCCTCTCCGGGCGCCGTCCTATGGCCGGTAGTAAAACCGGTTCCTGACCTCACCACCGCGCCGCAGCGCGGAGCCGGGCCCCCGCAGGCTTAAATGGTCAAGGCGCCTACTGCGTCGCCTGGTAGAGTTCGGATGCCGCCTCCTTCAACGCGCGCCTTCCGTCCGGCCTGAGATACATCATGTGCCCACCTTCCAGGACATCGACGCGGATCGGCTTGGCGTCAGCGAGTGACGGGATCTGGTTCACCAGGTAGCGCGAGGCGAGATAGGGCGTCACGAGGTCGGTATAGCCGTTGACGATGACGACGCCGAGCGAAGGGTTGAGCGAGCGCGCCCGCTGCAGGTCGTTCATCACCCCGGCATAGCCTTGGCCGGAGGTGCCGTAGTCCCAGTTGTGGCTGACCTCGCCGTTGAGCAGCCGGTAGCTGACATCGGTGCGGTAGTTCAGTTCATCGCGCGCGTAGGCGACGAAGGCCGAGGTCAGCGCCGGCACGCTGCGGTCGAGCACGGGATCGGGGCCGGCGATATGGGCGCTTTCCGGCGCGATGTCGCTGGTCGCCACCATGGCGTCGTAAGGGCTGAGCACCTTGCCCTTGGCGCGCCGGAACTCGCGGGCGAAGAGGCCGGTCGGCACGCGGGCGAAATTGCGCTCGACGAGGTCGAGCGGCAGCCCGGTGATCTCCGCCACGCGCCTGCTGGCGAGCTTTCCGCCTTGCTCCAGTCCGCTGGTGAGCGCCGTCAGATAATCGCCGAGCGCGTAGTGTTCGACTTCGGCCAGCCTGTCACGCAATGCCTCCCCGCTGACGCCGTCGGCCTTGAGCCGAGCTGCTGCCAGCGAAGGCAGTTCGAGCGCCCAGTGCAACTGGTCGAACTGGTCCGGCCGCACCAGCATGAACTCCAGCGCCGGCGAGATCAGCACGATGCCGGCGGGGCTCAGGCCGACATCCTCCTGCAGCGTCCTGGCGAGCAGCGCGGCGCGAAAGCCGCCATAGCTTTCGCCGGCGAGGAAGAGCGGTGAAGCGGTGCGGCCGTTCTGCGCCAGGTAGAGCCGAATGAAAGCGCCGACCGAGCTGGCGTCCTGGTCGACACCCCAGAATGCTTTCGTGTCCTGGCCCGGCGCCTCGCGGCTGTAGCCGGTGCCGACCGGATCGACGAAGACGAGATCGGACATGTCGAGCCAGCTGTCGGGATTGTCGATGAGCTTTTGCGGCGGCGGCAGGAATTCGCCGTCGGCCGCGGCGGCAATGATGCGCGGGCCGAGCGCGCCGAGATGTAAGTAAGCCGACGCCGCGCCCGGCCCGCCGTTGAAGGCGAAGGTGATCGGCCGCTCCTTTGCCGGGGCGGGCGACTGCTGCGTGTAGGCGACGTAGAAGATTTCCGCCGTGACCTCGCCCTTGCCGGACAGAAGTGACAACGTGCCGGCCTTGGCCTCGTAGTCGAGCTTGCGCCCGCCAAGCGTGACCGAATGCTCGGTCACCTGCGGCGGCGGCAAAAGCGACAGCACGGCGCCGGCCGGCGCCGGCCGTTCCGGGGTTTCGGCGGGGGCCGGCTGGGCGAAGGCCGTGAGGATCAGGAGGATGAGGGGAACGAGCTTCAACTTGGACCGCATGCGACCTCCGCGGGAATGGCTCCCGCAAAGGTATGGCCGGAGCGGGCGAAGTCAAAGGGCGGCGTCGCTAAAGCTGCCAATCTCCCCCCTTGCGGGGGAGATGCCCGGCAGGGCAGAGGGGGGTGCTGTCCCGCCCTCCTGTCAACTGCTCACAGCCGAGACTCCGGAGGAAAGCCGAGCATACGAAACGTCGCCCGCGTAGCGATCCTTCACACCCCCCTCTGTCCTGCCGGACATCTCCCCCGCAAGGGGGGAGATTGGCCGTGTCCCGCTTTTCGCTAATCTCCAGCGAACTCACCCCGCTCCAAACGCCCTCTCCAACTCAGCCACATCGATCTTCACCATGCCGAGCATCGCCTCGGTGACGCGTCTGGCGCGCTCGCGGTCGGGATGGGCTGCCATGTCGCCGAGGATTTTCGGCACGATCTGCCACGACAAGCCCCAGCGGTCCTTCAGCCAGCCGCATTGCTCGGGCTTGCCGCCATTGTCGAGAAAGGCGTTCCAGATGCGGTCGACCTCGGCCTGGCTCTCGAGCTCGACGAGGATCGAGAAGGAGTGGTTGAACGGGTCGAGCGGACCGGCTTCGAGCGCGATGAAATTCTGGTCGTCGAGCACGAATTCGATGATCTTGACGCTGCCAGCGGGGCCGCTCGGATTGTCCGCCGCCACATCCGTCATGCGGCCGATCGCCGAATTGGGAATGGTGGCGACATAGAATTCCACCGCTTGCCGCGCGTCCCTTTCGAACCACAGATGCGAGGTCACCTTGGCCATGCTGAATCTCCTTCCTGTCTGACAACGACCGAAGGACGTTCGAGTTTCGCCTGACCCGACAGGCGTCCCCGCTTTGCATTGAAGACGGCCAGCGTCGCATTCCTTCGCGCCCCCCTCTGTCCTACCGGACATCTCCCCCACAAGGAGGGAGATCGGATGCCATGTCTGCCTTCGCCAATCTCCGACGTTGAAGGAAGGGGCGCCGACGGCCAAGCTGCTAATCTCCCCCAAGTGGGGGAGATGCCCGGCAGGGCAGAGGGGGGCGCTGTCCCGCCGGCACATCAATGCTATCAAAGCGCGAAAGCATCAAAAGGAATGCAAAATGGACGCGACCGCTCTCAAGGCCATGCAGACGCCGCTGAAGGAAGCCTATCGGGACGACGCCGCCAAGGCGCTGATCACGCTCAAGGCGCGCGGCAGCCTCGACGACCAGTCGATCGCCTGCAAGGTGGAGACGGGCAGGGCGCTCGCGGTTGCCGGTCTGCATCCGGCCACCGGCGGGTCGGGCCTGGAGCTTTGCTCCGGCGACATGCTGCTCGAAGCGCTGGTCGCCTGCGCCGGCGTGACGCTGAAGGCGGTGGCGACGGCGCTGGAATTCAAGCTCGGCAAAGCCACCGTCGAGGCCGAGGGCGACCTCGATTTTCGCGGCACGCTCGGCGTCGCACGTGACGCGCCGGTCGGCTTTCGGGAGATCCGGCTGAAATTCGGCCTCGATACCGACGAGCCGCAGGAGCGCATCGATTCGCTACTGAAGCTCACCGAGCGCTACTGCGTGGTGTTCCAGACGATCAACAACAAGCCGGTGTTGACGGTGAGCGCACAAGGTTGACGCTGCCAATCTCCCCCCTTGTGGGGGAGATGCCCGGCAGGGCAGAGGGGGGGCGCTGTCCCGCCGGCGTTTCAGCATTGGTTCTGAGGCGCCCCCAATGCTTCGTCATCCTCGGGCTTGACCCGAGGATCCATGCCGTGACGGTCAACGTAGAGTGCAGCAGTGCAGAATTCTGTAAACGTTGCAATGCCTTAGCGTCACGGCATGGATCCTAGGGTCTGCGCCGCGTCGCTTCGCTCCTTGCTCCGCCCTAGGATGACGAAAGGAAAAAGTCGGCGTTCCTTCGCGCCCCCCTCTGACCGCTTCGCTGCCAATCTCCCCCACAAGGGGGGAGATCAGCTCGCGCTACTGCGCCGACGGCTCCTCAGCATCCCCCTCATCGGTAAACGGCGAGGCGCTCGGCACGCATTGCACGGCCCAGCCCTGCGGCGTCGGCTGCTTCTGATATTCGGCAATCGCGTTGGTGCACTGTTCGCGGGTGTCGAAGGTGCTCGGCAGCACCACCATGCCGCCTTGCGGGCCGGCGATCACCAGATACCAGACCAACGCTACGCTGGGGGTGGCAGCCATGGGAATTCCTCTTTGTTGGATGTCGGAGTCGGATCGATCCTAGCAACTCCCCGCAAATGGCGAAAGCAGGGCGGCGGAACACGCTTCCGCCGCCCCGGTCACAGACCCGTGAACAGGCTTTCGCCGGGCCGGCTCACTTCGCCTTTATTCCGGCTGGCGGTAGGCGACGAAGCGGTTGTGCTTGGCCTGGAAGATCAGCCCGGTTTCCTTAAGCTGCGGGCTTGCCAGCGGCACGATGCGTTTGGCGATCTCGGAAGGATGCGGCAGCGTCTCCGGATCCTCGCCGGGCATCGCCTGTGCGCGCATCGCGGTGCGGGTGGCGCCCGGATCGGCGGCGTTGACCCGGAGCGGCAGGCTTTCGGTTTCTTGCGCCCAGGAGCGCGTCATCGTCTCGACCGCGGCTTTCGAGGCCGCGTAGGGCGCCCAAAAAGCGCGCGCCGAATGCGCTGCGTTGGAGGACATGATGATGGCGCGGCCGGCGTCGGAGAGCCTCAGCAGCGGGTCGACGGAGCGGATCAGTCGCCATGTCGCGGTGACGTTGATGGTCATCACCTTCTCGAAGGTCTTGGCCTCGACATGGCCGATCGGCGAGATGACTCCGAGCACGGCGGCGTTGGCGACGAGAATGTCGAGCTTGCCCCAGCGCTCGTGGATCGCGCCGCCCAGCCGGTCGATGCCGGCCATGTCGGTGAGATCGAGCGGCACCAGCGTCGCCTGTCCGCGGCCATCGGCCTTGATCTGGTCGTCGAGCTCTTCCAGGCCGCCCACGGTGCGGGCGACGGCAATCACATGCGCGCCGCCGGCCGCCAACTCCCTGGCGATGAAATAGCCGATGCCGCGCGAGGCGCCGGTGACGACCGCCACGCGGCCGGAAAGGTCGAGGGTCATGCGAGAGATTCCGTAAGGTAGACCGGCTTACGACCCGCCGCTCGCCAGCAGCGACAGCGTGCGCACATTGTCGTGGCCTTCGAAGTCGAGCAGGCGGGTGGGGTACTGGCCGGTGAAGCAGGCGTCGCAGAACTGCGGCTGGTCGTTGTCGCGGCACGCCTCGCCGACGGCGCGGTAGAGCCCGTCGATCGAGAGGAAGCCGAGCGAATCGACGCGGATGAACTCGGCCATCTCCTCGACCGACATGCGCGATGCCAGCAGCTTCGACTTCTCCGGCGTATCGACGCCATAGAAGCAGGACGCGCTGGTCGGCGGCGAGGCGATGCGCATGTGCACTTCCTTCGCGCCGGCATCGCGCACCATCTGCACGATCTTCTGGCTGGTGGTGCCCCGCACGATGGAATCGTCGACCAGCACCACGCGCTTGCCCTCGATCATGCGCCGGTTGGCGTTGTGCTTGAGCTTGACGCCCATGTGGCGGATGGAGTCGCCCGGCTGGATGAAGGTGCGGCCGACATAATGGTTGCGGATGATGCCGAGCTCGAAGGGAATGCCCGCGGCCTGGCTGAAGCCAATCGCCGCCGGCGTGCCGGAATCCGGCACCGGCACGACGATGTCGGCCTCGACTGGGTTTTCCTGCGCGAGCTCCGCACCGATGCGCTTGCGGACCTCGTAGACGTTGCGGCCCTCGACCGAGGAATCCGGCCGCGCGAAATAGACGTATTCGAAGATGCAGAAGCGAGTCTTCTGCGGCTCGAAGGGGAACAGGCTCTCGATGCCCTTGGAGGTGACCACCACCATCTCGCCGGGCTTGATGTCGCGCACGAAGCGGGCGCCGATGATGTCGAGCGCGCAGGTCTCGGAGGCAAGGATCCAGGCGCCGTCGAGGTCGCCCAGCACCAGCGGCCTGATCCCCAGCGGATCGCGGCAGCCGATCATCTTCTTGGCCGTCATCGCCACTAGCGAGAAGGCGCCTTCGACCTGGCGCACCGCGTCGATGAAGCGCGAATTCAGATCGCGCTCCTTGCTGGTCGCGACCAGGTGCAGCAGCGTCTCGGTGTCGGAGGTGGAGGAGAAGATCGAGCCCTGCTTCTGCAGCACGCGCTGCACTGTGAGCGCATTGGTAAGGTTGCCGTTATGGGCAACCGCCAGGCCGCCCTCGGCGAGTTCGGCGAAGAAGGGCTGGACGTTGCGCAGGCCGGCGCCGCCGGTGGTGGCGTAGCGCGTGTGGCCGATGGCGCGGTTGCCCTGCAGGCGGTCGATGACGTTCTGCTTGGTAAAGGTGTCGCCGATCAGGCCGACATGGCGCTCGACGTGGAACTGAGTGCCGTCATAGGAGACGATGCCGGCGGCTTCCTGGCCGCGATGCTGCAAGGCATGAAGGCCGAGTGTGACGATGGCCGCCGCGTCCTGCCGGCCGAAAATGCCGAACACGCCGCATTCGTCATGGAAATGGTCATCGGCCTCGGCGGAAAGGACTTTGCCTGCGTCTGCCGTTGAGTCTGCCATCTGGGGCTCAAGCTCCGCTAAAACCGCCATATAAGGCGATCGCTCATCGAACGCAACGCACGCGATGCCGCATTCATGCTTCAGGCCAGCGTTGGCGCTGGCCTGAATTTCAATTTGCCGGCGCCGGAGCGGGAGCCGGGGCAGGCGCTGGAGCCGGCTCGTTGTCGGCGGGCGCCTCGCCTTCGCTGTCGTCGGGCGCCGGCGCATTGTCCTCGCCGCCGGCCGGCGGTTCGGCCGCTGGCTGGTCGGTGGTCGCCGGCGCGCCAGCCTGAGGCGTGCCCTTATGCGTATATTTGTTGACCAGCTCTTCCGTGTTCTCGGGCAGCACGCTTTCGAGCTTTGCGCCGATCGTCTCCAGCAGCGGCCGCGACTTGGCGTTGGCGATCCAGGCGGGCGCCTTGGCGCCGGCCAGCCAGTTGAAGAACAGAAGCGCCACCGCCACGACCAGAATGCCGCGCGCCGCGCCGTAGAGGAAGCCGAGCGTGCGGTCGAGCGCGCCGATGCGCGAATCGATGATCCAGTCGGCGATCTTCATGGTGATGACGGAGACGACAATCAGCGCGATGACGAAGACGACGCCGGCTGCTGCTGCCATGGCGATCTTGTCGTTGTCGACATAGGGCTGAACGTAAGGCAGGACCGGCTTGTAGAAGAAGAAAGCCGCCGCCGCAGCCGCTGCCCAGGAAACCACCGACAGCACCTCACGGGAAAAGCCGCGCACCATGGCAAGCATTGCTGAGACCAGGGTGAAGCCGACGAGAATTCCATCAAGCAGCGTAATCGGCATGTCTTTCGCCCCACATCATGAGCCGCATCACTCCTCCTCATCGGCGCGGCTGCGCCGTGAGCCGGCTATGCGCGCCACGAGGTCGGCAAGCTCGGTGGGCTGGAAAGCGCCGGCCGCGATTCCCCCGGCCCCATTACCGCCAACGACTTCCTCGCTGCCGAGCGGCAGCACCGCGCTTCCGAAACCCAACTTTTCGGCCTCTTTGAGGCGCTGCTGCGCATGCGCAACCGGCCTCACCGCGCCCGAAAGGCTGATTTCGCCGAAATAGACGCAATCGGCGGGAAGGGCAAGACCGGTGAGCGACGAAACGAGCGCCGCGGCCACCGCGAGATCGGCCGCCGGCTCGGAGATGCGGTAGCCGCCGGCGACGTTGAGATAGACATCATGCTGGCCGAAGCGGACGCCGCAATGGGCTTCCAGCACGGCCAGCACCATGGAGAGCCGCGCGCCGTCCCAGCCGACGACGGCGCGACGCGGCGTGCCGAGCGAGGAGGGCGCGACCAGCGCCTGGATCTCGACGAGAACCGGCCGCGTCCCTTCCATGCCGGCGAAAACCGCCGCACCGGGCGATTTCGCGTGCCGCTCGCCGAGGAACAGCTCCGACGGATTGGCGACCTCGCGCAGCCCCTTGTCCGACATTTCGAAGACGCCGATCTCGTCGGTCGGCCCGAAACGGTTCTTCACGGTGCGCAGGATGCGAAAATGATGATTTCCCTCGCCCTCGAAATAGAGCACGCCGTCGACCATATGCTCGACGACGCGCGGTCCGGCGATCTGGCCTTCCTTGGTGACATGGCCGACGAGCACGATCGCCGCGCCTGTGGATTTCGCGTAGCGGATCATCGCCTGCGCGGCGGCGCGCACCTGGGTGACGGTGCCCGGTGCCGAATCGGCAAGGTCGGTCCACAGCGTCTGGATGGAATCGAGGATGACGAGGTCCGGCCGCTTGCCGTCGGCTATCGTTGCGAGGATGTCCTCGACATTGGTTTCGGCGGCGAGCTCGACCGGCGTCGAGGCGACGCCCAGGCGCTGCGCGCGGAGTCTGATCTGCGCGACCGCCTCCTCGCCCGAGACATAGACGATGCGGTGGCCCTTCGAGGCGAGCGCGGCGGCCGCTTGCGTGAGCAGCGTCGACTTGCCGATGCCGGGATCGCCGCCGACCAGCAGCGCCGAGCCGCGCACGAAGCCGCCGCCGGTAGCGCGGTCGAGCTCACCGATGCCGGAGACAATGCGCGGTGCATCCTCGATGTCGCCTGAAAGGCTGGTGAGCACCACGGCGCGACCCTTGCGGGCGTTGCGCGTGTTCGCCGGCCCCGAACCGATGCCGCCAGCCGTGCCTTCCTCGACCAGCGTGTTCCACTCGCCGCAGGCATCGCATTTGCCCGCCCAGCGCTGATGCACCGAGCCGCAATTCTGGCAGATGAATTGGACGCGCGACTTGGCCACGCTGTTACCTTCTCGCCTGTCGGCGAGCGTAGCGTTCCTTCACGCCCCCCTCTGTCCTGCCGGACATCTCCCCCACAAGGGGGGAGATCAGACTTCGCGAGGGATTTCGCCAATTTTGAACATCGCAGGATAAAGTGCCGGCGCGGATGACGGCTAATCTCCCCCCAAGTGGGGGAGATGTCCGGCAGGACAGAGGGGGGCGCCGTAGAGCGCGATCATCCGCCATTTGTGGTGCGGTCACGAACACGCGCCTACTCGAACCTTTCCGGCAGATGATGCTCCTCGGCCAGATCCGAGAACCGCGTGAACTCGCCGTGGAAGGCGAGGCTGACGGTGCCGGTCGGTCCGTGGCGCTGCTTGGCCACGATGCACTCGGCCTTGCCGCGTGCCTCGTTCATCTCGTTTTCCCACTTGATGTATTCGTCGGTGCCGAGCTTCGGCTCGCGGTTCTTGAGGTAATACTCCTCGCGATACACGAACAGCACCACGTCGGCGTCCTGCTCGATCGAGCCCGATTCGCGCAGGTCCGAGAGCTGCGGGCGCTTGTCGTCGCGGCTTTCGACCTGACGCGACAGCTGTGAGAGCGCGATGATCGGCACGCCGAGCTCCTTGGCCAGCGCCTTCAACCCGGTGGTGATCTCTGTGATCTCCTGCACGCGGTTCTGCGAGGCGCGCGCGCTCGAGCCCTGCATCAGCTGGATATAGTCGATGACGATGAGGTCGAGGCCGCGCTGGCGCTTCAGCCGCCGCGCGCGGGCGGAGAGCTGCGCGATCGAGATACCGCCGGTCTGGTCGATGAACAGCGGGATCTTCTGCATCGTCTGCGAGCAGGCGACCAGCTTCTCGAAGTCCATCTCGGTGATCTCGCCGCGGCGGATCTTCGATGACGAAATTTCGGTCTGCTCGGAGATGATGCGGGTGGCGAGCTGCTCCGACGACATTTCCAGCGAGAAGAAGCCGACGACGCCGCCATTGGCCGCCTTGAAGGTGCCGTCGGCCTGCTGCGCCGGGACGTAAGCCTCGGCGATGTTGAAGGCGATGTTGGTGGCAAGCGAGGTCTTGCCCATGCCCGGGCGCCCGGCGAGCACGATCAGGTCGGAAGGTTGCAGGCCGCCCATGCGGCGGTCGAGGTCGCGCAGGCCCGTTGAGATACCCGACAGGTGGCCGTCGCGCATATAGGCGGCATTGGCCATGTCGACGGCGGTCTTGACCGCATCGTTGAAGCTTTCGAAGCCGCCATCGTAGCGGCCTGTTTCCGCCAGTTCGAAAAGACGCCGCTCGGCGTCCTCGATCTGGTCGGAGGGGGACATGTCGACCGGCGCGTCATAGGCGATGTTGACCATGTCCTCGCCAACGGTGATCAGCGCCCGGCGCGTGGCGAGATCGTAGATGGCGCGGCCGTAATCGGTGGCGTTGACGACGGTGACCGCCTCGACGGCGAGCCGCACGACATACTGCGCCACCGTCATGTCGCCGACCTTCTCTTCCGCCGGCAGGAAGGTCTTCAGCGTGATCGGCGTCGCGATCTTGCCCATGCGGATGAGCTCGGCCGCCACCTCGAAGATGCGGCGGTGCAGCGGTTCGTAGAAATGCGCGGGCTTCAGGAAATCGGAAACGCGGTAGAAGGCGTCGTTGTTGACCAGCATGGCGCCAAGCAGCGCCTGCTCGGCCTCGATGTTGTTCGGTGCCTCGCGATAAAGCGGTTGCTCCGCCACGCCGAGTTTGCGCGCTGCTTCTGCCATGATGTCCCCGATTTCGATCCCGGCTTCTCGATATCAGAACTGGACAAATCCGTGCTGACTTATCTGCAACACTCCTCGGCTCAACCAGCTTTGGTGCCCAATGTTCACAGGAACGGCAAACCGTCCACAGGACAAAATTCCCGCGCCCTGAATCCATTTGACTCGGTTGTGATTCGCCGGAATGAATAGAACAAATAAAGAACAGAATCAAGTTCTGGACTGCGCGCCGACTCACTATACGGAGTCGCCCCAGTCCGCCCGCCGTGCGGCCTTGAAGACGCCGCCGTCGCGCTTGCTGAGCAGGCGCTCGCCGGCATGGCCGTCAGGCCGGCAAAGCTTGAGCACGACCTTGCCGGAGCCCGTCTTTGGCGGCGCGATCACCCGCGCCGCGCGCGCCGGCGCGGGATGACGCGAAGCGGCGAGATAGATGAATTTCTCGTCCTCCCAGGGCACATCGGCGTCCTTCGCCAGCCGATGCAGGCGCGAGCGGGCGACACGCCGCGAGAAGTGGCACCAGTCGGGTGGCGCGAGCGGGCAGGGCGCTTCATGCGGGCAAGGCGCCGAGACATGCGCGCCGGCTTCGATGAGCTGCGTTCGCGCGGCAAGGATGCGCTGCCAGCCGGCCGGCGTGCCGGGCTCGACGATGAGCAGCGTATCGGCCGTCAACCGCCAAAGCCGGTCGACAAGCTTCGGCAGCGAGGCCGGCGCGATCTCGTCCAGCACATAGGCCGAGCTGACGAGGTCGGCGGGCTCGAGACCGTCGAGATCGATGGTGGCGTCGCCGGCAAGCCAGTCGGTGCGGGCGGCGATCGCGCCGGCGGCCAGCGACTGGCCGACCTTGCGCACCGCGGCGCTCGCCTCGACCAGAACCGCCCGTTCGAGCTCAGGCCAGGCATCAGCCGTGGCCCAAAGCATGGTGCCCGGGCCGGCGCCGATATCGAGCAGGCCTTTCGGTTGGAAATCGGGACGGGCATCGGTCAGCGCGTCGAGACAGGCGCGGACCGCGGCATAGGTGGCGGGCAGCCTGGTCGCCAGGTAGGCCTTCACCGCCATATCCTCCGCCATGTGCAGGCGGCCGTCGCGCAGCTCGGCGCGATAGCGCTCGGAAAGCTTTTTCGCGGCCTGTTTCAGCACCGGCAGCGGCACCTTCTCGAGCAGGCTGTCGACGCCTTGCCGGAGTGGGGCGGGCAGTTCCATCTCAGGCGCCCCTGGGTGCGAGCAGGATGACCGAAGCGCCGACGATGCAGAGCGCGGCGCCACCGAGGTCGAAGCGGTCGGGCCGCACGCCTTCGACCAGCCAAAGCCAGGCTAATGAGGCGGCGATGTAGATGCCGCCATAGGCGGCGTAAGCGCGGCCGGCGGCGTTCGTCTCGACCAGCGCCAGCAGGAAGCCGAACAACGCCAGCGACACCAGGCCTGGCACCAGCCAGAGCGGTGACTTCGCCAGCCGCCACCAGGCCCAGAACGAAAAGCAGCCGGCGATCTCGGCAAGCGCGGCTGCGATGTAGATCAGGTAGGTCATGACAGAACCGGTATCGTTTGCCGGGACTTGTCACAAGACGGGGCGGGGATGGCAAGTGGCAGGGTTGGCGGGACAGCGCCCCCCTCTGTCTGCCGGACATCTCCCCCACAAGGGGGAGATCAGGTGTCGCGCCGGCTTTCGTCAATCACCAGCGTTGCAGAAAGGGCGCCGTCGCCGAAGTCGCCAATCTCCCCCCAACAGGGGGAGATGTCCGGCAGGACAGAGGGGGGCGCGAAGGAACACGACGCTGGTCGCTTTTTCTTGTTGATCGCGAGCGCCGTTCTATTCCACCTTCTTGCGGCGGGTAGGCTTGGCGGCAGGCTTTGCCGGCTCCTGGTGGCCGAGATCGCGCAGCTCCAGCGCCTTCTCGCATTTGGCCATGTAGTCGCGCGTCATCGGCAGCGTGTCGTTCTTCTTGGCGATCTGGAATTGGAAGATCACCAGGTCCTGCCAGCGGAAGGCGGCCTCCGAGGCGGCGAGGTAGAACTCCCACATGCGGCAGAAGCGCTCGTCATAGATCGCCTTGGCCTTGTCGCGGTTGGCGGCAAACCGCATGCCCCAGTGCTTCAGCGTCTCGGCATAGTGCAGCCTGAGAACCTCGATGTCGGTGACGACGAGCCCGGATTTCTCGATCGCCGGCATCACTTCGGAAAGGGCCGGGATGTAGCCGCCCGGGAAGATGTATTTGCGAACGAAGGCGCTGGTCGCCCACGGCACGCCTGAGCGGCCGATGGTGTGGAGCAGCATCACGCCGTCGGGCTTGAGCAACGTAGCCGCCTTGTCGAAGAAGGTGCGGTAGTGATTGACGCCGACATGCTCGAACATTCCGACCGAGACGATGCGGTCGAAGCGTTCATTGAGCGCGCGGTAGTCCTTGAGTTCGAAATGCACCCGGTTCTGCAGGCCCAGCGCATGCGCGCGGTCGGTGGCGACGCCGTGCTGTTCGGTCGACAGCGTCACGCCCTGCACGTCGACGTCGAAGGCCTTTGCGAGATAGAGGCCGAGGCCGCCCCAGCCGGAGCCGATGTCGAGCACGGTCTGGCCGGCCTTCAGCCTGAGCTTCGCGGCGATGTGCCGCTTCTTGGCGGTTTGCGCCTCGTCCAGCGTCATGTCGAGCTGTTCGAAATAGGCGCAGGAATACTGCATGTCCTCATCGAGGAAGAGCTTGTAGAGCTCGCCTGACAGATCGTAGTGGCGCTGCACGTTGCGGCGCGAGCGCGCGGCGGTGTTGATCTGCTGGAAACGGCGGAAGGCGTGGCGCAGGCCCTCGATCGCCCTCGACCAGGTGGCGTCGATGCCGCCGCTGCCCATGTTCTGGAAGGCGATGCGCATCATGCCGAGCACGCCGCCTTCGAGGATGTCGAGCTCGCCATCCATATAGGCCTCGGGTACGGCCAGCATCGGATCGAAGCTGATGGCGCGCTCGGCATGCGTGGTCTTGATGTGCATGTGCACGGGCTCGCCGCTGCCATCGCCGAAAGTAACTGTCGAGCCCGTCGGCCCGGTGACCTTGAGATTGCCGACCCGCACCAGGCGGTCGAGAATGCGCTTCAACAGGATGTTCATGACCAAATGTCCCTCAGGGTCAGACTGACTTCGCGTATGACCCGAAATCGGCGACGGTTTCGGGAGGGTCCTGCGCAAAGTCACAGGTACTATGGCGTCATTTGTGCGTCCAAAGGACGCGCGACGCTGTAGTCTGCCTCAAGATATAGGGGTTCGAAAAGTTCCATTTGGCATAAAAATGCCCGGGTCGTGTGCCCGGGCATTAGTCCAGTACTTATTGAACATCGAAGCGACCGGAGCAGGCTCTCCGGCGTGGCCGATCAGGCGTTGTCTTCGCCGCCTTCGAACTCGGCGCTCGGGTCGAAGAAGTTCTCCGGCCGGGCGTTGTCGTTGATGTCCTCGCCATAGATGGCTTCGGCCGTCGTCAGCGTCTCGCCCTTGGCCTGGCGCTCCGCCTCGTCGGCCGAACGGGCGACGTTGAGCGTCACGGTGACCTCGACCTCCGGGTGCAGCGCGATCGCCACATTGGTGAGGCCGATGGTCTTGATCGGCTGGTTGAGCTCGATCTGGTTGCGGCTGACGGTGAAGCCTTCCGCGGTCAAGAGTTCGGCGATGTCGCGGGTCGACACCGAGCCGTAGAGCTGGCCGGTCTCGCCGGCCGAGCGCACGACGATGAAGCTCTTGCCGTCGAGCTTCTCGGCGATCTCAGAGGCTTCCGACTTGCGCTCGAGGTTGCGGGCTTCGAGCTGGGCGCGCTGGCCCTCGAACTTCTTCTTGTTGGCTTCGTTGGCGCGCAGCGCCTTGCCCTGCGGCAAAAGGAAATTGCGGGCGAACCCGTCCTTGACCTTGACGGTGTCGCCCATCTGGCCGAGGCGGGAAATACGCTCGAGGAGAATGACTTCCATGGTTTCGTTCCTTCGTGTGGGCAGCCGATACGCGATCGGCGCCGATGGTTCGGAACAGGTCAGGAAGCAAAGAGGCGTTGCCGCCGGTGTCGCTGTCCTGCCTGTCGCGGCAGTTAGAGGTTTATGGCCTCAACTCGGGATTTGATGCTCGAACCGGTCGTGCCCGTCACGGCCGGAAGGAAGCGGGCGGCAAGCCGCCCGCTCGAAAATATCAGCGAACCACGTAGGGCAGCAGGCCGAGGAAGCGGGCGCGCTTGATCGCCTTGGCGAGCTCGCGCTGCTTCTTCTGGCTGACGGCGGTGATGCGCGACGGCACGATCTTGCCGCGCTCGGAAATGTAGCGCTGCAGGAGACGCACGTCCTTGTAGTCGATCTTCGGGGCGTTGGCGCCGGAGAACGGGCAGGTCTTGCGGCGGCGATGGAACGGACGCCGGGTCGGGATCTGGTTGATGTCGACCATTATTCTGCACCCCCTTCAACGGCTTCGCGCGGACGGCGCGGACCGCGCTCGCCATCGAAGCTGCGCGGCGGACGGTCGCCGCGGTCGCCGCGATCACGATCACCGAACGAGCGCGGGCCTCGGTCGCCACGGTCACGGTCGCCGAAGCCGCCGCGTTCCGAGCGCTCCTCGCGCTTCTGCATCATCGCCGAGGGGCCTTCCTCATGCGCTTCGACCTTGATGGTGAGGAAGCGAAGGACATCCTCGGACAGGCCCATCTGGCGCTCCATTTCGTTGAGCGCGGCCGGCGGGCAGTTGATGTCCATCAGCGTATAGTAAGCCTTCCGGTTCTTCTTGACCCGGTAGGTGAGGGACTTCAGTCCCCAGTTCTCGATCCGGCCGACCGATCCGCCATTGGCGGTGATGACGCCCTTGTACTGTTCGACAAGCGCATCAACCTGCTGCTGCGACAGGTCCTGCCGGGCAAGAAACACATGTTCGTAAAGAGCCATTATGTTTTTCTGCCTTTCTTCGTTTCTCTTACCGGCCCTCGCGGCTAAGCCTCTGCAACTTGTCTGACCCGATCGCGAAGGAGCGGGGAAGAAAGGAGCATCACGAGACGGTCGAGAGCGGAGACACGGGAGGCCAAAAGCGCTTCTGGCTTCATGACGTGGCTTCGAAAAGCCACGGCCCTCCGTTCAGCCCCCAGCAAGGACCGGCAGATTGCCGGCGTCTATACAGCAATTCTCCAGGAAGGCAAGGGAGGGAGCCATGATCGACGATTCCACAATGCCGCAGGGCCGGATTCTCCGGCGCCTGCGGAAAATGGTGCCAGGCTCAACTGGTATGGGCGACGAGCGGGGCGACCGTTTCGGGGAAGAAGTCTGGCGCCACGCGGCGCTTGCCGAACATCATGTCGTACTGGATCAGCCGGAAATCGTTGATCTGCGGATCGATCTTCTTCTGCCTCGCCCAGTCGGGCGTCGCCTCGCCGGAAGGCGACAGCAGCATGTTGCGGTCGACCACGCGGTAACGCTCGCGCAGCGCGCCGAGGAAGCCGGTGTAGTAGGGGTGCGTGATCCCTGCCGTGGTGAGGATATGGTAAGGCAGGAAGGCCGGGCTTACCGAGCCCAGGTTCTCCACCGGACCGGAGCGGTTCGACCAGATGATCAGCGGCGTGTCGTGATGCTCGAGCGCGGCCTCCGGCGTCGGCTCCTTGCGCGGCGCGACATTGTCCTTGAGGAAGCCGGTCTCGACATAGACGGGGCCGAGCGGCGGCAGATGATCGCCGAAGAAGGCGACGATGGTCGGCCGCTCCCGCTTCTTTGCCCACTCGATCAGCCGCTGCAGGCCGCGATCGGCATCGGCCGAGCCTTCGGCGTAGGAGAGCAGCGATTCACGCGCCCAGCTGCTGATGGGCGCGTCGACCGCATGGGTCGGATTGTAATAGCGGTAGGGCTCGTAAGGGCCGTGGTTCTGCAGGCTGACCGCGAACAGGAACACCGGATCCTCGCTGGCATCGGCCTCGCGCATGATCTCGTCGGTCATCGCCGCGTCGGAAGCGAGCGGTCCGCGCTTCTCCATCGGCGGCAGCGTCTCTTCCGAGCGGAAGTCGTTGAAGCCGAAATCGGCATAGACGGCGCCGCGGTTCCAGAACCAGTTGGTGCCCGGGTGGATGGCGCGCGCCCTATAACCTTCGCTCTTCAGGAAGGTCGCCAGCGATGGCGTCGGCGTGCGCACATATTGCTGGTAAGGGATCGAACCCGCCGGCAGGAAGGCGTTGGAGAAGCCGGTCAGCGCCTCGAACTCGATATTGGCGGTCATGCCGCCGAATTCCGGTGAAAACATCGAGCCCGAGCGCAGCGCGCGCACCGTCGGGATCGGATCGGGCTTGATGCTGATGCCGGGAAGTTCCGTCGCATCCCAGAAGGATTCGCTCATCACCACGATGATGTCGGGCTTCTGGTCCGGCATCGAGGCGGCGACCTCGGGACGCGCGATCGCGTCCATCGTCTTGTCGGAATAGCCGGGCGGGGCCGAGACATGCGCCATCGGCACGTTCATCGCGAAGGCGAGCGCGAAGCCGTTGGAGGCATAGTTCTCCTTCTGGTCCCACATGATCGGGATGATCTGCAGCCTGTCGCGCGTCCACGAGAAGGTGGCGTAGTCCATGATCGAGACGAAGAAGGCGAGCAGCGGCACGGTCAGCGTCAGCCGCGCCAGCCGTCCCTTGCGGCTGAGGATCGGCACGCGCCGGCGCCAGAGCCGCCAGCCATAGACGAGCAGCGTCAGACTGGCGACGAGCGCCGCCGCAAGCAATACCGCCGTCCAGGGGCGCTCGCGCACCAGCAGCGGCATCAGCGCCATGATCTGGCGGGCATAGAGGAAATCGGTCGGGTAGAGCGGATCGCCGAGATAGTGCGATTTCTGGTGACCGACAAAAGCCAGTGCCAACGTCAGCGGCGCGACGATCATCAGGCTCTGATGGCTGCGGCCGAGTATGGCGTCGAGCCCGATCAGCACCAGCGCAAAGAGGATGATGGTCGTCCAGCCGGGCTTGAACGGCTGCAGGAAGAAGTCGACCGTGCCGAAGAAATCGCCGCGCACGATCCATTCGATGGCGAACACCAGAAGGGCGGAGGCAAGCAGCGTCGCGAGACCGTAGCGGACGATCGGCCATCTCCGCCCCGGCAGATAGCCGGTGGACGGATCGTCTTCCAAAAATTGCGGCGCGGGCTTGGCCGCGCCTTTCCTGATCCTTGCCACGTCGCTTCCCCGGCCCATGTTACGCGTCTTCCACACGCGTCACGCCACTGTCATCGAAATGTCACGCAAAGCTAGCGCCTGTGGCGGAAATAAGAAGAGCCAGCAAACGATTCGTGAGCGGTTTTCATCAGGTGTGATCAAGTAAAAATTCTGCCGACAGGGAGCTTGTTTGACCGAACCGGCTTCCCATATGCGATCAAGGATCGGTGGAAGCCTATGAAAAAGCTGGATATTTTACATTCTCATTCATATAGGGAAAATGTTGAAACAGTCGCCATTTCCTACCTTAGGTGGTCATCGGCCATTCAGGGTGAAGGTGACTCATTGCGGCGTCAAACCAGCAAAACCAATGAGTGGTTGGCAGCGCATCCCAACGTCCGATTGGCTCACGAACTGGTGGATGCCGGTGTCTCTGCCTTCAAAGGCAAGAACGTTAAGGACGGTGCGCTTGGAGCTTTTCTAGCCGCCATTCAGGAAGGCAGGATACCAAAGGGAACTTATTTGCTGGTAGAGTCCCTTGATCGCATCAGCCGCCTAACCCCGGCAGAGGCATTGGCGATCTTCCTGCAAATCATCAACTCGGGTGTCAACATCGTGACCCTGATGGATGGGCAGGAATATCGGGCAGGGCAGTTGGACATAAGCACCCTGATAATTTCCATTACGAAAATGGCCATGGCCCATGAAGAGGTTGTGAAGCGGTCTGAACGCATCAGGGAGTCATGGGTAGGCAGGACGAAAAAGGCCCGTGAGAAGGGCAAGCACGTACCGGGCAACCCGCCTTCATGGCTCTATGAAGACGCCAATGGGAATTTGCAGGAAGATGACGCCAAGGTGGTCATTGTCCAGCGCATCTTTGACCTATGCATTTCGGGTGTTGGTCTGAACGCCATTGCCCAAACGCTGAATGAAGCTGGTGTGCCGCCTCTGTCACTGCATAAGCGCAAGTCGATCAAGAACCGTTCAAACTTCTGGACCGTCACCAGCGTTGCTTGCATCCTTCGTTACAAGGCTGTTTTCGGGGAATACCACCCGAAGCACGGTGAGCCATGGATAGCGTTCCCGGTGATCGTACCGAAGGAAGACTTTTACCGGGCAGAGGCAGCACGAACCAAACGCCACAACACGGCACGTGGCAGGAATGGGAAGCATTACCACAACCTGTTTAAGGGCATCGCCAAATGTTCGGTTTGCGGTGAGTCCATGACCATCAAAAACGGCAGGAACAGGCGTTCACCGAACCGGCCATTGCAGTTGAAGTGCGTGGGCGGAATCAACAAGTGCAGCGCCAAGCCATGGAATTATGATGTGTTTGAAACTGCCTTCATGTCGTTCGTAAATGAGATTGACCTTAACACCATCATCCATGGTGGTTCGGGTTCGACGCAGGATAAAATCACAACCGATTTGCAGAGCCTACAGGGTGAGCGTTCGAATCTGATGAAGGTGGAAGATTCCTACCTGAAAGCCATTGACGAAGATAGGGAAGTGGAACCGATCTACAGAGAGCGCATCAAAAACAATCGCAAAAAGATCAATGCCATCATCGAACGCATAAAGGCGCTGGAGTCAGACAGGAACCGGGTACAGGCAGAGCGTAGGGCATCCAACGAATTGCTACCGGTGGAGATACCCAAGGACGCCACGATGCGTAAGAAGGTGGCCGAACACATCAGGACGATTGTGGACTCTGTGACGCTCAAACGTGACAGTTCATCTAAGTTCGGTTCGAGCTTCACAGTTCACTTTGCGGGCGGTGCAACCCGTACCGTGCATGTGGACTACACGAACGCCAAGAAGCCCTATGCGGTCACTGGTGCGCATGGTGGCGTTGATATCATTCCAGCGGACAAAGAGACGGCTTTAGATATGCGTGATTACATGATTGGTGACATCACCAAAGAAATTAAATGGGCCATCGATAACGCCCGAACCGATGAACAGCGGGAACAGGTGAGGGGAGTCATTGAGAAGTTTGGGGAATTGATCAAGACTTGATAGACGGTGCCCGTTTGGTGCCTACAAACACATTGCGCCATTGGCCGGTTCCACCGGCTCTGCCAGCATGACAGTGCGGCGCATCATCGCCAGACGCACCAGCTAACAGCACTTCATTCTCGATCTTGGCAAGGGCTGGCGGTTCTCTGGCCCTTTTCTTTACCCAATGGTCTGGCGGTGGCCTTGGCCCGTTGAAGGAATGCTTTTCGAATCGGAAACTTGGGTTGACAGTTTTGCATGTCGCCACGACCGAATTCTAAAAATTCTACACATCGGTAATTAGTAGATAGCCGATTTCGCCTATATTGGCCCCGCATTGGCTTTGAGGGAATCACCATGAAAAATCACGTTGCTACCGTGGTCACGTCCGTTACCAGTGCGCTTATCGTGGCAGCGCTCACTTATTACTTTTTCGGGAGCAGGCCAGAAATTCCCGCTCTGGACGTTCAGCGAAGCATTGTCGGCATTCCGATGAACAGCGGAAACAAGATGCTTATTCCAGCATCTCCCGACAATTACACAGCGGTTTATGTTGTCCAAAAATATGAAATTAGGAACAACGGTGATCGCATCTATAAGGATGTTCTGGTGAGAACATCAGACTTCCGCATGGTGTTGGCGGAATATGATGGACGGGTAGAGATACTTTCCGGGGATAAAATATTCAATTTGAACCCCGGTGACGTGATAATAATTTCAGGTGTGTCTGATGGCTATAATGGTTCGTTTGGAATCGATCCAGCGTCCAAGATTTTGGTTGCTGTGGGTGATAGGCCAATTCCCATCAGAACAAACCAGTCGGTAGATGAAGGAAACCCGATGTACCCGGTTATCAACTTTGCCGTTGATAACCCATTCCTGTCATTCATGATGGCCATGGTTGTCGGTATTATCCTGTTTTTCGTTTTTTTCCTAATCGCTGCAAACATTGTTGTTGCGATCTTTCCGGCCCTTACGCTGAAAATTTTTTCAAACAGGGATTACTACAAGGAATTGGCGTTCTTGAACCACATTAAGAAGGCGGAACCGGAGCGCTACGCTATCATGGCGAAAAAGGCGGAAAAGTTTGAAAGGGAAGTTCTGCCACAGATTGAAGCGGCTTCTTAGCTCTCGGCTTAGTCGATCGGTGGTTTGGAAGAGCAGATCATTGGCTCAACGCTCGTGACCACCATATTCGCTGATCGATCCTTCAATCGCTTGTCTTGCCCTAAACTGCGGCTCTGGCAGAATGCAAAGCTTCATGGGTAGGGGGGATCAAGTGGGCAGATTGTTGTGGTGCCTTGCGGCAACGCTGTTGGCGGGGCAGGCAACTGCGGCGGCTATCGAAAAGGGGCCGCCCCAGGCGGCGGGTTCGCCCGACTTGATCACGATCACAGGCGTAATCGAGCCCCAAGACGATCTCCAGTTCAACCAAGTGGCCGCCACGACCGGCCAAGCGATTGTCGTTCTCAACAGCGAGGGCGGGGCCGTCTTGCCAGCCCTTGAAATAGGAAGATCCATTAGGCTCAGGGGGTTTTCTACCGCCGTGGCGAGCGACACCCTTTGCGCCTCTGCGTGTGCTCTGGCGTGGCTTGCTGGTACGCCACGATTGGCAGGCCAAACCGCCAACATCGGCTTCCACGCCTCGTATATTGTCAAGGATGGAACTCCCAGCGAGACCGGTGTCGGGAACGCCTTAATAGGCGCTTACTTGAACCAACTCGGCCTTTAGCAGGATGCGATTGTCTTTATCACCTCTGCGCCGCCTGAGGGGATGGCTTGGCTATCTGGGGAAAAGGCGGGCGAATTGGGCGTGCAATTCGCCACTTATCAAACACAGGCCGGTGGGCCAGCAACGGTGGTGACGCAGACCGCTCCAGCGCCTTACGATCCTATGAAGGTCGCCGCCGCCTTCTACAATGCGCTATCTAATGCCGATGGGGTTTCCGCATCCGCACTTGTCGTGCCGGAGAAGCGTGGAATTGGCCCCTTCAACGAGGCGTCTATCCATTCCTATTTCGGCGGGCTTTCTTCTCCGCTGCAACTCCAGGCGATTTCACGGCGTGGTGCAGATAAGGTCACCGTCGCTTACGCATACGCCCGAGCTGATGGGTCGACCTGCCAAGGCAAGGCAGAAGTGCAGACCACATACCAGTACGGCAAGACGCTGATCAGCAAGATACGTGCGCTTAACGGGTGTTGATGGGTTAAGCGATCTCCCCTGGGGGTGAAGATTTAGCACCATTTGAATCTCGAACGACGATCATGTTTTCGGCAGGAGGGTAAATTGACAGTCATTCTTTTCGAAGGAGGTTCCGGTGCTATGTGGAGGGCGGCGGGTGATGGCTTCAACGGCTTCGGTCCGGGCATTAATGGACAGATGTGGCGATCTAACCAAGCCGGTGGCTATAATGGCTTTGGACCGGGCATCGACGGGCAGATGTGGCGTTCCAACGGTGCCGGTGGCTTTAACGGTTTTGGACCCGGCATCGACGGAAGAATGTGGCGCCCCGATGGCCAAGGCGGATTTAACGGCTTTGGACCGGGCATCGACGGTCAAATGTGGCGCTCCGACCGAGCCGGTGGCTTCAACGGCTTCGGCCCCGGTATCGAGGGCCGTATGTGGCGTTCTGACGGTGCTGGCGGCTTCAATGGCTTCTAAGGTGTCAACCGGGCGCTCGATCAAACCCCACCATAATGATCGAATCGATAGGGTAGTTCTCGTCAACGTTTTTCAACGCATAGCGAGCGACGGCTTCCTTGGAAATCGCTGGTTCGACCTTGCACGCTATGGGAGCGCCAAAATGGCGCTTTCCAATCTTCGTCCAGAAATCCTGCGATGCCTGCTGAAAGAGGCTCTCTTTGACACAGGGAACGGCAAGGAGGCAGTGATAGTGAAGGAAGGTGTCATCAATGCCGTTCTTTTTGACCGTCTCACAGACGCCCAACGCCGGCAGCTTTCCGTCGGAGCCAAATTTTCTGCGCATGGCGGAGAAATAGGCTCTCACGAGGCGATCACCTGTCGGGCGGTCCCTCTCGGAAACAGCGAATGGCATTACCCCCTCCTTGGTTTTTCCAGACAGTCGCCGGTAGGCGGCCTCCGGATCGTTTGCTGCTACGAAAGAAATCGTGACGAATTGGGTCATGTCGTGCTTCTGCACTTCGCCAAGGATGAGTTCCTTGGCTATGCCGGTGCCGGCCTTGGCCAAATGGTCTTCGAAGATTTTTCGGACCAAGGCGCTGGTGTTTCCAGAAGCGGATCGTTTTGCCAGTGCGGCAAGGGCGTTGTGCGTGGTGGGGTCGAGACGGACGTTAATCATCGAGCGGAGAAAAATCAGTAGCTTGCAATTCTTCGGTGACAATTGTAATGTTTTTTGCAAGAGTATTGAGTTCTCTCACGGCAATTTCAAGTCTAATCCTATACGAGCTTCTATTTTTTCGCTCTATGATGTGCTCCATTTGGAGTTTGGATGATTTAATCAACTGGTCTATATAAAATTCGTCTCCATCAATTCCAAATGCACTTTTGGCAATATCAATTCTTGGTTCGTTACATTGACAGCTATCATCGTTTGAGGTATAAGTGGTATCTTGAAAGTTCATTTATTTCTTTCTTTGGACGAGGTTATAGAGTTGGTGGCTTAATGCCTTTCAAAAATATTCATCATAAAGCGCTTGGCGCTGGTAACGTCGTACGGGAGAGCTTTCTTATAAATCAGCCGTATTACGATTAACCATCAGTATGTATCTCGAATTGTTGTGCGACTTTGCGAAATATTATTGCTTTCTTCTCTGCCGAACAGGAATAAAATTTCGAGGTTTAGCCCGTCGTGCACGTAATGACAGCGCTATATGGGCTGCGCATCTCGACGAACGAACCAGAATTGTTTGCCACTCATAAAGTGCGTGTAGGGAAACTGCTTCGTGGACATGCCGTACCGGGCGAGGAGACGGCCATAAATCCGATGCTTCCGGTCATCGGTCGCCTCGAAGTGGAACCCGTAGGGCTTTTCACGAGAAACCCATGCGGTTGTGAGTGACACCACGTGCCGCAGCACGGGAAATCCGTTCCGGAAGTAGCCACTACCAGTGAACTGGACGCATTCATCGTCCCAGTCTGCCCACGAGCCACCCGAGAAGGCCTTTAACGGTGTCTGCCCGCCGATTACTCGGAAGGCAACGGGACCGCCATGTGTCGCTGAGAATTCGAATAGCAGTCCTTCGATTTTGAACCGCTGACGATAACACCTCTGTCCGGTATCAGGGCTTGAGGGTGAAGCTACGTTCCAGTTCGTCAAGATCGGCTTTGTGTTCTCGCCAGTGGGCTTTGAAATTCTCAACTCCGGTCTCTTTCAGCAACCTGTCGATCTCAGCACGGGCGGGCAGGGGAAGATTGCCGATCCACGCCCTGGCGTCGTCCGGCAACTGCTCCAGAAGGAGCCTTATCGCAGTTTGAGCCATCAAGCGGCCTCAGCCAAAATCCGGTACACCGAGGAGCGGCCAACGCCGAGCGCTTTTGCGATCTCTGCCGGCTTCTTCCCTGCGTGGTGCATTGACCAGATGGCATCCGACTTCCGGCGGGCGGTGGGCACCCGGCCAAGGAACTTGTGCTCAGCCTTGGCCTTAGCGATGCCCTCACGCTGCCTCGCCAGCATGATTTCTCGCTCGAACTGAGCAATTGACCCCAGCAAGTTCATCATCAGCCGGCCTGTCGCCGAGGTAGTGTCAATCGCCGGGTCCAGAATTTTCAGACCGACCTTCTTTGCAGCCAGTCGGGCTTCGATGTTGTGAACGTCGCCAACTGAGCGACCGAGGCGATCGAGGCGGGTAACAACCAAGGTATCTCCGTCCCGAACAAACTCGATAGCGCTTTCAAGTTCCGTGCGCTTGGAATTGACGGAAGAAACCTGCTCACCAAAAACCTTTTCACAGCCCTGCAATCTCAAATCCCGAAGTTGCGCTTCATAGCCGGCCTGCTGCTCAATCGTGCTGGTTCTGGCGTAGCCTACAAACATCCAAATTCCTTCCCAATAGCCTCTTAGAGATTGTGGGATAAAATTCCCAAAAAGTCAATGGAACTCTTGTGGGACTGAAAGGAACCGATATGGTCCGTCCCACAAGAGCAGGGCCTATTTGGAGGAAATCGTGGCAGCCAACGATGGGGTGGACGACATACTGGCTCAATTCGTTCAGAGCCGCCCGATCTATGAGTCCTATACGAGCGTCCTCAAGCGACTTCTTGAAACCCTTTTTGAAGTAAATGGAACTGAATATCTGCAAATCGAAAGCAGAACAAAGACAATTGAAAGCCTTGTTGGTAAGCTAAATCGTCCGGAGAAAGAGGGAAAATATAAATCTCTTGGCGACATAACCGATCTATCCGGTCTGAGAATTGTCACATTTTATGAAAGAGATGTGGAAAATATATGTAGGGTTCTTGAGCAGAACTTCAATATCGACAACGAAAATTCCGTTGACAAACGGAAAACAATGGAAAGCGACAGGTTCGGCTACCTCTCTGTCCACTATGTGTTGGGTTTAAGCGATATTAGGAATAAACTACCGGAAAACGCCAATTTTGTTCATCTAAAGGCTGAAGTTCAGGTGAGAACTGTCCTTCAGCATGCATGGGCCGTTTTGGACCGCAAGCTACGTTACAATACAAAGTCTGCAATACCAAAGGAGATAAAAAGGAAGTTGTTCTTAGTTAGCGCAAAGCTTGAGGATGCTGATAGTAACCTGACTGACATTGATCTTAAGGTTGCAGAGCTGAGAAAGCTATACAGCGATGAACTCAAGCAGGGGGATCCATCTTCTGACATAAACAAGGATTCGTTAGAAGTTTTTGTCCAACAAAGCAAGGAGTTGGAGCGCATATGGGAGCAGGCGGACAATGCAAAGATAGCAAGCAATATTGAATTGTCCTCAGATCAAGCTACCAAAACGTTAGGTAATCTAATCGACCTACTTAACCTTATTGGAATCACGAACGTTAGGCAGTTGAGTCAGTTCATCAGTGAAATTGCAGGCAAGGCTCCTAAGATATTCTCTGAGTTTGCCTCGGAGGCCGCAAAAAGAGGTCTTGTCAAGAAATATACGAAGTACGGGATCGTAAGGTTACTCCTCTGTTTTTCAGATAACGATGCGGTGGCGGATGCGGCGCTGAAGAACACTCCGTATGTGAACAATACCCGAGAGATAATTTCGGAAACAATAAAGCGTGTAAGAAAATAGGTTGAGGATGATCGGATCGCTCTCTTGGCCTTAAGGCTCGGACATGCGACTGCGACGGAAACCGAAATTGGAGGACGGATCGCCGGATGGTCGAGGAGAGGAGAGTCGACCAATTCAATCTATGACGCCGATGGGCTTCGTTTTGCTAACGCCTTTAGCTGCTCAATGGCGACCTGCAGATCGCCGTCACTAAGGCCGGCGAGGATCACGCCGGCTTGAATTTCAAGCATGGCTCGCTCCTCGGATTGAGCCAGATCGCCTTCCTGAAAGAAAACCCTAACAGGGACATCCAGCGCCTTCCCGAGACGCACGAGGGTCTCGAAATTTGGCCAATATACGCCCCTTTCCCACTGGGACACGGCGTCAACTGACCTATCAGTCCGGAGCGCCAAATCCTCTTGCGTAAGCTCTCGCAAGTTGCGGAGTTCTCTCAGAATCGTACCGAAATTTGTGTTCGCTGACATGAGGCAGCATTGCGCTGCCTGCTTCAAACGGTGAACCGAACAACGTCCGTCAAATCCCGATGTGAGGCGTAATAAGTTACGGAAATTCCGTTGAGATTCTCACTTTCATTGGCTATTTAAGTCGGGTGGTGACGATGGCTTGGGGGAAGGGAATGAGCGCAGATAAAGCCGACGAACTGACTCGTCTTTCGGCTCTCAGAGGGAGGGGAATTATCTCGGCCAAGGGGTACGAAAGTGTGAAGTCGCAACTTCTCAGTGGCAGGCACGTGGAAATCGCTGAGGAAATCGAAAAGCTGTACGGGCTGCTATCAGACAAGACGCTGACCAAAAAGGAATTCGAGAGGGCCGTGTCAGCTTTGATGTTTCCTCCGAATTCAAAAAGTTCGGGTGCCCGGGCGCCCGAAGCCAAATTTGGCTCGAAGTTTCTGGTCAGGCTCGTGGTTGTAGTTGGCGGGCTGTATTTGCTGCACCTCGCCATCAACTTCAATGGTGACTCGACCAAATTCGCAGCAGGGAACGAGGCCGTTACCGACGCAGGAACCAGCACGGCAGGGGTCCAGTCCAATCCGGTCCAAAACGTTCAATCTGAGCCGGTCATTCCTGATCAGGAAGCGAGATTTGTCGCAATCAACAGCGAATTTCGGGAGAGATACAAGGCTTCGCAGAACGACCTGCTAAAATCCACGCTCGTGCAGGAAAGGGGTAAAAAGCTCGAAGCGTTCAGCCAAGATGGTTCGGTCTCGAACTGGGTAGGGAAAGTGTCCAAAGTTGATCGGGTGAGCGGCCGTTGGGCATCGCTTTCCGTTGAGGTTGGAGAGGAAATTCGAATTGGCTCCGGCGGCTTATTGGACAATCCGGATTCAATGGTGAACGGAATTCTGAATCAGACCGCAGAAACGCTTGGGTCGTCGGAGAGAACCAAGCCGGAGGACGGAAGTTTCATAACCGCCGATTCGAGCTTGTATCAAACCCTGTTGGGGTTGGAGGTCGGCCAAACAATCGTTTTCTCGGGACATTTTTACCCATCGGATGTCAGTGGGCTTGCGGATACCAATCTGCTGGAAGAGCCCTCGATGGTCAGTCCTGCCTATAAATTTAGGTTCGAAAAAATTGCACCGAGGTAGCTGTCTGGTCGCCGATCCCGAATGGTGAGTTTTGCTAAAAGATCTGGCGGCAAATTGATTCATGGAGTGTGATCGCCAAAAAGCCTTTTGGAACAGGGAAATCGGCCGGTTTCCCGGTTGAAATAGGCGCTGAATTGGTCCCCGCGGGCTTGACTTGGCCGTCCGCCTTGCGCCAGAGGCTGGGAAAAACAAGCCGTTGGAGACGCTAAGATGGCCGTCGCATTCACCTTTCCGGGACAGGGCAGCCAGGCCGTCGGCATGGGCAAGGACCTTGCCGATGCTTTTCCCGAGGCGCGCCGCATCTTCGAGGAAGTTGACGATGCGCTTGGCGAAAAGCTGTCGAAGCTGATCTGGGAAGGACCGGAAGAAGCCCTGACGCTGACGGCCAACGCCCAGCCGGCGCTGATGGCGGTGTCGCTTGCCGCGCTGAGGGCGCTGGAAGCGCGCGGCTTTTCGCTGAAGGACAAGGTGTCTTACGTCGCCGGCCATTCGCTCGGCGAATATTCGGCGCTTGCCGCTTCCGGCTTCGTGTCGGTCGCCGATGCCGCGCGGCTGCTGCGCATCCGCGGCAACGCCATGCAGGCGGCGGTGCCGGCGGGCCAGGGCGCCATGGCCGCAATCATCGGGCTGGAGCAGGCCGATGTCGAAGCCGCCTGTGCGGAAGCCGCGCAGGGCGCCGTCTGCCAGGTCGCCAACGACAATGGCGGCGGCCAGTTGGTCATTTCCGGCGCCAAGGCGGCGGTCGAGCGCGCGGCAAAGCTCTGCACCGAAAAGGGCGCCAAGCGGGCGCTGATGCTGCAGGTCTCCGCCCCCTTCCATTCCGCCCTGATGGCGCCGGCGGCCGAGATCATGCGCGAGGCGCTGGCCGGCGTGAAGAAGACCGCGCCAGTGGTCCCCGTCGTCTCCAACGTCACCGTGACCCCGACCAGCGATCCGGACGAGATCGCCCGCCGTCTGGTCCAGCAGATAACTGGCCGTGTGCGCTGGCGCGAGACGGTGGAATGGTTCGGCGCCAACGGCGTGGCGACGCTCTACGAAGTCGGCGCCGGCAAGGTGCTGTCGGGGCTGGCGCGGCGCATCAACCGCGATATCGTCACCGGGGCCATCGGCACGGCCGCGGAGGTCGAAACGGCGCTGGCGGTCTTATAGGCGGGAAAACTGGAACTTCTATCGACAGGTGCGGCCATGCCTATATCGATCCGTCTTTCTCCCGAACTTGAGCGACGCATCGAAAGTCTGGCGACGAAAACCGGCCAAAGCAAAGCTCAGTGCATACGCGATTTTGTTGAGCGCGGACTGGAAGATCTTGAGGATTATTACCTGGCCGCAGAGGTGGTGGAACGTATCGCGCGTGGCGAAGAGCGCGTCGTGAGCGCAGAGGACTTCTGGCATGGCCTGGACAATATGACGTATACGGAACGAGGGCCGCTCCCGCGGCGTCCGGAAGAGAGAGGTTGAAGAAATGTTCGAACTGACCGGCCGCAAGGCGCTCGTCACCGGCGCATCGGGAGGTATCGGCGAGGCGATCGCCAGGGTGCTGCACAGCCAGGGCGCCATCGTCGGCCTGCACGGCACCCGTGTCGAGAAATTGGAAGCGCTGGCCGGCGAGTTCGGCGACCGCGTAAAGCTGTTTCCGGCGGACCTGACCAACCGCGACGCGGTCAAGGCGCTCGGCCAGAAGGCGGAAGCCGACCTCGAAGGCGTCGACATCCTGGTCAACAATGCCGGCATCACCAAGGACGGCCTGTTCGTGCGCATGTCGGATGCCGACTGGGATTCAGTGCTCGAGGTGAACCTCACCGCCGTGTTCCGGCTCACCCGCGAGCTCACCCATCCGATGATGCGCCGCCGCCATGGCCGCATCATCAACATCACCTCCGTGGTCGGCGTCACCGGCAATCCGGGCCAGACCAATTACTGCGCCTCCAAGGCCGGCATGATCGGCTTTTCCAAGTCGCTGGCGCAGGAGATCGCCACCCGCAACATCACCGTCAACTGCGTCGCCCCGGGCTTCATCGAATCGGCCATGACCGACAAGCTCAACGACAAGCAGAAAGAGACCATCATGGCCGCGATTCCGACCAGGCGCATGGGCACCAGCGCCGAGGTCGCCTCGGCTGTCGCCTACCTCGCTTCCAATGAGGCGGCTTACGTCACCGGCCAGACCATCCACGTGAATGGCGGCATGGCGATGATTTAGGCTGTGTTGAGATTCAGGTAATGCCGGCCTGCAAACAGTGGCTTTCTGCGCTTGCGGTGCTCACGGCCCCCCGAATGTCCGCTCCGCTCCGGTTCTCGAAAGCCACATCTTCAGCTCGGCCTGACCTGAATCTCAACACAGCCTGACCGACCAAGGTCCGGCGGCTGTGAAAACAGCCATTTCGGCTTGGACGCCCGCCATTTTTCGTGTAATGCGGCCGGCAACCCGGCGGTTCGGGCAAGAACCGGTCCTGTGGCGTTGCGTTTCCCACAAGACCATCTTTCAGCTTGATTAGCGGCATTCCGCCCGCTAACGAAGACAACACAACGTAAGACGAGGCCCCAAATGAGTGACACCGCAGAGCGCGTCAAGAAGATCGTCATCGAGCATCTCGGCGTCGATGCCGACAAAGTGACGGAGCAGGCGAGCTTCATCGACGATCTGGGCGCGGACAGCCTCGATACGGTTGAACTCGTCATGGCGTTCGAAGAAGAGTTCGGCGTCGAGATTCCGGACGACGCCGCCGAGACCATCCTGACTGTCGGCGATGCCGTGAAGTACATCGACAAGGCCTCGGCCTGAGACTTTCCGCGGGCATCACCGGGGAGGACCTGCGATGAGGCGAGTCGTCGTCACAGGCCTTGGCCTGCTTTCACCGTTCGGCACGGGCTTCGAGCACAGCTGGAAGGAACTGCTTTCCGGCCGCAGCGCTGCCCGCCGCATCACCGAATTCGAGGTGGACGACCTTGCCTGCAAGATCGCCCACATCGTTCCGCGCGGTGACGGCACCAACGGCACCTTCAATCCCGAGGCCGTGCTCGAGCCGAAGGAACTGCGCAAGATCGGCGACTTCATCCTCTACGGCATCGCGGCCGCCGACGAGGCGCTGGCCGATTCCGGCTGGAAGCCCGAGACGCATGAGGATCAGTGTGCCACCGGCGTGCTGATCGGCTCCGGCATCGGTGGCATCGACGGCATTGCCGAGAACGCGTTGATCCTCAAGGAGCGCGGTCCGCGCCGCATCAGCCCGTTCTTCATCCCCGGACAGATCATCAATCTGGTCTCCGGCCAGGTTTCCATCCGGCACGGGCTGAAAGGCCCGAACCATGCGGTCGTCACTGCCTGCTCGACCGGCGCGCACGCCATCGGCGACGCCGCGCGGCTGATCATCTGGGGCGATGCCGACGTCATGGTGGCCGGCGGCGCCGAGGCGCCGATCACGCGGCTTTCCATGGCAGGTTTCGCGGCGTGCCGCGCTTTATCCACCGAGCGCAACGACACGCCCGAGATCGCTTCGCGCCCCTATGACCGCGACCGCGACGGCTTCGTCATGGGCGAGGGCGCCGGCGTCGTCGTCCTGGAAGAACTCGAGCATGCCAAGGCGCGCGGCGCCAGGATCTATGCCGAAGTCACCGGCTACGGCCTCACCGGCGACGCCTATCACATCACCGCCCCGGCCGAGGACGGCGACGGCGCTTTTCGTTGCATGACGGCGGCGCTGAACCGGGCGAAGCTCTCGCCCGCCGATATCGACTACATCAATGCGCACGGCACCTCGACCATGGCCGACACGATCGAGCTCGGCGCCGTCGAGCGGCTGGTCGGCAATGCCGCCTCCAAGATTTCGATGTCGTCGACCAAGTCGTCGATCGGCCATCTGCTGGGCGCTGCGGGCGCCGCGGAAGCGATCTTCTCCATCCTCGCCATCCGCGACAACATTGCCCCCGCCACCATCAACCTTGACAATCCGGAACGCGAGACGGCGATCGATCTCGTGCCGAACAAGCCGCGCCAGCGCCAGATCGATGTGGCGTTGTCGAACTCCTTCGGCTTCGGCGGCACCAACGCCTCGCTCGTCTTCCAACGTTATAATGGCTGAGCATTCAGCCCGCCGGCAGGTCCGCCGCCTGCCGTCATTTTTGCCAAATTTGTCCCTACGCTTCGGCTAGGGGATTCGTTGCAAGATCAGACGGCAGGGCGCCATGAATACAAATCCGGGCGGCGGCGGGGAATTCGGACAGCGTCAGACGCAAGGACCGATCGTGCCCAAGACAGCCGCCGAAGCGTTGCGCCCAGAGGCCGGCACGCCGCCGCCGTCGAAACGCTCGCGCGCGTCGCGCAGCCAGGTCGTCGTGTTCCTGAATTTCTTCCTTTCGTTGGTCATCCTGCTCGTGCTCGCCTCGGGTGCCGCGCTCTATTTCGGCATGCAGGCCTTCGTTGAGCCGGGTCCGTCGGCCAACGGCGACACTTTCATGGTCAAGCCGAACACCGGCGTGCAGGAGATCGCCGACCAGCTGGAGCGTCGCGGCCTGGTCAGCGATGCGCGCATCTTCAGGCTGGGCGTGCGCGCCACCGGCAACGATTCCGCGCTGAAGGCCGGCGAATACGCTATCAAGCCGCGCGCCTCGATGCGCGACATCATGGAGCTGTTCAAGAGCGGCAAGTCGGTGATGTATTCGCTGACCATTCCCGAGGGGCTGACGGTCGAGCAGGCGCTGCAGCGCGTGGCCGACCAGGAGGCGCTGACCGGCGACATGCCGGCGACCATGCCGCCCGAGGGCAGCATCGCGACCGACACGCTGCGCTTCACCCGCGGTGCCACCCGGCAGCAGATGGTGGACAAGCTGGTCGCCGATCAGAAGAAGCTGGTCGAGGACGTCTGGGAGCATCGCGCGCCCGATCTGCCGATCGCCAACATGGAGGACTTCGTCATCCTGGCCTCGATCGTCGAGAAGGAGACGGGCCGGGGCGACGAGCGCTCGCGCGTGGCCGCCGTCTTCCTCAACCGGCTGGCCAAGGGCATGCGGCTGCAGTCGGACCCGACCATCATCTACGGCCTGTTCGGCGGCAAGGGCAAACCGGCCGACCGGCCGATCTACCAGTCCGACATCGAGAAGCAGACGCCCTACAACACCTATCTGATCAAGGGCCTGCCGCCGACGCCGATCGCCAATCCGGGCCGCGCGGCACTGGAGGCGGTGGCCAATCCGTCGAAGACCGGCGACCTCTATTTCGTCGCCGACGGCAATGGCGGCCATGTCTTTGCCGCGACGCTGGAAGAGCACAACCAGAACGTCGCCCGCTACCGGGCGCTGCAGAAGAAGCAGGCCGATGCGGCGGCCAAGGCCTCCGGCCAGACGACGGCGCCGGCCGCCCCCGACGACAATGCCGGCCCCGATTCCGGTGATGCCGGCGACAGCGGCGAAAATGGCGACGCGGGCGGCGACGCCGCCCAGTAGGTCGCGGCCATTGCCGATCTGGCTCGCCGCCTTTGACGCCGGGCCGTATTCATGTTTTGAGGGGACATCCGACGCTGGGCCTGAGGCCCGGCGTCTGCAAGGGGCGCATGTTCGGGCAATAGCGCGCCTGGGCCTGCGACAGGGGTGACACGCATATGAACGTGCAGAGCATGACCGGTTTCGCGCGAGCCGTTGCTGAACGCGACGGCACGTCGATCGCCTGGGAAGTGAAATCGGTCAACGGCAAGAGCGTCGAGGTCAGGCTGAGATTGCCGCAAGGTTTCGACCGGCTGGAACCCGCTGTACGGCAGACCGTGCAGAAGCGCTTCGCGCGCGGCAATTTCCAGGCGACGCTGACCGTCGCCCGCGCCGTCGCCCAGCAGGCGCAGCCGGTGGTCAACGAAGCCTTCCTGAAGGATCTGGCGGGCTTGGCCAAGCGCCTGCAGGAGCAGTTCGGCACCCAGCCCGCGACCGCCGATGGGCTGCTTGCGCTGCGCGGCGTGCTCGACATTCCGGACACGGTCGAGACGGAGGAGGAGCGAGCCGCTCTCGACGCCGCGATCCTGTCGGCGCTGGACACCGCACTTGCCGGGCTCGAGCTGGCAAGGCAGAGCGAGGGTGCCGCGCTGCGCACGCTGTTGTCCGGCCATATAGCCACCATCGAGGCGCTGACGCTCAAGGCCGAAGCCGACCCGTCGCGCGAACCGGCGGCGATCCGCGAGCGTATCGCCGAACAGGTCGGTCTGCTGATGGATGCGTCGGCCAATCTCGACGCGGTCAGGCTGCATCAGGAAGCAGCTTTCCTCGCCACCAAGGCCGACATCCGCGAGGAGATCGACCGGCTGAAGACGCATGTCGCTTCCGCGCGCGCGCTGCTTTCCGGCGGCGGCGCCGTCGGCCGCAAGCTCGATTTTCTGGCGCAGGAATTCAATCGCGAATCGAATACCTTGTGCTCCAAGTCGAACGCCGCCGCGGTCACCGCGATCGGGCTGGAGCTCAAGGCGGTGGTCGACCAGTTTCGCGAACAGGTTCAGAATCTGGAGTGACGGGATGGTTGCCAAGGAACCGACGGCTGCCAGGGATTTGGGATCCCGCATCCGCCGCCGCGGGCTGATGCTGGTGCTGTCGTCGCCGTCGGGCGCCGGCAAGTCCACGATCGCGCGCAATCTTCTGGAAAGCGATTCGAGCCTGGAGCTGTCGGTCTCCGTCACCACCAGGCCGCGCAGAGGCTCGGAGATCGAAGGCGTCCACTACCATTTCCGCACCATGCGCGAGTTCGAGCGGCTGCGCGATTCCGATGCGCTGCTGGAATGGGCGGAGGTACACGGCAATTTCTATGCGACGCCGCGCGAGCCGGCGGAAGTGGCGCTGGCCGAAGGCCGCGACATGCTGTTCGACATCGACTGGCAGGGCGCCCAGCAGCTCAAGGAGAAGATGCGCGCCGACATCGTCTCGATCTTCATCCTGCCGCCCTCGATGAAGGAGCTGAAGGCGCGCCTGAAGCGCCGCGCCGAGGACCAGGAGCAGGTCATCGAGACCAGGCTGAAGAATGCCCGCGTCGAGATCGAGCACTGGAAGGAATATGACTTCGTCATCGTCAACGACGATCTCGACCGCGCCTTCGCCGAGGTCCGCGCCATAGTGACGGCGGAGCGGCTTCGGCGCGACAGGCGGCCGGGCCTGTTCGACTTCATCTCGGGATTGCTGGACGAGAAGACGGAGTAGGCGCTCTTCCGCCTTCGGGCGATTAAATCGCATCAGCCGTCCGGCAGGTCATCCGGCCATCGCTGCGCTCCGTGAAGCACACGCAGGATTCGAACAGTATTTTCGTTGAGCTGATAGGCTGCGACGTAGGGCGTGCCGACGATGACAAGCTCTCGCGTACCTGCAACCCTGCCGGTCCGGCCGCTCTCGGGAAAGCCACGAAGACGGGCTGTCGCGGCGACAATCCGCCCGTCGACGGCGATTGCGGCTACGGGGTTGTCAGCCTCGATATGCGTGAATATCCCGTCGCGATCCGAAAGCGCAAAGGCCGACCAGACGATCTTCAAGATTTAGGTTCACCGGCCTTGCTGCGCGCTGCCGCGCGTCTTTCGGCGAAATGCGCCTCGACTTGATCATCAGGAATGTCAGGTCGGGTGTCGTCGAGGGCCTCGCGCACCTTGGCGCGAAACCACACATCGTAAGCCTCACTGTTTGCCACCAGATCGATGGGCAGCGCGCCCTCGTTGGCGGTTCGGGTGAGGAGTATCCGCACCGCGTCCGAAACCGTCAGCCCCATGCTTTCGAGCACCGCGGAAGCCCGGTCCCGGATGTCGGCATCGATACGCGTCTGGACAAGTGCGTTCGTTGGCATGGCGGTCTCCTTTGCCAAGAATGTAATGCACTTGAATGACGAATGCCAGTGCACCTTCCTTCTCCCCGTTTACGGGGAGAAGGAGCTACACCGCGTTCGTCAACCTCACGAATTCCTCAACGCTGAGCGTCTCCGCCCGCCTTGTCGGGTCGATGCCGGCGCGAGTGAGCAGCGCTTCGCCGCCGAGGCTCTTCACGCTTTGCCGCAGCATCTTGCGGCGCTGGCCGAAGGCGGCTTCGGTGACGCGGCCCAGCCGCTTGCCATCGGCGGGCAGGGGGGAGGCGCGCGGCACCAGATGCACCACCGAGGAGGTGACCTTCGGCGGCGGCGTGAAAGCCTGCGGCGGCACGTCGAAAGCGATCTTTGCCTCGGTGCGCCAGCCGGCCAGCACGCCGAGCCGGCCATAGGCGTCGCTGCCCGGGCCGGCGGTGATGCGCTCGGCTACCTCGCGCTGGAACATCAGCGTCATCGATTGATAGAAAGGCGGCCATTCGGCCAGCGTCAGCCAGCGGATCAGGAGCTCCGTGCCGATGTTGTAGGGCAGGTTGGCGGCGATCTTCACCGGGCCGCCATTTGCCTTGCGGGCAAGCGCAGCGAAATCCGTCTTCAGCGCATCGCCGGGAATGACCTCGAGCCGGCCGGGATAATGGCTGGACACCTCGGCCAGCGCTTCCAGGCAGCGCTCGTCGCGCTCGATGGCGATCACGCGCCGGGCGCCGTTGAAGAGCAGCGCTCGGGTCAGCCCGCCGGGGCCGGGGCCGACCTCGATCACCGTCGTCTCGCCAAGCTCGCCGGCCGCGCGCGCGATCTTGCTCGTCAGGTTGAGGTCGAGCAGGAAGTTCTGGCCGAGCGCCTTCTTGGCTTGCAAGCCATGGCGCTCGATCACCTCGCGCAGCGGCGGCAATCCGTCGATGGTCACGCGCCCCCCGCTCAATCGAGCCTCATGCGGCCGCGGCGTGGCGGCCGCTGTCGGCAAGCCGGCGCGCGAGCCTCAGCGCAGCGATCAGGCTGTCGGCGCGCGCTATCCCCTTGCCGGCGATGTCGAAGGCCGTGCCGTGGTCCGGCGAGGTGCGGATGAAGGGCAGGCCGAGCGTCACGTTGACGGCCTCGTCGAAGGCCAGCGTCTTGGCCGGGATCAGCGCCTGGTCGTGATACATGCAAAGTGCCGCATCATAACCGGCGCGTGCCTGCGGGTGGAACATGGTGTCGGCAGGCAGTGGTCCGACCGCATCGATGCCTTCGGCCTGAAGCGCCTCGACGGCCGGCAGGACGATGGAAAGATCCTCCATGCCCATCGCGCCGCCTTCGCCGGCATGCGGGTTGAGCCCTGCAATGGCGAGCCTGGGCCGCGCGATGCCGAAGCGGCTTTGGAGATCGGCGGCGGTGATGCGGGCGGTGGTGACGATCAGCTCGCTCGTCAGAACCTTCGGCACCTCGGCAAGCGCGATGTGGATGGTGACCGGAACGGTGCGCAGTTCGGGTCCGGCAAGCAGCATCACCGGCGTCACCTCGGAGCCGGTGTGGCGCGAGGCCAGATGCGCCAGGTATTCGGTGTGGCCGGGAAAGCGGAAGCCGGCGTCGTAGAGCGGCTTCTTGGCAATCGGGCAGGTGATGACCGCGGCGGCATGGCCGGCGAGACAGTCGGCGACGGCGCGGTCGATCGCCTCGATGGTGCCCGCGGCATTGGCTGGATTAGGCACCCCGGGGCTATCCGTATGGCGGGCGTAGAGCGGAACGACGGGCAACGCGCGGGGAAAGTGATGCGCCGCTTCCCCCGGCAAGGTCTCCATGATCGCCACGCTGGCACCGATTTCGCGCGCACGCGCCGCGATCAGGGCCGGATCGGCAAGCAGGTAGAAAGGCGGCACACCGGCGCTGTCGCCAGCCTGCCAGGCGGTGATGGCGATCTCCGGTCCGACGCCGGAAGGGTCGCCAACGCTGAGCGCCAGCGGCGCATCGCTCCTGCGCATGCTCATGGCGCCCTGCGGGACGCCATGCCTGCTTCGCGGCAGGGCGGGTGGCTCGAGCCTTGTTCCGTCATGCGCCGAAACGGCCTAGCGCTCGACGATCTTGGCCTTCTTGCGCAGTTCGTCGACATATTTCTTGCTGAGCTCGTCGGCATCCTTGTCGTTGCCGCCTTCGGCCTGGAACACCATCTGCGCGGCCTTGTCGTCGGAAACCTCGCGCGAGGAGCAGATGCCGATGAACTCGACGCCGCGTTCGGTCTCGCGCGTCGGCGTCGCGCCGCCGACCTTGGTCGCCTTGATCTGCTCGGCCCAGTCCGACGGCAATTGCGGCGCCAGCACGCGGCCGAGATCCCGCACCGTGACGTCGATCAGCCCCTTGGCGAATTCGCGCGTGGTGTTGCAGCCGTTGAAGCGGGCACGCATGGCGTCGGCCTCACGCTTGCGCTTGGCAAGCGTCGCGGAGCGCTCGGAAGCCGGCACCACGAAGATCACCTGCTGCAGCATATATTCCATGGCGGTCGGCTTGGAGCCGCCCTTGTCGAGCATGCGGCGGACCGCGTCCTGCTCGGTCACCGAGCCGCCCTCGCCGGAGCGGTAGCGCGCGCCAAGCGCCTGGTTCCAGGCCATCTGCGCGCGGATGAACTCCTTGAAATGCTCCTTGGTGACGCCCGACTGCGTCATGATGGCGTCGAGCTTGGCCAGCGGCATCTTGTTGTTGGAGGCAAAGCGCTGATAGGCGGCATCGACCTGCTGGTCGGTGATGAGGATGCCGAGCCGCCTGGCCTCGGCCAGGCGCAGGGTCTGGTCGATCATTTCCTGCGCTGCATCGCCTTTCTTGCGCTGCAGTTTGAAGAATGCGGCACGGTGCGCGATGTCACCGGTGGTGATCGGTACGTTGTTGACGACATATTTGATCTGGCTGGCGAACGCCGGCGGCGTCATTGCCATCATCGAAACCGAGGTCGCCGCCACCAGCAGCGCGAATCCTGCCGAAAACAGGTATTTCCTCATCTCACCTTCCCAATTCCTATCCGCCACGACGGCGCCGCACGTCCTCCGAACGCATGCGCTATGTGGTCGACCCCATGCCCGTCCTATGCGGCGAAACAATGTCGCCGGCGCATCCCCCCGAGAATCGGCCCCATTTTCGAAGGATCGCGCGCCAAATCAAGGCCCACGGTATCGGCCTCGCGAAGCGATGCGCAACGCCGTGGCCCGCGCCTGCCGCCGCTTACTGGATCGTGTCGACGGCGGCGGTCGACGAGCCGAAATCGCCGAGCGTGCGGAACGACAGGTTGAAGCCGATATTCTGCGACACTTCCTTGGTGACCGTATCGCGCGTCTGCGAGAACGTCATCACATAGGTGAAGCAGGAATCGTTGTAGGCGAAGCCGACGCCGTCCTTGACCAGGACGCTTGTCTCTAGGTCGTAGGTGCCGGTGCCGAAGACCCGCCAGCTCTCGGCCAGATGCGTCGAGGCGCCAAGCGTGACCTCGTGGCGGTCCGTGGCGAAGCCGTAGAGCGGCTGCGCCTGGATGAAGGCATATTTGGCGCTGAGCGAAACCGGCAGGCCGGAATAGGCGGCCTTGATCTCCGCGCGCCTGACCTCGAAGCTCTGCTCGTCGAAACGGCCGCTGAGCGAGCCGGAGAAACCGCTCGGGCTGTTGAAGCCGATAAGGCCGACATAGTCGGATTTCGCGGTCTGCAGGCCCGAATAGGCGCCGACATTGACGAGGTCCGGAGCGTCGAAGGAGTTCTCGCCGCCCAACTGATATGACTGGCCGAAGATGGCGTTGGTACCCCAGCCATTTTCATAGGCGCCCGAATAGCGGAAGCCGACATTGGCGCGCGTGCCGCCTTCGATGCGATCGTAGCCGGAGAACTTGTCGCGCTCGAACAGCGTCGTGGCGTCGAAGACGAAGCTCTGCGCGTCCTCGTTCGGAATGGCCAGTCCGCCCACATATTGCTCGTTCGGGCGCACGAAGATCTGCGCCGTCGGCTCCAATATGTGGCTGGAGTTCGACATCGAGAACAACAGTGGCCAGCGCATCTCCAGACCGAGCGTGGCCATGTAGCGTGCGAGCGAGGAGCGCATATCGACGTCCTCGCCGAGATTTGCCGCCATCTGGTTGACGGCGTCTAGCGAGGCGGAATTGGCGTTCACATAGCCGGCGTCGCCGCGGAATGCCAAAAGCGGCGTCACTTGCAGGCCGCCGTCGGTTGTGAAGGTGCGCTTCCATTCGGCTTCCGCCGACAGCCGGCTGGACTGGCCCTCGAGGCCGCGCACGTTGTTGATGGAAGTCGGATCGAGTTTGTCGGCCAGCACCGCGTCCAGCCGGTCGCGGCTGATGACGCGCGCGTTGACGTTGAGCGACAGCTGGCCGCCGGCCACCGACATGTCGGGGATATAGGCGTAATCGAACGACGGCAGCACCCAGGGCTGCTTGGCGGATCGCGCCGTCGGGTCGCTGGACAGCGTGTCTTCCTGCACCTCGAAACGCATTGCCCTGACGTCGAAATAATTACGGTCGCTCAGGCCCGTCAGATAGATCGAGGACTGGTGGACGAGGTCGCTGTAGCCTTCGATGTTGTAGGTGCGCGAGAAATTCTTGTCGGTCTGCAGCAGCACGTCCCAGCCGAAGTTCCAGCGCTCGTTGATGGCGAACTGGCCCTTGGTGCCCATCATGCCGCGGAACTTGTTCGGGTCGTTGGGCTCCCCTGAATCGACGGTGTAGCGGTTGCCCGTGCCGATGAAGGCGTCGGGATCCTGTTGATTGATGCCGGCGATCTTCAGGCTGTATTCGCCATTGTTGAAACGCTGGCGCCATTCGGCCTCGCCGAGGAAGCCCTGCTTGGTGTAGCCGCTGCCGGTGACGGTCAGGTCATAGGTCGGCGAGAGCGCGAAATAATAGGGGACTTTGAGGCCGACGCCGAGGTGATTGTTGTAGACGATGCCCGGGATCAGGAAGCCACTCTTGCGCTTGACCGTCGGGTCGGCGATCTCGAAGGCCGGCAGATAGGCGAGCGGGAAGCCGAAGAACTCGAAATTCGCGTTCTCGAAGCGAACCGTCTTCTTCTCGCCGTTCCAGATGATCTTTCTCGCCTTGACGCGCCATGTCGGCGCCGAGTCGGGTTTGTCCTCGCAGGGCTCGCAAGCGGTGTAGATGCCGTTGTGGAACGTCGTCAGCACGCCGCCCATGCGCTCGGCGCTTTCGGCGGCGAAATAGGCCTTCTCGATCGTCTCGACGCGCAGCGCGTTGACGAAGCCGTCGGCGAAGTCGTCGGTGATGTCGATATGGTCGGAATTGATCTTTGTGCCGTCGCTGTTGATGAGCTCGACGGCGCCGCTGGCCACGAGGCGCTTGGTGTCGCGGTTGTACACCACGCGCTGGGCGACGAGCTTGTTGCCGCCGTAGTCGATCTGCACGCCGCCGACGGCGGTCACCGTGTGCTTGTCGTTGTCATAGATGAGCGTATCGGCGGCCAGCAGCATCTGCGTGCCGGAGGGGACGGGCTTCGCCGTGATAGTCTGCGCCAGCGCCGGTACCGCCGGTACCACGCAGGCAAACAGACATGCCAAAGCGGTCGCCCCATAAAGGCGTGCCAAACCGGCCTGCCTATGGCTGCGCAAACCAGCCTCCCTCACTAGCCGTCTTCCTTGTATAGCAGAAAAGTCACCCCGAAGAACATAGCCACGACAACCGGAACCCATGCAGCCACCATTGTAGGCACGAATCCGGCGACCCCGAATGCCTTGACCAGTACCGAAACGACATAAAGCAGAAAGCCGGCCACGACGCCACCCAGAATCATCGTTGCCGACTGCCCCATCCGCGCAAATCGCATTGAAACTGTTGCCGCAATCAGCGTCATGGCGACGAGGAGGAACGGCAGCGCCACCAGCGAATCAAACTGCATGGCGAAGGCATTTGCCTTCAGGCCGAAGGAGCGGGCAACCTCGATCTTTGCCGGCAGGTCGTAGAACGGGATGGTTTCCGGGCGCGCCAGGCGTTCCTGCACGAATTCCGGCTTGAGGTTGGTGGGCACCCGGTCGGAAGCCTCGGGACGGATGTTGCCGTCCTTGAACACCTTGACGTCCTGCAATTCCCAGTAGCCGTCGCGCAGGTAGGCGCGCGCGGCGTCCTTGCGTTCGACGATGTTGCCCTGCTGGTCGAGGACGAAGAACACCGCGTCCGCCATCTCCAGCCCCTGGTTGAGGATGGCGCGGGCGCCGATGATGGTGTCGCCGGAACTGGTCTTTTGCCTCAGCCACGGCGTCGCGTCGGCGGCGACGGCGTTCGACTTGCCGGCTCTGAGCTGATTTTCCATCTGCTCGGACCAGGAAAAGCCATGCGCGGCGATCGGGTTGAGCACGCCGACCGACAGCAGGCCGAACATCAGCGCGCCGACGCAGCACGGGAAGAGAAACTGCCAGGCCGAAACGCCGGCCGAGCGCGCGATGACCAGCTCGTAGCGGCGGTTGAGCGATACCAGCGTCGCCATCGCCGAGAACAGCCCGACGAACGGCACCGTCTGCAGCATGATCATCGGCATCCTCAGCGCCGAAATGGCGAAGGCTGTGCCGTAGGTGAAGCCCGGCAGCCCGGTCGTGCGGCCCGAAAGCTCGGTGAAATCGATCAGGAACACCAGCGCCAGCAGGCCGAGAAAGAACCAGACGGTGATCGTCACATAGCGAAAGAAGAAATAGCGGCCCAGCGTCCAGCCCATCGTCAGGCCCCCTGGCCGGAGGTGCCGCGCCGGGCGAGCCACAGCTTGAGCGCGGTCCAGCCCTCGCTGACGCGGCCGGCGAGATTCGTCATCCAGTCGGCCCAGGCGGTGGGCAGTTCCATGCTGCGCGAGGAGACGATGAACCAGACGGAGACCGCCGAGGCCACGATTGGCACCGCGTAGACCATATAGGCGTAATACCAGACCTTGTCGGCCTTGCCGGCGGCGAAGAAGCCAAGCCAGCGCACAAAGAGGGCGATTGCGATTGCCGTGATCAGCGGATGGATGCGCGCCTCGCGGTGCGAGCGCGCGTCGCCTGCGACGGCAAGCGCGATCAGCGCGAACACCAGCGAATAGGACCATTCGGAGAAGCGCTGGTTGACCTCTGCGGTGTAGCTGCCCGGATTGCGCTGGTACATCCTGTCGTTGGCATCCGGATTGAGCAGGTATGGCGTCGTCCGATCCTTGGGCAGCAGCGTGATCTCGTTCGCCGCCGACATGAAGGCCGACAGGTCGAAGGCGTAGGAGGTGAAGCGGATGACGGAAAGGTCGCCGGTCACCGATTTGCGGTTGATGACGCCGTCATTCATCATCAGCACCTTCTCATCACCCTTTTCGACGATGCTGCCGGTCTTGGCGTAGTAGGTGAGATTGGCGCCTTCCTCGCGCGAATCGGCGACGAAGATGCCGCCGAGCTTGTTGTCGGGAAGCCGCTCGCCGATCTGCAGGAACAGGCCGTCGTCGATCCTACGGAACGTGCCTTCCTGGATGATCAGCGACAGAAGGTCGGCGCGCGAGGCTGCCACCAGCTGCCGGTTCTTCTGTCTGGCATAGGGATCGACGCCGTTGTCGACGGCGAAGGAAAAGACGCTGGCCGCCAGCGCCAGCAAAAGGATCGGCCGCGCGATCGTCCAGCGCGAGGCGCCGGCGGCGTTGATCACTGCCAGCTCCGAATCAGTATTCATGGCGCTCAGCGTCTGCGCCACCGCGACCACCAGCGCGAACGGCACCACGATCGGAATGATTGAGGGGATGATCAGCGCTGCGACCTCGAAGAAGGTCAGCGCCGACTGGCCGCTGTCGGTGACGAGGTCGATCTTGGCCAGCACCTGCGTCGTCCACACGATCGCCAGTGTCCACACCAGCGCCGCCAGGAACATAGCGGTGGTGCGACGCATGATGTAGCGTTCAACGACCTTCATGAAGGCTTTTCTCGATTGTGCCGAACGGCATCATGCCCGCCGACAAGGTAGTCATCCGCCGACGCTCGTACAACCGGGTCCATAGGCGGCTCATCTGGTTTGTCGCTCCACGCCACGCGCCCCGGCGCGGCGGAGTGTCCGCGTCAATGGATAAGAAATGCAAAACATTGATGGTTAACAACAGGTTGCGGCATGAGCCTTATGTCTTGCCGCGACGAATCCTTCGGTGGTTGCTGCGCCGATATAGACAGCGATTTCGGCCAAAGTCTTGCCAAATGGCCGAAAACGACCAAATGTCGCGCACGCTTGAAAGCCGGTTCGCGGCGCCCCATCCCGAAAGCAGGATCTGATGACTTCGAGACCTTCGATTGCCTTCGCCAAATTCGCCGCGCCCAAAAAAGGCAGCGTCTTCGTGCTTGCGGCCGACGGCGGCGCTCTTGGCGATGCCGCGAAGGCCTGCGACCCGGCCGGCGCACTGGCGCGCGCGTTTCCGGTCGCCGATTTCTCCGGCAAGTTCGCCGGCACGGTGGAAGTGCTGGCGCCGGAAGGAACGTCTGTCGACCGGCTGGTGGCGATCGGCGCCGGCAAGGTCGCAAGCCTCGACGATTACGCCTGGCTGAAGCTCGGCGGCGCGGTTGCCGCCGCGCTCCGCAAGGCTGCGGACGTCGCGATGGTCCTCGACCTGCCGGAGTTCCAGCCGGACGGTAGCCAGGCGGCGAACCTTGCCGCCGGCATCCTCCTGCGCAGCTACGGCTTCGACAAATACAAGACCAGGAAGGACAAGGAAGATGGCCAATCCGACGCCAAGGGGTCGGAGGCCAAAAAGGCCGAAGCGGCGAAGCCGGTCAAGATAACCATCCACTGCGCCGATCCGTCCGCCGCCAAGAAGGCCTTCGCCGGTGAAGAGGCCGTTATCGACGGCGTGCTGCTTGCGCGCGATCTCGTCAACGAGCCGGCCAACGCGCTTGGGCCGATCGAGTTCGCCGCGCGCGCGAAGGAACTCGAAGCCCTTGGCGTCGAGGTCGAGGTCCTCACCGAGAAGGAGATGAAGAAGCTCGGCATGGGTTCGCTGCTTGGCGTCGCGCAAGGCTCGCCGCGCGGTGCCCGCTTGGCCGTCATGCAATGGAAGGGCGGCAAGGCCAAGGACGTGCCGATCGCCTTCATCGGCAAGGGCGTCACCTTCGACACCGGCGGCAATTCGATGAAGCCGGCCTCGGGCATGGAGGACATGAAGGGCGACATGGGCGGCGCCGCCGCCGTCACCGGGCTGATCCATGCGCTGGCCGCGCGCAAGGCCAAGGCCAACGTCGTCGGCGTCATCGGCCTGGTCGAGAACGCCGTCGACGGCCACGCCCAGCGGCCCGGCGACATCGTCACCTCGATGTCGGGCCAGACCATCGAGGTGCTCAACACCGACGCGGAAGGCCGCCTGGTGCTCGCCGATGCGCTCTGGTACGCCAACGACCGCTTCAAGCCGAAATTCTTGGTCAACCTGGCGACGCTCACCGGCGCCATCATGGTGGCGCTCGGCCAGCACTATGCCGGCCTGTTCTCCAACAATGACGAGCTGGCGGGCAGGCTGACCGGCGCCGGCCAGGCGACGCAGGAGCGGCTGTGGCGCATGCCGCTGGGAGCCGAATACGACAAGCTGATCGATTCCAAGAACGCCGACATGAAGAACATCGGCGGCCGCTATGGCGGCGCCATCATCGCCGCGCAGTTCCTGCAGCGTTTCGTCAAGGACACGCCCTGGGCCCATCTCGATATCGCCGGCACGGCGATGGGCGCGCCGGCGAGCGAGATCAACCAGTCCTGGGGCTCCGGCTTCGGCGTGCGCCTGCTCGATAGGCTGGTGCGCGACCACTACGAGGGGTAGAGCTTGATAAATTCGCTCCGCCGGCCGTCTGGCGCGGTTTTCTGCGCTTCCGGTGCTCACGGACCCGAAAGTCCGCTCCGCTCCGGTTCTCGGAAACCACGCCATACGACTCGGCGGAACGAAATTTCTCGAAGCCCTACCTGGCGAGCGGTGTAGCGATGGCCGACATCCTGTTCTACCACCTGACGGAATCGACGCTCGAGGAGGCGCTGCCGGGCCTGCTCGAGCGCAGCGTCGAGCGCGGCTGGCGCGCCGTCGTGCAGACCGGCACCGAAGAGCGGCGCGACGCGCTCGACCAGCATCTGTGGACCTTTCGCGACGATTCCTTCCTCGCTCATGCCACCGACCGGGAAGCCTATCCGGCCGAGCAGCCGATTCTGCTCACCACGGGGGAGGGCAACCCCAACGCCGCGCAGATACGCTTCCTCGTCGACGGCGCCGTACCGCCCGAGCTTTCCGGCTATGAGCGCGCCGTCTTCCTGTTCGACGGCCATGATGCCGCGCAGCTCGAAGGCGCGCGCGGCCACTGGAAGACGATGAAGGAAGCCGGCCACGCCGTAACCTACTGGCAGCAGACGCCAGACCGGCGCTGGGAGCGCAAGGCGTGAGGCTCGTCGCGTCTATCGTTCAGGGCGCGGCCCGCTCCTGCTTCTCAAGATAAATCCACAGCGCCTCGGCCACCGGCCCGTGCGGCCGGTCGCGCCGGCGCACCGCCGCCACCGTTTCGGTGCGGCCGGGGATATGCCTGCCAGCGATGGAGATCAGCCGTCCGTCTCGAAGCTCATCCTCGATCAGCCACTCGGGCAGATGGCCCCAGGCCAGCCCGTGTAGGATCAGCTCCTTCTTCATCATGTGATCCGGCGTCGAGCAGGAATGCGCGCCATCGAGGACGAAGAAGTTCTCGGCCGGCGGACGCCGCGCCGTGTCCCGGATCACGCACTGGGTGAAAGGCCGCATCGCCTCCGGCGTGATCTCGCGTGTGTCTTGGAAGGGCAGGAACCCGGGCGCCACCACCGGCACGAAGGCCACCTCACAGAGGTCGATCCGTTCGAGACGCGGATCGGACGGGTTGGCGCGATGGAAGATGAGATCGGCCTCGGCATCCATCAGGCGTTCGACAGGCCCACTGATCGCCTCATATTCCAGATGCAGGCGTGTGCGGATGCGATCGGCGAAAAAGCGGCTCAGCAGGCCGAGGATTCGCGGCCTTGGGCAGACATCGCCCATCACGACGCGCAGGATGGTTTCCTCGCCGCTCGCCAGCTGCCCCGCATAGGTCTGGAGATGTTCGAGCTCGCGCAGCGCCAGCCGGGCGCGCGCATGGAAATGGCGGCCTTCATCCGTCAGGCTCACCCGATAGCCGCCGCGGTCGAGCAGGGTGAGGCCGAGCTGCGTTTCCAGCCGGGCGACGGCCGCGAAGACGGATGGATGCGTCCGGTTCAGGGCCGCGGCCGCCGCCTGGAAGCTGCCCTGGGTGACGACGGCATCGAAACATCTGAGATCGTGGAGCTTCAGGCCATCCATTGTCGATGTTCCATACAGAGATTTTCAAATCATAGTAATTTCTTTCGATAATCTCCAGACCTAGCCTCCTCGTCGAAAAGACGGCGGGAACCCTCCCGCCAGATCAGGATGAGGACCAAAATGACCGAAACGCTTCATTTCACGGCGGGCGACGGCGCCCGCATCGCCTATAGGCTGGATGGCCCGGAAGACCGGCCGGTGCTCGTGCTGTCGAATTCCATCGCCACGACCTTCCACATGTGGGACGGCCAGGTTCCCGAGTTCGCCAAATCCTTCCGCGTGCTACTCTACGATTTTCGCGGCCATGGCGGCTCCGATGCGCTGGCTGGCGCCTATTCGCTCGACCGGTTGGGCCGCGACGTGCTCGAACTGCTCGATTTCCTCGGGATCGCCCGCGTGCATTTCCTCGGCCTGTCGCTCGGCGGCTTCGTCGGCCAATGGCTGGGCATCCACGCGCCGGAACGCATCGAGCGGCTGATTCTCTCCAACACCTCGCCGCATCTGGGACCTGCGTCCTACTTCGACGAGCAGATCCGCACCGTGCTTGCGTCAAGCGACCTGTCGGCAGCGGCGGACATGTTCATGCGCAACTGGTTCCCGCCTTCGATGCTTGCCGGCCGGAACGAGACGGTCGAGGAATTTCACGCCGCGATTCACGCCATGTCGCCGCAAGGGCTCGCCGGATGCTTCGCCGCCGTGCGCGACGCCGATCTGCGCCGGCCGATTTCGCTGATCACCGCGCCGACGCTGGTCATCGGCGGTGTCGACGACAAGGTCACGCTCGCCAGCCACAGCGAGGCGATTGCAGCGGCGATTTCTGGGGCGGAGCTTGTGCTGCTTCCCGGCGTTCATCTGCTCAATGTCGAGCGCCCGGCGGAGTTCATGGAGGCGGTGCAGGGCTTCCTTCGGCGATCTCCGGCTTAGAACTTGGCTGCTCGACCGCGTGAGCTTTGCGAACATCGCCGCTTTTTGGTTTAGATAGTCGCAAGCTCACGCGGCGGGGGGAGGATGCGGATCAGGATTGTCGGAACCGGCAGGGCGGTGCCGGCCCAATGCGTCGCTACAAGTGCGCTGGAGGAGGGGCTGGGCCTCGGCCAGGGCGCACTTGAGGCAGCCACCGGTGTCGTCGAACGCTATGTCTGCGCGGCCGAATCGCAGATCGACCTTGCCTGCGCCGCGGCAAGCCTTGCGCTTGAAGATGCGGGGCTAGAAGCCGAGACCGTCGACCTGATCATCGGCGGCTGCGGCGTGCCCTACCAGCCGCTGCCGGCGACCGCGCCGCTGGTCATGCAGCGCCTTGGTCTCGCCGATGGTTCAGCCGCCGCTTTCGATGTCAACAGCACCTGCCTTAGCTTCCTCACCGCCTTCGAGACGGCCGGCCGCATGATCGAAACCGGGCAATGCGAGACGGCGCTGGTGTTTTCCTCCGAAGTCGCCTCGCGCGCTTTGCCTTGGCACGACGCGCCGGAGGTCGCCGCGCTCTTCGGCGACGGCGCGGCGGCGGCCGTGCTGCGCAGGGCGGCGCGGGGCGAGGGCAGGGTGGCGGCGAGCCTGATGCGCACCTATCCGTCCGGCTGGGCGGCTTGCGGCATTGGTTCGGGCGGCACCCGTTTCGACTTCCACAAAGACCCGGAAGAATTTGCCAGCCACAGCCTGTTCCAAATGGACGGCAGGGAGCTGTTCCGCCTGACCTCGCGTCATTTCAACGGTTTCGTTTCGGCACTGCTGGAGCGCGCGGGCTGGCGGCATGGGGACGTAGATCTCGTCGTGCCGCACCAGGCAAGCCCGTTCGCGCTCGCCCATATGGCGCGCCAGACGGGCTTCGCGCCGCAAAAGCTTGTCGACATCGCGGCCCGCTTCGGCAATCAGATCGCCGCCTCCATTCCTTTCGCGCTCGATATCGCGCGCCGCGAGGGGCGCGTGGCGCCTGGGATGAAGCTGCTCTTTCTCGGCACGTCCGCCGGCGTGTCATTCGGCGGCATGGCGCTGGAAGCCTGACGATGGTCGTGCTCGTCACCGGCGCCAGCGGTTTTCTCGGCTCTCACGTGCTTAAGCGGCTGGCGGCTTCGGGCACGCTGGCACTCGGGCTCGGCCGCGATGCGGCACGCTGCGCCGCGCTCGAGGCAGCCGGCCATCGCATCATCCGTCATGATATCGCGCAGCCGCTCGATGGCGCGCTCGATCCGAGGCTCGGCCGGGTCGAGCGCATCATCCATTGCGCCGCGCTCTCTGCGCCCTTCGGCCGGCTGCAGGATTTCGTGGCGGCCAATGTCACGGCGACGCGGAACCTACTCGACTTCGCGACGCGACGGAGCGTCAGCCGTTTTGTCCACATTTCCAGTCCGTCCGTATGCTTCGCCTTTCGCGACCAGCTCGGCCTCACCGAGGACATGCCGCTACCCGATCCCGTCAACCACTATGCCCGCACCAAACGCGAAGCAGAGCGGATCGTGCTTGGTACGTCAGGTGTCCATCCGGTGGTGCTGCGGCCGCGCGGCATTTACGGCGCCGGCGACCGCGCGCTGCTGCCGCGCCTGATCAAGGCGGCAAAGAGCCGGCCGCTGCCGCTGTTTCGCGGCGGCCGGGCCGCGATCGATCTCACCCATGTCGACGACGTCGTCGATGCGGTCATGGCGGCGCTCGCAGCACCCAAAGAGGCCGAGGGCCAGATCTTCAACATCTCCGGCGGCGAGATGCTGCCGGTGCGCCGCATCGCCGACGATGCTTGCGCCCGCGCCGGGATCGGGGCGCGCTGGCGGCCGATGCCGCTCACGCCGGCCATGTTGGCCGCCGGCCTGATGGAAGCGGTGGCGATCAGGCTGCCCGGCCGCCCGGAGCCGCCGGTCACCCGCTACGGGCTCGGCCTCTTCGCCTATGCCCAGAGCCTCGACATCTCCAAGGCGAGATGCGTGCTGCGTTGGAAACCAAAGATTTCCTTCGAGCAGGGGCTCGACCGGACCTTCGGTGGCGGAGCGACGCCATGAAAATCACCTTTGCCAACAGCGCCTGGGTCAGTGCAGCCGAGCGGCTGATCCTGCGCAACGGGTCGTGGCAAAACGTGCGCCTGCGCGTTCGCTATGGGCTGATCTTTCACCCTGTCGCCGGGCCTGTGCTGGTCGATACCGGCTATACGCGGGAAGCGCTTTCGGGGGAGCGACGCGGCCGGATGCTGCGCCTCTATGGCGCGCTGCTGAAACCTCAGCTCAATGCCGCCGAACAGGTCTTGCCGGTGCTAAAGCACTTCGGCTTGTCGCCTGATGACATCCGCACCGTCATCGTCACCCATTTCCACGCCGACCACATCTCCGGCCTGTCGCTGTTTCCCAACGCACGCTTCGTTGCCAGCGACGCCGCCTGGGCGCGGGTCAAGGCTCGCACCCCGCGCCAGAACCTGCGCCATGGCATCTTCAGCGAGCTGTTTCCGGCCGACTTCGAAAAGCGATTGGACGGTCTGTCCTCCAAGCGGCGCCTCGAAGCGCGCGATGGCGTGCCGGGGGGCGCGGACCTCTTCGGCGACGGCAGCGTGGTCGCGGTCGATCTTCCGGGACATGCCGACGGCCAGTTCGGCCTGCTGTTCACCGGCCTCGAACGGCCGCTGCTCTATGCCGTCGATGTGCAATGGCTGCTTACGGCCTTGACCGAAAACCGCACGCCGGGCTTTCCGGCCACGCTGATTGCCGAGGAGGCAGCGGCAATAGAGCCGACCAGCGCAATGCTGCGGCGCTTCATGGGCACCGGCAGCGAGGTGATGCTTTGCCATGATCCGATGCTGACGCCCTACGATCTCGCTTTGAGCAATCCGGAGGCCGGATGAACGCTCTGGCGGAAGCGGTCGGCTCCTTTGCCCTGACGCGCCGGGTGTCGCGCAAGAGCCGCGCCGATTTCGAGCGCTGGCAGGCCGCCGCCTTGCGCCGCTTCCTCGACCGCGACCTGCCGCGCGCGCCGTTCTACCGCCACGCGCCGGCGCGTCTCGCCGATCTGCCGGTCACCGACAAGGCGCTGCTGATGGCGCGCTTCGAGGATTTCAACATCCATGGCGTGACCGTCCCTGAGGCCTGGGCGGCTCTAGCCGGCGATGGGCGAGTCGGCAATCTCACTGTCGGCGCAAGCACCGGAACATCAGGCAACCGCGGTCTGTTCGTGATTTCGGAGGCGGAGAAATACCGCTGGCTGGGCACGATACTCGCCAAGGCGGCACCCGATCTGTTGTGGCGCGGCATGCGCGTCGCCGTCGTCCTGCCGCAGAACACCGGGCTTTACGACATTGCCCGCAAGTCGCGGCTGATCAAGCTCGCCTTCTTCGACCTGACGCTCGGGCCGGAACGCTGGCGCGAGGCGCTTGAAGCCTTCGACCCGACAGTGATCATCGCGCCGCCGAAGATGCTCAGGCATTTCGCCATCGAAGGTTTCCGCCTCCACCCGAAACGCGTCTTCTCGGCCGCCGAGACGCTCGACCCGGTCGACCGTCCGGTGATCGAATCTTTCTTCAAGCTGCCGCTCGACCAGATCTACATGGCGACCGAAGGCCTGTTCGCCGTGACCTGCCGAGAGGGCGGGCTGCATCTTGCCGAAGACTCCGTCTTCTTCGAGTTCGAGCCGGCCGGCGATGGTTTGGTGACGCCTTTGGTCACCACCTTCCGCCGCCGCACGCAAATCATGGCGCGCTACCGCATGAACGACCTGTTGCGCCTCTCGGACCAGCCCTGCCGCTGCGGCTCGCCGCTGCGCTGCGTCGACGAGATCGTCGGCCGCATGGACGATTTCTTCCGGCTGGATTCGCCGTGCGGTCCGATCCTCGTCACGCCCGATGTGCTGCGCAACGCCGTGCTCAACGCCGACCGCCGCATCGATGATTTTCGGCTCATCCAGATCGCGCCGGATGCGATCGAGCTCAGGCTTCCGCTGGCGCTTGCCGACGACGCAGCGACGGCAGCGCTTCAGGCGGTGTGCTCGCTGTTTGAGGGACGAGGAGCGAGCACCACGGTCACGCTGATCCGCGCGCCACTGCTGCTCGAAACCGGCCGCAAGCTACGGCGTGTCGAATGCCGTCTGGAGCGGGCGCCATGAGCAGGGCAGGCGTCATAGAAAGGCCGATGCAGCAGGCCGACCGGGTCGAAAACAATCCGGCCAAGGTCGAAGCTTTCGTGCGGCTGTTCAACGAAATACCGGTTGGCGACCTCATCGCCAATCTGACGACCAGGGTCGAGACTTTCGAAGTCGCCGGCCGGACGTTTCCGCTGACGCTCAACTCTGCGAATGAAGCGCCGAACTGCTACATCTGCTGCCCGTCCAGCGCTTATATCGACTATGCGATAGACGAGACGCACAATTTCGCGGGCCACCCGCTGTTGCGGCGGGCGCTTCAGGTCCTCATCGGCGCCTGCGCGCCGCTGGTCCGGGCAAGCGGCCTCGACCATCAGGTGCAGGTCAACAACTGGCTCTATTCCACCAATCCGGTGCCGCTGCTCGACCGGCAGACGATCGCGGTGCTTCACTCGGCGCTGGTCGCGCGCTTTCCCGATCGCGCTATCGTCATCCGCTCGCTGAACGAGATCGCCGATCCGGCAACCATTGCCGCGCTGAAGGCAGAAGGTTTTCGAATGCTGGCGGCGCGGCAGATCTACATCTTTGCCGACCGCAGCGCCGCGCCCGCCATGACCAAAAACATGAAGTACGATCGCAAGCGGCTCGCCGCCACGCCGTTCGAGCGCGTCGGCGATGCCGATTTCACCGAGGCCGACTATGCGCGCGCCGAGCAGCTCTACAACATGCTCTATCTGGAGAAATACACGCCGCTCAATCCGCACTACACGGTCCGTTACATCGCCGAGATGCACCGGCGCGGCATCATCAGCCTTGCCGGCCTGCGCCGCCCCGGCGGCGAACTGGTCGCGGTCACCGGCCTGTTCGAGAATGGCGGCACGCTCACGCAACCGATCGTCGGCTACGACACCAGCCTGCCCCTCAGCGAGGGACTCTACCGGATGGTGATGGCGATGGGTCAGGACCATGCCACGGCGCGCAGCCTGTTCTTCAACATGAGCGCCGGCGCGGCGGGCTTCAAGCGGCTGCGCGGCGCTGTCGCCGCGATCGAATACATCGCCGTCTTTGCCGGCCATCTCCCACGCCGCCGGCGCTTGGCGATCCGCATCATGGAGAGCGTGCTGGCGTTGGTCGGCATCCCTCTGCTCAGGAGGTTCGAATTGTGAGCGAGCGCCGGGATCGTGCGAAGGATCACTGGCAGGCGGTGGCACTGTCGGCCGATATAGCCAAGCGGCCGAAGCGCATCCTTCTCGATGGCTCACCGCTGGTGCTGTTTCGCTCGGCGCAGGGCATTGCCGCGCTGTTCGACCGATGCCCGCATCGGCTGGTCGAGCTGTCGACCGGCAAGGTCGTCGGCGGCGAGATCGAATGCCCCTACCACGGCTGGCGCTATGATGGCGAAGGCCGCTGCACGGCCATTCCCGGCCATGTCGGCGCCATGCCGCATTACCGAGTGCGCCGCTACGCCGCGATCGAACGCGACGGCATCGTCTTCGTCTCTTCCGGCACGCCACGGGGTGAACCCTATCTCCATTGCATGCAGGGCAAGGACATCATCGTGCGGCGGGTGCGCTCATCGACGCAGTCGACCGTTATCGATGTCGCCGAGAACATCCTCGACGCCACCCACACCCATTTCACGCACAAGGGCCTGCTGCGCGGCCTGACCTCGAAACGCCATCTGGTTCGGGTCGAGGTGACCGGCGGCGAAGGCTGGGTCGAAGCCCGCTACACCGGCGAGGATCGCCAGCAAGGCCTGATCAGCCGGTTGCTGGAAGGCGAGCGCACCAAAACCATCGGCCGCTTCCGCCATCCCGGCATCGCCGAGCTCGAATATTGGGGCAAGGACGGGCTGGTCCTCGCCACCACCTTTCATCTGCGGCAGGCCGACGACCGCACCGTCGAGGGCGTCGGCTGGCTGATCGGCCGCCGCCAGGGCCTGCTCGGTGAGTTGAAGGCGCTCGCCTTCAAGCCGCTCTTCACCATCGCGCTGCATCAGGATCGCCGCGTGCTGAAGTCCGCAAGCGACAACGCCCGTTTCGCGCCCCAGGCACTGCCGGTGATCGGGCCGCTCGATTTCCTGCGGCGCGACATCGCGGCGATCATGGAAGGCAAGCTGCCGGCGGCGGCGAGTGAGCCAAGGGTGCATCAGATCGAGTTGTGAATGGGCCGCTGACAAAGCAAGGATATGCCGCGTTCCTTCGCGCCCCCCTCTGTCCTGCCGGACATCTCCCCCACAGGTGGGGAGATTGGCTGCCATCGCCGTTTTCGCCAATCGCCGGCGTTGCAGAATGGGCGAGGCGCCGAAGTCGCTGATCTCCCCCCTTGTGGGGGAGATGTCCGGCAGGACAGAGGGGGGCGCTGTCCCGCCGAGGTCTCGAAGTTCACACCTCAAGAAGATCGTCCAGCCCGTTCCACTCGATATCCCGGGTGGACGCCGCCTGCAGGCTGATCCCTTGGCGCCAAGCGACGGCGGCTATTTCCGCCAGCGCCGCCCACTGCGCCTTCACAGGCGCCGGGTCGCCCGGCCAGTCGAGCAGTTCCTGGCCGTCGCGCATGGCCTTCCGAAAGCGACCGAGGGCACCAGAACGCAACGCCGCCGGCAGTCCGTAGATCCACATCGCGAGCCACACCGTTTGCGGTGTGGTGACATCCGGCGCGACTTCCGGCCCATCTTCCAGCACCGCGTCGGCAAACCGTGCCGCGTCGCGAAAAAAATGCAGGCCGCTCACGGCGCGTGGATTGCACTCCAGCGGCAGCACCCGGCCGTCCGGCTGGTGCATCAGGTCGAAGGAAATCTGCCCGGTCCATGCGGTGGCGGCCACGATGCGCTCGACCAGCTCGCGCGCTGCCTGATCTTCGACCCGCTCGAAGAAGATGCCGGCGCCCCTGCCGGCGCGATAGAGCGACCGGTAGAGCGCCAGCGCCTTGAGCCGGCCCGCGCGCGCCACCGCATAGGCGCTGATCTCCTCGCCATCGACGAAACGCTGCGCCACCCAGGGCGTGGCGGGCGAGGGGGCGATGGCATCGAGGAAGTCCGGTGTCGGACGCAGCAGCACATGGCTGGCGAAGCGCGACCAGACCGGCTTGAACACCAGCTCGCGTGACCGGCCGCGCACGGCCTGCGCATCGGCGGTCGATTGCAGCAGCACTGTTTCCGGCACGGCGAGCCCAAGCCGTTCGGCCAGCCGGATGAAGGCATGCTTGTTGTGGACTTCCGCCAGAAGCTCGATGCCGGGGGCGAACAACCGTGCCAGCATCGCCCGGCCACGCCAGGCCATGGCGAGATGAAAGACTTCCTCGCAAGTCGGGATGACCAGTTCGATGCCTTCCGACCGGATCAGCGCCTCCACCGCCTCGGCATAAGCCTGAGGCTCGAAGCGCGGTGGCGGCAGCCGATGGTAGCGCGCGCAGGCCTTGCTCGCCGCCGCGATCGGCCATGCCGGTGTGTCGGCCAGGATCACTCGACGGCCCGCGCCATCGAGCAGGCGCGCCAGATGCAGCGCCACCGGCGCGCGCGCTCCGGTGATGAGCACGGTCTGGCCAGGCGGTGCCACCCCTATCAGCCGCCCTTCAGCTGTCGAAGTATGTCTCGATTGGCCCGTAGGAGGTCCAGATAGCGCGCCTTCGCTTCGGGCTCCGCGTCGCAGTAGAAACGAAACAGCTCATTGCCACCGGTTTCGAAGCCGTGAAATGCCGGAGCTTCCTTCGTTGCCTCGCTTGTAGCTCGATCGAGCGCGAATAGTTCCTTGAAAACCGTGCCGTCTTCCGAATGCGCGACTACGACCCTTTCCATCCGACCGTTGTTGTAGAATAGCGAAATTCTCGATTGATTGCCTTTGGGATTCTCGTTGATCGCTTCCAGGACCCCGTTGCCGGGTTGATCTGGGCACTTGATTGAAACTCTGAGGAAGTCGCTATCGGCCAGGGATGCTGAACTGCAGCACACCGCAAAAAGCAATGCGATCAAGCTCGAAGCCGCACCGGAAATTTTCGTCATGGTAAGAAGCTCACGGGCAATCACTTCGGGGCGGCTAGCGGACGTTGGCGATTGACCATCTTGCGATTGCTTCGCGAAGTCAAACAACGCCTATGCCTTTGGAAACCGAAGTCGCGCTCCCCCTGGCAATCGCGCTACTTTCCGCCGACCGGCAAGGCGCGCTGGACGACATTGAGGAAGAAGCGGACGCCGATCGGAATGATGGCGTCGTTGAAGACGAAGCGGTCGCCATGCAGCCCGGCGCCCGGACCGGCATCGCCGGCGCCGATCCAAACGTAGGCGCCGTCGCCGACGCCCTGCAGCAGGAAGGTGAAATCCTCGCAGCCCATGCTGGGCTGGAACTCCGTCGCGACGCGTTCCGCACCGACAGTGTCCGCGCCCGCCAAGGCCGCGAGCGCCGCGCCGTTCGCCGGGTTCATCACCGGCGGGTAGCCGCGCTTGTAGGTCAGTTCGGCGCCGGCGCCGTGCATGGCGGCCGTGGCCTGCGCCACGCGCTCGATCTCGCTCGCGCAATGGTCGGAAAGCTTCCGGTCGTAGAAGCGGCAGGTGCCTTCGACGTTCACCTCGCCCGGCACGAAATTGTTGAAGCGGCCGCCATGGATCTGCGTCACCGACAAGACGGCCGCCGACAGCGGATCGATACTGCGGGAAACCAGCCGCTGGATCGCAGTGACGAAGCTGGCCGCGGCCAGCACTGGGTCGTCACCCAGATGCGGCATCGCCGCATGACAGCCGCTGCCGCGAAAGACGATCTCGAAATCGTCGACCGCCGCCATCTGTGGCCCAGCGCGCACGCCGATATGGCCTTCCGCAAAACCCGGCCAGTTGTGGACGGCAAACACCTGGTCGACCGGAAAGCGCTTCAGCAGTCCGTCCTCGATCATCTTCTTGCCGCCACCCAGCACCTCCTCGGCCGGCTGGAAGACGAACACCACCGTGCCGTCGAAGCTGTCGCTTTCGGCGAGCAGCTTGGCCGCGCCGAGCATCATCGCGGTATGGCCGTCATGGCCGCAGGCATGCATGACGCCGTCCTTGCGCGAGGCATAGGCCAGGCCCGTTGCTTCCTTGATCGGCAGCGCGTCGAGCTCGGCGCGCAGCGCGATCGCTTTGCCGCTCGCGCCTTTCGCCAGCGTCGCCACCACCGCGGTGGCGCTGACATCGGTGTGGACGGTCAGGCCGAATTCTTTCAGCTTCGAAGCGACGAAAGCGGCCGTCTCATGCTCGGCAAAACCGAGTTCCGGATTAGCGTGGATCGCCTGCCGCCAGCCGATCACCTCCGGGACGATCTCCGTCACTTTGTCATTCTTCCGCATCGTCCATCTCCGCATTCGTGTGTGCCGATCTAGCCGGCATCCGCGGCTCCCGTCTTGAACGGGATTGACGGGCAGGGCGGTTTCGAGAAGGCTTCCGCCATGAGCGATGCCAGCGAGCAAAGGGAACGTGAAGCAGCACAGCTGACGCGGCACGAGCGCCTCGGCGGCCTCGAAATGCTGGCCGCCCGCTATCGCGACCACGCCTATGCGCTTCACACCCACCCGACCTGGGTGTTCGGCGTCGTGGTGGCCGGCGTCGAGAAACTGCGCATCGGCCGTCGCCGGCATCTGGCACCGGCCGGCTCAATCATCATCGTCAATCCGGAAGAGCCGCATGACGGCGAGAAGGGCGCGCCCGCCGGTTGGGCCTATCGCACCTGCTATCCCGATGCCGCCCTCATGGGCGAGATCGCCGACGATCTGGAACTGTCGGGGCTGCCGATGTTCAACGGCGGGATCGTGGAAGCGCCTGATCTGGCAGGGGCCTTCGGGCGGGCGCATCGCCTGGCAGGACAGCCGCTGGAGCAGGAAGTGGCGATGCTGGCGGTGCTGCGCGAACTGGTGAGCCGCTTCGGCGACGGCAGGCACCGTGACCGCGTGTCGGACGGCGCGGAAACGGCGCGGCGCTTCCGCCTCTATGGTCAACTGATCGCCGACGATCTTGCGGCCGGTTTCGACCTCGCTCGATTGGCCGCTGCGGCCGGCGTCACCCGCTTCCAGGTCATCCGCGATTTCCACCGCGCCGCCGGCATGACACCGGGGCAATATCTGCGCGACCGCCGCATCCGCGCCGCCTCGGCGCTGATAAACACCGACATGCCGCTGGCCGAGATCGCGGCTGCGACCGGCTTCGCCGACCAGAGCCATCTCACCAGGGTGTTCAAGACGATCAAAGGGCTTTCGCCCGGCGCCTGGCGCGCCGCGGCCTAAGTCCGCCTTTGTCTATGGCTGTGGCTGCCTAGAGCTTTGCCTTGATGCGTTTCATCTTGCCGCTGGCATAATCGCCATAACGCAGCTTCGACTTGCCGTGCGGATCCTTGAATGCGTACCACTCGCCGTCCGGCAACTTGCGTTGGTAGACGACCTTGCCGGCCTGGCGATGCTCGAAGCAGGTCATGGACTTCTTTGACCCCCAGCCACCGTGCCAGGTCACGCGGTAGCAGAGCTTGCCGTCGCCGGGGATGAACCACATGCCGTCGCCGTAGCCCGGCTTGCCTTTGTCGGAGGTCCAGGCGTCGAGCTGCCGCTGCTTCACCGCGAAGAAGGCTGCGCCGTTCTTGCCCCATAGCCACGAGTGGTTTTGGTATAATTGGTAGATTCCCTCGTCGGAGACGACGGCGGCCTTTGATGCCTGGTCGTCCACCTTGTTCACGGCCTTGGCCATCGCAGGGGCCTGCGAGCCGACAACAAAAACGGAGCAGGCAAGCACCGCTCCGGCAAATTTATGCAATACCCGTTTCACGCCTTTACTCCGCCAACTGATCTACGCCACGCCCACACCCGTCTCCAAAGCCGGGCTTTGGAGCTTGTCACCCTTGAACTTGAAGCTGGAGCCCGTCCCGGCGGTACCGGAACGGGCATGGTCTCTGCGGCTTACGGCAGGACGTGCTGGGTCACCCGCCAGTCGGGCAGCCCATAGCCGTTCAGCCACGGCCACGTTTCCTTCTGGTTGAAGTAGACCACCGAAGTCAGGGCCGGGAACTCTGCATAGGACTTACGGGACTCGTCCGCCCACTTCGTCACATAATCCTGCGTTCCGACATAGCCGAGCTCAGCCACGATCACCGGCTTGTTGAATTTCGCGACACGGTCATAGCCGGGCTTCAGCGTCTCGGCAAAAGTCCGGTCGCGACCGGCTTCATCATTGTCCTTCTTCTGCAGGCCGAACACCGACAGGCCGATGACGTCGACATAGTCATCGCCGGGATAGTATTTCTCCAGGCCTTCCATCCCCTTGGGCGACCACATGTATTTGGCCGCCGGCGCCGCCTTGCGGCAGACATCGACCTCGCGCTTGTAGGCGGCGATCCAGTCCTTCGGCGCCCAGTTGGCCCAGGTGAAGCGGCCGTTGGTGTCTTCCATTTCCTGCGCCCAGCGGATCGTCACCGGGCTTTTCATCTGTCCGACCAGGTTGCAGATCGCCTGCATGTTGGCATCGTATCGACCGCCCAGGATGCCGTTACGCAGTTCGGGCGGCGTGATGCGCCAGTCTTTCGACCAGGTCCACGGCTCGATGGTGATCAGCAAGGAACGGCCGCGCTGCTGGGCGTAGGCGTCGGCCAGCGGCAGCGTCGAGAGATCGACGTCTTCCCAAGGCAGGAAGAGCTCTTCGATGGTGGCCGATTTGTCGTTGCTGAAGTCGCCATAGGGATCATAGGAGCCGAATGCCGACGCCGCCGAGCTCGTCTGCACCGGGTCCGTTCCCAAGGGCGATCCCGCCGAAGCCGGCAAGGCAAGGCTGCCGCCGACGATAACTACCGACACAAGTGCCGTTGCTGTGGAGTATTTCATGCCCAACCTCCATAGCCTCAACGAAGGAATGTTGAAGCTCGCCACAGCGTGCCGACAAGGATCGGCACGCAAACCCAGACAATCGGTCTGCCGACGTGAACTGCGGGTTTTCTGAGCGACTGGGACAGGCACACTTATGGCGCGAGGCTGTCCTTCAGAGTAATCCCCCGGGTGCTTGTACGTTGGAGTCCCCCGCGAGACTGTCGCCGCGATACTCACAAATTCGCGTCAACATTACGATATTAACCCTTCCTGATATAAGAGCCTATGCTTGGCCAGAGTCAAGTGCAATTAACCGTTACTTAACCATATCGGCGCCGGCATGGTTAACGCCATGGTTGTGATATGGCGGCCTTTGGCCAGACGTCGCGCTCGTCGGGAAACCTTGGACCGGCACACCAACCCCCAAGGGACCGCTGCGGGTAGGACTGAGGTTAACCAGTTCTCAAGAAGCTTGGTTAACGGAAGCCTAATTCTGTTGACTCTCAATTAGGAGACGCCGATTCTGCCGTGGGGATGTGAACGCTTTCGGCCGCAAGGACGGGAGCGGAAGCGGCGGCGGGTAGTATGGGCGTTTCGGTGGGTGCCGGCGTTGTCGGCGGCAATAAGCGGCGTGCGGGTCGGTCGGGCAGGGCCAACGCCGGCGTTGGCCCGAAAGGGCCTTATCTGGTGCCTGTTCTGTCGTCCAGGCAGCAATCGATCCTTCGGCTCGGCCTCGCATTCTGGATTGTCACGCTTTTCTTCTTCTGGTCCTGGTGGCTGCGGCCGCAACACATCGAACACATCGGACCCTATGCCTTTGCCACCCTCGTGCTGGCCTGGCTGACGCTGATGCCGATGTATTTCCTGCTCAACGTTCACGCCTCGCGGAAATCCTCGAAGCTGCATACCATCCCCAGGCGCTCGCGCGTTGCCATGGTGGTCACCAAGGCACCATCCGAGCCGTTCGCTGTCGTCCAGCGCACGCTGGAGGCAATGCTGGCGCAGGATTATCCGCACGACACCTGGCTGGCCGACGAGGATCCAGCCGAGGAGACAATTCGCTGGTGCGATGCGCATGGTGTGCTGATTTCGACGCGGCGCGGCCGCGAGGACTATCACCGGAAGACCTGGCCGCGCCGGACCCGCTGCAAGGAAGGCAACCTCGCCTTCTTCTACGATCACTACGGTTACGAACGCTACGATTTCGTCGCGCAGATGGATGCCGATCACGTGCCGTCGCCGAGCTATCTCAGGGAAATCCTCTATCCTTTCGCCGATCCTTGCGTCGGCTACGTTTCGGCGCCCAGTATCTGCGACAACAACGCCGACGACAGCTGGGCGGCACGCGGCCGCCTGTTTGTCGAAGGAATGCTTCACGGACCGCTGCAATGCGGCTACACGAGGAACGGTGCGCCCCTCTGCATAGGATCGCACTATGCCGTAAGGACGAAAGCGCTGCGTCAGGCCGGCGGGCTCGGGCCGGAACTCGCCGAGGATCATTCCACCTCGATGATGATCAACGCGGCTGGCTGGCGTGGCGTTCACGCCATCGACGCCATAGCGAGTGGAGATGGTCCCCAGACCTTTGCCGATCTGATCACCCAAGAATTTCAGTGGTCGCGAAGCTTGATGACTATCTTGCTGCAATATTCGCCGGCGTATCTGTCCAAGCTCAGCCCAAGATTGAGGGTTCAGTTTATTTTTTGCCAGCTCTGGTATCCCCTGTTTGCCATATATGCTCTAACTGTTTACTTGATGCCGATATATGCTCTTCTGACCGCAAGAAATTTTGCCAACGTTACCTATCCAGAGTTCCTTCTTTTTTATACGCCAAGTGCGATTACCCCAGTCGCTCTCGTGATTTTGCTGAAGAAATTTGGCCTGTCACGCCCGATGGGGGCTAAGGCGATCAGCTGGGAAGGAACGCTCTTCCATCTTTTCGCACGCTGGCCATGGATACTGGCTGGAACTCTGGCTGCAGTTCGCGACTATATGACCAAATCGTTCGTCGATTTTCGCGTGACGCCAAAGGGAAGCAGCCCAAAAACACCTCTGCCAGGTCGCGTCATTGTTCCATACGTGCTGTTGTCTGCCGTCGCTTCAATGCCGGTTCTGTTTGTCGATCAGCCGCTAAGCGCCACGGGCTTCTATTGGTTCGCTTCGCTTAGTGCGGCTATCTATGGGCTGCTCGTCGTTATTATTATTGTTAAACACCTTTTCGAGAACAAAGTACCGCTTCGAACCAATCTCGCCAAAATGACTATGCAAGCATGCCTTGCCGGCGTCGCGTTGTCTTTTCCGATTGCTGGCTTCTATCATCGAGGATTGGAAGCCATATACGGGCTTCAGCAGGGAGCCGGCGGTTTGCATATCGTCAAGATCGCCTCTTCCGTTTCTGGCGCGGGGCAAGGCGGTTCCGGGGCTCAGAATTTCTTCTTCGACCCCGGTTGGGATTCGTCACGCTGACGCCTTAGCTGCCCGTGTAGGGATTACCCGGCTGAGCGGTTCCCTTTGGATTGTCGTCCTCCATCAAACGTCAAATTTTAATAATAGTCGATCGAGCCCGGAAAGACGGCGCTCATCGTGTCGTTTGCATGAATTTTAATAAGTCCCCTCTAATATTGCTCGCATGAAGTAAGTGGCGATAGGCCGCTTGCAGGGCGCGGGAAGAAGCAGAGAAAATATATCTCCGCGCTCCGGCGAACTATTTCATCGCAGGGGACGGCAATGAAGAAATTCATGGATGGCGCGGCGGTGCTCGCCAAAAAACATGCCCGCGTATTTGTCGCTATTGCATTGGTCTCGATGGTGTGTGGCTGCCAGACCATGGATGTGGGCAAGACCGGCTCGATCAACGGCAACAAGCCGGTGGCGAACGCGCTCGGCAAGAATGTCCATTACGTTAACAAGAAGCGGCTCTACCGGGTCCATCGCAAGCCGTTGACGCAGATGACCAGCGTGACGCGCGTCAGGGAAGAGGCTTATGCGGCCTTCGTGCGGCCGCAGCGCATCCGCACACCGGCGCCGATCAAGGTGTCCTACAGCCTTGGCAGCGTTGGGCCGCTGCTCGGCCATTCGCCATGGATCTGCGGTCCAAGCGGCTTTGGCCAGCGCTCTGCCTGCCGCGCGCGCTGAACCGACACAGGCGTTCCCTTTAGAGCAGTTCATCGTTTCACGGAAACGCTGAACTGCTCTAACTATTTGTTTTTACGCAATTCCGGACGGAAAACCGTTGCACACTTTTCCTGGAATTGCTCTAGCTTCGTCGCCAGCGCGCCCGGCCGCCTATGTCGGCCTGACGGAATGAAAATCCGTTCCGGCCGGAACGCCCGGCGAGCGTGGCCGCCTTCTATGAAGCCGGCGGCTCCGGTCACGAGGATGGTTATGCCCGGACCTCGGATGAGGGTGCGGCGGGATCATTTCCGGCGTGAGCTTTTCTTGGCGCCCGCCGGCGGGGCCGGCCAGCGCCAGCCATCGCCTTCGCCATGCGCGGGCTGCGGGCGCGCCACATAGGCGAGCGAGACGTTCGCCTCGAGATAGACGCGCGACAGCATCTCGGCGAGCACGCCCGACGTCACCATCTGCAGCCCGGCGATAACCAGGAAGAAGCCGGTGAACAGCATCGGGCGCGTTCCGATGTCCTGTCCGAAAAACACCTTCAGGCCAAACAGGTAGGTCAGGACCAGGGAGCCCAGCACGCCGAGCACGATGCCGATGCCGCCGAAGAAATGGCCGGGCCTGGTGCGGTAGCGCATGAAGAAGAACATGAAGACGAGGTCGAGCACCACGCGGAAGGTGCGCGAGATGCCGTATTTCGACTGGCCGTGGATGCGGGCATGATGCGTCACCACTTCCTGGGCGATGCGGCGCGGCGTCGTCACCGTCGCCAGCCAGGCCGGGATGAAGCGGTGCATTTCGCCATAGAGGCGCACACTGCGGATGACGTTGCCGCGGAAGACCTTCAGGCTGCAGCCATAGTCCTTCAGCTTCACGCCGGTGACGCGCGCGATCAGCGAATTGGCGATGCGTGACGGCAGCCGGCGCATCCAGAAACCCTCCTGGCGGTCCTTGCGCCAGCCGGCGACGAGGTCGAGATCCTCGGTCAGCAGGCGATAGACCATGCGCGGTATGTCGAACGGGTCGTTCTGCAGGTCGCCGTCGAGCGTCGCGATGACATCGCCGCGGGCGGCGTCGAGGCCGGCCTGCATGGCGGCTGTCTGCTTGTAGTTGCGCACCAGCTCCACGCCATGCACATGCGGGCCGTACTCGACCACGAGCCGGCGGATTTCGTTCGGCGTGGCGTCGGTGCTGCCGTCGTCCACCAGCACGACTTCCCAGGGCTGGCTGTAATTCTCCATCGCCTGGTGAATGCGCGCGAGCAGCGGCTCGACATTGTCGGCTTCGTTGTACATCGGAATGACGATGGACAGCCTGTGCTCGGGCATGACGGCGCCCTCGGGCAGTCCCGAGAGAGGAATGGGAAGCACGTTCATGGCGGTCATTTCCTTGCGGGCCCCGTGGCCGGACTGTCCGGCAGCGTCGATTTCGAGGGAAACAGCCAGGCGATCGCGCCGGTGGCGACCGCCGAGCAGAGGATGAAGAGATGCAGCGCGAGAGCTGCCTGCAGGCCGTCCTTCATGGCGATGCCGGAATAGAGCAGCGCCGCCGCGGCGCCCGCCTCGTAGGTGCCGAAACCGGCGACGCCCTGCACCGGCAGGATGGCGGCGGCCTCGGCTCCGACAGCACCGGGAAAGGCGGTCTGGAAGGAGGTGCCGAGCAGCATGGCGAGCAGCCATCCCTGCACGGCGAGCTTCAACGCCCAGTTGGCCACCGTCCACCACCAGCCGTAGCGCGAGCGCCCCGTGGCCTCGGTGAAGATGTCGCGCAGCTTGCCGAGCTTCGACACGATCCTGCCGCGGCCGGCCCAATCATGCGGCGCGCGCGCCCAGCGTGGCAGATACCAGGCGACGGCAACCAGCGCCGCGATGCCCGAGACCCTGAGCGCCGGATGTAGGCTTGGCCACACCAGGCAGGCGAGCACGCCGACGACGAAGGCATCCTGCAGCCTGAACCACAAAAGCGAGGCGCTGGCGCGCACGATCGAAATGCCGAACACCTGGCGCAGCAGGATCGGGAAGGCGGTTTCGCCGCCGCGGAACGGCACCACGTTGATCATGGCGTTGTGGATCAGGATGACGCGCAGGCAGGCGCCGAAGCGGCCGTTCACCTCGTCGCGGAATTCGTCGCAGACGCGCAGCGCGCGCAGCACGTAGGTGACGAACAGGGAAAGCGTCACCGCCGCGAAGGCGCCGGGCGTGATGCTGGCGAAGGCGTCGCCCACCATCTTCCAGCGCGAGTCGCCGGCAAGCCATGCCAGCAGCGCCAGGGTGACGATTATCGAGAATGCTCTTTTCAACCAGTTCTCCGCCGGCTTTCGTCGCCGCGTCAGCGGCTACGCCGCAACGTTCATCGCCACGCGGCCATTCGCCGGCCGCCTGGCCCGCCGGTTGCCGCCGACAGGCCAACCGCGTCCAGTCCATGATCCGGCCGCAAAGGCTCTCTCACGGGCGGGTGATCCTATAGACCAGCAGCTTGTCCGAATCCACAAGCTTGGTTGCGGTCTTGTCGAGGTAGTCGATCACTCCGTCATGATGTTCGACGAACAGCCGGTCCTGATTGTCGGCGGCCTCCTTGGCGGTGCCGAAATAATCCGCGCCCTGGGCGCGCAGCTCTTCGAGCTGGGCGATCGCGACAGCGTCGTCCTCGACGAATTTCGACCATTCGACATCGCCACCGCCGGGCGGGAACACCCAGCCGCGCGCGCGGCTGTAATAGACCGCCACGGGATCGCCGACCTCGGGCGCGACGGCGACGACAAGCTCGCCCGGCCGGACCAGGCGCGCCAGCTCCTCGCCAAGCAGCTTGCCGTTCATGGCGACCGGCGCCTTCATCGTCTTGAGCAGCGGGAAGGTCGAAAGCACGAGCGCCAGCGCCGCGATGCAGATCGAGCGCAGCACGACCGCCGGGGTGAGCACGGTGCCGGTGCCGAGCGTGGCCAGCACCAGCGCGCCGCGGCCGCAGAACATAGCGAACGGCACATGGAAGATGTGATAGTTCCATGGATTGCTGGTGATCTCGCGCGCCGCCGCGAGGTAGACGATTGCCGCCGCGGCAAGCCAGACATAGGGCACGGCCGCGAGAACACGCTCGCTGGATTGAGCAGGCCTCGGCGGCATCCAGAAGCCGACGGCGATCAGCGCCATGAACGGGTAGCCGTAGAACCACCAGACGGACGTGTTCCACACCGATTTGAAGTAGAAGCTGTTCCTGAAGAACGTCCAGAAGCCGGAATCCCAGATATAGCCGCTGCCGGCCACATGGTATGGCGGGTAGGAGCGTCCGAGATAGATCGCCCAGCTGAAATAGGCGGCGATGACGGCGAGGCTGATCAGCCCGCTGACAAGCACCCTGGCCGCCTTCTTGTATCGCCGTTCGAGGATCCAGCACACCATCAGGTAGAAGATGACAGCACCCGCGGCCAACCCGGGCGGCTTTGCGAGCGCGCCCAGCGTGAAGCTCGCGGTGGCAAGCGGCAGCAGCCATGCCTTGCCGCCGGCCCAGTATTTCGCGAACAGCCATACGCCGAGCGTGACCAGCGCCAGCATCGAGGGATCGGGCAGGAACGAGCTGTCGATCATCGCCGGACCGGGCATCAGCGCATAGGCAAGGGCGGCCGCGTGCGCGTGTGCCTCGCCCCAGCAGAGCGCGGTCAGCCTGTGCAGCGAGAACACCGTCACCATGCCGAACGTCGCCGCGATCATCCGGCCGAACCAGTCGTGCCAGCCGAAGAGCTGGTAGAGCAGGGCGGTGAGATAGCTGACGATCTGGAATTCCCGCCCCTGATAGCTCGGCCCGGGGCCGGTCCAGCTCACTTCGGGAAAGAAGATGTTCCAGCTGTTTCGCTGGAAGTTGTCGGCCATCATCGCGGTGCTCGTCTCGCGCCAGCTGAAAGCGTCGACGAGCGGCTGGGTGATGTTGTGGAAACGGGCGATTGCAGCCACCACCAGGATGGCCAGCAAAATCAGCGTATGGACCTCGATGCGCACGCCGGCCATGCCCCGCCGGCGAGGCAGCGCCACGCCTTGGACATCAGCCATTTCCGTGTTGCCGGTCATCTTAGCCGCCCCCTCCCACCGCAGCTACTGTCGCACGTGATCGCCAGTAATTGTGAAAATATCACAAGATTGTAATATCCATGGTTAAATAACGGCGTGCATCGATCACTTGGGTTCTGGACTCTGTTGACATCGCGCCTCGCCGGGCTGTTAATGGCTTCAAGGGCGCTCACCGCGCCGCCATCGGGCAGACAGCCCGGGCATCGTGACGGACCGCGGAAAGCCCGAAGAAACATCTTCCACATCATGGTTACTCGACCCGGCCGGCTTGGGTTCGAGTGGGGGCTATTGACATGCGATCGCGTATCGAAACGACAGTGAAAACCACATTTCCATCGGAGCCGGGCAGGGGAGTGCGCCGGGCCGCCAAGCGCGGCTGGTTCGTGCCTCTCGTGATCGTTTGCGGTCAGCTTGCTTTTTCTGGCGCCGCCGGCGCGGCGAACGGCGCGCCGCCCGTCGAGGCCGCCGCCAAGCCCGATGCCGCGCCGACGGCCTTCGAATTGCAGCTTCTCTATGCCGACCGCACCTGGAACTGGAAGAACGGTGCGGCCTATTTCGGTCTCGACCGGCGCCTGCAGGCCTGGACGGCAGGCCAGGACAAGGCCGCCGTCGCCGAAGGCCGCTGGCTGGTGACCGACACCGGCAAGATGTGCATGGAGCTTGCCTGGCGATCCAAGACCTACGCCACCAAGCCGCAGCGCACCTGCTACAGCCACCGCATAGAGAGCGGCAATATCGAGCAGCGCAAGGATCCGGATGGCGAGTGGTACGATTTCAAACACGCCAAGGACGATCCCGCCGACGAGCATCAAAAATTCCAGGCCGGCAACACCAAGGGCGAACAGTTCGACGAAACCCGCAAGCTGGTCGACAGCAAGGGGTAGAAGCCGACACCTGGAGCGGATCGGCATTCCGGTTTGCGCCCGAATAGAAGAGGCTCGCTGAGACAAGCCCTCAACCCAGCTCAGCGAGCCCGCGCCCCGACACATTACTCACAGGGACGACAGCCAGCCTTGCGGGCTGGCGTTTTTCAGCGGCATTCGTGCCGCGCGGCGCGCGCTTTGCGCGCGAGACGGCGGCGGACGCGTTGAAAGCCTTCGGCTTCAGGGCCGGCTGCAGCCCGAAGAAGGGCGCGGCTGTCCTGACGATGGTGTCGATATCGGAAAGTTCCGCCACGAAGCCCAGCTGCTCGCGTGCGAGGCGGGGATCGGCGAACAGTCCGGCCGGGTCGCCCGGCCGGCGCGGTTTATAGGCGACCGGGACCGGCCGGGCCGTGATGCGGCCGACGGCCTCGAGGATCTCCTTGATCGAGATGCCCCGGCCGGTGCCGAGATTGACGGACAGGCTGGCGCCGCCGGCCTCGAGATGCATCAATGCCATGAGATGCGCGCGGGCGAGGTCGCCGACATGGATGTAGTCGCGCACGCAGGTGCCGTCCGCCGTCTCGTAGTCGGTCCCGAACACCTCGATCGCCTCGATCATGCCGGACGCCGCCATCAGCACCCTCGGAATGAGGTGGGTTTCGGGCGTATGCCATTCGCCAAGCTCGCCTTCGGGATCGGCGCCGCAGGCGTTGAAGTAGCGAAGGATCGCGTATTTCGTGCCATAGGCCGCGGCATAGTCCTTGATGATCTCTTCGCCCATCAGCTTGCTGCGGCCGTAGGGGCTGATCGGCTTCTGCGAAGAAGCTTCGCTGACCGGCAGCGTCTCGGGCACGCCGTAGGTCGCGCAGCTCGAGGAAAAGATGATTTTGTCGATGCCGTTTGCCCGCGCGGCGTCCAGCACCGCGATGGTGCCGCCGACATTGGTCGAGTAATAGTCAGCCGGCTCGCTGACCGACTCGCCGACATAGGCAAGAGCGGCGAAGTGGACGATCGCCCGCGGCTGGTGCGCGTCGATCGCCCGCTGCAGCACCTCGGGGTCGCGGATGTCGCCGACGATCAGCGGACCCCAGGCGACGGCCTTCTCGTTGCCGCGGCCCAGATTGTCGTAAACCACCGGCAGGTAGCCCGCCGCCGAGAGCAGCTTGCAGGTATGGCTGCCGATGAACCCGGCACCACCCGTCACCAGAACGGGGTGGCGGGTCGTCATGCCGTTGCCTCCCTGGCGGAAGGCGCCTGGGCGCCGCGCGGGACGGCAAACCGGCGGCCGCCCAGGAGTGCGTCGAAATAAGACGTGGTGTGGGCAAGCCCCTCGCTCAGCGCAACCTTCGGCTCCCAGCCGAGATGCTGTTTGGCAAAGGAGATATCGGGCTTGCGCTGCCTGGGGTCGTCCACCGGCAGCGGCCGGTGCACGATGCGCGAGCGTGAATTCGTATAGTCGATGACCAGTTCGGCCAATTCCATGATGGTGAACTCGACCGGGTTGCCGAGATTGACCGGGTGCTGGGGGGCCACTCCAGCGTTCATCAGCCGTACGAAGCCTTCGATCAGGTCGTCGACGAAGCAGAAGGAGCGCGTCTGCGAGCCGCTGCCATAGACGGTGATGTCGTCACCGCGCAGCGCCTGGACGATGAAGTTCGACACCACTCGGCCGTCGTCGGGCCGCATGCGCGGGCCATAGGTGTTGAAGATGCGCGCGACGCGGACGTCGATGCCGTATGTCCGCGAGTAATCGAAAAACAGCGTCTCGGCCGAGCGCTTGCCCTCGTCGTAGCAGGAGCGCGGGCCGTGCGTGTTGACGTTGCCGAAGTAACCTTCCGGCTGCGGATGCACCAGCGGATCGCCATAGACCTCCGAAGTCGAGGCCTGGAAGATCTTGGCGTTGTGGCGCCTGGCGAGTTCCAGAAGGTTGATCGAGCCGAGCACGCTGGTCTTGAAGGTGTGGATCGGATCAGCCTGATAGTGCGGCGGAGAAGCAGGGCAGGCGAGATTGTAGATCTCGTCGACGGCAAAATCCGTGGGCAGTGCATCGACGATGTCATGTCTGATGCAGGTGAAGGACCCGTTCCGCGCGATTCCGGCCAGGTTGTAGTCCTTGCCGGTGTGGAAATTGTCCAGCGCGATGACCTCATATCCGTCGGAAAGAAGCCTTTCGCAAAGATGCGAACCTAGAAATCCGGCTCCTCCGGCAACCAGGGCGCGGCCCCGATCAAAATTGTTCCCCCTGCGACGTCCCCCCGTGTCGAGCTTCAGAACCTTGACGATCCTACTCATGGCTTCCCCTACGCGCCGCTAACACCATCCCATCGCGGCAAGGCAGGTCGCCTGGCCACGTCAGGAAAACACCAATGACGATTTCCGCTCGCACGGAATCGCCATCACTGATGTGTTTTTTTCTGAGTTCGCGGAGCTTTTGCTATACGGCTTGTTTTCGCCGCTTAGCGTCCCTTCGCCCCTAAGTCGCGATCCACGAATATGGCTGCCACCACCGCGGACTGCTCGCCCAAATTGCACACCCAACGCATACAAAGATATACCTGTGGACAGCGCAGTCAACTAAATTAGCGTTTTGTTAACCCCACTTGTTTGTGATTGGTTAACCAAGAACGCAGCGAACGCCAGGTTTCGGTCGTCCGAAGTAACGCTGTGGTGGCGACAGCGCGTAGCCTATGGGCCGGCCCTCTCACAAGGGGAGCAGCCAGAGCCGGAAGATGAAATGCGCGGCCGATCTCGTGTCATAAGAGAGAAACGCGCCAACAAAAGATCTCGCGGGAGACGCTAAGCTTTCCCGTTTTGTTTCGATGGGCAGCCGAACGCTAGATGTTCTGGACTGAAAGCGGCCCGGAACCTCTCAGGAAGCAATGCGATTGCTGTCCGAAGCCGCTCGGGCTGCAGATATGCGCGGCATTGCCAAAATAGGGGTTGGCACTCACGCTGGTGACTGCGACGGGCGCGGTTCTTGTCTGGATAACCCGATTTGGCTTCAAGTTGATCAAGGCAGCGCTGCCGCTCTGGGAGGCGCTGAATGCCCAAGGTTGTCCAAAGTTGAAGTATTGGCAGCCGGAGACTGCCAGTACCGTGCCGAGGGCAAACAAAGTATAAAGAAATTTGCTGGATTGGAGAATTTTGTTGTTGGAGGAGGGCCTGGGTTGCTTCTCGTGAGCCATGAGCATCAAAAATCCTCTTGGGCGTGTGAGACGCCCTATTTTCGAATCACTAGCCGGAATCCCGCTCCGCAAACACTATGGCAAACTTGGTTAATTTTAGCGATAGCTGATCGATCGGTTGGAAGTTTTTGCTGCCCGGCAAGGCGCGCCAGAGGGAGGCGGGGGCTGCCACACCCGCTGGTTGCCGGTCGGGGCGCGGGCCAGGTGCTCACGAGCAACGGCATGGCCCGCAACCCGCGAGCCATGCCGTTGGCTTCGGCGCTCGTTCCCGCCTCGATCCTATTCTCCGCCCATGTCCTTCTTGAACTGAGCGAAGTCGACCTGCATGCCGTTGAAGACGGTGCTCCAGCGGCGGGTCAAGGCGGCCATGGCGACGGCCTCCTGGATCTCCTCGTCGGTGGCGCCGGCGCGCTTGGCGTTCTCGGTGTCCGACCAGACGCAGTAATTGCAGGGGATTTGCGCCGCGACCGCCAGCGAGATCAACGACTTCACCTTCGGCGACAATGCCGTCTTGTCGCTGAGCTCGATGGCCTTGACCTCGGCCCAGGCGCCGGGCAGACCGGCTTTCGGGAACTGTTTTACGAAGCCGGGCACGCCGCCCATGGTCGACTGGATGTCCTTGATGGCGGCGTCATAGTCGTCGGCGCTGGCCGGCGCCGCGCTCAGCATGGTGGCAAACACGCCCGCGGCGGCCAGCAGCGAGGCGGAACGAAGGTGGGAATGCACGGTCGAGACAATGCGAATGACGGACACGGTGTTCTCCTCTGGTCTTTGTTAGCCTTACGATGTAAGGTAGTGCGGAAGATGAACCTTACAGTGTAAGTTGTCAAGCGACGCCATGGACTCACCGAGCAAAAAAATCCGAACCCGCGGAAAACTGTCCCGCGAGATGATCGAGGACGCCGCCTTCGAGGTGATCGAACGCGAAGGGCTTTCAGGCTTTTCGATGCGCAAGCTCGCCGCCAGGCTCGGCTGCGAGGCGATGAGCATCTACCATCACTTCCCCTCGCAGGCGCATCTCTACGAGGCGCTGGTCGACCGCCAGATGAGCGGGCTCGTGATCCCCGACGACAGCCTGCCCTGGCGTGAGCGGGCCCGCATCGGCATGCAGGAATTCCGTCGTGTCGCGACCGAGCATCCGGCCTTCGCGCCCTTCATCGTCGTGTACCGCATGAACTCGCCGCCCTGCCTCGCCAAGCTGAACGCCATCATCGGCCTCTTCGAGGACGGCGGCTTCGGACCCGAACTCAGCGCACGCCTGTTCCGCGCCGCCGGCTACTATCTGATGGGCGCGATCCTCGACGAGACCGCCGGCTACGCCAAGGGGCCCTCGGCGGTCACCACCGTCAGCGATGAGGATCTGGCGCGCGACTATCCCAGCATCGTGGCCGCCGGCGCCTATTTCGGCGCCGCCGGCTTCGACAAGACTTTCGAGCTTGGCCTGGAGATGTTTCTGGACGAGATGGAGCGGGTCCGCGAAGCTGCCCGAAGCGAAACCGCGCAAGACGGCGGCGATCGCGCTCATACGAAGAAATAGCCAGGACTTTCGATGCGCTTCCTCTCGGTTCTTGTTCTCATCGCCGGTGCCGCCGTCGGCGTCTTTTACCCCTGGGCGATGAGCAATTTCTCCGGCCACGCGATCGGCACATACCGCGTCTACGAGGGCGGCCGTTTCCGGCCGGTCACCGTTCAGTTCGCGGCAAGCGATGCGCCTGTCCGCGTGCTGGTCGACCTCATCGCGCGGGCCGAGCGCGTCGCTTCGCAGCAGCGCACTGTGCTGACGCTGACCGCGGCAAGCGGCGGCCGCACGGCGCTGGCCTCGACGCTCTCCTTCAACCACACCGACAATCCGCGCCAGGTGAGCCCGCAACTGCCCGACAAGATTTTTCGCGACGAGGCCGGCGTGATCGAGACGGTCACGCCGGGTGCTTATGTCTTCACCATCGGTCCGGGCGATGCCGACGGCATCGACATGCGCGCCGTCGACCTGATCTTGCGTGCCGGTACCGGCTCGATCGACGAGAGGGCGCGGCCGGCAGGCTACGCGCTGATGGGCGTCGGTCTGGCGGGGCTGGTGCTGTCGCTTGTTTTTGGCCGTGGCAACAGGCCGCCGCAGAACCCTAACTCGCAGCCGCCACCGCCGCACTGGGGCCGCGGCGGTTCGCAAAGGTAAGCGCGCATGAACTACCGCCACGCCTATCACGCCGGCAATTTCGCCGATGTCGTCAAGCACGCCGTGCTCGCTCGCCTCGTCGAATATCTCAAGCAGAAGGACAAGGCCTTCCGCGTCATCGACACCCATGCCGGCATCGGCCGCTACGATCTCGCCTCGCTGGAGGCCGGCAAGACGGGTGAGTGGCGGGGCGGCATCGGCCGGCTGTTCGAGGCCACGCTCGATCCTCGGGCGGTAGCGCTTCTTCAGCCCTATCTGGAAGCGGTGCGCGCCGAAAATCCCGATGGCGACCTGCGTCGCTATCCCGGCTCGCCGTTGGTTGTCAGGCACCTCCTGCGCAGCCAGGACCGGCTGACGGCGATCGAGTTGCACCCCGAGGACGCCACGCGGCTGAAATCGGTTTTCGCCGGCGATTTCCAGACGAGGGTGATCGAGCTCGACGGCTGGCTGGCGCTCGGCGCGCAACTGCCGCCGAAGGAAAAGCGCGGCCTTGTGCTCATCGATCCGCCTTTCGAGGAGGAGGGTGAGTTCTCCCGCCTCGTCGAAGGCCTGCGGAAGGGGCATCGGCGCTGGCCGGGCGGCATCTACGCGCTCTGGTACCCGATCAAGGACCGCAAGGCCGTGGCCGCTTTCCGCACGGCGTTGAAGGAGACGGGCATTCCAAAACTGCTCGACATCGGCTTCGAGGTCCGGCCGGCTTCGAGCGAGCCCAGCCTCGACGGCAGCGGCCTTGTGGTGGTCAACCCGTCCTACACGCTCGAGAGCGAATTGCGGCTGATGCTGCCGGCCTTGCACAAGGCACTCGCCGTCGAGCAGCCCTCGCGCTGGACGATCGAATGGCTGGCCGGCGAGTAGAGGTTAGCCGTAGTGGTGAAAATCAGACACTGGGCCCCAGCCGAGGTGTAAGATAGCGGCCGCTCGGCTCTGGGTGAGTTGAGGAGGCAACCATGCTACCTCGTACGATTTTTCTCGGCAGACTAATTGGCCTGTTCTTTATTCTCAGCGCGCTGTTCATGCTCATGCACAAGCAGTCGTTTGTCGCAACCGTGCCCAGGCTCATTCAGGACCCACCGCTGGTCCTGTTTATCGGCATGATTGCCACGGTTGCGGGTCTCGGCATGGTGCTCGGGCACAACGTCTGGGCGGGCGGAATCCTGCCTGTCGTCGTCACCCTCATCGGATGGACAATCCTGATCCGTGGCTTGCTCCTGCTCTTCCTTTCACCGGAAGCGCTGGCGACGTATTTCGAGATGTTTCATTTCGAAAGCCTTTTCTACGTCTATGCCGCGATTACGTTGGTCCTTGGACTGTACCTGACCTATGCCGCGTTCAAAGCCTTGCCGCCGCCAAACGCGGGAATCAAGGGTTAGACTCGGTCCGCTGGTGTCAATCGTCGAAGTTAAAAAGTATTTCTTGTTCCAATTAGTGATGAAAAACTTTCCTACCAAGCTATCCAATAGTTCTGAATGATCTTGAAAGCCAAACTATCTAATAGCATATTGAGGCTAGCTGTCTCACGCCGAGGTTTTTTTAGATTCTGATGCCGCCTAACATTTGCTAGAGGACGGTTCTCCCGAAGATATCTCGCAGCATCAGGGTCTAGCGTATCGTAAACTAATTCAATAACCAGTTTGCCCCAATACTTTGGACGGCCATTCAAAGCGCCCTGCCAGGTCGTAAGCGCGAAGCTACGTCGGCGCGACACCGCCCGCTAACGCCGACGGCGTGACGCCGGTCAGCCGCCGGCTCTCGCGGATCAGATGCGCCTGGTCGGCATAGCCGGCCTCGATCGCCAGCACGGCGGTCGAAGCGCTTCCAGCTTTGTCGCGCAGGCGTCGGAAGCGGTGAAAGCGCAGGATGCGGTCGAGTGTCTTCGGGCCGTAGCCGAAGGCATCCTCGAAGCGGCGCCGCAGCGTCCGCTCGCTCATATGCAGGTGGCGCTGCAGAAAAGGAACCAGCGGCGTTTGCGGCGGCAGCCCTTCGCCGATGACGTCGAAGGCTCTGCCCATCAGCGGGTCGAGCACATCGCGCCTCTCTGTATGCGCGCCGATAATATTTTCCAGTTGCCGCACTATGGCAGCGAGGTCGGGCACGGCTTCGACGCGGTCCGACAGCTCTCGTGCGCGCGTGCCCCAAAGCTGGGCGAGATCGAGCCGCGCGCCGACGATCTCGCTGGCCGGCACGCCAAGCCAGCCGGCGGCAACTCCCGGCCGGAAGCGGAAGCCGACGATCACAGAGCCGGCCGGCGGCCGCTCGATCTGCGGCTCCTTGTCCGGCCCGGCAATGCGGAACCGGCCGTCGATCCACTGCAGATCGATGGTCGCGTCCGGCGTGATGACGATCGGAGGAGCAGCCAGGTCGTCCAGGCGATGCACCCAGACCGCGGAAAAGGCGCCGGCCAGGCCTCGGCTTACGGGCCTTTCCCGAAAGAAGCCGGTGGACTGGGCCAGTACCGCTTCCATGTCGTCTCCGATCTGCCCCGGCATTTCCCAGCGGATCGACGCGGCGGTCATTTTGGCCGAAATCTTCAATGCGGGCCGCGTCGTCCGTGGCAAAACGAATGCAGCTTTATAGCGCTTCGAGCGCTTACATCAGACCGCATCCGTTTCCGAATGTGATGCCGAATATAGAAAGGAGTGAGAGAAATGAAAGCTCGCATCACCGTCCTCACGCTTGGCGTCGATGATCTCGAAGCATCGCTCAAATTCTACCGCGATGGGCTCGGCCTGCCGACCGAAGGCATCATCGGCCGCGAGTTCGAGCACGGCGCCGTCGCCTTCTTCGAGCTGGCGGGCGGCCTGAAGTTCGCGATCTTCGAGCGCTCGAGCATCGCCCACGACGCCACGGTGCCGCAGAGTGGCCGCAGCCCGACCGAACTCACCATCGGCCACAATGTGGCGAGCGAGGCCGAGGTCGACGCGGTGATGGCTGAGGCAATCAATGCCGGCGCGCGCGTGGTCAAGCCGGCGCAAAAGACTTTCTGGGGCGGCTATGCCGGCTATTTCCAGGACCCGGACGATCATCTTTGGGAGGTCGTCTATAACCCCGCTTTCATCCCCAAGGACTGAGAGACCGTTTGGAAATTCTACTCCGGTGGCCATCTGCTGGCGTTTTCTGCGCTTCCGGTGCTCACGGACCAGAAAGTCCGCTGCGCTCCGGTTCTCGAAACCACCACCATATGGCTCACCAGAGCGAATTTCGAAACGGTCCCTAGGCCGTGGGAAACCCGCAGGGAGGCCGACATGCCCATTGAAACCGTCCAGGCGATCGGCGCGCTTCTCATCGGCGGCGTGTTCGTCTTCGCCGGCATCGAGCACTTCCTGAAATTCAAGGCGATGCGCGACTATCTGGCGAGCCGGGAATTCCCGACTCCCGCCCTGATGCTGGCCGCCGGCTCGGCGCTGGAGATCGTTGCAGGGCTGATGCTGGCGCTCGGCCTTGCCGTGCCTTTCGCCGCCGGCGCGCTGGTTGTGTTCACGGTGGCGACGAACGTCATGCTGCTGCGTTTCTGGGCCTGCGAGGAGCCGGAGCGGCAGGTGCTGCGCAATGCCTTCCTGATCAACCTGGCCGTCGTCGGTGGATTGCTGGTGTCGGGAACGGTCTGACAATCAGGCGGCATCCGCAACGATCATTTGGGAAACCATTGTTTTCACAACCGCTTGACCGCCGCCAAGCGAATCCGCACAGTGCGTACAACCTACCTTGAGAGGCTGTCATGACTCGCTTCGCTCATTCCGCCCTTGCCGCGCTGATTTCGTTTTTGACGCCGCTTGGCACTTCGCTTGGCTTCACCCAGGCTGCGCACGCCGCCGATTTGGCCGTCTACACCGAGGATGACGGCGGTGTCTGCGGCGAAAGCTGGGTGCTGAACAAGATCACCGACCGCTTCGCCTATCAGGTCAAGCACGTGCCGCATCTGCCCGATGTCGCGATCACCGACTTCCACCGCATCCACCAGCACCGCTACCTGCCGGCGAGCGACGAATGGCCGATCGGCCGCCGTTATTGCGGCGCCACCGTCAGCCTGTCGGACGGCCGCGCCCGCACCATCTGGTACCTGATCGAGGAAGGCCAGGGCTTTGCCTCGATCGGCGACAATGTCGAGTTCTGCGTCTCCGGCTTCGACCGCTGGATGGTCTATAACGGCCGCTGCCGCGTGCTCAGATAATTGATGATGACCGGTAGACAGTGAGGTAGTCGCTCTACGACGCCCTCCTCTGGCCTGCCGGCCATCTCCCCCACTTGGGGGGAGATTGGCAGCTTCGCCGGCCTGCTCCCCCCTGTACGTTCGAGATTGGCGAAAGCCAGCGCGACTTCCGACCTTCCCCCAAGTGAGGGAGATGCCTGACAGGGCAGAGGGGGGCTGTCCCGCCAGCCTATCATTCTTATCGAACCTCGATGTTCTCCCGAACGCCGCAACCATCGGCGCGGGCGAGCATCAGAGCCCGCTCCCTCTCATTGCTGGTCAGTTCGGCGGCGCGGCGAAATTCGGCGCGGGCTTCGGCGGTCCGCCCAAGTTTCTCCAGCAGGTCGCCGCGCACCGTAGGCAACAGATGCAAATCCTTTAGCCGCGGCTCGTCCCGCAGCGCGTCGGCGACGGCGAGCCCCTGCGCCGGTCCGAACGCCATGCCGACCGCAACCGCGCGGTTGACTTCGACGATGGGTGAGGGCGCCGCGAGCGCCAGCGCCTGGTAATAGGCGGCGATGGCGATCCAGTCGGTGTCGGCGGAGCTCACCGCGCGAGCGTGGCAGGCGGCGATCATCGCCTGCAGCAGGTAAGGGCCGGGCGTCGGCGTGAGCGCCATCGCGCGATTGAGGCCGTCGAGGCCGCGCCGGATCAGCGACCAGTCCCAGCGGCTGCGGTCCTGGTCGAGCAGAAGGATCGGATTGCCCGCTTTGTCGGTCCGGGCGGCAAAGCGCGAAGCGTTGAACTCCATCAGGGCGACCAGCCCGAGCGCCTCGGGCTCTTCCGGCACCAGCGTTGCCAGCAGGCGACCGAGGCGCAACGCCTCGCCGCTGAGATCGGCGCGCAGCCATTGCGGCCCTGCCGACGCTACATAGCCTTCGTTGAAGATGAGGTAGACCACCTCCAGCACGGCACCGAGGCGTTCGCGCCGCTCTTGCCCACGCGGCGTCTCGAACGCAATGCCGGCATCGCGCAGCGCCCGCTTGGCGCGCACGATGCGCTGGGCGATCGTGGTTTCGGGCACCAGGAAGGCACGGGCGATCTCGGGTGTCGTGAGCCCGCCCAGCATCCGCAGGGCAAGAGCCGCGCGCTGCTCGGCCGGCAGCACCGGGTGGCAGGCGGTGAAGATCAGCCGCAAAAGGTCGTCATCGATATCCTCGTCGAGCGCCGCCTCGATGTCGGGCATCGCGCGCTCGAGCTCGGCGAGGTCGATCGCCAGCTCGCGATGCTTGCCGTCGAGCATCACGGTGCGGCGCAGCCGGTCGAGCGCCCGGTTGGTGGCGACCCGCGCCAGCCAGGCGGCCGGCTTGCGCGGGAAGCCATCCGCGGGCCAACGCTCCAGCGCCTCCAGGAAGGCATCCTGCACGACCTCCTCGGCCAGCCCGACATCGCGCAGGTCGCGGGTGAGCCTGGCGGCGAGTTTTGGTTGCTCGATCCGCCAGACCGCTTCGATGGTTGCGGTTGCAGTCAACCCTTCAGCCCGCTGAAGCCTTCGGCTGCCTTCTGCACGTCCTCGGGGAAATCGCTCAGCTCCTGGACGCGGCGGACCTCGATCACGTCATTTTCCCCGGCCGGGCAGCGTCGCGCCCATTCGATGGCCTCCTCGCGCGAGCGCACGTCGATCATCCAGTAGCCGCCGAGCACTTCCTTCACCTCCGCGAAGGGGCCGTCGATGACCGCCGGCTTGCCGCCCTTGAAGGACACCCGCGCGCCCGTCGACGGCGGATGCAGCCCGTCGAGCGCGAGCAGCACGCCGGCCCGCTTCAGCTCCTCATTGTATTTCATCATCTCCTCCACCGCCTTGGCGCTGGGCATTGCGTCGGGAGTCGCGGTTGCGTAGCCGCCGGGGATCATAAGCATCATGAAGCGCATAGGTATCTTCCTCTCGGTTGTGTTGGTTCCATCCTATGACGAACGAGGATCGGCGGAATCGACGGCGGCGCGAAAATTAAATCCGCCGAACGGGCCGTGTCGGCGCCTGCGCTGTCGTTGCGCTCGGCGCAATCTGCCTTGGCTATCAGGGTTGATTGCGCCGATCGCCGGATCTCGCCGCCGTCACGCCCGCGTGCCCTGGCCGGACAGATAGGCGCAGATCAACTCGCCGAGCTGCTTCTGCAGTTCCGGCGCATCGAGCATGTTGCGGCGCGCCGCATTGTGGATCACGCCCTCAACGGCGGAGGAGAGCACGCGCGCCACGGTCTCGGTGTCCTTCAGGCGTCGGCGGTATTGCGCGACGGCCGCCGCATAGTGCTCGAGGTAGCGGGCCTGGAACGAGGCATGCGCGGCGCGCGAGCCGCGGTCGCCCGGCGCCTCATCGAGCAGCACCTGATGCAGCGTCGGGTGGATGCTGTGCGCGGCGATCATGCCGCGCACCAGCTCGCGCGCGAATTGCCTGAGCGGCTTCTCCTCGGCCACGGCTTCGCGGATGACCGACAGCACATGATCGAAGTGGCGGCGGCGGATTGCGTCGACCAAAGCGAGCTTGTCGGGAAAATATTGATAGAGCGAGCCGATGCTCACGCCTGCCGCCTCGGCCACCTTGTTGGTGCTGAAGCCCGCCCAGCCGATCTCGCTCAGAACGCGAGCTCCTGCTTCAATTATCGCCTCGACGGTGGCGAGCGAGCGCGCCTGGCGCGGCTCCTTGCGCATGCGCGGGCCTGGCTTTGCAATGCGAGTAGCCATCCTGGCCGACCTCCCAGAAATATAAACAAGATACTCGCATTTTGTCCGAGAGCAATTCCAGGAAAAGTGCATGGTGGTTTCCGTCCGGAATTGCGATGAGCAAAGGAAGCGCAATTCCAGGAAAAGTGCGCAGCGCCTTTCCGTTCAGAATTGCGACGAGCAAAGAAAGCGCGCCAGACGGAGCCTTTGCGCCGTCTGCAGCGGGAGCCTGAGCTGCTCGACGCTCCGAGCGGCGGCTGTTAAATACGAGCGATAAGCTCACTTTTTAGCGCGCAAGGTTTGCCGTCGCGCTGGGTTGGCTTTGCTTCGCTTCGACCTGTAGAACTTTCTTCTGGACAAGATGTAACGCGCGATTTGGACTACGTTGTCCATTATGAGCAATCCGCTCACATTCTGCGCTCTACGCGGCGCCAATATGTCCGGATGATCCGGCGATAGAGGGCATCGGGAATTCTCGGTGGCGCAATTTCACTTCGACTGGCAAAGATTCGCTGTCGATTTTTGCGTCGATACCCTTGTCAGCGCGTCTCGCGTAACCAAAATTCAATAACTGAAATTCATTGTGTTGCTTCGCTGGCTAGATAGCCGCGAGTCAGATATGCATGAGCACGCCGGGTCACTCACGACCTTCGGCAAAACGCAAGGGGCATCGCATGGCAAAGACGACAACCAAGGCGCCGGCGGCGAAAGCGCCGGCAAAGAAAGCGGCACCGAAAGCTGCCGCGAAACCTGCAGCAGTGAAGAAGGCAGCACCGAAGGCAGCAGCCAAGCCCGCCGCCAAGGCAGCGGCGAAGCCCGCCGCCGCCAAGAAGCCGGCACCGAAGGCAGCAGCCAAGCCCGCCGCCAAGGCAGCAGCGAAGCCCGCCGCCGCCAAGAAGCCGGCAGCGAAGGCAGCGGCCAAGCCCGCCGCCAAGGCGCCAATGAAAGCAGCAGCCGCCAAGTCGACGGCAGCGGTGAAGAAGGCTGCGCCTGCAAAGAAGGCGCCGGCCAAGAAGTAATCGCGTCGCTTTGCTGGCGACGGGGAAAGGGTGAGGGCGGGCGCCGTCGGCGTCCCTCTCGCCAGTTCGGCGTCACAGCGGACAAAGTGGATCGGCAAACGCCTTTCCTGAAAGCTCCTGGAAATTTGCCGCCCGGCAAACTTCCGGGAGCTTTTTTGTTGTCCGGCTTCCGCCGCCTTTGTTGTCGCAACATTGGCTATTCGGTTTCACGGCGCTGGCCGTTGCTCTGGCAAGCGCATTCGGTCAACAGTGGGCGCAAATAACTGGGAAAACGATCATGCCGAAGCTGCTCTACGCCTCCACGTCTCCTTACAGCTCGAAGGTCCGCATGGCCGCCGCCTATGCCGGCATCGCCATCGACCTCGTGCCGGTCAAGACGGAGGACAAGCCGGCGGAGCTGATATCGGCGAATCCGCTGGGCAAGATCCCGGTGCTGGTGCTGGAGGACGGCCGCACGGTCCATGACAGCCGGGCGATCACCCAATATCTCAACAGGCTGTCGAAGAACGCGCTGTTCCCGCGCAATCCCGACAAGCGGCTCGAGGCCGAAGTGCTGGAGGCGCTGGCCGACGGCATCTGCGACTGCGCGCTGTCGATGGTCTATGAGCGGCGCACGCGCCCGGATGCCATGGTCTATCAACCCTGGCTCGACCGGCAGTGGGCGAAGATCACCGCAGCGCTCGATTTCCTCAACGCCAACCCGCCGAAGCTGCCCAAGAAGATCACCGCCGGCCAGATGGCGCTGCGCGCCACCCTCGGCTATCTCGCATTGCGCTTCGGCGGCCAGTGGGAGAAGGGCCGCGGCCGGCTTACCCGCTGGGCTGCGCGCTTCGACGAGAAGTTTCCGGAGCTGAAGGGATGCGTGCCGGGGTGAAGGCGCCTCTCCTTCTCCCCTTGTGGGAGAAGGTGGATCGGCGCGATAGCGCCGAGACGGATGAGGGGTGCTGGAGGGAATGAGGCGTGTTAAAAGTGGAAAGGTTTTGATCGCTACGTCGTCAAGGTAGAGATCCGTCCAACACCCCTCATCCGACCGAGCTTCGCTCGGCCACCTTCTCCCACAAGGGGAGAAGGGAGGGGCAAATCGCGGAGGGCTGTGCATGGCCAAGTCAGTCATCAAAACCAGCACCGGCGATCCCATGGTCGAGCGCCTGCGCGCCGCGCTAGGCCAGCGTGCCTTCACCGAACAGAAGATGTTCGGCGGCACCTGCTTCATGATCAACGGCAACATGCTGATCGGCACCTCGAAGCGCGGCTTGCTGGTGCGTGTCGGCAAGGAAGGGCACGCGGCCGCAGCCGCACAGCCCCACGCGCGGCCGATGGAAATGGGCGGTCGCGCGATGGAAGGCTATGTCCATGTCGCGCCGGAGGGCACTGCGAGCGAAGCCGATCTCGCCGGCTGGCTCGACCGTGCGCTCGCCTTTGTCGAAACACTGCCGCCGAAGGTCAAGCCGGCCAAGGTCGCAAAGAAACGCGCGTGAGGAGATCGCGCAGCCTACCCTGTGCCGCATCGGCCGATGTCGGACCGGCTCGGCAAATGGGAGGGAGCGATGGCATTTCTGGCGGGGCATTGCATGTGCGGGGCGGTCACCTGGACATATTCCGGGAATATCACGCGTAACCTGGTCTGTTACTGCGCCGATTGCCGGCGCGCCACGTCCGCTCCGTTGACGGCCTTCCTTGGCATGAGGCCGGAGCAACTGAGCTGGACCGGTGACATCAGGCACTATGAAAGCAGCCCGGACACTTTTCGCGGGTTCTGCCCGTCCTGTGGCACGAGGCTCTATTTCCGTTCCGATAGATGGCCTCACGAGATTCACGTTCACGCCGCCACCATGGCGAATCCGGAGGATTACCTGCCGGACGCGCAGGTCTTCATGCCCTCGCGCGCGAAATGGCTCGACCAGTTGCCGTCGCTTCCTGCCCATGAGGGCTTCCAGGAACAACCGTCAGGCAATTCGCCCGCCAAAACACGGTGAGGTTGGGGGCGACGGTGCCTGGGGCAGCCTGAGGTGGCGGTAGAGCAGCAGCGGCCATTTTGAGGGCGGGTGGAGAGGGTGGCCCCTGATCGTTCCTTCTCCCCGTAGGAGAAGATGGCCGAGCGAAGAAAAGGAAGGGTTGCTCAGTCCAACAAAAAAAGCCGGGCGCAAGGCCCGGCTTTTTCCGTGTCGTGGCTTGAACGACTTAGAACTTCATACCGACGCCGAAGGTGACGCGGTTGTCCTTGGACTTGACGTTGCCAAGAGCGCCAAAATCCTTGTCGCCGTAGTCGGTGTAGCGGTACTCGACGCGGCCGAACACGTTGTCCGTGATCTTGATGTCGGTGCCGACACCGGCCGTCCAGCCGAGCATCGCCTTGCTCTCGTCGGTCGAGGTGACGCTATCCGTGATCTTCTGGTTCTTGGCGGCGAGACCGCCGGTGCCATAGAGCAGGATTTCGGGAGTCACGGCATAGCCGAGGCGAGCGCGCAGCGAGCCTTCGAGGCCGCCCTTGGCATTGATGCCGGCGCTGTCGCCCTTGACGCCGTTGTAGCCGAGGTCGGCTTCAGCGCCGTAGACGAAGTTGTCCTGCTGCCACTGATAGCCGCCGAAGACGCCGCCGATGAAGCCCTTGGTCTTCACGTTGACGCCGGCGTCGCGGGCATCTGCATGGCCGCTGAAGCCGTAGCCGAGGCTGATACCGGCATAGGGGCCGGCCCAGGAAGCGACGGGGAGTTCGGCGACCGGGGCGGGGGCCGGCGGCTCTTCCTGAACCACGTCTGCGGCATAGGCGGTACCGCCGAGGGCGAAGAGCCCGAGCGCAACCGCCAGCGGCCGCGCAAACTTGAGATTGGCTTGCATTGTTGTTTACTCCTTAAGCCACAAGACACGAGGCTTTTTATGTTCATGAATACCCCGGCCCGTCCGGGGGGATAAACGGGCCTGGCGTTCAACGGTTCCAAATGTCGTGCTGAAATACGGCTGAAGCGAACCTGAACTTGGGTCATTCCCCGGCGCGAATGAGGCCGAAAGGTGACGTTGCATCTTCGCAACAGCGAATGTCAGCAGGCTAATCATGTTGCGCCGCACACCGCTTGGTTCAAGGGGTCCAGCGACATATATTGCGCTATGAGAAGCCCCGAATTCGGGCCGGCAAGCGTGCGTACGGGCCGCTTCGCCACATTCCTGCCCCAGGTGGAAATGGCATTTAACGCTTGGCCCGTCATATTGTGCCGGCTTCCCGGAATCGTGAAGCCGATTGAGGATTGACACCATGAAAGAAGCCGCTGGCGTGGCGCTGGTGACGGGGGGAGCGAAAAGGATCGGCAAGGCGATCGTCGAGGACCTTGCCGCGCATGGTTTTGCCGTCGCCATCCATGCCAATCGTTCCGGAGCCGAGGCCGAGGCGCTGGCCCGCCGCATCAGGGACCAGGGCGGCCGTGCCGCCGTGCTGGTCGCCGACCTCACCGACATGGACGCCGTCGGCGATCTCGTCGGCCGTTCCGAGGCCGCCCTTGGCCCGGTCACGCTGCTCGTCAACAACGCCTCTTTGTTCGTCGACGACCGCGTCGAGGATTTCGACTGGCAGGCCTGGGACCGCCACTTTGCCATCCATGTGAAGACGCCGGCGCTCTTGGCGCAGAACTTCGCCCGCGCCTTGCCGGGCGGCGCGGAGGGGCTGATCGTCAACATCATCGATCAGCGTGTCTGGCGGCCGACGCCACGCTATTTCTCCTATGCGCTGTCGAAATCGGCGCTGTGGACGCAAACGCAGATGCTGGCGCAGGCGCTCGGGCCGCGCATTCGCGTCAACGCCATCGGTCCCGGCCCGACCTTGAAGAACAAGCGCCAGGACGACGATGATTTCGGCAAGCAGGTCGAAGGGCTGATCCTGAAGCGCGGCCCGCAATTGCCGGAATTCGGCGCCACCATCCGCTATCTCTGGGAAGCGCGCTCCGTCACCGGCCAGATGATCGCGCTCGACGGCGGCCAGCATCTTGCATGGCAGACGCCCGATGTGACAGGCATGGTGGAATGAGTCCCGCCCAAAAACATAAGCGAAACGGCGCCGCCGACGATCTGCCGCCCGATGTCGATCTCGATGTCGACATTGAGGATGAGGCGGCGGAGGAGATCGTCGAGCCGGAGGCGGTTTCCGCCGGACCCGATGTCGCCTTCACCGCGATCGACTGGACGCCGCATGCCGGCGACGCAGACGGCATGGTCGGCGCCGAGGTGATCCAGACCTTCGTCAAGCGGCTGCCCAATCAGCCCGGCGTCTACCGCATGATGAACGCCGCCGGCGACGTGCTCTATGTCGGCAAGGCGCGCAGCCTGAAGAAGCGCGTCACCAACTATGCGCAGGGGCGTTTCCATACCGCCCGCATCGGCCGCATGGTGCGCGAGACGGCGACGATGGAGTTCGTCGTCACCCGCACCGAGATCGAGGCGCTGCTGCTCGAGGCCAACCTCATCAAGCGGCTGAGACCACGCTTCAACGTGCTGATGCGGGACGACAAGTCGTTCCCCTACATCCTGCTCACTGGCGACCACGTCTCGCCCGGCATCTACAAGCATCGCGGCGCGCGCTCGCGCAAGGGCGACTATTTCGGGCCGTTCGCGTCGGCCGGCGCCGTCGGGCGCACCATCAATTCGCTGCAACGCGCCTTCCTGCTTCGAAGCTGCACGGATTCCTTCTACGAGAACCGCACACGGCCCTGCCTGCTCTACCAGATCAAGCGCTGCGCCGGCCCCTGCACCGGCGAGATCTCGCACCAGGGCTATGCCGAGCTGGTTGCCGAGGCGAAGGACTTTCTCTCCGGCCGCAGCCAGAAGGTGAAGACCGAGATCTCGGCCGCCATGCAGCAGGCCTCGCAAGAGCTCGATTTCGAGCGCGCCGCGATTTATCGCGACCGCCTTGCGGCGCTCTCGCATGTGCAGGCGCATCAGGGCATCAACCCGCAGACGGTCGAGGAGGCGGACGTCTTCGCCATCCACCAGGAAGGCGGCCAGACCTGCATCCAGGTGTTCTTCTTCCGCACTGGCCAGAACTGGGGCAACCGCGCCTATTTCCCCAAGGCCGATCCGGCGCTGGAGCCGGCCGAGGTGCTGGGCTCGTTCCTGGCGCAGTTCTACGACGACAAGCTGCCGGCGCGCACGCTGCTTCTCTCGCAGCCGGTGCAGGAGCAGGAACTGCTCGCCGAAGCGCTCTCCACCCGCGCCGGGCGCAGGGTAGCGATCTCGGTGCCGCAGCGCGGTGAGAAGAAGGATCTGATCGACCATGCGCTGCAGAACGCGCGCGAGGCGCTCGGCCGCAGGCTGGCCGAAACCTCGACGCAGGCGCGGCTGCTCACCGGCTTTGCCGAGACCTTCGGCCTGCAAAAGCCGCCGGTGCGCATCGAAGTCTACGACAACTCGCACATCATGGGCACAAACGCGGTCGGAGCCATGGTCGTCGCCGGGCCGGAAGGTTTCGTGAAGAACCAGTACCGGAAATTCAACATCCGCTCGACCGAGATCACCCCCGGTGACGATTTCGGCATGATGCGCGAGGTGATGGAGCGGCGTTTCTCGCGACTGCTCAGGGAGCATGGCGACGTCCAGCCTTCCGGCGGAGCGGGCGCCGAAGCTGAGGATGACGCGGCCGAGGATCTTGTCGGCGGGAACGGCAGCTTCCCGGCCTGGCCCGACGTCATCCTGATCGACGGCGGCCAGAGCCAGATGACGGCGGTGCGCAAGATCCTGTCCGATCTCAGGATCGAGGACCGCGTCGTGGCCATCGGTATCGCCAAGGGGCCGGACCGCGACGCCGGACGCGAGCGCTTCTTCGTCAAGGGCAGGGACTCTTTCATGCTGCCGGTGCGCGATCCGGTGCTCTATTTCGTGCAGCGCCTGCGCGACGAGGTGCACCGCTTCGCCATCGGCTCGCACCGCGCCCGCCGCAAGAAGGAGATGGTGAAAAGCCCGCTCGACGAGATCGCCGGCATCGGCCCCGGCCGCAAGCGGGCGCTGCTGCTTGCTTTCGGCACCGCCAAGGCTGTCAGCCGCGCCGCGGTCGAGGACCTTGTCAAGGTCGACGGCATTTCCGAGCACGTGGCGAAGCTGGTTTACAACCATTTTCATGACAGCTGACCATTCTTGCGCCTATTTTGGGCTGACCAATCGAATCTCGCCTGTTGACCCCCTACATCGGCTTCTGATTTGAGTAGGCAGGAGGAGAGAGATCCCGATCAGATATGGCCCAGCGCGCTTTCAACCTGCCGAACATCCTCACCTACGCCCGCATCATCGCGGTGCCGCTGGTGGTGCTGTGCTTTTTTCTCGAAGGCCATCTGAAGTCCTCCGACTTCGCCCGCTGGTCGGCGCTGGTCATCTTCCTGCTCGCCTCCATCACCGACTATTTCGACGGCTATTTTGCGCGCGCCTGGCAGCAGACCTCCAACATCGGCAAGATGCTGGACCCGATCGCCGACAAGCTCCTGGTCGCCACCTGCCTGCTATTGCTCGCCGCCGACACCGACCGGCATGCCGGCATCGCCGGCTGGTCGCTCTGGGCGGCGATCATCATCCTGTGCCGCGAGATCCTGGTTTCGGGCCTGCGCGAATATCTGGCGGCGCTGAAAGTGTCGGTGCCGGTGACGCAGCTCGCGAAATGGAAGACGACTATCCAGATGGTTGCCATCGCCTTCCTGCTCGTCGGCCCGGCCGGCGACAAGATCTTCCCGCTGACCACCCAGATCGGCCTGGTGCTGCTGTGGATCGCGGCGCTCGTCACCCTCTACACCGGCTACGATTATTTCCGTGCTGGCCTGAAGCACATAATGGACGAGTGAGATGTCGACGAAACTCATCTATTTCGCCTGGGTACGCGAGCGGATCGGCAAGCCGGAAGAGGATGTCGAGCTGCCGGCCGGCATCGAGACCGTTGCTGACCTGTTGCGCTGGCTGAAGTCGCGCGGCGCGGAATACGAAAACGCGCTGCAATATCCAGACGTCATCCGCGTCGCCATCAACCAGGAACATGTCGGCCACCGCGAGAAAATCGCGGGCGCGCGCGAGATCGCGCTGTTTCCGCCGATGACCGGGGGCTGAGAATGGCAAGCACGATAGTGCCGGCCATCCGCGTTCAGCGCGAGGATTTCGACATTGCCGCCGAGATCGCCGCCCTGACGAAGGGCCGCGCCGACATCGGCGCCGTGGTCACCTTTTCCGGTCTCTGCCGCGACGAAGAGGGCGCGCTAGCGGCCCTCGAGCTCGAGCATTATCCGGGCATGGCCGAGGCCGAGATCGGCCGCATCGCCGCCGAGGCGGTTGAGCGCTGGCCGCTGCAGGGACTCAGCGTCATCCACCGCCACGGGAAAATCGCGCCGGGCGAGAACATCGTGCTGGTCGTGGCAGCTTCGGCGCACCGCCAAGCGGCCTTCGAAGCGGCGAATTTCCTGATGGATTACCTGAAGTCGCGCGCCCCTTTCTGGAAGAAGGAGCACCGTGCCGACGGATCCGAAGGCGGCTGGGTCGAGGCCAAGGAAGCCGACGACGAGGCGGCGCACCGCTGGAAGAAGTCGGGTGGATAAATCCGGTCTGGGCCATTGAACGACCGCAATCCTTCCCGACCTTGCAAACCGGTTTGATTTGCTTGGCGGAGCAATCTCATGCTGGACAGGATTGCGGAATTCTTCATCTTCGGCCTGGTGCCGCTGGTGGTCGGCGTGCTTGTCGTGCCGGAGCTGACCAGCGCCACCGAAAAGACGATTGCCGGCGAGGTGACCTACCGCGAGCGCATCGCGCTGCCGCCCAATGCGGTGCTTTCGGTCGAGCTCGCCGACGTTTCGCTGGCCGATGCGCCGGCAACGATCATCGGTCAGCGCAAGATCGTGCCGGCCGGCCAGGTGCCGATCAAATTCGAGATCGCCTTCGATTCCAAGGCGGTTCTGCCCGGCAGGACCTATGCCCTGCAGGCCCGCATCACCGTCGACGACCAGCTGCTGTTCATCACCGACACCCGCCACCAGGTCGATCCGCTGGACGGAAAGCCGCAGACGCTCGTGCTGAAAATGGCTGCGCCCGCCACCGAGCCGGACGCCGCGGCCTTGTACGGCCAGAGCTGGCTCGTCGAATATATCGACGGCATCGGCCCGATCGCCGAACCGCAGGCGACGTTCCGCATCAGCGAAGCCGGCAAGGCGGGCGGCAAGGGCCCGTGCAACACCTACTTCGCCACCGCCACGGTGGAAGGAAACAGGATTGCCATCGGCGACATCGGCTCGACCCGCATGGCTTGCGCGCCGGATGTGATGGCTGAAGAGAAGGCACTGTTCGACGCGCTGACCAAGGCGGCCTCCTACCGGATCGATGCCGGCAAGCTCACCCGCGCCGACAAGGACAACCACGAGATCCTCCGCTTCAGCGCCGCGAGTTGAGGCCGCGACAGACCAAGATACGTCTGCAGGACAGCGAGGCGCGAAGGATCGCAACCTTTCGGCCAGCCGGGAAGAATCCGGACGGCTGAGACGTTAACGTGGTCATATGGCGGGCAGGCAAAAGGGACATGTCCCTGCACCGAAGCCGCCGGACCGAATGCGCGGATCGATCTGGCCACTCAAAGGAGACCAGATATGAAAAAGCACGCGCTCATTCTCACTGCCGCAGGTGCGTCGCTCCTTGCCTTCGCCGGCATTGCGAAGGCGGACGATCACCTGTTCAATGCCACACTGCATGGCCTCAGTCTTGACAGCCAGCCCTACCAGACCAACAAGGCCGGCCACAGCGGCGATCTTGCGCCTGGGCAGGGCAGTCCGTTCACCGGCGAGGAGACCAAGACGCCGGCCACCGACACCGAAGCGGCGAACAATCATGCGAATGTGAAAGAGCGCCAGCCGAAGTAACTTCTGACGCCGGCGGGACAGCGCCCCCCTCTGGCCTGCCGGCCATCTCCCCCACAAGGTGGGAGATCGGAAGTCGCCGCCGCTTCCGCCAATCGCTAACGTGGCAGGATTTGCGCTGCCGACGAAGCTGCCAATCTCCCCCCAAGTGGGGGAGATGGCCGGCAGGCCAGAGGGGGGCGCGAAGGAATGCGACGTAACCGTCTTTCACCTAGCGACACCGATTGACCGCGCCGCCGCGACCACCTAGTTTCCCTCGAAAAATGGGGATGGGGTTCCCCCGAAACCGCCCAGCTCTTCCGAGTATCGGGCTGATGACTCCTGCCAGGCGTGCTCTCGCGCGGCGGGATTTGTTTTTCTGCTCGCATCATGCCTCTTTTGGGTAGGCGATTCCCGTTTGGGGTCGCCTTGGAGAAGGCATGAAGCGATGACCCTTGCGGCCTGCGCCCTGGTCCTGACCGGCGGCTTCCTCGGCGGTATTTCCCGCTTCTTCCTGTCGGGCCTTGTCGGCCGCAGCGTCGGCGAGACCTTTCCCTGGGGCACGCTGGTGGTCAACGTCTCCGGCGCGCTCGCCATCGGCGCCTTCGCCGGCGCGGCGCGCGCCGTCGGCGGCGTCTTTTCCGCCGAACTGGTGCGTGACCTGATCGTGGTCGGCCTGTTCGGCGGCTACACCACGGTCTCGTCCTTCTGCCTGCAGACGCTGAACTTGGCGCTCGACGGCGAGCGGCGGCTCGCCGTCTTCAACGTAGCCGCCTCGGCGGCGCTCTGCATGCTCGCGGTTGCACTCGGCTTTTGGGCGGTCGTGCGGATGGCGGGGTAGGCACCATGGTCGGAAACGACAGACAGACGGCCTTGCGGCTTTATCTGGCGGTCGGCTGCGGCGCGGCCATCGGCTCGCTGGCGCGCTTCCTGTCCGGCTACGTCATCGTCTCGCTGCTGGGCTGGAGCGCCCTTCTTGCAACGGCTTTCGTCAACATCGTCGGCTCCTGGGTCATCATGTTCTTCGCCACGCTGACCCGGCCGGATGGGCGTATCATGATCGGTCCGACCGGCCGCCAGTTCGTCACCGGCGGCTTCTGCGGCGGCCTCACCACCTTCTCGGCCATGAGCCTCGACACCTTTATCCTGCTTTTCGAGGGCGACCTCGGCCTCGCCGCGACCTATCTTGCCAGTGTCGTGGTGCTGTCGCTTGCTTCGGCCTGGCTTGGCTATCTCATGGCGGCCAGGTTCAACCGCTTGCCGACTACCAAATGACCAGGGAGGAGAACATGGAACTTCCCAGCCAATGCGCGCTGCTCAGGATCTTCTTCGGCGAGGACGACAGGGCGGCCGACGGCAAGCCGCTGCATGAGGCGATCGTCATCAAGGCTCGTGAGGCAGGCATGGCGGGCGCAACCGTGCTCAGGGGGCCGCTCGGCTTCGGCCGCTCGAGCGTGCTCCACACCGCCAAGATCCTGCGGCTGTCGCAGGACCTGCCAATCGTCGTCGAGATCGTCGACGCACCGGAGAAGATCGACGCGCTGATCCCTCAGATCAAGGCGCTGACCAACAGTTGCCTAATCACCAGGGAGAAGGTCGAGGTGATACGCTACGGCGACAGGGATTGAACCTGGATCGCTCAGCGATGGCGAAGACGACGGCTTACTGAGTCTTCGTCGAAAATGCCGGCGGAAAACAGCTTCATGGCTTCGATCGCCAGCTCGGAGGCCTCGGGGCTGCCGCGGGCAATGCCCCGTTCCTCGCAGACTTGGTCGTAGATGCGTTTCAACAGGACGAGATCGTCCGGATAGGCAACGCCGCTTGTGGAAACATGGGGGTTAATCATGCTTCCCTCCCTGATTTCGGGCGGAAGCGCGATGGTCGCTCACAGCCGGCGACGCCCTTGTCACTTGTCGCCGATGACGTCGATCTAGGGCGTTTGGCCGGCCCGCCCACCTCACTGCGACAAAAAAGGCGGCCGAGGCCGCCTTCATTGCTTGGTCGCAACCGTCGGTTCAGCCGACGATCTCGGTGTCGGAGAACCAGTAGTGGATCTCCTGCGCGGCGGTTTCCGGCGCGTCCGAGCCGTGCACCGAATTCTCGCCGATCGACAGCGCATGCACCTTGCGGATGGTGCCCTCGTCGGCATTGGCCGGGTTGGTGGCGCCCATCACTTCGCGGTTCTTGGCGATGGCGTTGTCGCCCTCCAGCACCTGCACGATGGTCGGGCCGGACGACATGAACTCAACCAGCTCGCCGAAGAACGGACGCTCCTTGTGGACGGCGTAGAAGCCTTCGGCCTCGCGGCGGCTCATCCACACGCGGCGCGACGCGATGACGCGCAGGCCCGCGTCTTCCAGCATCTTGGTGATGGCGCCGGTCAGATTGCGCTTGGTCGCATCCGGCTTGATCATGGAGAAGGTGCGTTCGATCGCCATTGGGTCGTCCTTGTTCTGGGAATGGAGTGGCGGGCTCTATACAAGCCGCTTGGCGGCTTGCCAAGGGGAGGCGGCTTCTGGTCAAGGCCGGCTCTTTGCGGGATAATTAGACGGCTGCGAGCTCGGCTTCGCGCCAGGGTCCGGGCGTCGCGGCAGCGGAGCCGTAGGCGATGGACTGGCCTTACCTCAGACGCGGCGATGTCGCCGGCATCCTGCTCATGGCCGTCGTTCTTGCCGGGATCGTCTTCGTTCTGCTGTTCTTTCCACAGCGCGGGCAGCAGAATTTCGGCTTCGGCCCGGAATGGCGGTGCGCGCGCATGGAGAAGGGCGACCCGATCTGCGTCAGGCTGGTCGACAACGGTACGCCGAATAGGGATGCGACAAGCAAAGATGCGTCAAGTAGACGCTAAAGCTCGACCTCGATGGTCAATTCCGTCGTATCGCCGGCCTTCAGCTGTTCACGCTGTCGTACCGAGGCCTTGACGGGCAGAAGCAGGCTGCCGGACGCCTTGTCGGGGAAGAGCGACGTGCTCCATCTTGTCTCGCCGATGACGGCCGTGACGCCGAGCGAGCCCCAGGGCCGCGCCAGCCCCGCCATCGCCGCCTTGATGCACGCCGCGAACTCGGCCGGCAGCGTCACGAAATGCCAGCCTCCCTTGCCGGGATAGACCCAGATCTCGGCCCGTATCTCATAGCGCAGCATGGCGATCCCGTCGCTCGCAGCTTCGCAAGGTCGTTCCGTCACGCCGCCGCCGCAGAAACCTCGCGCCCGATCCCGCCATGCAGGTCGAGGCAGCGCTCGAACCACTGGGCCACGCTGTCGTTGGCCTCGAGCAGTCGATAGGGCGAGGCGACGCGTGCCCATTGCAGCGCGCCGAAGACGATGTAATCGGCAAACAGCGGCGATGCCCCGCCGATGAAAGGCTGGTAGCCGAGCATCGAGCGCAACGGCTCCAGCGAGGCGCGGAAGCCGGCGAGCCCGGCGTCGCGGCCGGCGACCACCTCTTCCAGCCGCGTGCCGAGCCGCTGTTCACGGCTCCGACGGAAATAGGCGCGGTTCGCCTCATCCTGCATGCCGTTGAGATCGGTGAGCAGCACCGTCATAAGGTAGGGATGGATGGTGAGCTGCGACCAACGCTCGATGAAACGCGCCATCGCCTTGCCGCCTTCGCCACCGAAGAGCGTTGGCCGTTCGGGATAGGCTTCGTCGAGATAGAGCGCGATCGCGAAGGAATCGGCCACGACGCGCTCGCCGTCGCGGATCACCGGCACCGTCTTCGACACGCCGCCCTCCACCTTGGGCACCTCCAGGAAGCGCGTCGGCACCTTGGTGGCGTCGAGCCCCTTGTGGGCCAGCGCCATCTTCGTCTTCCAGCAATGCGGGCTGAACGGGCGTTGGGCGTCGTGGCCGACGAGATCATAGAACAGAATGGTCATTGACGTTCCTGCGGGTTACCAAGAGCCGGGATTCGCTCTGAGCCGGATGGAAGAATGAGACAGCATTTCATGATGTTTGCGGCCTACAATCAATGGGCCAACGCGCGCATCTACGATGCCGCTGCCGATCTCCACGAGGAAGAGCTCGGCCGCGACGTCGGCGCTTTCTTCGGCTCGATGCTGGGCACGCTCAACCATCTGCTCGTCACCGACCGCATCTGGATGAAGCGCTTTACGGGCGAGGGGGATGCGCCCTCAAACCTTGCGACGATCCTCCATCGCGCCTTCCCAGGCTTGCGCATGGCACGCGAGGCCGAGGACAAGAGGATCGTCGACTGGGTGAGCGGCATGACCGACAAGGCGTTCACCGGACGATTTTCCTATATGACGACCGACATGCGCACCGTCTCGCAGCGGCTGGCGCCGGCGCTCAGCCACCTTTTCAACCACCAGACCCACCATCGCGGCCAGGCGCATATGTGCCTCACCGTGCTCGGCAGACCCTCCGTGCCGCTCGACCTGATGCTGTTCCAGCGTTCCGAGGAAGGCCGCGCCTACGCCTGAGGCGTGGCCTTCCGGGTTCTCTCATCGATCGCCACGGAATGCCGTCGGGTCGCAATTGCCATGTCCTGACCGACCCCACATCGTCCACCGGTCGACGATTGTTGATGAAACTCAAACATCAAGGAAAACTCGTATATCATTTTAGAACAACGAATTTTTCCTCAAAAAAGATGGAACCCTGACGGACTCCATTCGTATTCCCTCATTCCTCTCGCACGAAGCATGCGCACGGACACAGGTGCTCCGACGATGTGGTGCGGAAAGATGTGGCAACGAAGGAGAACGCCATGAATGGTATCGTGGAAAAAATCGCCGGCACATTGGTCGGCGGCATTGCCATTCTCGCCGCGCCGGTGAGTGCCGCTGATCTCGACATCGGTTTTGGCATCGACAACGGTGGCGTCGGTGCGGGCAGTTCGGGTGGATTGAGCACCGGCACGGGCGTCTCGATCGGCGGTTCAACCGGTCTCGGCACTGGCTTTGGCAGCAATATCGGCGGCGTCGGCGTGGGCGGCTCCGGCGGCTTCAGCGCCGGCACGGGCACCTCGGTTGGCGGCATCGCGGGTACGACAACCGGCACAGGCACCTCGTTCGGCGCAACGGGTGGCGTCGGCGGCACTGGCATCTTGGGCGGCTCCGGCGGCTTCAACGCCCGCACCAGCGGCTCGGTTGGCGGCTCCATGGGCATCACCACTGGTTCCGGCGTCTTCGGTGGCACCGGTGGCCTCAGCGGTGGCGGTGCCTTGGGCGGCTCGGGCGCCACGACCGCCCCCTAAGGCAATCGGGAAAGCGCCCGGCGGCTTTCCGTCCGGAACTGCTTGAATCAAACGGCCGGAGCGATTCCGCCAAAGCGGAAGCGCTCCGGCAGATTTCCGACCGCGCCGTTCGGAGCGCCCCGCCGCTGCGGCGGCCGGCTTTTCGAAACCGCACCGCGCCTTCCGGCGCTTGGCTGCAGGTTAACCAAACTTGCATCGAAGCTAATGTATTAGGATTTCGTTTGCGCTCGCGCTGCACAATGGACCCGTTGCAGTGGGAGCAAATGTCATGCGCATCGATTTGTCCCCCACCAGTTGGGGCAGGGTCGTGGCCGTCACCGGCGCGGGCACCGCTTTCTTCATTGCTGCCGCCTTCTTCGTCGATTCCTTCAACTTTCCCTCGCTGTCGCCCGAGGCGCTGCTCTGGGCCGAGCTCACCGACCTGTTCCTGCCGCTTGTCCTCGGCGGTTCCTTCCTGTTCTTCCTGATGTGGAAGATGCGCCAGCTGGCCATCGCCCAGAAGGAGCTCAGCATCGTCGCCGCGACCGACAGCCTGACGGCGGTCTTCAACCGTGGCGCCTTCTCGATGCTCGTCGAGGCCTATCTCGAGCAGGCGCGCAGCCATGACGTCGCCGATTCCGGCGCGCTGCTGATCGTCGATGCCGATCATTTCAAGTCGATCAACGACCGTCTCGGACATGATTGCGGCGACCAGGCGCTGAAGCTGATCGCCAGGACGATCCAGGGTCAGTTGCACGGCGCCGACATCGTCGGACGCATCGGCGGCGAGGAATTCGCGGTCTTCCTTCCGGGCGCCGACGCGACGCGCTCCTTCCTGGTCGCGGAATCGATCAGGCGGCGCATCCGCGAGGCCGACTTCGCGCCCGGCGGCCAGTCATGTCCGCTCTCGGTTAGCATCGGCGGCATCGCTTTCAGCGGACCCACCACCTATCACGACATGTTCCAGGTTGCCGACAGGCACCTCTACCGGGCCAAGTCGAACGGACGCGACCAGGTGAGCTTCGAAAGCCCGCGCAGCGCGCTATCCGGCGAAGCCGCCAACACGTTCCACTGAACGGCTCCGGGCGGCAGAGGCAGGAGCGCTCTCACCGGTGGCTGCGGTTGAGCAGCGGCCTGTGCTGGCGGATCAGCCGGCGCTCGACGTCGAGATAGGGCCTGACCAGGCCGGCGGCCGTCAATGTCGGCTCGGGCTGATGGACAACCGCCGTCAGCATGCCATGCGCGGTAAGCAGGCCCAGCCACTTCAACGCTTCCCATTTCGGCGTTGCGCCGCTACACCCGGCGAGGCTCCGGTTGATGTAGCCGGGATAGGAGAGCAGGCGCTTGCCCGCCGATGCGCCGCAAGCGCCGATCCTGACGGCTGGCCGCCGGCTGTGATCCAGGCATAGACGGCCTCGCGGAGCTCGCACACCTTCTGGTCGGTGATCGTGACACGGATGGAGGACTTGTCTCGACCGAGCCTCATTTCCGCCGCCGGCTTGAACTGGTCGCGATCGAGAAACATCCGCCCCCCTGCTGCATGTCGCAAAGCTGCATAGGGACAGCGAATGTTCTGTGGGATGTTTCACGCGCCGGGCGGTTCTGTGCGCCGTTTCACGCAGCGCTCCGTTCTATGCGGTATTTCATGCAGCGCCGGAAAAGTTTCGCGGGATCCGGCCGAGGCAGCAGTATGCATGCGGGAAGGCGGGTTGAATGGAAAACCCGCCCGAGAACCATCTCAGGCGGGGTTTCGTTAGGCCTCACCGGCTCGGGCTGATCTCAGGCCGCGAAGCCGCTATGGCCGCGCGCGACCGGCTTCACCGAGACGATCGGCTGATCAGACTGCCACAGAATGCCTGCGGTCACCGCAAAGGTGATCAGCGCGTCGCGCGCCGATTCGGCGGAGATTTCTCCGGCCCGCGCGGCCTCGCAGGCCTTCACCGCGGCGCCGTAGCTCAACCGCCGCCGCGACGGCGGGAACTCGGTCAGGAACTCATGCATGGCGGACAGCGAGACGATCATGCGCTTGTGGCCGGCGCCGACACTGACCGCGACCGGGGTGAAGAACATCCTGTCGTGCATTTAGACCTCTTGGAAATTGGGTGGAGGATGGCGGGGTTGCCAGCCTCGATCTCGGGTAGGACGCCACACAACGCACCTTGCGGCGTGTGGTTCCGCGGTCGGCGATCTTTTCGCGCCTGGCGGCCAAACGAGCACCGGTTACTGGCCGGTGCCGGCTATGATTGTTACTTCTGCCGGGGACTGCGGAACATGGTAATACGCCGAAAGCACCAGCAGAAGGATGGCAACCCCTGCGAACAACATCGCGACGATGTTGACGAAGAGTTGGCCGGCCCGCTCGGCAAGCCGTTGCCGCCAACTCATCGTCGATGGAATCAAGCGCATTTTTCACCGGGCCCCATGGAGTAGCCGAAGAGACGGCCCCTAATATCGCCAGCCTCTGTGGAGGCCGCAGCTCCAGACTCTCTTCACCACCCAATGATGGTGGTGCCAGCGCTTGTGCACCCTGACCATGCAGTCGCGATTATGACGATAGCTGCGCCAGTCGCGCATTTCGTATCGACGGCTGTAGCGCCAGTAGTCATCGCGCATGTGATGACGGCGCCAGTAGTAATCGTCATTGTATCGGCCCATGCCGTCATCGGTGGTGATGGTCAGGCTTGTCGCCTGCGTCGGAACCGTTGTCGGTGCCATGGCAGCCACGCCGAGCATGGCGGCTAGAATGAGATTCTTCATTGCTGCCTCCTCGCATTAGATTTTCCTAACGGAAACCCATTGCCGGGTGAAAAGTTCCCCAAAGCAGGCCGCGCCGATCGCGCGTTGTCCTGGACAGTTTCTGCGAAGCGTCGACCCGCGATGCTTTGGCAGGTGCTTATTTCCACATGCCGCGCATGCGCGCGCCGAGATCGACCTTGATGCCCGGCCTTTGGCGCGGGTCGTCCTTGATCGCAGCACTTGCCCAGGATGACTGTTCGAAGGCCGAAAGCATCGAGGCCGGGATGAAGCGGGTGCGCGAGGCATAGACGTGGCGGTCGCCACGCGCCGGCTGGTTGTGCGGATAAAAGCGCTGCGGCACCACCAGATGCAGGCTGTCCTTCGCCCGCGTCATCGCCACATAGAGCAGCCGGCGCTCCTCCTCGATATCTTCCTTGGTGCCGACGCCGAGATCGGCCGGGATGCAGCCGTCGACGGTGTTGAGCACGAAGACGTTCTTCCATTCCTGGCCCTTGGCCGAATGGATGGTCGACAGGATGAGGTAGTCCTCGTCGCGATGCGGCGGGCCGGCCTGGTCGCTGGTGGCGTCGGGTGGATCGAGCGTCAGCTCGGTCAGGAAACGCTCGCGCGAGGGATAGCCCGACGCGATCTGCTCGAGCTGCAGGAGGTCCGCCCGGCGCGTGATCGCGTCCTCGTGGATGCGTTCCATATGCGGCTCGTACCAGAGCCTGACCCGCTCCAGGTCGGACGGCCATTTGGCGCCGGCGCGCAGCCCGCTGTAGATGTCGAAGAAGACCGGCCAGGCTTCAGCCGCGCGCTGCGGCGGCCGGAAGCGGGCAAGGCCCAGCGTCTCGTCCAGCGACGTCGCCATCGCCTCGACGATCTGCGAGGCGGCCGAAGGCCCAATGCCAGGCATCAATTGCAGAACGCGGAAGCCTGCGACGCGGTCGCGCGGGTTCTCGGCGAAGCGCAGCATCGCCAGCGTGTCCTTGACATGGGCGGCGTCGAGGAACTTCAGCCCGCCGAACTTCACGAAGGGGATGTTGCGGCGCGTGAGTTCCACCTCCAGCGGCCCGCTGTGATGCGAGGCGCGGAAGAGCACGGCTTGCGCCTTCAGCGCCGTGCCTGCCTCGCGCTCGGCAAGGATCGCCTGGCAGACATAATTGGCCTGCTCGGCCTCGTCGCGCACGCTCACCAGCTGCGGCTTGTGCGACGATCTGCGCTCGGTCCACAGGTTCTTGGTGAAGCGTTCCGTAGCCTCGCCGATCACCCTGTTGGCGGCGGCCAGGATCGTCTCGGTCGAGCGGTAGTTGCGCTCCAGCATGACGATCTCGGCGCCTTGCGTGAACTGTTTTGGGAAATCGAGGATGTTGCGCGCTTCCGCTGCGCGGAAGGAATAGATCGACTGCGCGTCGTCGCCCACCACGGTGAGCCCGGCGCCGTCCGGCTTCAATGCCAGCAGGATCGAGGCCTGCAGCCGGTTGGTGTCTTGGTATTCGTCGACCAGCACATGATCGAAGCGGGAGCCAAGGTGAGCGGCGATCTCCGGCTCGGCCGCCATCTGCGCCCAGTAGAGCAGGAGGTCGTCGTAATCGAGCACGTTTTGCGCCTGCTTGGCTTCGACATAGGCCGCATACAGCTCCTTCAGCTGGTCCGCCCACGCCGCGCACCAGGGGAATGCCGAGCCCAGCACTTCACCCAGCGGTGCCTGCGCGTTGACCGCCCGCGAATAGATCTGCAGGCAGGTGCTTTTGGTCGGAAAGCGGCTTTCGGTCTTGGAAAAACCGAGCTCGTGGCGGGCGAGGTTCATCAGGTCGGCGGAATCCTCGCGGTCGTGGATGGTGAAGGCGGGATCGAGGCCGATCTGCTCGGCATAGTCGCGCAAGAGCCTTGCGCCGATGCCGTGGAAGGTTCCGGCCCAGGCAAGCGCGTCGGCGATGATGGCGGCGTCGCGGCCCAGCACCTCGCCGGCGATGCGCTCGACGCGCTTGGCCATTTCAGCCGCCGCGCGGCGCGAGAAGGTCATCAGCAGGATGCGGCGCGGATCGGCGCCCTTGACGATGAGGTGGGCCACGCGATGCGCCAGCGTGTTGGTCTTGCCGGAGCCGGCGCCGGCGATCACCAGCAAAGGTGCCGCCACCTTGCCGTCGCCATGCACCACCGCCAGCCGCTGCTCGTCGTTCAGCCGGGCGAGATAGGCGGGAGCTTCGAAGGACGAATCATGGGCGGCGATGTTCATCGCCCATCAAGCATCGTTTCCGCTTTGTTCGCAATGCTTCGCTTCGCGGCTGGAGAGGGGCCTACGACGTCGGCGGGTTCTCTCGTACCGTTTCAAGGCCGGCGCCTTCCCCCGCTCCGTCTCGGGCTTTGCCCGAGCCACCTCTCCCCCACGTCCGTGGGGGCGAGGAAAGGGCGTTTACCTCTTCGGCTCCACACCCATCGCTGCGGACTGGCGCCGCAGCGTCCGCCGTTCGTCCGGCGGCGCGGCATCGCCGGATGCCTCCTCGATGATCCTCATCGTGACGCGATAGGCCGTGTAGGCAAACAGGCCGACAAGCAGCAGACGGATCATGACCATCTCCTCCCGACTTATCGAAGCTCAACCGGAGACAGGCCGGTTGGTTCCCGCCCGCCCACGCAACCAAACCGCCGCCGCCCCGTTTGCCCAAAGAAAAAGGGGGCAACCGAGAGGAGGTCGTCATGATGAAGCTTCCTGTGCTGCTGGCTCTCGCGGCAGGGCTCGCGCTTGCCGCCTGCGACAACAGCGTACAGCCCACCAAGGCGCCGAGCGACACCATCAATCAGAACCCACAGGTCGACAAGAATCCGGTGCCGAAATCGACCACCGGCGGCGACCAGCAGGGCACGCCGCCGGCGCAGTGATGGCGCGCCGAAGCGTGCAGGAAAACTCGGCCGGAAACAGGCGAGCGGTGATCGGGAAATGATGCTGCCGCCACAGAAGAAGGCCGGCGCTGCTTGGGAGGAAGCTGGAAAGCGCCGGCCAAGCGGGAAATCAGGCCCGCCGCATAGATGAAGATAGCTGAGTCTCTGCGCCGCGTCATTGCGTGATCGCGTTAGCCGCCTACCGATGGCGGCGCAAATCGTTGCGCGGTCTTTCGAGGCGCGATCTTTTCAGGGATGGAGAAATCTCTGAAAGGGGTCGTTTGTTCGGGAGGCTTGCCTTACGCCATTGCCGCGCGGGCCAGCGGCATGCCGGCGATTTCCAGATCCAGCTGGCGCTGCGTCAGCGCCGCTTCGGCCATGATCCACTGCTTGAACAGCTCCACCTTGCGGGCGCCGAGCGCATTGACGGGGCTGACGAAATACCAACCGGCGGTATTGGGATGATGCACCGCGAAGGGCGCCACCAGCCGCTCGGCGCGGATGTCGCTCGCCATATAGGCACGGTTGGCGACCGCAAAGCCCATGCCGGCATTGGCCGCCTCGTAGGACATCATGCAGGAATCGAAATAGATGCTCTTGGTTTCGCCCAGCACGAAGCTCGCCCCGGCAAAGCCCAGCCACGACTGCCAGTTCTGTGTACAAGTATCGGAGTGGAGCAGGGTGAAATGCCTGAGGTCCTCGGGCGTTACCTTGGACAGCGGCTTGTCGCCCAGCACCTCATGGAACAGCTTGCGGCTGCACACCGGCGTCAGGTCCTCCTTGAACAGCAGCTCGGAATTGAGGCCGGGGAAATTGCCGTCGCCATAGCGGATCTCCAGATCATATTCGGAGGCCGCAAATTCATGCGTGGCATAGGAGGTCGACACCCGCATCTCGATGTCCGGATACTGCCGCTGGAAAGTGGAGAGGCGCGGAAATAGCCAGCGCGCCGCGAAGGTCGGCAGCACGCAAATCTTCAACACATGCAACTGGGACTGACCGGTTGCCTCCATGCTTGCCGCCACGATCCGCTCCAGCGCCTCGCGCACGCGCGCCACATAGGTCTCGCCCTCCGGCGTCAGCGACACCGCGTTGCCGCCGCGCTGGAAGATCTTGAAGCGCAGCTGGTCTTCCAGGCTCTTCACCCGCTGGCTGACGGCGGAGGCGGTGATGAACTGCTCCTCGCCGGCGCGCGTGAAGTTGCGGTGCCTGGCGGCGCTCTCCACGATTTTCAGCGAGTTTAAGTTGACCTGACTGAGCAGACGCACGGGGTTCGACCTTTAGCTGGGCTTAAAGTAGCACCAGCATTCCTAAATTTACAGGGGCGGGCGGCTTAATCGACTGTTTACCAAGTGTTGCCCCCAGCTTGGAGAAGTAGAATGAACGCCCATACAATCCCCGAACTGCGCTATGCGATGAGCCGTGAAGCCATCATCGGCCATGATACGGCGTGGAAAGTGTCGAGCTTCGGCGTCGCCCAGTATCTTCACGGCTACGACCCGCAACTGCTTGCCGCGATCGAGGAGGCGGCGCTCAAGCTCAAGGCCAGCCATGCGGTGCACAAGCATCTCGACCTCACCTTCATCACCGGCGCCGACCGCTACATTCCGGAGATCAAGGAGCTGCTCAACGACAAGCTGCGCCTGGAACGGCTGTCCGACATGATGGGCACCAAGCTCGAACCCTATCCGCTGTCGATCGTCGGCTCGACCGTCACCTTCATGAACCCCAAGGACGGCGCCGTCGAATGGCACTGCGATGGCGTTCCGGTGACCGAGCTCATTCCGCTCTCGATCAGCGACCCTCTGATCGGCGGCCATCTTGAAATCTTTTGCGACGATTCCGAGACTGGCCGCGCCATCCTCGAATCCGGCCGCGACCTGCCGCGCAACAAGGTCATGCGCATCGATCACAAGATGAACTACGCCACGCTCGGCCAGTTCCTCGGCGTGCTCCATCGCACCGCGCCCATCCAGCTCGGTTCGCGCGTCACCCTGGTGCTCAATCAGCGTTCGGTGACGAAGCCTTATGTCGACGACAACCGCATGTTCTACCTCGCCGCCGACAACGACCAGGACCGCACCTGGGTGAACGAGCTGGCCGACGACGTCTGGACGAACCAGCTGCCCGCCTATCGCCGCCATGCCGAGGAGCATCCCGTGCCGAAGCCGGCTGCCGAGCCGGTCTCCGGCGGAGCAAGGGAATCGTGGTAGTGGCCGATGATCCAGCCGAGCGCCAGCGGTCTTCAGCGTTGCTGAGCCTCGGCCCGGTCGTGGCGGAAAGACAGCAATTGCGATCCAACGCCGCCTCGACGGCGGCGCTGGCGTTTGCCTTCGGCGCCGTGGCGCTGTGGGCGACCAATGCCCTGGTCGGCAAGACGCTGCTCGCCACCCACCCGGTGTCGCATGTGCAGCTCCTGCAATTCTGCGGCGCTGCACTGGTCTTTGCGGCGATCAGGCTGGCGAGCACTTCTCCTTCCCCCCTTGTGGGGGAAGGTGGATCGGCGCGCAGCGCCGAGACGGATGAGGGGTGTTCCAGCGAAGTGAGACGTCGGCGTTCCCTGGAACACCCCTCATCCGACCTCGCTTCGCGAGGCCACGTTCTCCCACAAGGGGAGAAGGGAAGGACCCCGGTCGCCGCCTACGCCGTCGGCTTCATCGGCCTGGTCGGCACCATGGTGCTGCAATACATCGCCTTCGCCTCGATGCCGGTCATCGAGGCCAATCTCGTCGCCTACACCTGGCCGCTGATGGTGGCCGCCGTGATCATCGTCATCGGCAATCCGAAGCGCCCGCTGTTGCTTGGGCTCACCGCCGCGCTCGGGTTCGCCGGCGTGGCGCTGGTGATCTCCGGCGGACGCGCGCATGCCTGGTTCGAAGGCAGCCTCGTCGGCTATTGCGCCGCCTTCGGCTCGGCGCTTTGCATGGCTTTCTATTCAATCGCCGTCGGCCGTCTCGCCGTGCCGCCCGATCGCCTGCTTTTGCCCTCCGCGCTGATCGGCGTGGCGCTGACCTTCGCCTGGTGCCTGCACGACGGCGCCGCCGGCCTGGGCGGCTCGGATTTGCTGCTCGGCCTCTATCTCGGCGCCGGGCCGATGGGGCTCGGCTATTATTTCTGGTCGCGGGCGCTCAGCCTCGACCACGGCGGCAGGCTCGCGGTCGTCGCCTATCTCACGCCGATCGCTTCCACGCTTTTGCTGGCACTGTCGGGCGAAACCATGTCGATGACGGCCATTGCCGGCGCCGTCCTCGTCATCGGCAGTTGCATTGCTGTCGGCATCGAACGTCCGGAGGCCTGAAGACCATGCCAGGAATCGCGCCAGGAATCGCGCCGGGAATCGCGCTTGACGACGAGGAACGCCGCGCCAGACAGGAGGCGCATTGGCTGGTGAAGGAATTCGGCGCCGAGGCACCGCTCTATGCCGCCATGAAGGCCGAGAAGGCCATCGAGCAGAGGGATTTCGGCCGCTGTGCGCGCTGGAAACGCGTGCTGGAGATCCTGGCCGACAGCCGGCCGGCGGACCTCCGGCGCGCCGCCGCGAAATAAGCGACTCGCCGTAACGTCATCGAATCGGACATGATCAGTCATAATCGATCATCCGAATCCGATGCTGCGCGACGGCTTCGATTTTTCGGATGCTGTTTTCGATTTTTGCAGGAATTACTCGCAGAAATTGAAGTGCTGTTTGCGTTGTTTACGCGCCCGTGCAGGCCTTCCGCGCTGTAAAGTGTTTGTTATAGGTATTAGAATTCCTAACTTGCGCGGCCGCGACCTGCGGTGAAAACATACCTCCGGTATTGAGTCTCGTGCGTTTACTGACTCTGGGCCGTCCGTTGGGGGACAGGTCCAATACGATACCTAGACCAAAGTCTTAAAAACAGCTGGTCATTTTGAGAGCCAGCAGAGGATGAAAAAATTGTCCAATATCGATGACAAGACTGCAATCGAGCTGACCGCCGACATTGTTTCGGCCTATGTAGGCAACAATCCGCTCCCCGCTTCCGGCCTGCCTGATCTGATCGCCAGTGTCAGCGCATCGGTGCGCAAGCTCGCCGGCGGCGCCGCCGTCAAGGAGAGCGCGCCGCAGACGCCGGCCGTCAATCCGAAGCGTTCGGTCTTCCCCGATCACATCGTCTGCCTCGAGGACGGGAAGAAGTTCAAGTCGCTGAAGCGGCACCTGTCGACCGACCATGGCCTGACGCCGGACGAATACCGCGCCAAATGGGGCCTGCCGGCGGACTATCCGATGGTGGCGCCCAGCTATTCGGCGACTCGCTCGGCGCTGGCCAAGTCTTCCGGCCTGGGCCGCAAGCCGGCCGCGGATTCCGGCAAGGGCAAGCGCAAAGCCAAGGCCTGAGGCCGGCCGACCATGCTGCCTGCAAAGGACGGCGCTACGCCGTCGGCCGACCGCTTGGCCGCGCTCGACGCATTGCGTCGCAGGGTGGCCATCCAGTCTTCCGCCGACGCCAGCGAGGGGGTCAAGGCGCGGCGCGTCCTGTTCTCATTGGACCTGCCGGCCGTCGATCTGCATACCGCGCTCGACGCGCTCGACAACTTCGAGCGCGCCATCGTCGAGCATGACTACCGGCTGGTCGTCGCTGCGCGACGGTTGAGATGCCTCGCCGTCCTGGACGGCATCATCCGCGGATGAAAAAAGGCATGGATAGCGTCCTCGGCATTCCGGGCGTTAGCTTTTTTTCGTCTGGAATTGCGCGAAGGTTCTGCCGGACGGCTGCTCTGGCAGTCCTCAGTTGCGAGGCGGCTTGCCGGCCTCCGCGCGGCGGTCCTGCTCGGCCGCGAGGCTGTCCGCCTCGACAGCCGTCATCTCCAGAAAATAGACCAGCATCTGATAGCGCGTGCGTGAAAGCATCTTCGCAAGCCTGCGCGTGATCTCCGCCACATATCTCAGCATGCGCAGATCGTTGGCTGCTCCGTCCATCGTGAGCTCCTGACACAGTCAAGTTATTGTTGTTATTTTTGATTGTTATTGGCGCCTAGGCGCGAATCACGGCGCAATCATAAATTCGCAGGATTGCGGAAAAACCGAAACCAATTTTTCGCTAAGCATCACGGCCTGACCGAAAGATTTTGCGACCTTTTCTGGTGGCATCGATACGACCCGCACTAATATAAGCCGAAGTGGAACTTACGGTTGTTTGGCAGGCTGGCCTGATCTTCCGCACGGCAATGGTCATTGCCCACCGAATGGTGGGCAGGCGGCGGTCCGGACCGAACGGCCTGGCCCGCCATGTCGCTCAGTCCTTGTAAGCGGAACAGAAGGCCGGCGGATTGTCGTTGCCGATCATGGCGCAGCCGCGCTTGATCTCGTCGATCATCATGCTGCACGCGTTCTGGCCGTTGCAGGGCGGATGTGTCGCCGGCGATACCTGAATGCATTGCGAGACATATTGGTCCGATTTCGCCTTGCCGGCCGACTGCACGCACGGCCTCGTGTCGTCCCGGCTTGCCTGGGCAGGTGCCGCCGCGGGCGCAGCCTTCGCAGGCGCGGCGCCAGCCGTCGCAGGCGCGGCGCCGCCGGCGGTTTGCGGCGCGCAGGAGAGGTCGCCTTCAGGGCATTGCAGTTGGTGCTGCAACTGGGTCAGCCGCGTCTTGGTCAACTCCGCCTTGCAGGTTTCGACCAGGCTCGAATAAACCGAGCCGTCGGCATAAGGCTTGGTACGGAAGGCGCATTCCTTGTCGCGGAATGGAATCCAGGCGCGTTGCGCATCACGAAGGCGCTGCTGGTCGGCGGCAGCCAGGCGTCCCGTCAGCGCCTTGTAGACGGCGTTGAGCGCGGTATCGGCCGAGGCTGCGTCCTTGGCCGTACAGGTGGCAAGGTCGGCCTGCGTCTTCGCCGCCGCGCAATCTGCCGCTGCCGCATGGGCCGCGGGCGTTGTGAGAAGCAGGGCAAAGCCGGCGGCATAGAGCAATCGCTTCATAGGGGCACCTCGTGATGACAGTTCTACAAGGCCCGCCGCTACAACCAGCATAGGTTGAGACCATAGCGGCGATCAACGTGAAACCGATGACGTGGTAGCCGAAGTGTGAGTGAGTGATTGGCGAAAGCGGCGGGGCTGCCGATCTTCCCCCTTGTGGGGAGATGCCCGGCAGGCCAGAGGGGGGCGCTGTCCCCCGGCATCTCGGCCATTCATAGGCGACGCCTGAGGCTATTTTCCGCTATTGATTTGGATCAGCAGGTGTTCCGTCGCGCCCCCCTCTGGCCTGCCGGCCATCTCCCCCACAAGGGGGGAGATTGGCTGTACCTGCGCCCCGCTCACGGGTTCGGTGGGGGAGAGCACTGCAGTGGTGTTGCCCTCAAACAACACCACCTGTGTCGCCAGCGCGGCTGTCGTGGCGACTTGGAAGAAGATGAAGGCGAGGGCGAAATAGCGGATCACGGGGCTCAAAACGCTCCGACCGGCAACTGGTTCCCTCATCGGGCTTGATCGAATGGCCCGCGGCCCGACACGGGGAATCCTCATCGCGGGCCCTGGCTCTTGCGAAGCGCCGATGTCCCGTGCAAAAGCCCGCCCATGCTTATCATCAACGACCTCTCGCTGCGCATGGCGGGGCGCCTGCTTCTCGACCATGCCTCGCTGACCTTGCCGGCCGGCACCAAGGCCGGTCTCGTCGGCCGCAACGGCACCGGCAAGACAACGCTGTTCAAGGCGGTCACCGGCGATTTCCCGTCCGAGACCGGCTCGATCAGCCTGCCGAAAAACACCCGCATTGGGCAGGTGGCGCAGGAAGCGCCGGGCACCGAGGAGCCGCTGATCGAGATCGTGCTGAAGGCCGATGTCGAGCGCGCGGCGCTGCTGGAGGAGGAAAAGACCGCGAGCGATCCGCACCGCATCGCCGAGATCCACACGCGGCTCGCCGACATCGACGCGCATTCGGCCGAATCCCGCGCCGCCACCATCCTCGCCGGCCTCGGCTTCGACGATGCCGCGCAGAAGCGTCCCGCCTCGTCCTTTTCCGGCGGCTGGCGCATGCGCGTGGCGCTGGCCGCCGTGCTCTTCTCCGAGCCCGACCTTCTGCTGCTTGACGAGCCGACCAACTATCTCGACCTCGAAGGCACGCTTTGGCTGGAGAACTATGTCTCCAAATATCCGCACACCGTGCTCTTGATCTCGCATGACCGCGACCTGCTCAACCGCGCGGTCAACTCGATCGTCCATCTCGACCAGAAGAAGCTGACCTTCTGGCGCGGCGGCTACGACCAGTTCGAGCGCCAGCTGACCGAGCAGCGCGAATTGCAGGAAAAGAGCCGCGCCAAGCAGGAAGCGCAGCGCAAGCATATGGAATCCTTCGTCGAGCGTTTTCGAGCCAAGGCTTCGAAGGCGAGGCAGGCGCAATCCAGGCTGAAGGCGCTGGAGAAGCTGAAGCCGATCGCCGCGGTGGTGAACGACACGGTGCGGCCGTTCTCCTTCCCCGAGCCGATGAAGACGGTGGCCTCGCCGATCGTGGCGCTCAACGGCGTCAATGTCGGTTATACCGATGGCAATCCGGTCCTGAAGAAGATGACCCTGCGCATCGATGCCGACGACCGCATCGCGCTGCTCGGCGCCAACGGCAACGGCAAGTCGACTTTCGCCAAGATGCTCGCCGGCCGCCTCAAGGCCGAGACCGGCACCATGACCATTGCGCCGGGCCTCAAGGTAGCGATCTTCGCCCAGCACCAGCTCGACGATTTGCGCCCGGAAGAAAGCGCCTATGAGCATGTGCGCCGGCTGATGCCGGACGCTCCCGAGGCCAAGGTGCGCGCTCGCGTCGCCCAGTTCGGGCTCTCTACCGAGAAGATGAATACCGCCGCCAAGGACCTGTCGGGCGGCGAGAAGGCCAGGCTTTTGATGGGCCTGTCGGCCTTCGAGGGGCCGAATCTCTTCATCCTCGACGAGCCGACCAACCACCTCGACATCGACAGCCGTGAATCGCTGATCCATGCGCTGAACGATTTCCCGGGCGCGGTGATCCTGATCTCGCACGACCGGCATCTGCTCGAGGCGACCGCCGACCGGCTGTGGCTGGTCAAGGACGGCGCGGTCAATCCGTATGACGGCGATCTTGAGGACTACAAAACGCTGGTCACCGGCGTCTCGTCCAATCGCCGCGAGCAGAAGGACGCGGACAAGGCGTCCAAGGCCGACCGCCGCCGCGAGGCGGCCGCCCGGCGCTCGGCGCTCGAGCCGCTCGCCAAGGAAATCCGCGCCACCGAGGCGCTGATGGACCGCATCCGCAAGCGCATGGACCTGATCGAGGACGAACTCGCCAACCCGGCGATATACGAGAAGGACCCTTCGACCGCGACGCGGCTGGCCAAGGAGCGTTCGCAACTGGCGCAGACGCTTGCCCAGAACGAGGACAAGTGGCTGACGATGTCGGCCGAGTATGAGGAGGGGATTGCGGAGTAGCGCGGTTTCCCCTTCTCCCCTTGTGGGAGAAGGTGGCCGCGAAGCGGCCGGATGAGGGGTGTTCCAGCTTGACGCAACCTTCGCAAGCGTTGGAGGCGCAACGGGATCGTCAACGCCTCATTCCTTCCAATACCCCTCATCCGGCCGAGCTTCGCTCGGCCACCTTCTCCCACAAGGGGAGAAAGGGGAGGAGCTATCTGGCCCTACACGCCACCCCCAAAACCCGCTAAACACCCCGCATGAACCAGCACGCCAAGCTCAGGATCGGCCACTCGGCCTGTCCGCACGATTGCCCATCCACCTGCGCCCTCGAAGTCGAACTGCTCGACAAAAACCGCATCGGCCGCGTCCATGGCGCCAAGGCGAACAGCTACACGGCAGGCGTCGTCTGCGCCAAGGTCGCCCGCTATGCAGACCGCGTCCACCACCCCGACCGCCTGCTGAAGCCGTTGGTGCGCGCGGGCGCCAAGGGCGAAGGGGCCTGGAAGGAAGCGAGTTGGGAAGCCGCCCTCGATCTCGTCGCCGAGAAGTTCATCGCTGCCGAAGCGAAATACGGCTCGGAGACCGTCTGGCCCTACTACTATGCCGGCACGATGGGGCTGGTGCAGCGCGACGGTATCGAGCGGCTGCGTCATGCGAAGAAATACTCGGGCTTCTTCAGCTCGATCTGCACCAATCTCGCCTGGACCGGCTGGATGATGGGGGCGGGCGCTTTGCGCGGTCCCGATCCGCGCGAGATGGCGAAGTCCGATTGCGTGGTGATCTGGGGCACCAATGCCGTGGTCACCCAGGTCAATGTCATGACCCACGCGACCAGGGCGCGAAAAGAGCGCGGCGCCAAGATCGTCGTCATCGACATCTATGACAACGCCACCATGAAGCAGGCCGATCTCGGCCTTGTCTTAAAACCCGGCACGGACGGCGCGCTCGCCTGCGCGGTCATGCATGTGTTGTTCCGCGATGGGCTCGCCGACCGCGCCTATCTCGAAAAATACACCGACGACCCGCGCGGGCTAGAAGAACATCTAAAAGTGCGGACGCCGGAATGGGCGGCCGCCATCACCGGGCTCTCCGTCGCCGAGATCGAGGCTTTCTCCCGTCTCGTCGGCACGACGAAGAAGACCTTTTTCCGCCTCGGCTACGGTTTCGCCCGCCAGCGCAACGGCTCGGTCAACATGCATGCCGCCTCCTGCATCGCCGCCGTCACGGGCGCCTGGCAATATGAGGGCGGCGGCGCCTTTCACTCCAATTCGGGCATCTTCAAGCTGAACCAGGACGTGCTGGAGGGCACCGCGATGCGGGACCCGAAGGTGCGCTATCTCGACCATTCGCGCATCGGCCCGGTGCTGACCGGGGCCGATGACGCGCTTTATGGCGGCCCGCCGGTGACGGCAATGCTGATCCAGAACACCAATCCGGTGAATGTCGCGCCCGAGCAGCGGCTGGTGAAGCAAGGTTTCTTGCGCGAGGACCTGTTCACCTGCGTGCACGAGCAGTTCATGACCGACACGGCCAAGCTCGCCGATGTCGTGCTGCCGGCGACGATGTTTCTGGAGCATGACGACATCTACAAGGGCGGCGGCAACCAGCACATCACGCTCGGCCCCAAGCTGATCGAGCCGCCGGAAGGGCCGCGCCCCAACCACTACGTCAATGAGGAGCTCGGCAAGCGCCTCGGCGTCGCCGACCAGCCGGGCTTCGGCCTGACCGAGCGGCAGCATATCGACATCATCCTCGGCAAGCGCGGGATCGGCAGCTTCGACAGCCTGAAGGAACAGAAGTGGGTCGACCTGCAGCCCGATTTCGACGATGCGCATTTCATCAACGGCTTCGGCCACGCCGACAAGAAATTCCACTTCCGGGCCAACTGGACCGGACAGTCGGCGCCCAACCGGCCGCCGAAGAGCATGGGCCTGTTCGGGCCGGTCGAACGGCTGCCGGAATTCCCCGACCATGTCGACCTGATCGAGGTTGCGGATGAGGAGCATCCGTTCCGGCTGACGACTTCGCCGGCCCGCAACTTCCTCAACTCGACCTTTGCCGAGACGCCGGTGTCGAAGGCCAAGGAAGGCCGGCCGGAACTGCTGCTCCACCCGGAAGACGCAGCCGCGCTCGGCATCGAGGACGGCGGCCGCGTCGAGGTCGGCAATCGCCGCGGCGACCTCGTGCTGCACGCAAAACTCTTCGACGGCGTGAAGCGCGGCGTGGTGGTGGCCGAAGGCATCTGGCCGAACAGCGCGCATGAGCGCGGCGAGGGCATCAACGTGCTGACCGGCGCCGACGCCCCTGCGCCCTATGGCGGTGCCGCCTTCCACGACAACAAGGTCTGGCTGCGCGCGCTTTGACCCACTTCGCGGTCGGCCATTGCTTGGTGGCTCACCAAGTGGGATCTCGGCCTTCGAGATCATCGTCCGGGACGAACTGCGATTGGCGACCAAGACTGGCATAGGGGGCCAGGTAGGCCATTTTGAGTGCATCGGCCCACAAACCGGATATGGCGTTGAGCGATGCGCCGATAGCGAGCCTCGGCAAGCTTAGCCGCTGCAGTTTGAGGCGTCGGACGGTACCCGGGGCTGTGGCGAGGATGTGGGTCATGATGTCCTCCTATGACGATGAGAATGACACCGCTTCCCGCTCAGGTCCTTGGCGCGGAGCTGAAAAGTCCTGAACAGCCCTGAAGTTCGCCTTCGGGGTCGTCTTGGATTATCTTGGCCGCGAGGGACGGGTTCTTGGCCAATGGACTTGGAGTTTGGGAACTATCGTTTGAAACGAGCCGAACGGCGGTTGCTGGGCCCGCAAGGGCCGGTCGAGCTTTCGGCTCGTTCCTTCGACATCCTCGCCATGTTGCTGGACAGACCCGACGAGGTGATCGGCAAGACCGAACTCTTCGATGCGGTCTGGCCCGGCCTGGCGGTGGAGGAGAACACGCTGCAGGTCCATATTTCGGCGCTCCGCAAGCTGCTGTCCGCCGAGATGATCGTGACCGTGCATGGGCGCGGTTATAAATATGCCGGTCCCAGGCCCTTCGTGGTTGCGGCAGACGCTACGGCGCCGTCCAGACCATCCATCGCCATACTTCCCTTCGACAACATGAGCGGCGACCCGGAGCAAGACTATTTCAGCGACGGAATTACCGAAGACATCATCGCCGAGCTCGGCAAATATAGGGAGTTTCTGGTCATTGCGCGGAACTCCTCCTTCCAGTTTCGCGGCAAGGTGCAAGACCCGGCAGAGGTGGCAAGCAAGCTTGGTGTCCAATACGTCGTCGAAGGCAGCGTGCGGAAGATCGGCAACAGGGTGCGGATCGCCGTACAGCTGACCGACGCGTCGTCGATGGCTCATATCTGGGGCGAACACTACGATCGGGAACTCGACGACATTTTCGCCATCCAGGACGAAATCACCCACATGATTGCAGCGCGTCTGGCCCGGCAGGCCAGAACCGCGATTGCGTCGCGCGCCAGGGCCCGGCCGACCAGCAACATGTCGGCGTACGAGTTCTACTTGCGGGCGCTGCAACTCGCGGCCGTCTATGAGACCGTGCTCGAAGCTGAACCCTTTCTGCGCCAGGCAGTAAAGCTCGATCCGCAGTTTGCCGCCGCCCACGCCATGCTGAGCTTCGTGGAGTCCATCAAGTTCTATTGGATCTCTTCCAATCCCGGTCATCTGCACTCCGGACTTGAGATCGCACGAACCGCATTGCAGCTCGACCCCGACGAGGCCTATGGGCACCTAGCCAGCGGCTTCGCTCTCTTGTATCTGCGCCAATTCAGGCAGTCTGAAATCAGTCTTGATCGTGCGGTTGCGCTCAACCCGAACGATCCGTTCATTCTCAGTATCCGGGCCATTCACCTGAACTACACCGACAGGCCGGATGAGGCGCTCGTTGAAATAATCGAAGCCCAGCGCCGCGACCCATACGCCGTGGGATGGTATGACGATTTTCGTAGCATCATCCTGACGACGGCTGGACGATATCGCGAGGCGATGGCCTGCTACGCGAAAATGGCGACCGTGCCGGCGTGGTCGCTCGTTCGTCTTGTCGTCTGCCATTCCGAACTCGGCGAAATCAGGCAGGCGCAAGACGCCCTGGCAAAGGTCAAGGCACATTTTCCTGGACTAGGCCTTGACGAGATCGTTGAGACGGAAGTGGACTACTATGAGGATCCCGCCGTGTGCAGCCGCTATCGCGCAATCCTACACCGCGTTGACAATCAAGAGTAAGCTTATCCCACGCCGCAGCGCGCCATGAGTTCACGGCCTGGTTACTTCGCGGCCTGAGCGCCCAGCGTCTTGATCGCTTCAGCGGCAGACTTGCGGGCCGCGGCGTCGATGCCGGACGTTGCCCTTGTCCTTGGCGAAGGCGATGAGCGCGGCGCGCGTTTCCTCGTCGCATCCATCCTCACCAGCGCCGTCGATGCCGGCCTTGCGGGCTGCAGCGAGGACGGAGTCGCAGGCGTCCGGCGCGAAGGCGAACTGGCCCATGATGGCGCCGAGCGTCAGCGGATCCTGCAAACGTGGATCGTCGCGGATTGCTTGCAGGGTGGCGTTGCCCACTGCCTTGGATTTCCGGTCCTTCGCGATCTGCGTCAGGTCGAAGATGAACTCGAATTCCGGCTTGTCGACGCCCTCGGGTTTCGACACCAGGATATCCAGCGCATAGCGCGTGATCTCCTCGGCCGTGACGACCGACCGGATGGCCCTTGCCTGGTGGTAGTTGCGCACCAGCACCCAGCGGGAGGGGAGGTCGCCATAGCGGGCGAGCATGCCGAGCTGCTTGATGGCGGCAAGCTTCTGCTTGTCCGTCTTGGCCGCCTGCGCCTGGGCGAACACCTTGTCGCGGACGCGGTCGAGCATTTCGCCGGCGACCTCGCCCGAAGCCGGTGCGGCCTGCTGTGTCCCAGCCGCGGTCTGGGTGCTGGGGGCATCGGTGAGCGGGCCTTTCGCATCGACCCACGCCGCGAGCGCCTTGCGAGCGTCCGGGCCGAAATAGCCTTTCGGCTCGCCGGCATAAAAACCTTCACTCTTCAACGTCGTCTCGATCGCCACGCGGATTTCGTCGGGCAACGCCTTGCCGACGCTGACCAGGTTTTGCTCGTCGAGGCCGGCCGGCGCTTCGCGAAACGCGTCCATCACGGCCGCCGCAACCGCCGCCGCTTCGGCGCTGGAGGCCGGCCCGGAAAAGAGGCCGCTCAGTTCGATGTCGGCACCGCCGCCGAACACGCCGGCGCCCATTCTGCCGAAGCCGTCATTGTAGAGCGCAATGCGGTTGGTGATGCCTTCGCGCAGCGTCATCAGGTGGTCGAAACTGTCGAAGGTGAAGGCATCGGCGAGCTTGCTTTTTGCCTTGAGCGAACCCAGCCGCGCCGCCTCGCGCCACGCGTGCAGCCGCTCGCGCGGGTTCTTGTCGATGCCGAGACCGTTGTCATAGGCGTCGCCGAGCGCCACCATGGCTTCGACGCTGCCGAGATTGGCGGCGTTGATCAGCATCGCGGTCGCCCTGACGTCGTCCTGTGGGTAGACCAAGCCCCGCCGCAGCAGCTTGGCATGAAGCAGATAGGCCTGCGGCTCTTTCTTGCCTTCGCCCTCACCGATCAGCGCTTTCAGATCATCGTCGCTCAGGCCGCCGTCGCGGCGCGACGGCCGATAGGTGGTCGAATCGAGATTGGCGTATTGCGTCGAGGCGTAGAGCCAGAGCGCGTCGCGGTCGCCCGCGTCCGCCAGGGGCTTCAGCATGGCGCGCGCGGTTTCCTCGTTCTTGAACTGCTGATCGTCCGAAAGCTGCAGCCGCGCCAGCGCCAGCGCCGCGCCGGGCTCTCCGGCATCGGCGCCGTCGCTCAGGCGTTCGACCAGCAGTTCGGGATAGTCGACCCGCACGCCGTCATAGTCGAGAAGCGAGCCCGCGAGCCTGATGCAGGCATCGAGGTCCCATGAGAGGTTGAACAGCTGGACCGCCGCGCGCGGCTGGCGGCCGACGAACTTGCCGTCCAGCAGCAGGCCGGCGAGCATCGGCCCGGCCTCGGCAACATGGGCGGCGGGCAGCATGGCGATGGCGCGCTTGCCGTCCGCCGGGCCGCCTTCCCCCTTGGCCAGCATGTCGGCCAGCATCGGGATGGCGTAGTCGTCGTGACCGGCGCGCGCCTCCAGCAACTGCCTGGCCTTTGCCGCATCCTGCGGCGTCCCCCGGCCCAGCCGCAGCGCCGTGATGTAGGCGAGCGCGGATCGTGCGGAGTCATTGGTCCCGGCCTGGGAATCGGCCTCGACGGCATGAAAGGCCTTTTGCTGCTCGTCGCCGGTGAAGCCGTCCTTCTCCAGCGTCGTCTGTGCGATCAGCAGCGGCATGGCGGCGCGGAGCTGGGCGTCCCATTCACCGGGCGACTGGCCCTGGACCGGCGCGTCGATGATGTGCCGCGCGGTCTCGACCAGCTTGCGCGCGTCGCGGCGCAGCAGCGGCCCGTCGTTATACTGACGGAGCAGCGTCATCAGGGCTGTCAGATGACCGGCGGCGCCAGCTTTCTGCAAGGCATCGAGCGCCATTTCGCGGGTGACCGGCGGCGCACCGGCATCCGCGCTGTCGCGCCGATGCACCGAGTAGAATTCGTAGAGCAGGAAATTCGCTTCGGGGCTGCCGCCATCGGCCAGCGGCTTGACCTGCGGGATCAGCCAGGTCAGTCCCGGCTGGTCGAGCGCCACTTCGACCCTCAGCCATTGCAGCGTCAGCCGCTTTTCCTGTGGCGCGCCGAGCATCGCCGCCTGGCATTTGTTGGCCACGTCTTTGAGTTTGCTGAGGTTCATATCCTGCGGGAAGAGCTCGCCATACTGGACCGGCGGGGCCTTGGCCTCAGGGTCGAGCGGCACGGAGGCGCCCCGGTCGCAGACGCTGATCGCCTCGGCGAGCGCGGCCTTCTTCGCCGCATCGTCGGGTTTGTCGGAAGATGCCTGGGCGGCGAAGGCCCCGCTGGTGAGTGGTGCGAGCGCGAGGCAGGAAAGAACCAGAACATGCACTGGCCGTAACATGGGCGTCCCCCACCGACACGGTCCGGGCGTCGTAGCCGGACACTGGCACCAAATTAGCACGTCACGTCAGCGATGATGAGTGTGGCGCTTCACATTCGCGTACGGTTCGCCTGCATCTGCGCAGCGATGTCGTGGTGCCGTAGCCGGCTGAATCAATTTGCCAAGGCGGCGTGCTAAAGCTTTGTTCCGACTCGCCTCTCGACAGGGATAGCCATGCCGCAACCGCTCAGGATAGCCATTGCCGGCGCGCTCGGGCGCATGGGCCGGCAGATGGTGGAGGCCGTCGCGCGGGACTCGCGGCTGCAACTCGTCGCCCGCTTCCACCGGCCGGGCAGCATTGGCGAAGGGCTGGTCCCGCGCGATGAAGCGCTGGCGTTTGCCGATGTCGTCATCGACTTCACGACGCCCGCGGCGTCAGTTGAACTGGCACAGACCTCAGCGGCGCGCGGCGGTCCCGCGCTGGTGATCGGCTCGACCGGCTTCGATGCCGCCGAACTGGCCGCGATCGCCAAGGCCGCGGAGAAAGTCGCCATCGTGCGCTCCGGCAGCTATTCGCTGGGGCTAAACATGCTGACCGGCTTGGTCGAGCAGGCGGCGCGAGCCCTTGGCGGAGACGACTGCGACATCGAAATCCTCGAGGCCATCGCTTCAAGGTCGATGCGCCGTCGGGCACGGCGTTGATGCTGGGCGAGGCGGCTGCGCGCGGGCGCGACGTCAGGCTGGAGGAGGTGGCGAAGCGCGCCCGGGATGGCGTCACCGGCCCGCGCCCCGCCGGCGAGATCGGCTTCGCCGTGCTGCGCGGCGGCAGCATCGTCGGCGAACACAGCGTCGGCTTCCTCTCTGAGGGCGAGAGGCTCACGCTCTCGCATACCGCCGGCGACCGCTCGATGTTCGCGCGCGGCGCCATCGCGGCGGCGCTGTGGGTCGCCGGACGCTCGGCCGGTGAATATGACATGCAACATGTGCTTGGTTTTGGCGCCCCGTGGCAGGCAAATCCGGTCGAATTCCATTTCAACGGCCGCTAAAACGACTGAAAGCCAGCTGAAAGCTTGGTCGTGCCATGACAGTTTTGCGGCGTTCGCCGCGTGACCGGTCCGGGAGCGGCCGGCAAGGAGGAAATGCGGCGCAGCCAGGATGGCGCGCCGCCCAGGTGGAGGAAGTTACGTGACCGGTTTCATCTCTAAATGCGCCCTGCGTTCCGCGGTGCTGACGCTTGCCATGGTTGCCGCAGGCGCAACGACTGCGTCGGCCGCCGACAAGATCTCGATCATGGTGGGCGGCTACGAAAAGCAGATCTACCTGCCTGCGAAGCTCGCCGAGGCGCTCGGCTATTTCAAGGATGAAGGGCTCGACGTCGAGCTGCTCAACGAGCCGGCGGGCGTCGATGCCGAGAACGAGATGCTGGCGGGCGCCGTGCAGGGCGTGGTCGGCTTCTATGACCACAGCATCGACCTGCAGGCCAAGGGCAAGTTCGTCGAATCCGTCGTCCAGTTCAGCCAGGCGCCGGGCGAGGTCGAGCTGGTCTCTGCGAAACATCCCGAGATCAAGTCGCCCGCTGACTTCAAGGGCATGAGCCTCGGCGTCACCGGCCTCGGCTCCTCGACCAACTTCCTGACCGAATATCTTGCGGTGAAGAACGGGCTGAAGCTCGGCGAATTCACCTCGGTGCCGGTCGGCGCCGGCAACACCTTCATCGCCGCCATGCAGCAGGACAAGATCCAGGCCGGCATGACCACCGAGCCGACGATCACCCGGCTGCTCAAGACCGGCGAGGCCAAGGTGCTCGTCGATATGCGCACCGTGGAAGGCACGAAGGCGGCACTTGGCGGCACCTATCCGGCCGCATCCCTCTACATGCAGACCGAGTGGGTCGACGCCCACAAGGAAACCGTTCAGAAGCTCGCCAACGCCTTCGTCAAGACGCTGAAGTTCATCAGCACCCATAGCGGTGCCGAGATCGCCGAAAAGATGCCGAAGGACTACTATGTCGGCGACAAGGAAGGCTATGTGAAGGCGCTCGACGCCGGCAAGGCGATGTTCACCCCCGATGGCGTGATGCCGCAGGGTGGACCGGAGACGGTTCTGACGGTGCTGTCGGCCTTCAAGAAAGAACTGCAGGGCAAGCAGATCGACCTCTCCAAGACCTACACCACGGAATTCGTGAAGAACGCGAAGTAGCGGACAAATCGCCGGCGCGGGTTTCAGCCCAGCGCCGGCGCCCTATCCTGTCTTTACGTCCGGCGATCCCCCGCGCGGCGATTGCCGGTTATTGGAGTATCTGACCATGCCTGTCGAAAAGACCGCTCCGGCGATCGAGCTGATCAATGTCAGCCGCCGCTTCCTTTCCCCCACCGGCAAATCGCTGACGGCGATCCGGGATTTCACCATGACGGTCGAGCGCGGCGAGTTCGTCGCCGTCGTCGGCCCGACCGGCTGCGGCAAGTCGACGACGCTCAACCTCGTCACCGGGCTTGCCAGCCCGAGCGCCGGCGAGGTCCGCGTCATGGGCGCGCCGGTCAAGGGCATCGATCCGCGCATCGGCTTCGTGTTCCAGACCGACGCGCTGTTCCCGTGGCGCACGGTGATCGAGAACGTGATGGCCGGACCGCTGTTTCGCGGCAAGCCGAAGGCGCAAGCCCAGGCCTCGGCCCGCGACTGGCTGGCGCGCGTTGGCCTGGCGCGCTTCGAGCAGCACTATCCGCACCAGCTTTCCGGCGGCATGCGCAAGCGCGTGGCGCTCGCCCAGACCTTCATCAACGGCCCCGAGATCCTGCTGATGGACGAGCCGTTCTCCGCGCTCGATGTGCAGACGCGCGTGCTCATGCACGAGGAGCTGCTGCGGCTGTGGTCCGAGGCGAAGGCGTCGGTGGTCTTCGTCACCCACGATCTCGAGGAAGCGATCGCGTTGGCCGACAAGGTCTATGTGCTCACCGCCGGGCCGGCGACGGTGAAATCCGTCTACACGATAGACCTGCCGCGCCCGCGCGTGGTCGCCGACATCCGCTACGACCAGAGCTTCATCGATTACTCGCGCACCATCTGGGCCGACCTCAAGGAAGAGGTCGAGACCAGCTACGCCCGCGCGGCGGCATGAGGGAGGCTGAAATGACCGACGCCACCATCAACATCTCCACCGCGAACTTCCGGCCGGGAACCTCGGACGCGGAGATCGAGGCTGCTGCCGCCAAGGCGGCCGTGAATCGCCGCCGCACCGTCCTGTTTTGGCGGCTCGGTATCCTGATCGCCTTCCTCGGCTCATGGGAGCTCGCCGGCCGCATGGCCTGGATCGACCCCTTCTTCTACGCCATGCCGAGCACGATCGCGGGACGGCTCTATGAGTGGATCACGGAGGGAACGTCGGAAGGGCCGCTCTGGTATCACCTCTACGTCACCATGGAGGAATCTGTACTGGGCTTCGTCACCGGCTCGGTGGCGGGCATCATCATCGGCGTCGCGCTCGGCCGCAATCGCATGGCCGCCGACATCTTCTCCATCTACATCAAATTGATCAATTCGATCCCGCGCGTGGTTCTGGCGCCGATCTTCATCATGATCCTCGGCCTCGGCCTTGCCTCCAAGGTGGCGCTGGCCTTCGTCATGGTGTTCTTCGTCGTCTTCCACAACGCCTTCCAGGGCGTGCGCGAGGCCGACCGCGCAATGATCGCCAATGCCCGCATCCTCGGCGCCTCCGACTGGCAGTTGACGCGCTCGGTGATCGTGCCGTCGGCGATGAGCTGGATCTTCGCCAGCCTGCATGTCAGCTTCGGCTTCGCCATCATCGGCGCCATCGTCGGCGAGTTCGTCGGCTCGCGCTTCGGCATCGGCCTCTTGATCAACATCGCCAAGGGCTCGTTCGACGCGGCCGGCATGTATGCAGCCATCGTCATCGTCATGGTCGTGGCGCTGGGCGCCGAATACCTGATGACGCTGGTCGAGAACCGGCTGGCGAAATGGCGGCCGCAGCCGCTCCACGAGACGCAGTGAACGCGCCAGGTTCTGCAAGCAGCTGAGCTCTAGCCACCTGCCAGCGGCAGCCGCACCTCGACCTTGAGCCCGCCTGTGGCGGCGTCGCCAAGCGCTACGCTGCCACCGGCATTTTCGACCACCTCGCGCACGATCGCCAAGCCCAGCCCGCTGCCTTCCTCGTTGGTGCCGGCCATACGGTAGAAGCGCTCGAAGACATGCTCCCGCTCTTCAGGCGGAATGCCGGGTCCGTCATCGGTGACCGTGAGCTCAGCCTCGCCATTCGAAGCAGCAAGCTTCACGGTGACGCTGCCGCCGGGCTTGGAATAACGCAACGCGTTGTCGACAAGGTTGACGATCATCTCGCGCAGCATCGTGCCGTCGCCGATCACCGGAACAGGCCCGGTTTCCTCCAGCCCAAGATCGATGTTGCGTTCGATTGCCCTCGGCGCGTGCGTTTCCAGCACTTGCCGGGCGGCTTCGGTGAGGTCGATGCGGTCGGCGCGCGGTCGCCGGCTGCCGGGCTCGGCGCGCGAGAGCGTGAGCAACTGTTCGGCAAGCCGCGCCAGCCGGCCGGAGCTTGCCTGCAGCGCCACCAGCGCTTCCTGGCGCTGATCGGCGGCAGTCTCGCGCAGCGCATAGCTTGCCTGGGTCGACAGCAGCGCCAATGGCGTGCGCAGCTGGTGCGCGGCATTGGCGATGAAGCGGCGCTGCGCCGCCATTTGTGCCCGCACGCGCGCCATATACGCGTTGAGCGCATCGATCAGCGGCCTGATCTCGCTTTGCGCGCCGAGAACCTCGACGGGGTCGAGCTCGCTGCGGCTCGGCGAACGCACCGCATCGCGCAGCCTTATTAGCGGCGCAAGGCCGCGGCGCAGGCCAAGCAGCACGAACAGGCCGGCGATCGCCACCAGCGCCAGCTGCTGCGCGAAGGCGCTGAGCCACAGACGTTTCACCATCGCGTCATGCCCGGCAAGCGTGACGCCCACGGTGACCTTGATCGGTGAATCCGCGCCGGCGCCGATCACGGCTTGGCTGAGGGTCAGGAGGCGGAGCCGGTGATCGCGGTAGGAAGCCTCGATGCTGTCGCGCTGATTGGCCTTTGGCAGGTCGGGATAACCGGTCAGCAACCGCCCGCCAGCGGTCTCGACCCGGTAATAGACACGGTCGCGGTCGCCGGTGTCGAACATCTCGAGCGCTGCCGGCGGAATGGTGGCATAGAGCACGCCGTCGTTCATCGCCACCTGCTCTGCGATCGCGCGGGCCGATCCGAGCAGCATGCGGTCGGTAACCAGATCGGCGGTGGCAAGCGCATTGCCATGGCTGGTCCACAGGTTGACGGTGGCAAGCCCGGCCAGCGGCAGCACCACCCATGCCAGCAATTGCAGGCGAAGACTGCTAATCCGCATCGCGACTAATCTTCATGGCGCAGCAGATAGCCGAGGCCGCGCAAGGTGGCGATCTGGACGCGCGATCCTTCCAGCTTCTTGCGCAGGCGGTGCACATAGATCTCTATGGCGCTGGGATCGGCGTCGGTCTCGAAATCGTAGATCGCCGCCGAGAGTGCAGCCTTGCTCACCGTGCGCCCGGCCTTGACCACCAGCTGCTCCAGCACCGCATGCTCGCGCGGCGTCAGCGAAAGCGCCGTGCCGCCGAGCGAGAACAGCCTGGTGTTGGTGTCGAAGACCAGGTCGCCGCAGGAAATGACCGGCGCTGTCCGGTCGTTTGCGCGGCGCAGCTGCACACGGATGCGCGCCTCGAGCTCCTCGATCTGGAAAGGCTTTGCCAGATAGTCGTCGGCGCCTTCGTTGAGGCCCTTGACCCGGCCATCGAGGCTGGCATTGGCGGTGAGCACGATTACCGGCACCGGGTTGCCGCGCGCCCTCAGCCGCTTCAGCACCTCCATCCCGCCCATGCGGGGCAGGGCAAGGTCGAGGATGATCAGCGCATGGTCGCCGGCGGCCAGCGCATGCTCGACATCCTCGCCGTCATGGACGACATCGACGACATAGCTCGCCTGGCGCAGCGTCTTGCTCAGCCAATCGGCCAGTTCGCGATTGTCTTCGACAAGCAGGATCCGCATCGTTGATCGCTGTTCAGGAATGCCTCCATCCGGGCCGCCGGCCTTTCGCGAGCGCGGCCGGCGGCCCGAACGGACAGTTGAAGACAATCGATAATATCGATCCGCCGGCAAGGCAAACGTCGGCTAAGGCCCGCTCCGCCGGCCGGTTCAAGCCTCGCCTTTGCTTCAACGAAAATAAAACCGAACGGTTCGGTTCAATTTATGTTGACGGAACGTGTGGCTCAGGTGAACGGTGGCTCACCGAAAAAGGGCGTCGAGCCGCGCGGAGATCGCCGTAACATATTGATATTTAATGAAAAGAATGTGACGCGAGGGACGTCCACACGAATTTCAAGGTCGAACCAATCGGTTCGATTTGCAAATTTTCGTGATTGGAAATGGCAACCGTGCCGACCCATCTCGCAGTAGTCCGAGCGACGCGAATTTCCATTACGGCACGCCACTTGACGGACAGGATTTTGAAATCCGGAGTACCTAAAATGAACAAGATTGCTCTTACCGCCGCTGCCTTCCTCGTTGCCACGGGCAGCGCTTTCGCAGCCAGTGACCACTACGGTTCCGACAACGTCAACCAGCCGGCTGTCACCCAGTCCGTCGTTCCCCAGTCTGGCGACAACATTGATCGCAGCATCACAGGCTCGATCCGCAAGTTCGAGCAGCGCAACCTCAAGATCACGCCCGACTCGGTCCAGCCGGAATCCGGCCAGGGTATCTGGGGCCGCTAAGCCGCTCCGTGCCGGACCAATCAGACACATCAACCCGCAAATCTGGAGTAACTAAAATGACCAAGATCGCTCTTACCGCCGCCGCCCTGCTTGTTGCCACCGGTGCCGTTTTCGCCGGCTCCGACAATTACGGCTCGGCCAACGCCAACCAGCCGGCCGCTTCGGTCGACACCTCGTACACCGCTTCGGTCAGGAAGTCGGATGCGAATGTCCAGAAGCCGGTCGCCCAGGGCGCCGACCGCGACCTCTTCGGCAACCACTAACCGGTTCCGGTCTTCGATAGACCTCAAAGCGGCGGGCTTGTCCCGCCGCTTTGCTTTTATGAAAGCCGGCTATCGGTGGGCTTGAATCCGATGGGCGGAGGTTCCTTCTAACCCATTGTTCAAGATGAGCTTTCGAGGCGAGGTCTCAAACTGCGCCTGCGAAGCGACTGGCAACGAAGAAATTTCGCCCGGGAATAAATCGAGGGCGTTCCAGGTCTTGTCGGCAGCGGGGCCATCCTCCCAAGGCACCGCCGATGAAACGACAGGACAAGGAACACTCAAATGACCAGGATCGCATTCGTCGCGGCCGCCATGCTCGTCGCTGCCATGGGCAGCGCCTCCGCCGGCAGCGACCATTACGGCGCCGATGGCGCCAATCAGACGACCGCCGGCATCGACCAAGCCCCGACCGCCTCGATCCGCGTACGGGACATGGCGCATCACCAGGCTTCGGTGGCGACAAGCTCCAGCGAGACGGTCGCCGACATCATTGCCCGGCACAACGACGAAAGCCTCTGGGGTCGCTGACGCCGTCTCGACCTCGCCAAAACCTTCACCATCCAACGACAGGAACCTTTGCAATGACCAGGATCGCTCTCACCACCGCCGCCATGCTTCTCGCCATCGGCTCTGCCTTCGCCGGCAGCGACCATTACGACGCCGACAATGCCAATCAGCCCACCGCCGGCGTCGACCGCGGCCCCACCGCCTCGGTGCGCAAGCACGAGGCCGCCAAGCCGGCCAATGTCGACACCTCGATGACGGCGCCGTCGCAAGCCTGGCCGGACCCGGGCCAGGGCATCTGGGGCAATTGATATTTCGTCTCCGGGATTTGGGGGCTAGACGCCGAAGCTGCTGATCTCCCCCCTTGTGGGGGAGATGTCCGGCAGGACAGAGGGGGGCGCGAAGGAACGCTGCCCAAGCAATTTGGCCTGATGGTCTTAGGGGCAGAACACCGGAACGTCGGCGGGACAGCGCCCCCCTCTGCCTTGCCAGGCATCTCCCCCACAAGGGGGGAGATTGGCGGCGTCGTCGCCTACGCTAGATCCTTTGGTCGCACGAAATCCGTCAGTCGGGCACCGCCAAATTCGAGGTTCGCCCAACCATCCTTCACCGTGAACCGCGCCAGCGCCCCCGTCGGGAATTTCACTTCAATTTTCCGGAACACATCCGCATCCGATCCGGCGCCGGCGAGCCGCAGCGTGAAGCTCTGCAGGCCGGGATTGTGGCCGATCACCAGCAGGCTCTTCGCTTTCGCTTGCCGCACGCGCGCCAGGATGGCGCCAGCCGCCGCCTCATAAAGCTCTTCGGAAAATTCCGCCGGGACATGCTTCGGCAATTCGGCGGCGATCAGCCGCCAGGTGTCGCGGGTGCGCAGCGCCGGCGAGACCAGCGCCAGGTCCGGCAGCCAGCCGCGCCGCGACAGCTCGCGCCCAATCAGCGGCGCCGTCTTCAGCCCGCGCGGGCCGAGCGGCCGGTCGAAATCGGCAAGCTTGGGATCGTCCCAACTCGACTTGGCATGGCGCAGGATAATCAGTTGTCTCATCGGCATTGTTCAGGACCACGGCTACCAGCGAAACGAGCGCGAGCCTTCTCTTTGATTGCCTCGATGTCAAAATGATCGAACGGGCCGCTGACTAACCCGTCTATCCAAGCCTTACGCAGCCGGTCTGTTTCGGTTTGGCTTGGGGGTTGGTTGAGCAATTCAGGGGGAAGCGTCATGCTGTTACTTCCGGCTGAAGGCCTCTACGGCGTGATCCGCGCCAGCTGCTCGAGGTCGGTTTCCTCGCGCAGCGGGTCTGGCGCCATCACCACCGAGGTGGCGTTGTCGGCGTCGTCGGCGAAATGGGCGAGCACGGTGTGGCCCTTTTCCATGCGCGCCTTGCCTTCGGCGACCAGACCAAGCGCCAGCGGGTAGAGCCGGTGCTCCACCTTCAGCACCCGCGCGGCTAAAGTGTCCTCATTGTCGCCGACCATCACCGGCACGGCGGCCTGGGCAATGATGGGGCCGTCATCCATTTCGGGCGTGACGAAATGCACCGAGCAGCCGTGAATGCGCACGCCCGCTCGGATAACTCTGGCATGCGTGTCCAGCCCCTTGAAAGCAGGCAGCAGGGCAGGGTGGATATTGACCATGCGCCCCTGCCATTTCTCGACCAGGCCACGGCCAAGGATGCGCATATAGCCGGCAAGCGCCACTATCTCGGCGCCGAAGCCGGTGAGCGCGGCGTCGATCGCGGCGTCAAATGCGTCCTTGTTCGGATGGTCGGCGCGCTGGATGACCCTGGTGGCGATGCCGCGCGACTGCGCGATCCCGAGGCCCGCGGCATTCGCCCGGTCGGAGATGACGCCGACGATCTCGGCCGGATAGGCCGGGTCGCTGGCTGCCGCGATCAGCGCCGTCATGTTGGAGCCGCGTCCCGAGATCAGGACGACCGTGCGTTTCCTGCTCATAGGCCGATCGAGCCCCGATAGATGACGCCAGCGTCGCGGCGCGGCACGATGCGGCCGATCGGCGTCACCGTCTCGCCCGCCTCCTGCAGCACCGCCGCCACTTGCGCCGCCTGGCCGGAAGCGACGGCCAGGATCATGCCGATGCCGCAGTTGAAGGTGCGCATCATCTCTTCCGGGGCGACGCCGCCGGTCTTGGCCAGCCACGAGAACACCGGCGGCACGTCGATGGCCTCGAGGTCGAGCTCGGCGGAAAAATCCTTGGGCAGCACGCGCGGAATGTTTTCCGGAAATCCGCCGCCGGTGATGTGGGCGAGCGCCTTGATGCCATGCGTGTTGCGGATGGCCTTCAGGATCGATTTCACATAGATGCGCGTCGGCTCGAGCAGCGCCTCGGCGAGGCTCAGCTCGTCGTTGAACGGCGCCGGATCGCTCCAGCCAAGGCCGCTCGCGGCGACGATGCGGCGCACCAGCGAAAAGCCGTTGGAGTGGAGGCCGGAGGAGGCGAGGCCGAGCAGCACGTCGCCCTCGACGATGTCGTCGGTCGGTAAGAGCTGGCCGCGCTCGGCCGCGCCCACGGCAAAGCCGGCCAGGTCGTAGTCCTTGTCGTGATACATGCCGGGCATCTCGGCGGTCTCGCCGCCGATCAGCGCGCAGCCGGCCTGCCGGCAGCCCTGCGCGATGCCGCCGACGATCGCCGCGCCCTGGTCCGGATCGAGCTTGCCGGTGGCGAAATAGTCGAGGAAGAACAAAGGCTCGGCGCCCTGCACGACGATGTCGTTGACGCACATGGCGACGAGGTCGATGCCGATCGTGTCGTGCTTGCCGGAATCGATGGCGATCTTGAGCTTGGTGCCGACACCGTCATTGGCCGCGACCAGCACCGGATCGGTGAAGCCGGCGGCCTTCAAATCGAACAGGCCGCCGAAGCCGCCGATCTCGCCGTCGGCGCCCGGCCGGCGCGTGGCGCGCACCAGCGGCTTGATCTTCTCGACCATAAGATTGCCGGCATCGATATCGACGCCCGCCTCGGCATAGGTGAGCCCGTTCTTGCGCTTGGCCTTGTCGCCCTTGCTCATCTTCGGCTCGTCCCTGTTTCCATTGCGGGCTCTTCGCATGAATGGTTTCGGGGAGCAAGGATGACGAGTAGGTCAGGGAATTTGTTCCCGGGAAAAGCTCAAACGCCGTCGGGACAGCAACCCCCTCTGGCCGGCAGGATAGAGGGGTGCCTCGCGTGGACCTTCGTCGCTTCCTCCCTTGCGCCCATCCGCCATCTCCATCATCTATTCCCCAACAAAAAGCCACGACGGGACATCGCGTGACCATACCCAACATGATCACGATCATGCGGCTCCTGCTGGTGCCGGCCGTGGTGCTGGCCATGCTGCAGGCGCGCTGGGACTGGGCTTTTGCCGGCTTCCTCGTCGCCGGCATCTCCGATGGCATCGACGGCTTCATCGCCCGCCGCTATCGGCTGTTCTCACGGCTCGGCGCCTATCTCGATCCGATGGCCGACAAGCTGCTGCTGGTCTCGGTCTTCGTCGTCATGGGCTTTGCCGGGGAACTGCCGCTCTGGCTGGTGGTGACCATGGTGTCGCGCGACGGGCTGATCGTCTGCGCCGTGCTTTTGTCCAGCGTGATGGCACAGCCGGTCGAGATGAAGCCGCTCTTTGTGTCCAAGGTGAACACCGCCGTGCAGATCGCGCTCGCGGCGCTGGTGCTGGGCGAGCTTGCCTTTTCCGTCCATCTCGACCCGCTGCGGCCGGCGCTCATATTGCTCTCCGGGGTCTTGACCGTGGCTTCGGCCGCGGCCTATCTCGTGGCCTGGCTAAGGCATATGAGCGGCTATGGCGAAGGCTCCCAGACAAGCAACACCAAGTCGGGCAATTCCAACACGGACACCTGACAGCGAAGCCTGGACGGCCGCGGCCTCGACCGCGCTACGCCGGCAGATCGCGTTCTGGCTGATCGTCGCCGTGCTCCTGGCGCTGTTCCTCTATGTCTTCTCGGGCATCCTCTTGCCCTTCGTCGCCGGCATGGTGCTTGCCTATTTCCTCGATCCGGTCGCCGACTGGCTGCAGCGGCTCGGCCTTTCCCGGCTGATGGCGACGGTGGTGATCCTCATTGCCTTCGTCGTCGTCGTGGTGCTCGCCTTCGTCATCCTGGTGCCGGTGCTGGCGACGCAGATGGCCGATTTCGCGCGCAAGCTGCCGGAATATCTCACCCGCCTGCAGTCGCTCATCACCAGCTTCGACCCGAAATGGCTGGAGCAGCGTTTCGGCGTCAACGCTGCCGGATTGCGCGACGGACTGAACTCGCTGCTCACCTCAGGTTTCAGCCTGCTGACCACCGTCTTCACCTCGATCTGGAGCTCGGGCGTGGCGCTGGTCTCGGTCGTCAGTCTGTTCGTCGTCACCCCGGTCGTCGCCTTCTACATGCTGCTGGACTGGGACCGCATGGTGGCCGTCGTCGACAGCTGGGTGCCGCGCGACTATGTCGAGACGGTCAGAGCTTTAGCCCGCGACATCAACACCGCCACCGCCGGCTTCGTGCGCGGGCAAGGCACGCTCTGCCTGGTGCTCGGCGCCATGTATGCCACCGGCCTGACGCTGACAGGGCTGAACTTCGCCATCCTCATCGGCTTCTTCGCCGGGTTGATCTCCTTCATCCCTTATGTCGGCTCGCTGACCGGGCTGGTGCTCGCCGTCGGCGTCGCCTTCGTCCAGTTCTGGCCGGACTGGACGATGGTCGTGCTTGTGGCCTGCGTGTTCTTCGTCGGCCAGTTCATCGAGGGCAACATCCTGCAGCCCAGGCTGGTGGGCAAAAGCGTCGGCCTGCATCCGGTATGGCTGATGTTTGCGCTGTTTGCGTTCGGCGCGCTGTTCGGCTTTGTCGGGCTGCTGATCGCGGTGCCGGCTTCGGCGGCGATCGCGGTGCTGGTGCGCTTTGCGATTTCCCGCTATCTCGAATCGCCGCTTTACAGGGGCCACGCCACCGAGGCCGCGGCGCCGTTGCCGGCGGATCGCGGCGGCGGCCACCGCAGCCAGCCGCGTGACTGAGATGGCCGGTGAGCGCACCGATCCCCCCCGGCAATTGCCGCTCGATCTCGGCCACGGCACCGGCTATTCGCGCGACGAGCTCGTCGTCTCCGGCACCAACGCGCAGGCGGTCACGCTAGTTGATCGCTGGCCGGACTGGCCCTCGCCGGTGGTGGTGCTGGCCGGGCCTCCGGGGTCCGGCAAGACGCATCTCGCCCAGATCTGGCAAACACAGGCGCACGCGATTGCCATCGCTCCCGACAGGATTGGCGAGCACATCGGCGGGCTTGGCGCGATGCCCGCGCTCATCGATGACATCGACAAGGGCCCGATCGATGAGCAAGGCCTGTTCCACCTGATCAACACCGTGCGCGGCGCCGGCTCCACGCTGCTTCTGACGGCGCGGCGCTTCCCCTCCGCCTGGCGCGTTACGCTGCCGGACCTCGTATCGCGGCTGAAGGCGGCGGCGACGATCGAGATCCACGAGCCCGACGATCTGCTGCTTGCCGGCGTCATCACAAAGCTCTTCGCCGACCGCCAAGTCGAGGTCGAGCCGCATGTCGTGCAATATCTGGTGCGGCGCATCGAACGCTCGCTGGCGACCGCCATGCGCGTCGTCGAACGCCTCGACCGCGCCGCGCTCGAGCGCAAGACGCCGATCACCCGCGCGCTTGCCGCCGAAACCGTCAGCGCCATGGACGAAGGGCAGGGCGAGTTCGATATTTAGGATATCGGGGGAGGCGTTCTCCCGAGACGTCCTTCTACGCCCAAAGTCCGGCCAAGTGCTGGACCAGCCGATAGACCCCCGTGTGCGCCGCCACGTAGCAGATAGCGACGAAGACAAAGAAGATGAGGCTCGCCGACCGCGACCGGCCGGCACCGCCGCTCTGCCTCTTGCTCGGCCGGTTGTTCCAAATCCACAGAGCAGCGCAAAGAATTGCCCAGACGACCATGACCGGAACCGTAAAGCCGTAATAGGCCAAGTAGGCCGGGCCGATCAGCGACAGCAACGCCTCGAGACCAGGCATCGAAAAGTCCCCCTTTTTTCAAAGTCTAGACCGGCTGCAGAGTTGGAAGCGAGGGATTATTCGAGCCGTGCTCGGACAGAAACTGGAGCGGGTGTGCCAGTCATCAATCCGTGGGGCGGCGCATAGTCTCATTCCGGGACAGTTCCTGCTGGCATCCATCTTGCACCGTGAGAAACGCCGGTTGATCCCGGTCCCGGTCGCGTACCAGATCGGGTTGTAGGCTCGCCGGGCTCGAGGTTGTTGGGGACTCGCCCGGCGGGTTTACGGTCGTTCTCAGCTCTCCAATTGAAGTGGACCAGAAAATGGCCCATCTCAAATGGACCAGAGAATGGTCCATCGGGGGCGATCATGCAGATATCCGTGACAGACGCCAAGGCCAACTGACCGAGTTGGTGCGCCGAGCCGAGGCGGGGGACGAGATCATCCTGACCCGTCACGGTCACGCGGCAGTGCGCCTGGTTCCGGTGCGTCCCATGGTGGACAGGAAGGAGCGGCGGGCCTTGCTGGAGGCCGCTCGGACTTCAGGCGCGGCCAAGGCCAGTGCCGGCCCTTCTGCCTCGCGTAGCCAGGATTTCCTCTATGGCGATGACGGCTTGCCGGAATGATCGCGGTCGATACGTCCGCCTTGATGGCGATTGTCCTCGATGAGCCGGAGGCTGGCTCCTGCATGACGGCGCTCGAGACGGAGGACAGCCTCCTGATATCGGCGGGAACCGTGGCCGAACTGCTGATCGTTGCGACAAGGCGAGGGGTGGCTGACGAAGTGTCGGCCTTGATCGACGGGCTCGGCTTCGAAATCGCGCCGGTGACGGAAGGCGCCGCGCGCCGCATTGCAGATGCTTATGCGCAGTGGGGCAAAGGCGTTCACGCAGCGGCGCTCAATTTCGGCGACTGCTTCGCCTACGAGGTGGCGAAGGACCGCGGCTGCCGGCTGCTCTATGTCGGCGAGGGTTTTTCGAAGACCGACATCGAAAGCGCGCTATAGGATCGCGGGCGCCGCGCCGCACGCTCATCGATCGGAAACCGGGTCAGGAAAACTGGTCGGAGTGGCGTGATTCGAACACGCGACCCCCTGATCCCAAATCAGGTGCGCTACCAGGCTGCGCTACACTCCGACGCTCGCGGCGTATAGGGTTCCGACGCCCGGAAGGCAACCCAAAAACGGAAGCTTCGCACGCGGAAATAGTGCCTCAGCGCTTTTGCTTGGCAATTCTGCGGGCGATCGCCGCACCCTGGATACGGGCGTTGGCGAAGCAGCCGCGAATGCTCGGCCGCATGCCGGTGAACCAGAGGCCGGGCAGCTTCGGGTCGCCGCCCGCGCCGTTGAACAGCGGCACGCCCTTGGCGTCGAGCACGCCGAGCCCGCCGACCATCGTCTCCAGCCCGGTGCGGTAGCCCGTCGCGGCAATGACGATGTCGGGCGAGATCGCCTGGCCGTTCTCGAGAACGACGCCGTCATGCCCGAATTCCTTAACCTGCGGCACGACGATGATGCGGCCGGCCTTGATCGCGTCGACCGCGCCGTCATCGGCGGCGATCGCCGTATAATCCGAGCCGAGGCGGCTGGCCCCGCCCGACGGTGCGGGGGGCAGGCCGAATTTCCTGAGGTCGCCGAAGACCAGCCGCTGCGTCGCTGCCATCACCGCGTCCGCCAGCCGGGCCGGCAGCCTCGCCATGACCGGCGAGAAGCGATGCACGGCAATCTTGCCGATGCGCTTGGGCAAGAGCGACGGCCCGTTGCGCGCCGAGAGCCACATCTGCCCGGTCTCGGCGCCGGAAAGGTGGTTGAGCGCGTCGAAGCCGGAATTGCCGGCGCCGACCACCAGCACCTTCTTCCCGGCATAGTCTCCCGCCCGGCCGAAATGCGCCGAATGGACGATCTTGCCCGAAAAATCCTTCATGCCTTTCCAGGCCGGGATGAAAGGCTGCCGGTCGCGTCCGGTGGCGATCACCACGTGGCGGGCCGCCCGTGGTCCCGTGCTGGTCTTCATCAGCCAGTGGTCGCCGCGGAACTCGATTTCCTTGACGATGACGCCGAAGGCGATTGGCAGCCGGTGCGTCTTGGCAAAGTCGTTGAAGAGGCGGATCACCGCGCTGCGGTGCGGAAAGGCGGGGGTGCCTTTCGGAAAGGAAACGCCGGGCAGCGTCGAGAGGTCACGATGCGTGTTGAGATGCAGATTGTCATGGCGATGGTGCCAGGGGTCGGCCAGGCGTCCCTCGCGCTCGAGGATCTCGGTGGCGACCCCGGCCTCGATCAAGGCGTAGGCGGCCGCCAATCCCGCCGCGCCGGCGCCGATCACGATCGCGCCTTCGAGGATCGCCGGCCCGCCGGCCCAATCCGACGAGATTTCCGCTTCCATGCCCATTCTTGTCTTTGTCGTCGTCATGGCTCTCAGGTGCCACGGCTATGTATCCGACATATGCCGCCGACCAGGTAATGGGAATAGGCCGTGGTTGCAGAGAGCCCCGGCATTGTGTCGCGGATAGGGAGGTTAACCGTTCGCGGGATCGGCGTGGCGGTGCACCAGCTTGAAGGCGCCGTCCTCGAGCCGGAAGACTTCTGTCACCCGCAGGGTCATCTCGGCGGGCTGGCCGTTCTTGCCCATGCGCGCCTTCGCATGCTGCAGCCCGGTCCAGAAGGCGAGGTCGCCGCTTGCCTGCGACTGCAGCACCTCGATGTCGGTGCTGCCGCCTTCATGGAAGCTGGCGGCGTCGCGCTCATAGCGGCCGGCGACTGCATCGGCGCCTTCGAGATGGTCGCCGCGCGGCGAAAAGAAGGTTGCCGGCTCGCTATGCGTCACGATCGCCTTCAGCGATGTGGCGTTGCCGTTGACATAGTCCTCGGCGATCTTCTCGCGCTGCTTCATGAAGGCGCTGAAGGACGAGCCGCCTGGCCGCACGGTTCTGATCCACGTCTCCAGGGCGCCCATGAAATTTTCGAGGAAAGCGGCGGTGTCGCTGCTCTTGACCGCGCCATTGTCGTCGAGGAGCTCGGCGACATTGCCGATATAGGCCTCCGGCTGCTGCATCACCGGCATGTCGAGGAAGACGAAGGTCTGCCTGAGCGCTTGGTTGGAACCGAAGGCGCCGATCTTGCTCGGGCTGACGCTGACAACGCCGGCGGGCAGGCCCTTGAAGACGCTCTTGCCTGGCGGGCGCGAGCCGACATCGAGCGCGTTCTTCAGGCAGCCGGGGATAGAGCGATTGTATTCCGGCGTCACGAACAGCACCGCGTCGCACTCTCTTATCGCGGCACGGAATGCCGACCAGGCGGCGGGCGGCGTGTCGCCGTCGAGATCCTCGTTGTAGAGGGGCAGTTCGCCGATCTCGATGAAGCGGCATCGCAGCGAATCCGGCGCGCGGGCCGCCAGCGCCTTGGCGATCTTGCGGCTGTAGGATTGGGCGCGCAGGCTGCCGACAAGCACGGCTAGCTGCAGGACGGGATGGTTGTTTGTCATGGTCATGGCGCACTGTCCCGGGCTTGTTGACGAGGATGGCGACGCTTGGTGGCGCTCGGCAGCCTTGCTGGCCGCGACAATGGCTGGAGCGGCTGGGCTGATCGCCTGACCTTCCGTTAATGTCCGGGCCGGCGCGAGGTTCCCCCACCCAATCATGACTGCCGCTTGCCAGCCATGACCGCTTCGCAAGCCTTGGCCGCTTGCGGGCGCCGCCGTTGCACAGTATTGACGGGTTGGCGCGCGGCCTCGGCCCCCAATTCGGCTTTTCGGTCGCGCGCAGCGAAATGGGTGCCCGGTCTTCGGGCGGCAAAGAGGTGGTCATGTCCGCGCGCATTTTCAGCCCAGCCAAAACCGCGATGCAGTCCGGCAAGGCCAAGACCGGCCACTGGGTGCTGGAGTTCGATCCCGCTCAGCGCAAGAAGATCGACCCGCTGATGGGCTACACCACCTCGGGCGACATGCTGAGCCAGGTGCGGCTCACCTTCGACACGAAGGAAGAGGCGGTGGCTTACGCCGAGAAGCAGGGCATTGCCTTCCGCGTCGAGGAGCCGAAGGAGACGAAGCGCCGGCAGATTTCCTATTCGGACAATTTCCGCTATGACCGCAGGACGCCCTGGACGCACTAACCCGGTGGTCGAGCGTCACTCGGCATGAGTGGCATCAGCCGGCCTCGGCCGGCCAGCGGTCCCGTAGCTCAGCTGGATAGAGCACCGGCCTTCTAAGCCGATGGTCGCAGGTTCGAATCCTGCCGGGATCGCCATTTTTATAGTTCCCAATCTGGAGAATGGCAGAACGATATCTGAGTCGTCGTTCCATCTGCGTACGCTTACGAAGCCTTGACGCGTGTATGCTATTGGAGAAGTCGGTTTATGAGCGAGCACAAGCCGAAGCGTCCGATCGAGCGCTGCCCGTCCCACCCGGGAGCACTGCTTGAGGATATCATCCCGGCAACCGGAAAGACCAAGGTGGAGATTGCCAGGCTGCTCGGCATTTCGCGTCAGCAGCTTTACGACATCACTCGCGAGAGGAAGCCGGTTTCGCCGGCTGTCGCGGCGCGGCTCGGAATGATGTTCGGCGACGGCGCCGCCATCTGGCTTCGCATGCAGGCCACACCGGCAGCCTGTGCGGCGGCGGCTCGGCGGCGAACCTGATGGCGCTGGCGATGGCGCGGGAGTCTCGATTGCCGGCCAACGAGACCGGCGCGCGGCCAGGCATCGTCTATGCCTCGCAGGAGGCCCACATGTCCATGCCGAAGGCCGTCGCACTGCTCGGCATCGGCCGCGGCAATCTTCGCCTGATCGCGGTCGACGAGGCCCTGCGCATGCGCGTCGATGCGCTCGAGGCCGCGATCGCCGCCGACCGCGCCGCCGGGCGCACGCCCATCGCCATCGTCGCCACGACCGGCACGGTCAACACCGGCGCTGTCGATCCGCTGCCGGAGATCGCGGATGTCGCCGCCCGCGAAAACCTGTGGCTGCATGTCGACGGCGCCTATGGCGGCCTGGCGGCGCTGGCGGCGCCGGAAAAGTTCCGCGGCCTCGACCGGGCCGACTCGCTGTCGCTCGACGCGCACAAATGGCTCTATCAGCCCGCCGAATGCGGCTGCCTGCTGCACCGCCATCCCGATATCGCTCGCCAGACCTTTTCGCACAGCGGCGACTATGTGCGCTCCTTTCGCGAAGACCCCGGGGAAAGCTTTGCTTTCTTCGACGAGTCGATGGAATTGTCGCGGCGCTTCCGCGCGCTGAAACTCTGGCTGTCGCTGCAATATCACGGACGCCGTGCGTTTCGCGCCGCGATCCGCCGCGATCTCGATAACGCCCTCGCGCTGGCGCGGACCGTCGGGGCGCGCCCGGAACTGGAACTGCTGGCGCCGGTGACGCTGAGCGCGGTCTGCTTCCGCCACCGCACCAAGGACAATGCCGCCATCCTCAAGCGCATGGCCACACGCGGCCGCGTCTATCTGTCGAACGCGACGATCGGCGGCCAGTTCGCGCTGCGCGCCTGCTTCGTCAACCACCGGACGAGCGATGACGACGTGGAAGCGATTGTTCCCGAGGTGATCGCTGCCGCCGAAGAGGTGAACGCCTGATCCAAGGCGCAAACGCGGCTTCGCCGCTTTACGAAAAGCAGGAAAGGGAGATTGATATCGAAATCTGTCCGAACCGCGCGATATTCTTCTTTTGCCCTGAAGCGAGAAACAGTCGAACGAATGGCTGGGGTCAAGGCGACCACATGCGTCGCTGGTGCCATAGGTCTACAGGCGTTCGCCAAAGGCGATATCGAGCGGCCTCTGCGATTTGCTGAGCAATTGGCGCGTCACCGTAGACATTGAAGAATTGATGAACGCGCGGCCCGGCGAACAGCTTTTTGCCTCGCGTGTTGTAGTTCCTAATTTTCAGGCGATGCGGGCTGATGGTCCGGCCATCTTGGGATAGGGCGATCCCAATGCAGAACTGCTCAGCAGCATCTATCTTGGCGATCTCGTGAACGGCGAGCATCGGAGGATAGGCGTCGAGCAGGGCGGGAAGGTTTTCACGGTGCACGCCGAGAATGCCGCTATTCCACATCGGCTCATGGCCGGTCACAACATAGTCGCCGACCCGGACACCTTTGCCCTCCAGCCGCGGGCACCAAGCATGCGCCCCCTCGCAAAGACGCATGATTGAATGGCAGGGCGTAATGGCCTCGAAGGCTCGGGATAGATTCCCGACCGGGTACATGTCCGTGTCCATGAAAAGCAATCGGTCAGCGCGCTTCAAAAGCTCGATAAGGCCCCCGGCCTTGATGCCGAAATGATAGCGCCAATCGAAGGATAGCTCGTTCTTCTTCTCGGCGCTCACAAGTATCGTTTCAAGCGGGTATCCGCGAAAGAGTGCCGGTCTGTCAGTTGCGACGATGATCTTGGCTTTAGGGCAATGGTGCAAAAGCTTAAGCGCACTGAGCAGCGCGCCGGAGTGATAGAGCTCGTTGTCGCCATAGGCGATGTAACCAAAGACGTCATTCATTCGGTCAAGTCGTTCATTCTACTAAGTGGAGCGGGCCGTTCGCTCCACTATCAACACTCCCAGGCGCAATCCACCGCAAAACACAGCGCCAACAAACGAAAACGGTTGCAACCGATATCTTCGGCAATCTGGTCCCAACCTGAAGACCACTCGCCCAGCTTGTGAAACCTCAGGCTTGTGGATTTGGCCCGTCTGCGGCTATGTCGTTATTGTGCCGGGGGCCAGGTTTCTTCAGAATGTCCGTGTTTTCCAAATGGTTGAGGGACGTTCGCTCCAAGTTGCCGGAGCACGTGACGGTAGGACGCCACACCTACGGTGTGAGTTGGCGCAAAGTGTTGTTTGTTTCGAAGCGAGCGCCGCTGAAGGTCGGGGCCTTCTGCTCGGTTGCCGGTGACGTGCTTTTCATGTGCTCCGGTCAGCATCTCACTCACAGTGCCACCTCATTCCCAATCCACAGCCGGCTGTTGAAACGGCCGGACCCGATCGAGAATGGCGGTAGGCCAGTAGGTATCGCCGTTGGCAATGACGTCTGGATCGGCCACGGCGCCATAATATTGCCGGGGGTCGTGATCGGCGACGGCGCGGTCGTCGGCGCAGGAGCTGTGGTCACCAAGGACGTGCCGCCCTATGCGATCGTCGGTGGGTCGCCGGCCCGCCTGATTAGATATCGCTTCCCTGACGATGTGATTTCCAAGCTGCTGGCAATCCGGTGGTGGGAATGGGACGACGATAAAATCAAACGGGAAGCCGACACGCTCACCGGCCCCATTGAGACTTTCATAGAGAGCCATTTTGTGGCAGGCACCGCTTCGGTGTAGTGCGGCGGCTGGGAAAAGCAGTTGGGTGGCTCAACTGGGTAAACCGCAATTGATTTTAGACCGGCCCGTCATACGAATCTCGATATCAGGGAGGCAGGCTTGCAGCGCCCGTGCTACTTCTTGGCCGCGGATAGCAATTATTTTCCCTACGCATGCCTGACGGCGCGGCGGATATTAGATGTTTCCGCGCCAATTGATGGCTTCATTCTCCACGTGAAGGTTCATCAGAGTGATCTGCAAGTCGCGAGGCGACTGCTCGGGAACAGAGTAGCGTTGCTCGACGTGTCCGATTTCATGGATCGCGTTGGCTTCCGCTTTGGCACCTACAGCATCGCTGCCTATGTCCGTCTGTTCGCGGATCTGCTACCGCAATTCGACGGTTATGGCCGGGTCGCCTATACCGATTGTGACGTGCTGTTCAACCGCGACATCAATGACCTGGCTTGCCAAGGGCTCGACGCGCCTCTACTCGCGGCCCACGACGATTACATGTACTTCCGGCCGTCTTATCGCAAAAGCCTCGGGATGCAGCCGGGCGCCCCATATTTCAATTCCGGCGTGGTGGTCTTCGACATGGATGCGGTGCGCACGGAAGGCCTCCTGGAGAGGACGCGCCAGACCGCCGTTCATGGAAAAATGAACGACCAGAATGCGCTCAACGTCGCCTTTGAAGGCAAATGGCAGACGATGCACCCGAACTGGAATCTCATGTCGAACGGCACCCGGGACTACCGGTTCTCCCAGGCCTATGCGCGGCATTTCGCGGGAGGGAAGCCATGGGGCAACCAGATTGGGGTCGAACCTGAAGCCCTTAAGGTTTGGCGCGATCTGGCAAAGGGTACACCATGGGGCAAGCCCTTCGAGCAGCGCGTGCCGTTCGAACGCGGCGTGATGAAACGCTTCACCCGGCGCTTTGATGTCATTGCCGGTCTCTTCGGCAAGGACGTTCAGCGTCGCCGCGCGCGCTACGACGGTGCCAAAATGCACCTGATCTACGCCAGGCAGGCGGATGCGGGGGAGATGGCCGTTCAATTCCCGGAAGTGCTCGGCGGCTTCGGCTGATCGAAGCGCCGAATGGTTCGGGCCGGTCGGGCGCATCCTGTGGATAGTAACCTCCCGTTCACCACGACCCGGTCCTCGCCTTGAACGCAGACGTCAGACTCGCCGAAATAAAAAGGGCCTGAACAACAGGCGCCCTGAAGCCCCGGCGGCCGACGTTTTCATGTACCCCATGGATGCGCTCTGAACGCTCCGAGTATACGTCGGCCGCCGCTTCGCTCCGTATCGGCTGAAAAATCAAGCCCGCTCCGGCGATGGGAAGCCGGAACGGGCTCGGCTTGGGTCTGGAACCCGTAGTCAGGTGACTACGGGGAAGAAACAGGTCGGCGGCGGCAATGTTCCGAAGTTTCTCGGCTTGCGGGCCGTCGAGGACAATCCCGGGGGGGTAACTCGAGCCGATCCGGTTGGCGGTTTTTCCGCCCGGGATCGCCATGTGCTTCAGAAGAATTCCAGGAAAGTGTGTAACGGTTTTCCGTCCGGAATTGCGTCGAAACAAAAGAGATAGAGCGGTTCGGCGTGAAACCGTGAACCGGTCTAGGCCAGCAGGCCGGCGGCCTTCGCCGCCTTGCACAGGGTTTTGCGGGCTTCGACGGGACTTCTCAAACCGTCGAGCGCGTCGCGGCAGACGCGGCTTGCCGACCGCCAGGCGCCGTCGCGCGCCCGTCTTGGCCAGCGCTGGTCGAGGCATTCGACTGCCTCGAAGCAGCTTGAGACCTTGTGTTGTCCGCTTGGTTCGAAATCGATCACGACCGGCTCGGAAAACCAGACGTCGTTCATCACATCCTCCGTTCGTATGGTGGTCTTTTGACAAGCAACGGCGCCGGCGGGCGCCTGTCGGGATGCAGGCCCGGGATGATTGGGGACCCGCGCGTTAACCATCCACCGCCGATAATGTTCCGAAGAATTTTGAGGTCGGCGATCGGCCGGCCGGGTCGGCTCACGGACCGGATTCATTTTGCCGGCACGCCGCGCAAAAACATGTGACCAAAGTCACTGGCTGCGCTGTCGCCCGCGGCGACAATCGGGTCCGACACGCCGTTGAGATGCGGGAAGACCTCTCGTGCTGATCGCCGTGCTTGCATCCACCATGACCGTCGCCACGCTGATGGCGACCGCTTTCGGGCTCTACGAGGAGGCTGAGCGCAGCCGTTCGCACGCCGAAGCGGACCGCAAGCAGCTGTTTCGGCCGGCGCGCCGGCTTCCGGTCAATTCGCGCAGAACGCCCGTCGAATCGCGCAACCGGTAGGCGCCGGCGCCGCCAGGCATGTCCGCCCCGCTCTACCTGGTCATGTGCGTTTTGCGGGCCGCAATCCTGCTCTCGCCGGCAGCGTTCGCGGTGGCGGTGCTTTTGTGGCTCTTCTACAGATAGGCAGGGCGTCTAGTGCCGGCCTGGGCCTATTCGACCAGCACATGCGCTTCGCGCGCGGCACTGATGAAGGCTTCCCTGGCACTGTCGGCCGGAACGTCCCCGCTCATCGCCCTGCGGCAGGCGCGCAGCGCCGCGCCATGCTGCGCGCTGCCGGCGTCGCGCCATTGGCCGGTCAGCAATTCCACGGCCTGCTGCGCATTGGAAATGTGTCGGATCGAGCCTGCCACGCCGACGGCGACTTCGACCGGCCTGGAAAACCATCCCTGGATCATCGCGAAACCCCTGATGCGTTGTGAGCGGATGATAAACGCGCAACTGCCCGGCAGGTTTCATCCCGATATTTCAACAGGATGTGAGCCGCGCGCCGGCAGCGGATACGGTTTCCCCTATCTTCCGAGCGGCTTGCGGGACAGCTCGATGAGTTCAGCCTCGTCGGTGATACCGGCCATGTAGTTGGCGATGATGCGCGAGGCGCGCGCCTCCTTCTGCTCTTCGGTTTCTCCATTGACCCGCCCGCCCTCAAAGACGCGCCCGAACAGGGCCGTCTCGGCAGGTGTGAACGCGTTTCGCGACATATTGGACATGGGCTTCTTCCTCCAGCTCATGTCCCCCTTTTTCCCCCGGCTAATAATAGCACGGGTTCGGAAACAAGGGCGAGTCCACAAGGAAACGGTGACAATGTGCGTCTTTCGTGGCGCCATGGCCAATGGGGTTTCGTCTCGCTATCCGGCCGAAGACATGCCGGATACTGGCCGGCTTCGCTATATCCTTGCTGAAACAACGAAGCGCTGATACTCATTAGCGGCGCGGAATTATTCCGAGTCTGCGCCAACTTGCGTCGCGCAACAACGCGGCGCATGCTGTCCGAGGCCAAGATCCTGACGTGGTGGCAACCGGGTTACGAAGGGGTTTGGTCGACAAAGAAGCAGGGCAGGTTTCCGACTGCATGTCGGAGCAGGCCCACCAAATGCTCTGGAATTCTGAAGCCATTGCCCCCATGGCCTCGGAAGAGCATGAACATGGGGAAATCGATGGTGACGAAGAAACTTACCGCCAACGCAGAAAGCGCGGCAGCCTTTCTTGCGGTGATGGGCAACGAGAAACGTCTGCTCATCATGAACTACCTGGCCGAGGGCGAACTGTCGGTCGGCACGCTCGCCGACAAGGTCGAACTCAGCCAGTCCGCACTCTCCCAGCATTTGGCCAAACTGCGCAGGTTTGGCCTGGTCGACACCCGCCGCGACCGCCAGATGGTCTACTACTCCTGCAAGTCGTCCGCAGCGCGCGAGCTCCTCGCTCTGCTCGACGGCCTGCTGACCATGGACAGGCCGCTCGCCGGCCCGGCCCGGCAGGCTCTTGTCGAAAGGATGCGGCGGCCGCAGGCCGCCTGATCGGCTGCGACGCAGGCGAGGCCCGGGGCTTCGCCTGTGCAGCGCCCCCTAAAGGCGCGGATGCAAACAGTATGGCAACGCGCCGCGCGGCGCCGGATATCTGCTTTTGCCAATTGTCTGGTCGGAATATTCCGGATCCGTAATTCTCATTACAAATTCGTAATTTAGCGGCCACAAGTTCGCCGGGAACGCGCTTGAGATAGCGTGTCTGAACGACATGCATCAAACAAAACGCGTCGCCAGGATCCGTTCCTGCGCGACGCGGTTCAAGGAACCTCGCCGAATGTCCCGTGACGCCTACACGTCAACCCAAAAATTCCTGCATTGGGCGCTCTTTGTTCTGGTCGTATTGCTCTACGCCCTGACCTATGGCGAAGACCTGCTGCCCCGCGGGGATCCGACTGTCGACGCCGTCTGGCGGCTGCATATTTCATTCGGGCTTCTGCTCGCCGCGCTCGTCTTTTGGCGGGTCGTCCTGCGCGGCATGAGAGGAGCGCCGCGCCTGCCGGCGGATATGCCTGCCCCGGAGCGCGCCGCTGCCAGGGTCGGGCATTTGGCTCTTTACGCGCTGCTCGTCGCCATTCCCGTGCTCGGCATCCTTTTGACCTGGTTCAGGGGCGACGCGTTGAGCTTCTTCGGCCTGTTCACCGTGCCGGCCCCGTTTGCCCCGGACAGAGCGACCGCGCGGACCATCCGCGAACTGCATTCGCTGTGCGCGAACGGCATACTGGTCGTAGCCGGCATACATGCCCTGGCCGCGCTCTATCATCACTTCGTTCGTCGGGACACGATTCTGACCAGGATGTTGCCGGGACATCGGTAGCCCTCTGAACTCCCGCTTACCGGCTCGCCGCATGACGGGAGGCCGATTGCATCCTAGCCCTTGTTTCGCCGGCGCGTTCCCCATCACTTTTGATTAAGGACGCTGCGCCGGCGCGGTCGCTGATGCCCGCAAGGCGATGATAATACGCCTCTTTTTGCCGACGCCCCCGCACTGGCCAGACCGAAGTTTACGGATTTGTATATCGCCCGCCGGCTCTCCATTCGCTAAGCTTTGCGCGATCCACACCCCCGGATCATTAGGCGCCAAGCTTCCACTTTGGCGCCCGACGAGGCCCGTCGCTCCCGGCGGGCCTCCTTCGTTTTTGGGGGCGAGGCCGTCCTTACGGTGTGGGTTGCCGCCGCGTGGTCACGCTGCGCACGGCGAGCACCAGCACAGTGATGATGATCAGGATCACCGACAGTGCCGCAATCGCTGGATCGATATTGTCGCGCAGGCCCATCCACATCAGGCGCGGCAGGGTGATGGCGTTCACCGAGGTGATGAACAAGGTCACGCCGATCTCTTCCCAGGACAGCACGAAGGAGAGCAGCGCTGCGGTCACGATACCGAACTTGATATTGGGCATGATGATGCGCGTCGCACGCTCCCATACGCTGGCGCCGAGGCCGCGCGCGGCGAGGTCGATGCGCCGGTCGAGCTGGCTGAGCGAGACCAGGATGAGCACGGTGGCGAAAGGCACCGTCATCACCGAATGCGCCATGGCGACACCCAGCCATGTGTCGTAGCCGAAGAAGGACGAGATGCCGGAGACCGAGGTGAGCAGGAAATAGAGCGTCACCGCCGAGACCACCGGCGGCACCACCATCGGCAACAGCACGAAGCCGACGAGGGCGGCCGTGAAGCGCGGCTGGAACATCCAGACACCCAGGCTGAAGGTGAGCGCGAGCACGGTGGAGAGCGCGCTGCTCACCACGCCGATGCGGAGCGAAAGCAGGATCGAATCCAGCCAGCGCGGATCCTCGATCAGCGAGCGGTAATGGCGCAGCGACAGTTCGCCTGTCGGCATGGTCAGCATACGGCTCGGCGTCAGCGACACCGGGATGACCGCAAGCAACGGCATGAGCAGGAACAGCGCCACGAGCACGGCGAGGGCGAGCGAGACGGGACCGGGGCGGTAGGTCGGCATCGAACTACACCAGCTGCTTCGGTTTGACGTAGCGGAACAAGAGCGCCATCAGCGCGCCAACGAACACCACCAGCACGACGCTGATCGCCGCGCCCAGCCCCCAGTCCGGGCTCTGGAAGATCCTGAGATAGATGAGCTCCGCGATCATCACGCTGCGGCCGCCGCCGAGGATCGCCGGCGTGACAAAGAAGCCGAGCGAGAAGACGAAGGTGATCATCGCCGCACCGATGATGCCGGAGCGCGTCATCGGCACGAACACGGTCCAGAAGGTGCGCATGCGGCTGGAGCCAAGCCCGCGCGCCGCTAAGAGCACGCGCTCGTCGAGGCTGCGCATGGCGGAAGCCAGCGGGAACACGGCGAAAGGAATGAGGAAATGCGACATGCCGACGATGACGCCGAACTCGTTGCGCACCAGCATCAGCGGCTCCGAAATGAAGCCGATCGATTGCAGCCAGGTGTTGATCAGGCCGCGGTTGGAGAGCAGCGCCACCCAGCCGAAGGCGCGCGTCAGCACCGAGATCCAGAACGGCACCAGGATGCAGAATTCGGCAAGCACGCGCTGCACCGGGCTGCCGCGCACCCAGACAACCGTGATCGCGTAGGCGGCGGTGACCGAAACCACGGTGACGATCGCCGCGATGCGCAGCGTTCGGATGAACACCGACTGCACCAGCGGATCGCTGACCAGCGCGCCATATTGGCCGAGCCCCGGCGTCGGCAAGGTGAAGCTCCACTTCACCACGCCGAGGAATGGCCAGGCATAGGCAAGGATCAGGAACAGGAGCAGCGGCGCCATCAAAAGCGCCGCGCCCATCCTGTCGGAGAGGGTGCCTCTCATGTCAGCTCAGTATCTGCGCCCGATCAGGCCGAGATGATCTTGGTGTATTCGTCGAGCGCGGCGCCGTAGTTCTTGGCGTACCACTCCATGTCGAGCGGAATCTGCTTCTTCATGTTATCCGGGTCGACGGGGTTGATGCGCTTCTTATCGGCCGGGATCAGCGCGTCGGCGGCCGGGTTCGCCGGGCCCTGGCCGAGCTTTTCGAACATCACCAGCTCCTTCTGCGGGTCCTGCGTGCTGGCGATGAACTTCATCGCCGCTTCCTTGCCGCCGGGGTTGTTCTTCAGCACCGCCAATGCGCCGGGCGAGATCAGGCCCTGGTCCCAGATGAACTTGATCTGGCCGCCCGAGTCCTGCTCGATCAGCGAGGCGCGCGTCGACCAGACGATCGCCATGGAAGCCTCGCCGTTGAGCAGCACGCTCTGACTCTCGGCGCCGCCGCCCCAATAGGAGACGACGTTTTCCTTGAAGGCGGCGATCTTGTCATGCGCGCGCTTGAGGTCGAGCGGGTAGAGTGAGGCGGGTGCTACGCCGTCGGCGAGAAGTGCTGCTTCCCAGCTCGACACGCCCCATTTGTAGAGCGAGCGCTTGCCCGGGAATTTTTTCACGTCGAAGAAGTCGGCCATGCCGGTCGGCGCATTGGAGCCGAACTTCTGCGAGTCATAGGCGATCACATAGGAGAAGAAGTAGGTCGAGGCGGCATATTCCCAGCCAAAGCCCGGCCGCATCTTGCTCTTGTCGACGATCTTGTAGTCGATCGGCTCGAGCATGCCCTGGCCGCCGAGCGTGATGGCCGAGAACGGATCGACGTCGACCAAGTCCCAGGTCGGCGCGCCGCTCTTATACTGTGCCGCGATCGCGCCCTCGGTCGGACCCGAGCCGTCCATCTTGACCGGGATGCCGGTGTCCTTGGTGAAGGCTTGGCCGTAGGCCGCGTCGTATGCGGTGATGGCGTCGCCGCCCCAGTTCACCAGCACCAGTCCTTTCGTCTCGGCTTGAGCGTGGGTCGAGCGCAAAAGCATCGGCGTGCCGGCGAGCACGAGGCCCGCAAGCTGCGCGAATTGCCGGCGCGAGATCTCGCCACGCTTCGCCCTTTCGGCGAGGGATTCGATGGTCTGTTTCTTCGTATCGTTCGTCATGTCAGTTCCCCTTGTTTTCGTTGATCTGATCCGGAAAACCGGTGCGGCGATGTCAGGCCGCTTCGGTGCTCATTGTCCTCCATCCGGAAGGAGGAAACCTTTTTCGGCCGGCCAGGTCAGCCAGACCGAATTGCCTTTGCTCAAAGCCGATGCCGCGACCTCGTTCGGCACCGAGACGGTGACCTTGGCGCCCTGGCGCGTGGTGAGGTCGAGCTTGGTCGCCGCACCCAGATAGGTCGAGGCGACAGCGGTCGCCGCAATGCCGTTCTCACCAGCAGCGGCCTCGGGCGCGATCGACATATGCTCCGGCCGGATGGCGAGGATGGCGTCGCCCTTTATCGCTTCGGCCTTGCAGCGCATGCTGACCGCGCGGTCTTCGCACAGGCCCGTCGCGCCATTGTCCGCAGGGCGCACGCCCTTGACCGGCAGCATGTTGATCTCGCCTAGGAACTCGGCGACGAAGCGGTTGGCCGGGCGGTCGTAGACCTCGTCCGGTCTGCCGACCTGCAACAGCTTGCCGTGGTTGAAGATGGCGACACGCGACGACAGCGCCAGCGCCTCGCTCTGGTCATGGGTGACGAAGACGAAGGTGGTGCCGGTCTCCTGGTGCAGCCGCTTCATCTCGGCCTGCATCTGGCCGCGCAGGCTCTTGTCCAGCGCCGAGAACGGTTCGTCGAGGAGCAGCACGCCCGGCTCGAACACCAGCGCGCGAGCCAGCGCCACGCGCTGCTGCTGGCCGCCGGAAAGCTGCGCCGGCAGCTTCTTCTCATGCCCCTTGAGGCCGACGCGTTCGACCATCTCGCCGACGCGCTGCTTGATCTCGGCGGCCGACTTCTTGCGCACCTTGAGCGGGAAGGCGATGTTCTGTTCCACACTCATATGCGGGAATAAGGCGTAGCCCTGGAACACCATGCCGGCGGCGCGCTGCTCGGCCGGGCGGTCGGTGATGTCGACGCCGTCGCTGAAAAGCCGGCCCTCGCTCGGCTGCACGAAGCCGGCCAAAATCATCAGGAATGTGGTCTTGCCGGAACCGGATGGCCCGAGCAGCGTCAGGAACTCGCCGCGACCGATATCGAGCGTCAGATCGTCCAGCGCCCGGAACGAGCCGAAGCTCTTGCCGATCCCATTCGCCTTGATCTCTGCGGCCCGGCCGGGTTGCTGCATCCTGCCTCTTTCCTCACCGTTGATCCAAATCGTAGGCAGCGCCGCGGCTCACCGCAACCGAATAGTTTTCGCCTGATCGGCAAATTTGATTCACGTTTGGGGGCGAGCGCCAACGTGGAAGCTGCTAATCTCCCCCCCTTGCGGGGGAGATGCCCGGCAGGGCAGAGGGGGGTGCTGTCCTGCCATGCTGTCAATAAATCATCGTCGCGACCTTCGCCAAAGTCCCCCTGGAAAAAGCTCGAAGGCCGGCGATCCGTCACACCCCCCTCTGTCCTGCCGGACATCTCCCCCGCAAGGGGGGAGATCAGCTATTTCTTCGTCCACCTAATACTTCGCCAGCCTGTTCTCCGACAGCTTCGCCCTCAGCCACTCGCTGAAGGCATTGAGCACCGGGTGGCCCGCCTTGGCGTGCTCGAAGACCAGATAGTAGGAGCGCGGCGAGGGCACAGACGCCTCGAACGGCTTGACCAGCCTGCCTTCGCTCAGCGCCTGGCGGCCGGTCAGCTCGTCGCCCAGGGCGATCCCCTGGCCGGCGATCGCGGCCGAAAAGACGAGATTCATGTCGGAAAAGAAGATGCCGCCTTCGGTATCGGGATTTTCCACCTTGGACAGCGCCAGCCAGCGCGCCCAGTCCTCGGTGTCTGAGAGATGCAGCAGGCTGGCGCGCAGCACGTCGGCGGGTTTGGAAAAGCCGCCGACCTTGTTGAGCAGCCTCGGGCTGCAGAGCGGCGTGAAGGAGACTTCGCAGAGCAGTTCCACCGCCCGGTTCGGCCAGTTGCCGACGCCGAAGGCGATGAAGGCGTCGGCATCCGGATTGCTGACATCGTCGAGTCGCCGCGGCGTCAGCACCGAGAGCGTCACGTCCGGATACATCTGCTGGAACTCGCCGATATGGGTGCACAGGAACATCGAGGCGAAGCCCGGCGGGCAGGAGATGGCGAAGGAGCCGCCGACCCCGGCGCCACTGTTTTGCGTCCTCGCGTCGCCGAGCACGGTCAGCGCCTTTCGGACGTCGGCCGCGTAGCGCTGGCCGCGCGGCGTCAGCGCCACGCCCTTGCCGATGCGCTGCAACAGATCGAAGCCGAGGTCGCGTTCGAGCAGCCTGAGCTGATGCGAGACCGCGCTTCGGGTGAGGTGGAGCTCGTCGGCGGCGCGCCATACGCTGCCGTGACGAGCAAAGCTGTCGAGGGCGCGCAGCGCCTGCGTGGATGGTATGCGCAAGAGGCCTCAGGTGAACCGAATTTGCAAGAGCCGGGAAAACATATCACTTTTTGATGAGCCGCTTCACTGCTTTTCTTGGGTCATGGAGAAACCGGTGACGACTTCCGCGCAGGAAACAGCGCTTGCCTGTATCGACGGCATCCAGCCGCTCTTGTCGGCCTGGACGCGCACCATCTTCGATTTCGGCGAGACCGCCTGGCGCGAGTACCAGTCGGTCGCCTGGTATGTCGACCGGCTGAAGCGCGAGGGCTTTTCCGTTGAGGAAGGGTCGGGCGGCATGCCGACCGCCTTCTGCGCTCATTGGACGAATGGCGAGGGCCCGACGATCGGCATGTATGCCGAATACGACGCCGTGCCCGGCAACTGCCAGGATGCGGCAACGGTGAAGCAGCCTCGGCCAGGTCTCAGCGTCGAGGCCGGCGGCCATACCGATCCGCATTCGGGGCTCGGCATCGGAAGCCTTGGCGGACTGCTTGCCACCAAGGCGGCCATGCAGCAGCACAACATTCAAGGTACTTTGCGCTTCACCGGCGAGCCTGCCGAGAAGGTGAGGGGCTCAAAGCCGATCCATGCGGCCAAGGGCTATTATGACGGCCTGGCCGGCATGATCTCCTTCCATCCCTTCTACATGCTGCCGCTCTGCAACACGGCGCGCTGGGACACGCATTGCGGCGCGGCCTATTCGATGATCTATCGCTTCGTCTGCGACGAGCCCGAAAATTGGGTTCGCGCAAGCGATGGCGCACCGATTCCGCAGGCGCATTCGGCGGTCAGGGCGCCCGGCGCCAACGATGCGCTGATGATGATGTACATGGCCTCCAAGGCGCTGCGCGATTCCATGCTGACGCATCAGGGCGGCTGGTCGATCAGCGAAGCGATCCTCACCGCGGGCCAGGCAACGGCCGACAATCTGCCGGCGGGGCTGGCCGAGATCCAGTACATGATCCGCGTGCCGACCATTGCCATGGCCGAGCAGGTGACCGCAGTGCTCGACCGCAACGCGGAGGCAGCCGCGAAGATGACCGGCTGCCGCTACGGGCGCTACTGGGTTTCGAAGTCACGGCCGGGCCTCGCCAACCACGCCATGGCCGGGATCACCTATCAGTCGCTTGCAGCCGTCGGGGCGCCGCAATGGAACGAAGAGGCGAGGGCGATCGCCCGCGAGGTCCAGGTCAATGCCGGCGGCGAGGCGACCGAAAATCCGTTCATCGACGAATTGGAGCGGCTGATTTCGCCGCAGGAGGCCGAGGCGATCCTGCGCCGCGACCTGCCGCCCTCGCAGGTGAATTCCACCTCGGACGACTACACCGACATGAGCTGGCATGCGCCGACGTCGCGCTTCTACGTCGCCCGGCCGGCGCTGCGCTCGGCAAACGGCCACGCCTATCCTTCCTGGGTGATGAACGCGCTGGGCGGCATTTCAGCCACCATCGACCCGATGGTCACCTGCGCCTCGAAGACGGTTGCGCTCACCGCGCTGCGCCTGCTCGAAGACAAGGCCGCGCGCGAGGCCGCGATGGACGAGTTCGTCAAGCGAACCGGCGGCGGCGTCGGCGGCGCAAACTGGATCGCGCCGCTTTGCGACTACGAGCCGCCAATCAACTTCCGCTGGCCGGAATATGTCACCACGCCACGCGGGCGCGACTGGTGTATCCCGGCCGCTTCCACTGCATGACAAATATCAAATCGAGGAGAACACCATGACCGTCCATGACCGCATTGTCGCCGAACCCTTCTCGCTGCAGCGCCGCAACCCCAATGGCGGCACCAAGCCGCTGACCGCCTGGGGCTTCGCTAACGAAACCGATGTGCTGACCGACGTGCTGCTCGGCTCGCCCAATTTCCTGCGCCACCTGTCGACCAGCTCGCTGTCGCGGAAGCATCTGCGCGAGGCGCCCTGCAACGTCCAGATCGCGCAGGCGCAGCACAAGGACCTCGTCGCGGCTTACGAGCATTTCGGCGTCAACATCCACTGGCACGAGCCGACGCCGGAACTGCCGATGCAGGTCTATTCGCGCGACTCCAGCGTCATGACGCCCTACGGCGCCTTCATCACCGCCATGGCCAACTGGTGGCGGCGCGGCGAGAATTATGCCGCCATCCGTACTTATGAAAAGCTCGGCATCCCGATCTACGACATGGTCACGGCCGGCACCTTCGAGGGCGGCGACTTCAACGTCATCGAGGAAGGCGTGGTGCTGATCGGCTGCGGCGGCGCCCGCACGCAGGAAGAGGGTGCGCGCCAGGTGCAGGCCTGGTTCGACAAGGAAGGCTGGGAGACCCGCATCGCCTTCATCGACGAATACTATGTCCACATTGACCTGATGGTGGTGCCGATCGCCGAAAAGCTCACCGCCGTGTGCCTCGCCTGCACCGAGCCCGGCATCGTCGACTGGCTGAAAGGCAAGGGCCACGAGATCATCGACGTGCCTTTCCAGGACACGATGGCGCTCGGTTGCAACTTCATGTCGCTCGGCAAGGACAGGGTGATCGCGCCGACCTCCAGCAAGACGCTGATCGAAAAGCTGAAGGCGCAGGGCTTCGAGGTCGCGGCCGTCGACATGAGCGAGATCTCCAAGACCGGCGGCGGCATCCACTGCATGGCGCAGGCGCTGAAGCGGGTGAAGGCGTAAGATTCAGTTCGGTCACCGCGTTGCTAACCTCGGAGGCCGTGTTCCTTCGCGCCCCCCTCTGGCCTGCCGGCCATCTCCCCCACGAGGAGGGAGATCGGATGTCGTGACAGCTTTCGCCAATCTTCAGCGTTGCAGGAAGAGCGTTGGCGATAGAGCTGCCAATCTCCCCCCAAGTGGGGGAGATGGCCGGCAGGCCAGAGGGGGGCGCCGTAGAGCGCCGACCCATCGCGCACTAGCTTCCTAACGCGCAGCCTCTGCGTCCCGTGCCGAGCGCATCCAGCCGCTCCTGCAGATGGCCGTTGAGCACGATCATCTCCTTCAGCGCCTTCACCGGGTCGCCCTTGTGCTGGGCAATGAAGCGCTCCGCGATCGCCTGAAGCGCCGCTTCCTGGCGGCTGTCGAGCCTGACGATATGGTCCATCTCCGTTGCTCCCCTTCAGTTCATATCAGCATGTGAACAAAAAGGGAACAAAAATGTCAAGGGCGAATTGACTCGCTGAGGAATGGGTTCCTATTTTGTCAGGAGATGGGGCGGTTGCTCGAGATCACGGAGAGCCGCATTGGGCAGACGGAAAAGCCGCTATGACAGATTGTTCCGGTCGGAGGCGGAGGCGATCATTCGTGACGCGCTGGAGCTGCGTCAGTCAGTGCTGGCGGCGCAGCTCAACCTCAAGACCAACGGCGAAATGTACTGGCGGCTCAGCGGCCTGGTGGAGAGGCTGCATGAGGTGATGGGCGCGGTGGCGGGCCGGGAGCCCGATTTCCGCGCCGCCTGGCTCGGCCTGTTGCCACTGCCCGAGGATTATTCAGACCGGACATGAGAAAATGGCCGGACCCATGGACAGCGTTGGCCGGGCGGCCAAGGCCAACATGCTGCTCGTCGTCGAATGCCGCCACTGCTACCACGTCGGCCGCTTCAAGGCGAACGACGTGGCCAAGGTGGTCGGCTGGAATAAGCCGCTCGAAGCCATCCGCTTCCGCTGCAAGCGTTGCGGCCGCAGCGACACGGAGGTGAAGACCCAGTTCATCGACCAGGATCACCCGCCCAAGGGCTATATCTGGGTGCTGCAGAAGGCGAGGGGTTAAAACAATGATCCCTGCACCGGCGGTTCCGCCGGAAACTTGATCTGCGTCGCTGGCTTCTCGACGATCGCGAGCGCATCGTCAGGTGCCGGGCGTTGCAGCGTCTTCGCCTCCGACCATGGCGCGGTGAGCCACAGCTCGGTCTCCTCTTGCGTTGTCAGGATCACAGGCATCGCCTTCTCATGGATGGGAGCGATCAGCGCATTGGGCCTTGTTGTCAGGAAGCCGTAGAGCTCGTGGTCGCCTGGACCTTCCTTCACCTTGCGGACGCCATGCCACGGCGTCCACAGGCCGGCAAAGAAAAACAGCGCCCGCTCCTCGCTCAGCGCAAACCAGAAATTCTTCTGCACGCCGGTCTCAGGATCCTTGTCGCCGGGCTTGGGCGAGGGCTCGGCGAAGCTCGTCACCGGCACAACGCAGCGGTTCTCGATGGCAGCCAGTGGGCATATTGCGGATTGCGGATGTTGGTGGTGCCGGAATCGGCATTGCCGCGCACCCGCTCGGGCGGCGTCGGCATGCCCCAGCGCAGAATGGCAAGCTCGCGGCTGCCGTCGGCCGAGTTGCGCACCACCGGCGCCGGCTGGTTGGGATAGATGTCGACCGAAGGCTCGAGATTGCCCGAAATGTCGCGCAGCGCGCGCGTCCACTGGCGGATCGCCTCCTGGCTGGTGGTGATGTTGTAGAGATTGCACATCGGCAGCACTTCCCCGTCCGCCGATTGTTCCCGCATTTTCGCACCAAGTGCAAACCACCCCGTCGCGGGGGTGGATCCAATCGTGCCAGGAGCTTGCGTGCCGGATCGTGTCAGCGCCCGCGCCCGCCGCGCCGCTTTACCTCGAAGAACTCCTCGGCCGGCGGTTCGCCAGGCAGGCCCAGCCGGTGGCGTTCCTCCTCGGCGAAGGCTTCGGCTTCCGCGTGAATGTCGAACACCTGCTGCGTCAGCCTGCCGCCCTCGACGACGCGCACGATCCACTGGCCATTGATGCCCTTTACGCGGACACTGTCTGGTTCGCCTGCCACCATGTGCAGCTCCAGCTCGTTGCCCCAAGAATTGCATCCTTGAACAGCAATACGATTTAACGTGCGAAGGGTTGCCGCAAGCATCAGCGCATTAGTCTTTAGTAGGAGAGCAGTCGCCGGATGCCCGCCGATTCGACATCGCAAATAAGAATATCGAGAAACCGCCGGCGGTTGTGTAAAAAAGACAGGTTTCGAAACCGTGGTTAATGCATGTCGCGCAAAGAGTGCAGCGGTTTTGCGAAAACGACATGCATAGAAACAGGACCTGAAGCGGTCGCCCGAATCCGCGCGACGCGCTTTAGGGCATGCTCGGCGGAATTCGACTTCGATATGTCGCACCGCTTGCGCAACGATACGCCAGCGCGTCTCGAACGCGTTCAGGCGAATTGCGAGGCCGGGACATGTCCGGCATGGTTCGGATCGGATGTGATGTGGTCGAAGGCTGCTTGCGCAAGCGTCCGCCGCGCCGGCGGCCCGGCAGCCTGGGGGGGTGTATTGGGTTCGGCGGCCGGGCCTGACCGGAGTTTGCGAGCCTGCCGGCTTTCTCGAACATGCGCTCGTGCTCATGCAAGGGCAAGAACGACCTAGGCCCTAAGACCAAAGCAGCACGGGCGGCGCAAACGGCCGAGCGGCGGCTTTCCTGATCCCGCTTCGGCTGGCCGGCGTGAACTTGCGGCGCTTAAAGCATGTCTCCCGAAAGTGGAACCGGTTTCGGGTAAAGACATGTGTAAAATCAAAACCCTAAAGCGCATGGAGCAAATCTGAAAGATCGCGACGCGCTTCAGGCAGGCGCGTAGCGCGGCAGCGTCACACCTTGCGAAAGGCTTTGCGTACCAAGCGGCCTTAGCGCGAGCGACAATCCATGCTGGAAATATGGCTTGCCGCCGCCCAGCACGACCGGATGCATGTAGAGCCGGTATTCGTCGATCAGGCCGGCGCGGGCCAGATGCCCGGCCAGTTCGGCGCCGCCGACGCTGATCTGGCCATCCGTCTCCGCCTTGAGCGACCTTGCAACCGCTACGGCGTCACCATCCGCCAGGCGGGCATTGGCGCCGACCGCGCGCAGGGTCGTCGAAAAGACGATCTTCGGCGTCTCCCGCCAGGCGTGGGCGAAGTCGCGCTCGACCTCTTCGGCGCCGGTCTTCCGGTCGGGACTGTCCCAGAAGCGCATCGTCTCGTACAGGCGCCGCCCGCAGAGCGCGATCGCGGTCAGCCGCATGTCCTCGTTGAAGTGCCGGTGCAGCTCTTCCTCGGGCACCGGCAGGTCGATGCTTCCGTCCGGCCCGGCAATATAGCCGTCCAGCGACATCAGCATGGAATAGATGATCCTCGCCACCGGCGCTTCCTTCTGGCTTGCTCGATCGCCAAGGATGCACAGCCTGATTGCATATTGCAATCGGTTTGCTGCAGAACGAAGAAGCCGGAAGCGCGCCCGCTTTAAAATCCGAAGAACTGCTTGCCGACGAAATAGCCGAGCGCGACGACCAACAGCGGGAACAGCGCCGGCGCCATCCTGCTGAACGGCGAGGGCTTTGTCTCCCGCACCGGAGCGTTGGGCTTGGCGTTGCCGAGGTTCTTGGTCATGGGTCCGTCGCCGGAGTCCGTTGCCGGTTGACCCATAATATTAGAAATCGCTGATTAATTTTCTCACAATTCGATCGGTGCAATTTGCAGCTATCGTCGGTCGTCGCTATTCCGCCTGCTGGGTGCGTTCGGCGAGCGCGAAGGCCTGCAGGTTTCGCGATTTGCCGAGATCCTGGTCGGCATTGGCGATGATGGCGTGGAAAGCGGCGCGGGCGATGTCCTTCTTCTTGGCGTCGGGATGCACTTTGCGGACGGCCTTGACCAGCTCCTTTGGTGTCATGTCGGGGGTGACGAGGCGCATCAACGTATCGCCTATGGCCTGCAGTTCGCTGGCATCCATGACCGGAACCCTGTGTTGGCTGCATGAACCCGGCATATAACGTGGCCAGAACGTCACTTTTGTGATGCGCGCCGCCCAAAATCGCGGCGGAGCGATGGTCTTTGTGCCCCAGGTCGTCGATGATCGGCATCCGAAATGATCAAAGGCGAATTGACGGGCCGCAATGCTTGGTGACCTTGCCGCCTTCGGCGGACTCTTCCTGGCGGCCTTCGCCGCGGCGACCATCTTGCCGCTGCAGTCGGAAGCGGTGCTGGTCGGCCTGCTCATGGCCGGGACCCATTCGCCGGGCGCGCTGGTTCTGGTCGCGACGATCGGGAATGTGCTTGGCTCGGCGGTCAACTGGCTACTGGGCCGCGGTATCGATCGCTTCCGCGACCGCAAATGGTTCCCCGCAAAGCCTGCCGCGCTTGACCGCGCGGCAGCGCGCTACCACCGTTATGGGAGATGGAGCCTGCTGCTGAGCTGGGCTCCGGTTGTCGGCGATCCGCTGACGGTGATGGCCGGCGTGCTGCGCGAGCCCCTATGGAGCTTTCTCGCTATCGTCACCATCGCCAAGGCTGGCCGATACCTGGCGCTGGCGGCCGCTACGCTCGGTCTTTAGATGCTCGTTGAAGCGGTTCAGAGTTTCCATCAAATAACTGAACCGCTCTATCGCTTGGCCGGGCGGAAACCGGCTTCACCGGCTACTTCACCGGGATCATCAGATGCGCGTAGGGTGTGTCGGGGAACATCACATAGGGCTGGGTCGGATCCGGTTCGTGCGGATACATGGCCATCAGGGCTGGTGAGTTCATGATCATCACGTGCGGCCCGTCATGCAGCCAGTCGGCGCCTTCGGGCGGCTTGGTCGCGAAGGGGTCGGTGTTGCTGGCCGCACTGTCGCCCTTCAGCATATAGGCGAAACCGACCTTGCCTTCCGGCGGCGCCTGCTTCTTCATGTAGGCCTGCATCCACGCCATCCCGTTTTCGTCCACGCACATCGGATCGTCGCTGGGCGTCCCCGGGTCGTTCGGGAAGCAGGTGAAGCCGTTCGTGCCCTTCTTCAGCGTCTTCATATCCCAGTTCATGACGGCGGCGTTCTTGCCGACCGACTTCGGCGCCGCCGAGATCGCATTCGCAATCAGCTGCTTTTCGCTTTTGTCGGCCGCGGGCGCGGCGGATGCCCAGGTGGCGGCAAGGGCCGCCAGGAACACATGGCTCGAATGGATGCGCATGGCTTACTCCTTCGCGAGCGCCAGTTCGATCGGCGCGTCGCAACGGTCAGCTCCCGCTCTTTGGAGTTGGCTGCTGTCCCATGAGGACCTGGAACGCGTCGGGCAGGATATTACTCTCAAAGTTGCATTAGCGAAACTTAATATGGATGGACTGATCGGGGCGATTCCGTTGACCCTTTCAAGTCTCCTCAAGTATTTGCGATGACGGTTTGAAGGCTGCGCGGGCGATGTCCTTCCCGGAAGCTTCCGGGTTCGCCTTCGGGTTGCCTTGGCCAGTTACTTCGGGATCATGCCGGTGCAACGTGGCGCGCCGCGCTTCAGAGTATCCTCGTCGCCAGCGTGTCCAGCCGGGAGTTCTCGCGGTAGGCAAGCCGCACCGCGATAGCGGCGGCGACCCCGGTTGCGGCGCCGCCAACGACGTCGCCGGCATAGTGGATGCCGATATGGAGCCGCGACCAGCAGATCAACAGCGCCGCGGCGAACAGGGCAAGCGTCCGGCGCGGCAGCGCCTGCATGGCAAAGGCGGCGACGATCGCCATGCTGGCGGTTGCGTGATCGGACGGGAACGACCAATCGGCGTTGGGCGCGATGAGGAGATGCGTGACGCCGGCGTCGTAGGGCCTGATTCGATGGACGAACAGCAGGATGATCTGGTTGATGCCAAGACCCAGCAGGAAGGAGAGGCCGGCGGACAGGCAGGCATGGCGCACATGTTGTCGGTCGGTCCTCGACCACCACTGCACCGCCACCGCGATCACCATCAGCGGCACGCCGAATTGTGAGATGGCGATCAATGTCCTATCAAGGAGCGGACTGATGCCGGCAGCCGAGTTGATCCAGTGCGTGAGCGAAGCGTCCATTCTTGTCTGGCTTCCCTTGTTTGTCGTGAGGTCGATCGTTGAAGCCCGCCGAAGAGCATCGCATTCACCAGCTCTTTGAGGTCAGCATATGGCTGAAAGGTGCCCATGCGCTGATCGAGTGCGTCGGCGGCATTCTGCTTTACCTCGTCACCACCGATACCATCGCTTCCTGGGTCAACATGTTCACCCAGGAGGAACTGATCGAGGATCCGAACGATTTCATAGCCAGCCATTTGTCGCAGATGGCGGGCCAGTTCTCAGTCGCCAGCAAACATTTCTATGCCTTCTATCTGCTGAGCCACGGCCTGATTAAGCTGCTTCTGGTCATTGGCCTGCTGCGCGGCAAGCTGTGGGCCTATCCGGCCTCGCTCGCGGCGCTAGGCGCCTTCATGGTCTATCAGGTCTACCGCTACTCCTACACGCATTCGCCCGGCCTGCTCGCGCTGACCGTCTTCGATGCGATCGTCATGTGGTTGATCTGGCAGGAGTGGAAGGTAGTGCGCCGCCACATGGCCGGCTGAGCGCACCGAGGCGCCGGCGTCTTCGTGGCCTTGCGAGTCGCGACGCCGCTCTCCGGCCGCCCTTGGCAGGTCGCCAGGGTCCGGAATTACGCAAAAAATGATTGAAGCGGTTCGGCGATCCGACCCGGACGCCGCACCGCTCCTCTTTCTACGCAGGGATCAGCATGGCGATGCGATGGACGCCGACCTCCTTGCTCGTATTCGTCGCCTCATCGGTCTTGCCCTTGGCGCAGGTGTACACGTCGCCGACCTTGAGCTTGAACTCCTTGTCCACCTTCTTGATGGTGAATGCGCCGGAGGTAATGGTGCACACCATGTCGTTAGGCATCACGCTTTGAGGCGCGTGTGCTCCGGGCTGAAACACCACGTCGACAATCGCGATGCTCTTATAGGCGGGAATGTCGGAATTGCCGGTGCCGACTTCCACCATCCTGACGCCGGGCGCGATCTCCTTGCCTTCCTTCGGGCCGTATTTCTTGGTTTTCGCAAACGTTGCCGTTGTGAACAGGGGCGCCATCGCGGCAGCCGTCACGCCGAGAGCGATAGCAGACCTGCGATTCATCGTTTTCATCGCATCCTCCCTAAACCTGTCATGCACGCATGAGCATGGCACTACATATTAGCACAACCTGATCTAATTGTGCAGAACGGTGCCTGCCGATCATCGCGCGGTTTAGGGCGTACCTCACTCCACCTTTTGACGAAATTTCGAATGGCAGCTCGAGCAATCCTGCAGGATGAGATGCAGGAGATGTTCGGCCGGCATGCCGGCGGGGTCGGCTTGCGCCGCGCCCGGCCGCTTGCCGAGCAGGCTGCCGCCATCCATCGGCAGCGTGGCGCCCATGCGCATGTCGCCGGTGATCCCAGGCGGCGCGTTGTCGGCCTTGGCGGCGAGCGCTTCGGCGAGCCGGCCGATATGGCGGGCGAGCGCCTCGAATTCCGGCCGGGCCTGGTCTATTTCCGGCTTGGCGCCTGACGGCGCGCCCAGCGTACCCGCGGGGAATTCGGCGATCAGGGCAGGGCCGGTGCGGACGCTGAGCGTCTTCGCCGCAGCCTTGAAGCCGGGCGCGTCATAAGCGCGCTTGCCATCGAACATTTCAACGATCGCTTTCGCGGCGGCCGCCATCTCCTTCATCGAGGCCTGGCGCGCCTCGACGAGCGTGTCGGCGGCGCCACCGGCTGCCGCTGGTGAGGGTGCTGCGGCAAGCGTCAGCAGTGCCGCCACGAGCATATGTCGCCGCCTCAATGCGCCGTGCCTTCTCTGGCCAGCTCGTCAATGATCGGGCAGTCCGGTCGGTCGTCGCCCTGGCAATGCTCGACCAGGTGGCTGAGCAGGCGCCGCAGGCTGGCGAGCTCGGCGATCTTTCTGTCGATCTCCGCCAGCTTGGCCTCGGCGATCGCCTTGACGTCGGCGCTTTCGCGGTTGCGGTCCTGATAGAGCGACAGCAACTGGCGGCACTCGTCGACCGAGAAGCCGAGGCTGCGCGCGCGCTGCAGGAAGCGCAATTCGTGGATGTCGGCCACCGAGTAGTCGCGATAGCCGTTATCCGTGCGGTCCGGTCTCACCAGGCCGATATCTTCGTAATAGCGGATCGTCTTCGAAGGCAGGCCGGAGCGTTCCGATGCGATGCCGATGTTCACGACGAAGACCTCCTACACCTTAACGTCGACAACGCCCATCATGCCGAGCTGCTCATGCTCGAGGATGTGGCAGTGATACATGCGCGGTCCCGGCCGCTCCTGGCGCGTGATGAGCCGCACCGTCTCGCCGCGCGCCACGTTGACCGTGTCCTTCCACGCCAGGCAGGGCGGATTTGAGATCTTGCCGTCGCGCTCGTGCTCGATCACCTGGAACTGCGTGCCGTGAACATGGAACGGATGATCCATGTCGGCGTGGTTGACGATTTCCCAGAGTTCGGTTTCGCCGGCCTTGGCGACGATGTCGACACGCTGCATGTCGAAGGCCTTGCCGTTGATCAGGAAGCCCATCTCCATGCCCGTGGCGTTCATCGCCATGGTCTCGGTGAAGACGAGGCGGCGGCTGACCGTGGGAGCCCCAAGCGGCGCGATCGGCCTCAGCCGCTCGGGCAGCGGCGGCATCGCTTCAGCCGGTGTATCCGAGACATCGACCGTCAGCAGCGTCAGTCCGGCGTCCGCCGGCCTGCCCGGACCCATCCAGCCGCGGTCGTAATCGAGCGTGGTGAGGGTTGCCGCACCCGGCTTGTCGAAGGCGACGACCAGTTCGACGCGCTCAGCCGGGCTGAGCAGGATCTCGTCGACCGCCACCGGCGCCTCAAGCAGGCCGCCGTCGCTGCCGATCACCGTCATCGCGGCGTTGGCGAAGGCGAGCCTGAGGAAGCGCGCATTGGTGGCGTTGTAGAGCCGCAGGCGACGCTTCGCGCCCATCGCCACGGCGAGCCGCGGGTTCTTCTGGCCGTTGACCAGCACATGGTCGCCGACGCGGCCGTTCATCACGTCGTTCATGGTGTTGGCGGGCATCGAGCCGTCGGCGGCAAGGCGAAGGTCGGTGAACATAAGCACCGTGTCGCCGTATTCGGCCGGAACCGGATCGGCCTTGGCTTTGACGACGAAGGCGCCGGCAAGGCCGCGATAGACCTGCTCGGCCGTCTTGCCGTGCGGATGCGGATGATACCAGTAGGAGCCGGCCGAGCCCTCAGGCAGCTCGAAGGCGTAGGCGCGGTCTGCGCCCGCCGCCACGGGGTCCATCGGATTGCCGTCCTGGTCGGCAGGCACCGGCATGCCGTGCCAGTGGATGGTGCTTGGCTCGCCCTCGATCCGGTTGGCGAAGGTGATCTCGACGCGGTCGCCCTCATAGGCCTCGATCAGCGGGCCCGGGCTGGTCCCGTTATAAGCTAGGATCGGCGTGTCCTTGTCGGCGACAAAGCGCGCCGTGGCGGGTCCCGCCGTCAGCCTCGCCTTGAACAGCCCGGTTTGCCCGGCCTCGTTGGCAAGCAGCGGCAATTCGCGCAGCGCCTCGCCCTCGGGCAGCGCGGCTGGGCCTTGGCCCATGGCGCCCATGTCATGGCCGGCATGGCCACCCATATCCATTCCGGGCATGGAGTCCATGTTCGACATGCCGTCCATCTTCATCTGCGCCAGCGCGCGTGGGCTCGCCAGAACCGCCGCCAGTCCTGCCGCCAGAAAGCCGCGTCGATGCATTTTTTTCTCCTCGATCTCGATCAGAAGGTCCCGCCGAACGGCCTCGCCCCGGACGCTAAGGGTTCCAGTTGCTGGAAGGTCAAGCGCGATCGAGGCCCTGCGCCGGAATTTTCCGGCGAATGGATCGTAGTGGCCCCGGCCGCGTTCATGCGCAGGGGATGCAACCAGCCGTTTCATCGAGCAGAGGCGCATCTTGCTCATCCAACCGATCGACTATTTCCTCCTTGCCTGGTTCGTGCTCGCGGCGGCGTCGACGCTCTATGTCGGCTTCGACCAGTACCGCAACAATCCCGAACCGGTGGTGATGAAATGGGGCTTCATCCTTGTGACGCTCTATATGGGCCCGATCGGTCTGCTGCTTTACGTGCTTGCTGACAAGGAGCCGCGTCCCGGCGAGCACGAGGCCTTCACCGGCCCGCTCTGGAAGCAGGGCGTCGGCTCTACCATCCATTGCGTCGCCGGCGATGCCACAGGCATCATCCTTGCCGCGGTCGTCACCGCCACGCTCGGCCTGCCGATGTGGCTCGACCTCATCGTCGAATACCTCGCCGGCTTTGCCTTCGGCCTGTTCATCTTCCAGTCGTTGTTCATGAAATCGATGATGGGCGGCAGCTACTGGGACAATGTGAAGAAGAGCTTCCTGCCCGAATTCATCTCCATGAATTTCATGATGGCCGGCATGGCGCCGGTCATGAGCTTCCTGATGATGGGCCGCGACATGCGCGCCATGGAGCCGACCGAGCTGCTGTTCTGGGGCGTGATGTCGCTCGGCGTCATCGCCGGCTTCGCGTTTGCCTATCCTGCCAATGTCTGGCTGGTCGCGCGCGGCCTGAAGCATGGGCTGATGACCGAGCGGGAGACGGGGGCAGCCCGTCGTCCTGCCGGCGAGCAGCATGCGCAGATGCAGATGGCCGACGCGGGCGGCCATGGTCATCACCAACACAGCGCGGCCTCTCGGAAGGGCCAGCGCGCTGCTGGCCATCACATGCGCTCGGACGCGACCATGCCGCAGATCGCGGCACTCGGGGCTGTGTCGGCGCTGGCGTTGGCGATCGGCATGGCGGCGCCGGCGAACTGGCTGAACCTCAGGCTCTCGGCCCGCGACGTCGGCGGGGTGATCATGCCGCGCGGCATGATCATGGACCGCGACACGCCGGGCGACGCCATGCGCGACATGGCGGCGGCCGATCCGCGCCAGGTGACCGCTTCCTACGGCCTCGCGGCCAAGGGCGACCAGGATCTGCCGTTTCGCGTGGAGAACGGGGTAAAGGTGTTCGAGCTCAGGCCCTCGGTGGTCCGCTGGCAGATCCTACCGGACGTGACGGTCGACGCCTATGCCTATAACGGCCAGATCCCGGGACCGCGCATCCATATCCGCCAGGGCGACCGCGTCCGCATCAACGTCACCAACGCACTGCCGGAGGATACCACGGTGCACTGGCATGGCCTGATCCTGCCCAACCAGATGGACGGTCCGGCCGAGATCACACAAGCGCCGATCGAGCCGGGGCAAACCTATTCCTACGAATTCACGGCCACCCAGCACGGCACCTATTTCTATCATCCGCACGCCAGGCCCGACCGCACCCAGGCGCTCGGCCTCTACGGCGCGCTGATCATCGATCCCATCAATCCCGCCGACGAGGTCGCCGCCGACCATGACTATGTCATCGAGCTGCAGGAATGGCTGGTGCGGGAAGGGCTGACCTATCCTTCGATGCCGATGGACGGCGGCATGCCGAATTTCTTCACCATCAACGGCAAGGCCTATCCCTCGACCGATACGATCCGCATGAAGGTCGGCGAGACGCTGAAGGTCCGCTTCATCGGCACCAACAACGGCTTCATCCACCCGATGCACATCCATGGCGGCCCGTTCGAGGTCGTCGCCCGCGATGGCGAAACGGTTTCCCCTTCGGCCCGTTTCCTTGCCGACACAGTCAATGTCGGACCGGGCCAGCGCTACGATGTCATCTGGAAGGCGCAACGACCCGGCAAGTGGCTGATCCACTGCCACATCCCGCATCACACCACGAACAACAATGTCGAGGAAAAGGGCGGCGGCGGACTGATGGTCGTCATCGATGTCACGTGATTGCGGCAGGACGCTCGGCATTCCCTATCCGACGAACGCGGCTGGAACTCGGAACCCTTGCCGCTCTCGCAGGGTTTATATGCGAGGCGAACTGCCATGGAAGACAAACCGCCTGCCGATAACCCGGGAAGGATCCTCGCCACCGTGCTGGCGGTCTGCCTCATCATCATCGCCCTGTTCTTTATCGGCTTCAAATATTCGGAGCGCGATCAGGGAGCGTTGATCGTGCCCGGAGCGGTCCAGGGCAGCAAGTGATCGGCCCGAAGTCCTTGCCTGCCAGGGCGCGGAAAGGGCTGTAACACTTTGATTTTGCCTATCATCCCTTCCAAACCTTTTAGGTTCGGGATCACACGTCAGGGAAGAAACAGGTTTTCCGAAACGTTTATCGAACAGGCAACGCTCAGTGCCTGGCGCCTGACGACGGCGCTCATGAGCAAGGAACCCCCCGGCAACAGCTCGCACCGCGCCCGAGGCCCAGGGAGACAGTACATGTCCGCCAACGCCTACATCAACCGGATCGCGACAGCGGTTCCGGAGCATGAAGTCCATCAGTTCTACCTGCGCTACGCCGCCTCGATGCTGGCCGACGATCGCAGGAGGATATTCGAACGCATGGCCGGTCTTGCCGGCATCGAGCACCGCTTCTCTTGCTTTGCTCCCGCCCTTGACCCCCAGGGGCCGTCAGCCGACCTCGGCGGAACCTTCAAGCGCGGCGCGTTTCCCGGAACGGCCGCCAGAATGGCGATGTTCAGCGAAGCTGCACCGGTCCTGGCGCAAAGCGGCGTCGACGGGCTGCATCTCGGCGACGAGGCGTCGCGCATCACCCACCTCATCGTCACCACCTGCACCGGCTTCTCCGCGCCCGGCATCGACCTCGATCTGGTTCAGCGCTGCGGCCTGCCAGAGGGCATCGAGCGCACGATAATCGGGTTCATGGGCTGCTATGCCGCGGTCAGCGGCCTCAAGCTAGCCCGCCACATCGTCCGCTCCGATCCTGAGGCTAGGATTCTGCTGGTCAATATCGAAATATGCACCTTGCACATCAGGGAAACCACCGAGTTGGAGAAGCTTTTGTCTTTCTGCCTTTGGGGCGATGGCTGCGCGGCGACGCTCATCACCGCCGAGCCGCCAGGCATCGAGCTCAACTCCTTCTGCTGCGCCGTCGCCGACGAGCAGCGGGAACTGATGACCTGGGATATCCGCGACCAGGGCTTCGACATGTTTCTCTCCGGCAAGGTGCCGGCGGCGGTCCAGGAAGCGTTGCGAAGCAACCAGGACGCCATCCTTGGCGGCCGGCCGCCGGAGGCGATCGACCTCTGGGCCGTGCATCCCGGCGGGCGCAGCATTCTCGACGCCGTCGAAAGGGCGCTCGATCTCGGGCCTGCCGCGCTCGAGCCGTCGCGCAAGGTGCTGCGCCGATACGGCAACATGTCGTCGGCGACGGTCATGTTCGTGATGGAAGAGATGCTGAAGAAGCCGGGCGGCTTGCTCGGCTGCGGCATGTCGTTCGGACCGGGGCTGACGGCCGAGACCATGCTGTTCAGGACGGTCTCATGACCGCGCTCGCCCAGCGCAGCCTCGCTCCAGAAATCTTGGACGGGCTCGCGGCCGACGATGCGCGGGCGCTTCGCTCGCGCCGCGATCTCGCCCGCATCAACGCGCTGATGTTCCAGGCGCCGATCATGGCCTCGCTGCTGCGGAAATTTCTGCCTAAGCCGCCCGGCCGCATCCTGGAGATCGGCGCCGGCGACGGCACCTCCATGCTGAAGGTGGCGCGGCGCATGGCAAGGCACTGGCAGCACGTGGAACTGACGATGCTCGATCGCGTCGGTCTCGTCACGCCGAAGCTCACGGCGGATTTCGCCGCGCTGGGATGGACGGTCCAAACCGTCACCGCCGATGTCTTCGACTGGGCGGAGCAGGCGGATGACAGATGCTTCGACGCGATCACGGTCAACCTGTTCCTGCATCATTTCGACGACGCCGGACTGCTGCGCCTGTTTTCGCTTTTGCGCCGCAAGGCTCCGCTCATCCTGGCGTCGGAACCGCTGAGGACAGGCTTCGCGCTGACCGCCGCCCGGCTTCTGCCGGCAATCGGCGTCAACGACGTCACCCGGCATGACGCCGTCCAGAGCGTGCGCGCCGGCTTTCGCGGCAATGAGCTTTCCGACTTCTGGAGCGCCGCCGGCGGCAGCCCGCTCGAGGAGCGGCGCGCCGGGCTTTTCTCACACGTCTTCGTCGGCGAAGCGCAGATGCCGGCCGGGGATGCGGCATGAGGCGGCCATCCACCCACGATGCGATCGTCATTGGCGGCGGTCCGGCGGGCGCGTCGGCGGCGCTGGCGCTCGCCCGGCGCGGATGGGCCGTCGCGATCGTGGAAAAGAGCGCGTTTCCGCGCCGCAAGGTGTGCGGCGAATATATGTCGGCAAGCAACCTCGCGCTCCTCGACAGGTTGGGGATCAGCGATGCTTGGCGCGCCGAGGCCGGTCCCGAAATCCGCCGGGTCGGACTCTTTTCCGGCGACACCCGCATCGAGGCGCCGATGCCGGGCGCGTGTGCCGGACCCGTGGCAAGAGACGGCTTCGGCCGCGCGCTCGGCCGCGACATATTGGATACCTTGCTGCTTGATGCAGCCCGGTCGGCCGGCGCTGAAGTCTTCCAGCCCTGCCGCGCCGTCGCCATCGAACGCGACGGTGATCGCCAGGCGGTACGGATCCAGGCTAAAGGCGGCAGCTCCGGCAACGAGGCGACGATCCTGCGGGCGCCGGTGATCGTCGCCGCGCACGGCTCGTGGGAGCCGGGGCCGCTGCCGAGCCAGCTTGGAAAGGTCAATCGCCCCTCGGACCTGCTCGGCTTCAAGGCGCATTTCACCGGATCATCGCTGCCGCCCGACCTGATGCCGCTGCTAACATTCCCAGGCGGCTATGGCGGCATGGTGCTCGCCGACCACGGCCGCATGTCGATCTCCTGCTGCATAAGGCGCGATAAGCTCGCCCGGCTGCGCGGCAGCCTTGCCCGCGAGGGCGGCGGCCAGGTCTCGGCGGCCGAGGCCGTCGAGCATCACATCATGGCGACCTGCCGGGGCGCGCGGGAAGCCCTGGAGCAGGCCCGCCGCGACGGTCCGTGGCTTGCCGCCGGGCCGATCCGGCCCGGCATCCGCGCCGGCTACGAAGCGGACATCTTCCGCGTCGGCAATGCCGCCGGCGAGTCGCATCCGATCATCGCCGAGGGCATATCGATGGCGCTTCAGTCCGGCTGGCTCCTGGCTCTGGAGCTCGGCGAGGCGGCAAACGGGCAGGGGAAGCTCGAGGCGGCCGGCAGGCGCTACGAGGCGGCCTGGCGGGGATTGTTCTCGACGCGGGTCCATGCCGCTGACGCCATCGCCCGGCTGGCCCTTGGCCCCGGCGGTGCCGCCTTGATAGAGGCGGTCGTCCGCAATTTCCCGCAGACGCTAACGCTGGGGGCGCGGCTTAGCGGCAAGACGAAAGCCGTCCCCGGTCTCGCCGATGCGCGCCTTGCTCGATAAACTGCCTCAGCCCACAGCCATTATGACATGCGCCTGAATTTTGGCGGCGACCTCGCCGCTGCCGTGCCTGTCCGCAATCACCGATGCGGCATAATCCGTCGCGGCTTCCAGTTTACCCGCGTCCCTGGCCTCGATTTCGTTGCGAAGTGGGGAGCCCTGACAATAGCCAACGGCCGGAATGCGCGGCGAGGATGCACGACTTTGTTCGGCCCGCGTCTCGATCACCACTCGGGAGAAACCTGCGTCCTCCAACTCGCGGCGGATCAGTGCCGTGTCGTGGTAGCCGTACGGCGTGCGCGCCAGAAAGCGCGGCGGATCGTCCGGAAAAATCCTCGCAAGCGCGTTCGTTATATCGTCCGCAAAGTCATTCTCCTCGATGCGGTCCCATACGTTGAACAGAAAACGTCCTCCGGGCTTGAGCACGCGCTTTGCCTCACGGTAGCCAAGCGTGCGGTCTGGAAAAAACATCGCGCCGAACTGACAGCAAACGACATCGAAGGCCGCGTCCTCGAACGGCAGCGCCAGGGCATCAGCCTGGCGCCACGTGATGCGGCTGTCGGGTTCTTGCCGCGAAGCGGCGTAATCGAGCATCGGCTGGCTGAGGTCGGTTACGACATAGCTTGCGCCGGAGGGCAGTTTTGGCGCCAACGCGCGGGTGACGACCCCGGTGCCCGCGGCGATTTCCAGAACCGAGCCGGGCGAGAGTGACGCTGCCCGTCGCGCCAGATCCGCGGCGTAGGGCTCGAAAATCAACGGCACCATATAGCGGTCGTAGTTTTCCGGAACCGAGCCCGCGAACACCTTATCCGTTTCCAACATCGCGATTACCCGCCGTTCATTCGATGGCTCGCAAGACTAGCACATAAATGTTTGTTTTGGCTCGGTTTCGACCGAGATCCGCGCAACGGCATATGGGGCTATGCCGGTCGTTGCTGTCGGGCGTTGAAGCGCCCGCACCGGCCGAGCTTGTGGAACATTCCGAGGCTACCGGAGTTCGCTATGTATCCGGCTCTTTGCCGCCAAGCCCGTGATGCGTTGTGATATGGCCTGAGGGCGGCGCTCGCCACGCCTCCGGGAGGCATTACGATGGCTAACCACACGATCCCCCACAATCCGCACAGCACGGCAAGCATCGCCGGCCATCCTGTTCATGCGATGCTGATACCGTTCCCGATTGCCTTCTTCGTCGCGAGCTTCGTTTGCGACCTCATCTTCTGGCGGACCGGCAATCCGGGCTGGGTCACCGCTTCGCTCTGGCTTCTGGGAGCCGGTCTGATCATGGCCGCGCTGGCCGCTCTTGCCGGCCTGACCGATATAGTGGGCGATGCTCAGATCCGCAATCTTCGGGACGTATGGCTTCACGCCGGCGGCAACGTGATCGTCGTCCTGATCGAACTTTACAACTGGTACTCGCGATATGCCCAAGGTGAGGCGGCGGTGATCCCGATTGGCCTCGTCCTGTCGCTGATCGTTGTGCTTATCCTTCTGTTCACCGGCTGGAAGGGCTGGGGAATGGTCTATCGGCATCACGTGGGGGTTGCCGACGGCCCGGACCAAATGCGCTGAATTTGCGACGCTTGCCGGTTCTTGAACCAACTCCAGGAAAGCGCGCGGCGATTTCGTCAGGAAATGCGTGAAAACAAATAGTTGCATCGGGTAAGCGATTCAAAGGCTGAACAGCTCCAGGGCCTCGTGGGCCCGGGACCTTGGCCGATCGTGGTGTCTCAGCTTGAGGACCCGCTCTACGACTACGAAGGAATCGCTACGCCGCCTCGAAGGGTGTAGGATATCTTGTCGTCCGCACCCAGCAGAGGCACACGGACGCTTGAAAGAGTAGATCGCGCTTTCGCCCATTTAGGGGGAGGGAAGCGTCATGGCTTTCACCAAGCACAGCGGCGTATTCACACCAGTCGAGCTCGAGCTTCTCCAGAGGGTATTCGACCAGCTGTGCAACGAGCGCCGTCTGGCCCTTAAGGACGGGGACCAAAGAAAACAGCTTGCCTGCGACGTCATTGAAGCTTTCCAAAACGGCTTCACCGCCGAAGCGGAGTTGTGGCAGTCGCTGTCGAAGCGCCGCGCGGCCAGGGCGTGAAGCGATCTGGCTTGGCAGCTCTGTCCCTGATTTTCGGCATGCGACGAGCCTTCCTTCACGCCACGGAATTTCGCTTCGCATTCCGCTTGCGAACAGCTGTCGCACCTCGCCGCGCCAGGTTCTTCCTGCCGTTTTTTTACCTTAATCCGTCCTTAGCTGGCGATCGCCCGAGAGGGTAGAACCTTCGCGCTTGCTTGACTCGGCCCGCAAAAACGGGCAGCAAAAGCGGGCGAAGGGGAGCTTTTTTACCGTGGCGGAGACCATGGAGGGCTCTTTTTCGTATGGACCGTCGCCAAATTGGCGGCTGGTGGAGGGATTGGTTAACCATCTTTGTCCATCTTTTGAATCAATCGGCAACAGACGCGTGAAGGTGCAGGGGGCACCAGGCGAACTGTGATCGTGACGGGTGCCAGGTCCGCAAACCGGCATGCCGATTGAGAGTGGTCGTATGGCGTTTTTGCGTTTGAAGAACCGGGGTGACACTCCTGAGAGGGGTTTGACTTCGAAGAGATCCGGCCAACGCTGGGTCGTGGTGCCCGCTATCGGCGTGGCACTTGCCCTATGGTCGGTCGCGACCATGGCCGGCCTTTATTCTGTGAGCACCTCGCTCACCGCCGCCTCCAACGGATTGCCGCAGAGCCTGCTTGCGCCGCGCAGCATCGCGCTTGGCGACCAGCGCCGCAAGCTCGCCAATGCCTGGGCGCCGCGCCTTGCCGCGGCCGGCGCCTATAAGACGGGCTCGCTCACCGGAGGCTGCGATGCCGGCTGCGTCGGCCTCGCCGCCAGCTTTGAGCGCTCCGCGCTGACCGCCTCGACTCCGACCCATGACGGTAAGGCCGCACGGCTGAAGCCGGTGGCGCCGAACAGCGTCGCTTATGAGAAGATCGGTACAACACATGAGAAGGCCATGGTCGTGGCCTCCGCCGCGGACGTCGCCGACCGTTTCGACAGCGTCATCAAGCGCGCCGGGCTTTCGCCGCAGAAACTAGCCGATGCCTTCCAGCGCGCCGAGCACGCGCCCTTCCTGCTTGCGAGCCTGCCGGCGGCGAGCCGCTTCGGCGTCGATGCCCAGACCGGATCGACGCAGACCGGTCCGGCCCGGATCGGTTCGGCAGAGAGTGGCCCGGCTGAGGCGCGCTTCGGCTCAAGTCAGGTCGACGTCCAGCGCGCCTCCGAACTGGCGCTGGCGCTCGCCAATGTCATGCCCGAGGAGACCGTAGACGTGCCGACCGCGGTCGCGCTCGCCAACGGCGAGGCGCCCGATGCGACGGCCGGCGCCCCCGATGATGGACAAGCTGACGATGGACAAGTGCAGCTCGCCTCGCTGCCGCCGCAGGACGGATTGCCCGACAGCATCGCCGTTCCGGGTCTGAGACCACGCGCCACGCTCGAGCGCGCGACCGAGGCGCCCGAGCAGAATTCTGCGCGGAAGCCGGAGCCGCCCAAGCCACAGACAGCCCAGGCTGCGAAGCCCCAAGCTGCCAAACCGCAGCCGGCCGCTGTCGATACCGCGGAAGGCCCGCGGTCACCGCGCTCGCTGAGAAGTTCAGATCAGGCGCTTCCGGGCGTGCAGGGCTCGAAACCGATCGATACCGGGTCGACCAAGCGCGGCAAGGCGCAAGCCTCGGAGATGCTCGCCTACGCCAAGCCGGATACGCCCGAGCGCGGCGGTCTCGGCAGGGCATTCGGGAGCCTGTTCAACTCGCCTTCGATGGGCAATGGCGTCGCCGTCTACGATATCTCGGCCAAGACGGTGTACATGCCGGACGGCTCGAAGCTCGAGGCGCATTCGGGCTTCGGCTCGATGGTCGATCAGCCGCGCTTCGTCGATAAGAAGAATGTCGGCCCGACCCCGCCCGACACCTACAATCTGTCGATGCGTGAATCGCGCTTCCACGGCGTCGAGGCGATCCGGCTGACGCCGACCAGCGGCAAGAATAAATTTGGTCGCGACGGCCTGCTCGCACACACCTACATGCTGCGCGGCGGCCGCGCCGAATCCAATGGCTGTCTCGTCTTCAAGGACTACGCCCGCTTCCTGTCCGCCTACAAGAAGGGCAAGATCAAGCGCCTCGTCGTCGTCCCGCGCCTGACCAGTTCGCCCACGCGGGTGGCCCAGGAAGGACGCCAGGGCTGATCAAGCCGGCATAGCCGCTTTCCGCTTCCGCCGGATCATGTTCTTTGCCGCTGCGAAGCGGCGGCGACCTCACGTTGTCGGTGGGAAAGCTCGAAATCGGCGAGATTGAGGGGGCGCAAAAATATACGCCCCCTCCCAGGATATAGATATGGCGCACCCCGGGCTTGCGGCAAGACCGCGGCCATGGCGTATGTACGCTGCCCTTGGCCTGAGTTTTTAGGAAAGGGAGCTTTTGCATGCGGATTTTGTTGTCGACCTACGGTTCGCGCGGCGACGTCGAGCCGGTTGTGGCGCTCGGCGAGCGGCTGCAGGCGCTCGGCGCCGAAGTGCGGGTGAGTGTCCCCGGCGATGAGGAATTTGCCGCGCTGTGCGCCCGCGCCGGCGTGCCGCTGGTGCCGGCGTTCGCGCCGGTGCGCGAATGGGCAAAGGAGATGATCAGGCGTTCGGCGGCCGCTTCGCCCGAGAGCCGGGCGAAGCTCATCTCCGGCCAGGCGGCCGAGATCCTCGTCCGGCAATACGATGCGCTCATGGCGGCCGCCGAAGGCTGCGATGCCGTGGTGGCCTGCGGCCTTTCCCGTCCTGTGCCGCGGCGCGGCTGGTCGCCGAGCAAAAGGGCATGCGCTACATCCTCGGCACCTTCTGTCCGATCTGGCTGCCGTCGGCGCATCACCGGCCGCATGAGTATCCGGTGCATCCGCTTCCGGCAGGGGTGACCGACAATCGGTTGCTGTGGCAGACAGATATCGCGACCAAGAACGCGCTGTTCGGCGAAGCGATCAACAGCCACCGCGCGTCGCTTGGATTGCCGGCGGTGGACAATGTCAGCGACTATGTCTTCGGCGATCCTGTTTTGCTCGCCTGTGACCCGACGCTCGGGCCGTGGCTGCCCTCGGACCTGACTTCCGCCATGCAGACCGGCGCCTGGATCCTGGCCGACAAGCGGCCGCTTCCCGACGGGCTGGAGGCGTTCCTCGAAGCCGGCCCGCCGCCGGTCTATGTCGGCTTCGGCTCCATTGCGGTCGCGAGCGAGGCCGGCCGGGCTGCCATCGAGGCGATCCGCGCCAGGGGCAGGCGCACGGTCATCGCGCATGGCTGGGCCGAGCTCGGCCTGATCGACGACCGGGACGATTGCTTCGCCGTCAACGATGTCAACCAGCAGGCGCTGTTTGGCCAGGTGGCGGCAGTCATCCACCATGGCGGCGCGGGCACGACTGTTGCGGCCGGCCGGGCAGGGGCGCCGCAGGTGGTGGTGCCGCAGATCGGCGACCAGCCATACTGGGCACGGCGCGTGGCCGAGCTCGGGATCGGCGCCGCGCATGACGGTCCGACGCTGACTGCGGAGTCATTGTCGTCGGCGCTGGAGACCGCGCTTGCATCTGAAACTCGCATCCGCGCGAGCGAGGTCGCCCGTTTGGTCCGCGCCGATGGCGCCGAGGTGGCGGCGAAGCTGTTGGTCGATATGTCGTGATCTCACTCGGTCAGTTCCGCCAGCGCCCTTTGCAGGGGCGCCTGCGAGACCTGGATCGGGCCGGAGAAGGGTGTGTCCATGTCCAAGATCAGGTAGATTGCCGCAGCCGCTAGCGCCCCGGAAATGAGGAACGTGGCGACGATGGTTCCGTTGCGCGGCGCCCGGAAGCCGAAGCTGGCGAAGATCAGCATCAGCCAGGCGACAAGCAGCGCGATCAGCGGCACCGGGATCGTGCCGTCGGATTGTTCGACTAGCACCCAGCGCTGCTCGATCACCTTCTGAAGCTGCTGCTGCGCGACTTGCAGTGTCGCGGCGTGCCTCGCTTCGGGTGGGTTCAGGGCCGTCAGTTGGTCGCCGACTTGGTTGAGCAGCAGCTCCGACAACCGGTTGGCGACCGTCGGTGTCCTCTGCGTGTCCGAGGCGGCGTCCACCAACCGCTGCAGGTAAGCGGTGAGCGACGCGCGCGCGGCACCGGTCTCCGGGCCGTATTGCCTGAGCGAGCGGTCGAGCAGGATCAGTTCCGTCGCGAAGGTGTGGACGTTGTGGTCGATGGTTTCGAACGAGCTCTTGGCCGAGTTGATCATCAGGCCGAGCACCAGCGAGGACATCACCACGAAGAGGTTCGCGGCAAGCCGCACCACGGCGCTGGTATCGTCCTGGCGGTGATGGGCGGGAAAGCGCTCATACACCATCAGGCTGACCAGCGCGGCCCCGGCCAGACAAGCAAAGATCGCTACCCCTGCAACCACTTCGCCCATGGCCAATATTGCGCACGGGAAAAGGCGCTTGCCAATTGGGTCAAGAGGCTGAATCAGTTTGGCGGCATAAGGGTCTATGTCTTTGTTTCGGAAGGAAGCTTTCTGGCTGACGCGCTCGCTGGCAGACGTCCCGCGTAAGGTCCCGTCCAGCCAACACTTGAAATCCGCTTCCAATACCCGCCGAAGCCTTTATGAATGAGCGGCGGGGCGGCTCCACCTCACAATCATTCACGAGGCTATCCATGACAATACGCGCTGTCGTCTGGGGCGAGAACATCCATGAGCGGACCAATGAGGTGGTCGCCGGCATCTACCCGGAAGGCATGCACATGACCATCGCCAGCGCGCTCAACGCCGACAAGGCGATCTCCGCCTCGACCGCCACGCTGGAGCAGCCGGAGCACGGCCTGCCGGAATCCCGCCTCGCCGAGACCGATGTTCTGGTCTGGTGGGGCCACAAGGACCATGGCGCGGTGGCCGACGAGGTGGTCGAGCGTGTCGCCCGCCGCGTCTTCGAAGGCATGGGGCTGATCGTGCTCCATTCCGGCCATTTCTCGAAAATCTTCAAGCGGCTGATGGGCACGCCCTGCACGCTGAAATGGCGCGAGGCCGGCGAGCGCGAGCGGCTCTGGGTGACCAGCCCGAGCCATCCGATCGCCGAAGGCATCGGCGAGTATTTCGAGCTCGAGAACGAGGAGATGTATGGCGAGCAGTTCGCCGTGCCGGAGCCGCTGGAGACGGTATTCATCTCCTGGTTCCAGGGCGGCGAGGTGTTCCGCTCGGGCCTGACCTATCGCCGCGGCGCCGGCAACGTCTTCTATTTCCGCCCCGGACACGAGACCTATCCGACCTATCACGACGCCACCGTCCAGAAGGTGCTGCGCAATGCGGTGAAGTGGGCGCACAACCCGCAAGGGTCGAAGCCGGCCATCCTCGATGCGCCGAACGTGCCGGTCGAGAAGGCGCTGGAGCCGATCGTCGAACGCGGCGGCAAGCTGCATGCGGCCGGCGAGGCCGGCTTCCGCTGAGGTGAATCCAGTTTTCCGTCTAGAACCGCGTAACGCTTAGACCACATCCGTACCTATCATTGAATCGAACCAATTCGCTCGGAGGAGCACAATGCGGCTTTTGATACTCGGTACCGGCTGGATGGCGCAGGAGCATGCCCGCCGCTTCAGCGCCATCGAGGGCGTCGACATCGTCGGCGCCGTCGATGTCGATCCGGCCCGCGTCGGCGAGTACGCCGATGCCTACAAGATCCCGAAGCGCTTTACCTCGCTGGAGGCGGCGCTCGACTGGGGCGATTTCAACGCGGTCGCCAATGTCACGCCGGACCGCATCCACCACCCGACCACCATGGCGCTGATCGCCGCCGGCAAGCCGGTGCTTTGCGAGAAGCCGTTGGCCGAGAATTTCGGCAAGGCAAGTGAGATGGCCGACGCGGCCGAAGCCGCCGGCGTCGTCAACATGGTGAATCTCACCTATCGCAATGTGGCGCCGCTGCAGAAGGCGCGGCAGATGGTGCAGGCGGGCGAGATCGGCACGGTGCGCCATGTCGAGGCGTCATACCTGCAGAGCTGGCTGGTGTCGAAATTCTGGGGCGACTGGCGCACTGATCCGAAATGGCTGTGGCGGCTGTCGCGCGGCCATGGCTCGAATGGCGTGCTCGGCGATGTCGGCATTCACATTCTCGATTTCGCGAGTTATGGCGCGGCCCTCGACATCGACCACGTCTTCTGCCGGCTGCGCGCCTTCGACAAGGCACCGGGCAACCGCATCGGCGACTACCAGCTCGACGCCAATGACAGCTTCGCCATGATGCTCGATTTCGCCAACGGCGCATTCGGCGTGGTGCATGCCAGCCGCTGGGCGACCGGCCATCTCAACGAGCTTCGGCTGCGCATCTATGGCGACAAGGGCGGCATCGAGGTGGTGCACAATCTGAACGGTTCGCTACTCAAAGCCTGCGCCGGCGAGAATGTCGAGAACGCCAAATGGGAAGAGCTCGACGCCGGCACCGTGCCGACCAACTACCAGCGCTTCGTCGATGCGGTGAAGAGCGGCGCCCAGACCGAGCCGAACTTCCGCCATGCCGCTGGTCTGCAGAAGGTACTGGATCTGGCGGTTGTGTCGGATGAGAAGCGCGCCGAGCTGAGGGCCAACGCGGACACGCAGTAGTGCCTTTCCTCGCCCCCGCCAACGGCGGGGGAGAGGTGTCCGCGAAGCGGACGGAGAGGGGGCCTTCGTAGGGCGCTCCCCCGCTCCGTCTCGGCTTCGCCGAGCCACCTCTCCCCCACTTCGTGGGGGCGAGGAACCAGTTCCCGTGCGACCTCCGCACAAATCTTTCAATCATTTCTTGAAGCCTTGACCTCGCCTTTCGTGATTTGATGCGGCCGCGAGCTCGGGAGGCTTCATTGACCGACTACATCGGGTTGCCGAAGGCCGAAGTGCACATCCACGTCGAGGGCTGCTTCGAGGCCGACGACGTGATCAGGAATTGCGAGGAGGCTGGCATTCCGCTGCGCGCGCCGCGCGACAGGCTCTTCGAGGCGCATGATCTGAAGAGCTTTCTCGAAATGCTCGACTGGCTGTGCGGCACGTTCCGCACGCGCGAGCAACTGGCCGTTACCGCCTATAAATTTGCGCGGCGCATGGCCAAGAGCGGCGTACGCTACGCTGACGTTATCGTCAACCCGACCCACTGGCCGCACTGGCACCGGAACATCCCCGGCATGATCGACGCCTTCGACGCGGGTTTCGCGGCCGCCGAGCAGGATGGGTACCCGCCGGTCGGGCTCTGCGTCAGCCTGCTGCGCACCCAGTCGGCCGAGGACGCGATCGAGCTGGTGGAGTTGCTGGGCAGGATCAGGCACCCGCGCGTCGTTGCCCTTTCGATCGACGGAAACGAAGCGGCCGCAGGCCGCACCGGTCCGCGCTTCGCCGAGGCGTTCCGGCGCGCCGCCGCGGCCGGATTGCGGCGGACCGTTCATGCCGGCGAGTCGAGTGGTCCAGAAGGTGTCCGCGACGCCATCGAACTGCTCGGTGCCGATCGCATCGACCATGGCGTGCGGGCGATCGAGGAGTCGGCCCTGGTAGACTTGCTTGCGCAGCGGCGGATTCCGCTTGGCGTCTGTCCGATCTCCAACATCGCGCTCGGCGTCTATCCTTCGCTTGCCGAGCATCCGATCGATGCGCTCCGCAAGGCCGGTGTCCCGGTCTCGATCAACACCGACGATCCGGCGCTGCTCGGCACGACGCTCGAAGCCTCTTACGCCGCCTGCGCCGACACCTTCGGTTGGGACAGCGAAACCATCCGCCAGCTCGCCGCCACGTCGGTGCATGCGAGCTATGCCGACACGGCGGTGAAGGCGCGGATACTGGCGGACCTGGCGACCTGGCAGGGGTAGGAGACGAGGCGACCGCAGCATGCTTTCGCCGCGCCGCCGAACTGCATAAGGTGCCGGATCCGTTGGTCGAAAGGAGCCAGCATGGTCACGCGACGCGCCGAATGTTCGTGCGGCCAGCTGTCGGCCACTTGTATGGGCGAACCGGTGCGCATCTCGGTGTGTCATTGCCTTGACTGCAAGCGGCGCACCGGCAGCGCTTTCAGCTACAATGTGCGCTTTGCCGAAGCCGATGTGGTGATAGATGGGCGTGCGCTGCAGTTCACGCGCACCGGCGAGCAGGGCGGGCGAGTCACCTACAGCTTCTGCCCCGATTGCGGCACCACCGTTCACTACCGCATCGACACGCAGCCCGGTCTTACTGCGATTCCAGTAGGGGCATTCGCGGACCCGTCATTCCCGCCGCCCTTCCAATCCTTCTATCACGAGAGCCGGCGCTGCGAATGGGTCGAGATAACGGCCGAGCCGCTGACGAAGTTTGGGTGACTTTTTGGCCTTGGTTCCTCTCCCCCACTGTCGCGGGGCGGGGAAGCGAGTCACGCCCTGCGATAAATCCCGACCGCCGCCTTCACCAGCGCCGCATTCCCGTCGGCCACACTTCCGTCCGGCAATTGCTTCCCATCCTCCAGCCCGACACGCGTCGAGAGCTTCCGCGCCGCCGCACGCTCGACGAAGGGCCACACGGTGGCATTCTCGCCATGCAGCAGGATGGAACGTCGTATGCCTTCGCGCTGGAGCACCTTTTCGATGCCGTCGGCGACGGCAAAGGCTTCGTCCACCGTCTGCTCGGAAATCTCGATCAGCACGCGCAGCACCCGGCCGCCATGGTCGAGGGCGGCGAGCCTGAGCGCGTCGCCGATCGAGGCCAGACCGGCCTCGATACCGATGCCGCGGCCGCGCAGGGTTTCCATCACTTCGGGCGCCGCCGCCTCGCTGAGATTGACCGAGGCGTAGTCGGGCAGTTCATGCCAGCCGGCGATGGCGGCAAGCGTGCGCCTGTCATCCTTCTCGATCCAGGCGCCGGTGGAGACGCCGATCAGCGTGCCCGGACAGGCGCGACGCAGCGCGGCCACCGTCCGGTCCACCGCTTCCGGAGCGAGGCTTTCCTGGCGGTCGGCGCCGCGCGCATGGACATGCAGTTCGGCCGCGCCTGCCGCGATCGAGGCCGCGCCATCACGCGCCATGGCGTCCGGGTCGAGCGGAAGCGCCGGATGGAAATCGGTGGGGCGGGCGCCGTTGATACAGGCCTGGACGATCATGGTGACGATCCTGTTGCAAATGCGAATCTAGCGCAGCCAGGGCAAAGCGGAAACGGCCACCGGTCAGGATTGCTGGCAGCGGCAAACAGACCAGTGCCAATTGCAAGCAGGGGCGGGGGTACCTCGCGGGAAATCGTCAGCGGGAGCGCCACCGATCACTATACGGGGAGGGGATGCCGGCAGGCAGGTGAGGGGCAGCGCGAGCCTTCAAAAACTTGGGTTTCCGTGCGTCGAGACGGATAGGTGCGCTCGAGCGGCCCGACTTACCTCAGATGCTCGGCCCTGAGCTTCTCTTTCATCCGCTCAAGCGCCGGTTCGTTCCCGGCCGCCAGTTCCCTGGCGATACGGGCAAGGTGATCGTCCGCCTTGCGGTACTTGCTGCCCCAGGCGCCCAGTGTGGCGAGCACCGGCAGCAGGTCGATGCCGGCCTCGGTCAGCCGGTAGATCGCCTTCAGCCCATGGGTCGGATCGTCGCTGCGGGTGAGGATGCCTTCGTCCTGCAAAGTTTGCAGCCGCTCGGCGAGCGTCCGCGACGAGATGCCTTCGTCCGATTGCAGGAACTCGCGAAAATGCTTTTTCCCGGCGAAGGCCAGGTCGCGGATGATCAGCAGCGTCCAGCGGTCGCCGATGAGCTCGAGCGAAAGACTGATTGGGCAGCCGGACCTTTCTCTGGTCGACATAAGTTTGGTTCCATTTTTAAATCACTTTACTATTGACACCATTCACTCTGCGCGTCAAATGGTTCCATAAGTAAATCGTTTGTCGAAACACGAGGAGGACCAAAAATGAAAAAACTCGTCCTGCAGATGCAGATGTCGGTCGACGGTTTCGTCGGCGCCGATGAGGACCGTCGCTGGCAGCTTTGGGAATGGGGCGACGAGAGCGACTGGGACGACGAGTTGAAAGCGGACTTCAACGCAGTCTTCGAAACCGTCGACACCATCCTCTTGAGCCGCAAGATGGCGGAGGAGGGCTACCTCAACCACTGGAGCAATGCGGCGAGGAAGTACCCAAAGGACCGTTTCTACGCCTTCGCCCGGCGCATCGTCGAAGCGCAAAAAGTGGTGCTGAGCGACAGGCTGAAGACCTCTCGGTGGGAGCGCACGCGGGTCGCCGGCGGCGACCTGCCGCGCGAGGTCAATGCGTTGAAGGCGGGCGAGGGCGGCAACATCGCCGTCTTCGGCGGCGCCCGCTTCGCCACGGCGTTGATCGCCGCCGGGCTGGTCGACGAATTCCAGCTCTTCATCAATCCGGCGGTGCTGGGCAGCGGGCTCCGCGTCTTCGACCAGGGCGGCTTCACCAGGCTGAAGCTCATCGGCTCGAAGGCCTATGCCTGCGGCATGGTGGTGAACCGCTACGCGCCGGTGCGGTGAGGGGCCATCGAGGCGCGCGCTGCCTGAATCGGTCTCGCAGCGCGCCGTCCCAACTGCTTGTTGCCTGGGCTTTTCCTGTTGGACGGTGGGTTGTCGGCTTTCCGCCTTACTGGGTTGACTGCGGCGCCAAAGGGTAGGCTTCCCCGCACCCCGCCTCTTCATTGGCCGCGGTGGTGAGCCACCAGGCTTCAAGCGGCGTCAAACCGATAAGCACGCGGCCGGCAAGTTCGGCGGGCTCCTCATTGGCCATATCAAACACCGCCCAGCTGCCGGTTGGGTCCAGAACGGCGACGAACCTCATTTCGAGACTCCATCCATGAAGATCGCCTAATATAGCAGGAAATCCATGGCGATCCTGTGATCTGGCCCACATAGAAGGCCCCATATTCGTCCGATATTCTCGATTCGATGCTGAACGGCAATCCGCACAACGCGCTTAGGCAATGGAGCCTTCGCGCCTCACTGCCCCGCCTGGTCGGCGTCGGTCAGCGTGCCGAGGAAGGCGACGATGTCGTCGATCTCGGCATCGGTCAGAGCCGGCTTGTCGCCGGGCTTTTTGCCGTTGAAGGGCGGATCCGTGTTGAGGTTTCCCCGGTAAGCTCTCGGCAGGTCGTCGAACTTCTCGACCATGCCGTCGGCGTTCTTCGGGTACCAGCGGCCCGGATCCGTGTCGCGGCTGGCGTAGAAGGCCACAGCCTCGCGCAGCGTGTGGAAATAGCCATTGTGGAAGAAGCTTTTGCGCAGCGCGACGTTGCGCAGCGTCGGCGTCTTGAAGAGGCCGCAATATTCGCTGTGGTCCTTGAAGTCGGTGCGCAGCGGGCCGCACAGGCCGAGGTCGAAATAGGCGGCGTCGGCATTGGCCGGGATCGCCGGGTTGCGCGGCACGGCAATGGCGATCAGGCCGAAATCGGTGAATTGCGGCGGCTCGCCGTCATTGGCGGGCTCGCTCAGATGGCAGCTTGCGCAATTGCCCTTGGCTTCGTCCTCGAACAGCGCGCGGCCGCGCAGCTCCTGCGCCGTCAGTTGCGCCTTGCCGGCAAGGAAAGCGTCGTAGCGGCTGGAATAAGGATAGAAATCGACGCTGCTCTGCTCGAAGGTGCCGAGCGCCTCGACTGCGGCATCGAAGGCATCTTGCGGATGGTCGAAGACATCGACGCCGAACGCCGCCCTGAACGCATCGGCATAGGGCGCCTTGCGCAAGGCGGCGACAACGGCCGCTTCATCCTTGTTGGCCATTTCGAAGGGCGACAGCAGCGGGATCCTGGCCTGGTCCTTGCCGTGGTCGGCGCGGCCATCCCAGGTCAACCCGCCGGTCGGGCCGTTGTCGACGCTCTCGTCGCCTTCGTCCTCGGAGTCGTAAAAATGCTCGGTGAAGGCGGGCGCCGCCTGCAGGTAGCGAAGCGACGGCACAGCGCGCTGGCCGGGCTGGTCGAGGTTGGGTCCGCCCAGCTCGACCGGTGCGGCCGAGGCCGGTCCGAAGGCGTGGTTGGGATCGTGGCAGGACGAGCAGGCCTGCTTGCCCGAGGCCGACAGCGTTGGGTCGAAAAACATCTGCCGCCCGAGCGCCGTCAGCGCCTCGGCGCGCGCGAGAGCTTCCGCACGCGACATCGGACCGGGATGGACGCTGCCCGCCGGAACGCCGTCAGCGGGCCACAGGATGATGGTGGATGCAAGCGCCGCGAGCGCGGCGGGTTTCCATCGTGTCATGGCCGTCAATCCCGTCTGCTATTGGCGCAGGTGCACATCGCCACGGATTGTTGACTGGCAAAACGCAATTGCCAAGCTGAATACGCCTCATCCGACCGCTTCGCGGACTTCCCCTCTTGCAATAAGAGAAAGGGGAGCCTGGGGTGGGCAATGACGGGCTACGTCGGATCTCTGCGATTGCCGAGATGAATCTCAGTCCGCTATGAGAGCTCCGCCAACCACCGGACCGAGGACATGTCATGAGCGAGCTGAAGATCAGAACCCGCGCAACCGGCGCTTTGGCCGTCCTGGCGCCGGGCGGCCTGCCTGCGGTCACGACGCCGACCGGCGGCGCGCTTGATGTGGTGACGTCGGTGAGCGCGCCGGGCTTCAACCCGCTCGACCTGCTCTATGCCTCCTTGGCCGCCTGCATGGTGCTCAGCGCCCGCATCGCCGCAACGCGCCTCGGCGTCGCCGACCGGCTTGGCGAGGTGAGGGCGGACGTGGCCGGCGAGAAGGCGAAGGACGAGCCGTCGCGCGTCGAGACGTTCAGCATCAGGTTGGAGATCGCCGGCGATCTCGACGCGGCCACCAAGCAGCGCATCGTCGAGGACGCCGAGACCATCTGCACCGTCTCCAACACGCTGCGCGGCGCGCCCGAATTGCGCGCAACGCTGGGGTGAGGGCGTTTCAGAATGTGGGTTCCTCGCCCCCGCCAGAGGCGGGGGAGAGGTGGCCGCAAAGCGGCCGGAGAGGGGGCCCTCGTAGAGCATATCGTTCCAAAACTGGAATCGCCGCGCCACTCCCCCGCTCCGTCTCGGCTTCGCCGAGCCACCTCTCCCCCACATTCGTGGGGGCGAGGAACGGCTAATCGCCTAAAGCTGCCACTCCGAAGGAATAACCATGGCGCATCTTTCCCCGATCGATTACGCGACGGCTTCCGCCGAAATCCGCACCGAGCATGACCGGGAGCTCGCGCTGCGCGGCCGCATGACCAACATGAAGCGCATCCTGCTGCACTCGCCGGCCGCGCACCGCATCTACGCCGAATGGTTCACGCTGCGCGATCTGCTCAGGCCTACACTCGACGACCGCGCCATCTGGCTGCTCTCGACGGCGATCGCCGAGACGATGCGGGCCGAAATCCCGGTCGCCTTCTTCCGCCGCGCGCTGATCGATTCCGGCCTCGATCCGGAAACGATCGAGCCCACCGCCGACGAGGCGCTGCTGATGAAGTTCGGCAAGGCGATCGCCGCCGATGCCAACGCCGTTCCCGACGAGACTTGGGCCGCGCTCAAAGCGCGCTACGACGAGACGCTGCTGGTCAACCTCGTCGCCTTCGCCGGCATCATGGTGGCGACGTGCGTGTTTACCAATGCGGTGAAGGTGGAGCTCGATCCGGAGCTGGAGGCGTATCGGCGCAAAGCATAGGGCCTAGGCCGCGTTCCTTCGCGCCCCCCTCTGTCCTGCCGGACATCTCCCCCACTTGGGGGGGGAGATCGGCCGTGGCGTCGGCCTTCGCCAATCGCCAACGTTGCAGGAAGGGTGCCATCGCCAAAGCTGCCAATCTCCCCCCTTGTGGGGGAGATGTCCGGCAGGACAGAGGGGGGCGCTGTCCCGCCAGCGTCTCCAATGATCTCACTCCCGCCTTGTCATGAAACGGGTGGTCTGCTCCCACTGCCCGCACCATCTTCGGGACAAGCAAGCGATGGAGCCAACTCATGACCGTCCACTCCCTCAACACCAAGCGCGCCGGCCGCTCCGCCGAATCCCGCGTCGCGGCACAGGACTGGCGCGCTATGATCTCCGAGCTCAACGCTCAGGGCTGCGCCGTCATGCCGGGCCTGCTATCGCCCGAGGAGTGCGCCGAAATCGCCTCCCTCTATCCGCACGAGGAGCATTTTCGCAGCCATGTGGTGATGGCGCGCCACGGCTTCGGTCGGGGCGAGTATCGTTATTTCAAGTATCCGCTGCCGGATCTGATCGAGGGCCTGCGCACCGCGCTCTATCCGCGGCTCGCAACCGTCGCCAATGACTGGAACGAGAAGATGGGTGCAGCCCTTCGCTACCCGGCCGATCACGCCGCCTTGCTGAAGCGTTGCCACGACGAGGGCCAGACCAAGCCGACGCCGCTGCTCTTGCAGTACGGCCCCGGCGACTTCAACTGCCTGCACCAGGACCTTTACGGCGCGCTCGCCTTTCCGCTACAGGTGGCGATCCTGCTGTCGGAGCCGGGCGAGGATTTTTCCGGCGGCGAATTCGTGCTCACCGAACAGCGCCCGCGCATGCAGAGCCGCGCCGAGGTGGTGCCGCTGAAGCGCGGCGACGCGGTGATCTTCGCCGTGCACAACCGGCCGGTGCAGGGCACGAAGGGCTATTATCGGGTCAACCTGCGCCACGGCGTCAGCCGATTGCGCTCAGGCCTGCGCCATACGGTAGGCATAATCTTCCACGACGCGAAATAGAGCGCGGCGAACGAACTGCTGATCTCCCCCCTTGTGGGGGAGATGCCCGGCAGGGCAGAGGGGGGCGCGAAGGATCGCGGCGTTCGACATCGCATCGAGAAGCGCCTTAAACTCGAATACCGGCCAGCGAAGCTGGAGCGGCAATGGCTGAAAGGCGGGACAGCGCCCCCCTCTGTCCTGCCGGCCATCTCCCCCACTTGGGGGGAAATTGGCTGTCGCCGCCGCCTTCGCCAATTTTCGTCGTCTCGTCTGCGGCGTTTGCGCTCTTCCCTCTGCACCCGCATTCGCGTATTGCCCCCGGCAAATCCCGCCATCTCAGCGCAGTGACCCGGACCGCCCCATGATCCGTCTCGAAAGCATCGGCAAGCAAAACGGCCGCCAGATCGTCTTCATTGAAGCCTCGGCCGCCTTGCAGAAGGGCGAGAAGATCGGGCTTGTCGGCCCGAACGGCGCCGGCAAGACGACGCTGTTCCGCATGATCATCGGTGAGGAGCAGCCTGACGAGGGCCAGGTCTCCGTCGATCGCGGTGTCACCATCGGTTATTTCAGCCAGGATGTCGGCGACATGGGTGGCATGAGCGCCGTCGCCGAAGTCATGGAAGGCGCCGGGCCGGTAAGCGCCGTCGCCGCCGAGATGCGCGAGCTCGAGCATGCCATGGGCGATCCCGACCGCGCCGACGAGATGGACGCTATCATCGAGCGCTACGGCGAATTGCAGCACCGTTTCGAGGAGCTCGACGGCTATGCGCTGGACGGCCGCGCGCGTGAAGTTCTCGATGGCCTCGGCTTCTCTCAGGAGATGATGGATGGCGACGTGGCAAAGCTCTCCGGCGGCTGGAAGATGCGCGTCGCGCTCGCCCGCATCCTTTTGATGCGGCCCGACGTCATGCTGCTCGACGAGCCGAGCAACCATCTCGACCTCGAAAGCCTGATCTGGCTGGAGAAATTCCTGAAAGACTATGACGGCGCGCTGTTGATGACCTCGCACGACCGCGAGTTCATGAACCGCATTGTCTCCAAGGTCATCGAGATCGACGCCGGCGCGCTCACCTCCTATTCCGGCAATTACGAATTCTACCAGGAGCAGCGGGCGCTGGCCGACAAGCAGCAGCAGGCGCAGTTCGAGCGCCAGCAGGCGATGCTCGCCAAGGAGATCGCCTTCATCGAGCGCTTCAAGGCGCGCGCTTCCCATGCCGCCCAGGTGCAAAGCCGGGTGAAGAAGCTCGACAAGATCGACCGCGTCGAGCCGCCGAAGCGGCGCCAGACGGTGGCCTTCGAGTTCCAGCCGGCGCCGCGCTGCGGCGAGGACGTGGCGACGCTGAAGAACATCCACAAATCCTATGGCAGCCGCTCGATCTATTCAGGCCTCGATTTCCAGATCCGCCGCCGCGAACGCTGGTGCGTGATGGGCGTCAACGGCGCCGGCAAGTCGACGCTGTTGAAGCTGGTCGCCGGTGCTTCCGAGCCCGACGAGGGGACGGTGGCGCGCGGCCCGAGCGTCAAGATGGGCTATTTCGCCCAGCACGCCATGGACCTGCTCGACGGTGAGCGCACCGTGTTCCAGACGCTGGAGGACAATTTCCCGCAGGCCGGCCAGGCGCCGCTGCGCGCGCTTGCCGGCTGCTTCGGCTTTTCCGGCGACGAGATCGAGAAGAAGTGCCGCGTGTTGTCAGGTGGCGAGAAGGCCAGGCTGGTGATGGCGCTGATGCTCTTCGACCCGCCCAACTTGCTGGTGCTCGACGAGCCGACCAACCACCTCGACATGGCGACCAAGCAGATGCTGATCGAGGCGCTCGCGCAATATGAAGGCACGATGCTCTTCGTCTCACACGACCGCCATTTCCTGGCCGCGCTGTCGAACCGGGTCCTGGAGCTGACGCCGGACGGCATCCACACCTATGGCGGCGGTTATACGGAATACGTCGCCCGCACCGGCCAGGAAGCGCCGGGGCTGAGAGGGTAGGGAAGAGCGGGTGTCGGCCCAAGGCCGGGGGGCACCGGCCCTTGGCCGGTTTGCGCGCCAGATCCAGACATTCCGACATAGCGAAGTTTGACCGTGCGTTGCCTGCCAACCTTGACATTGCCGCGGCTCACCCAGGCAGTCTGGTGGCGCTCGTCACGCACAAGTCGAGATTGCCGTTCTCCGAAATCCGTGAGATTCTTCTGAAAGCCGCACGAAAACAGCGTGCGAAAAGCAAAGCGCCCCGACCTTTTCGGCGGGCATCGAAGCGCATCACAGGTCGTGCCCCTGATTGTCGGTCGGGCTGCTTAACCCGCCAAGGAGGACGACAATGACCTTACGGCCGGACCCGACTTTCCACGCGACCGCCAAGCTCGCAATGCAGGCGCCAGTCGAAAACTTTGCCTACACTTTGATGTTGAGTGCCGATTTCTCTCAGCCTGATGGACTCGCAATAGTTGACGTAAACCCGGAGTCGAAGGACTGCGGCAAGATCGTCCACAGCGTGACAATGCCGAACAAGGGCGACGAGTTTCACCACTTCGGCTGGAACGCTTGCTCTTCGGCCCTGTCGCCGCTGAACGGCCACCCGTTTCTCGAGCGCCGTTTTCTGATAATCCCCGGCATGAGATCTTCGCGCATCTACGTTGTGGACACCAAGGGCGGACCAACCAAGGCCAAGATCCACAAAATCATCGAGCCGGAAGAAGTATTTGCCAAGACCGGCTATTCCAGGCCTCATACGATTCACTGCGGGCCGGAAGGCATTTATGTCTCGACCCTTGGCGGCGGTGGCCCTGACGGCACCGACGGACCTCCCGGCATCTTTGTCATGGATTGCCAGACGTTCGACGTCATAGGGCGCTACGAGATCGATCGCGGGCCACAGAACAAGCAGTATGATTTCTGGTGGAACCTGCCGCGCGACTACATGGTGTCGAGCGAGTGGGCACTTCCACCCCAATTCGAGAACGGCATCGTCCCGGAAGATCTCCTGTCGAACAAATACGGACACCGGGTGCATTTCTGGAATCTGCGCGAACGCAGGAACGTGCAGACCATTGATCTGGGAGCCAACCACCAGATGGCCCTGGAAGTCCGCCCTGCGCATGACCCGGTAAAGGAATACGGTTTCGTTGGAGTGGTCGTCGACACGACAAACCTCGAGGGATCGATCTGGACATGGTGGCGCGAGGACGGCAAGTTCCATTGCGAAAAGACGGCGACTATCCCGCCGGAGGCAGCCGCGAAGGATGACCTGCCTCCGCTCCTGCAGGGTTTCGAGGCGGTTCCGCCGCTGGTAAGCGACATAGACCTGTCGCTCGATGACCGCTTTCTCTACGCTTCCTGCTGGGGCACCGGTGAGATGCGCCAGTATGATGTGACCGATCCGATGAAGCCCAGGCTTGCAGGGTCCGTCCATATTGGCGGCATTGCGCGCAAGACCAAGCATCCCGGCGGCGGCGACTATCGGGGCGGACCGCAGATGGTCGAGATCAGCCGCGACGGCAAACGCGTCTACTGGACCAACTCGCTCTATTCGACCTGGGACGACCAGTTCTATACCGGGGGCATCCCGGCAGCGATGGTCAAGGCCAATGTCGGCGAGAACGGCGGGATCACCCTGGACAAGGACTTCTACGTCAAGTTCCCCGAGGGGTATCGCTCGCACCAGATTCGCCTGGAAGGCGGCGACTGCTCTACGGATTCATTCTGCTATCCGTCGGTGTAATCGACTTGCCCGGGCGGATGAGGCGATGAGCGAGTGGACAACGGCCGGCCTCTGGCTGGCCGTCGTCGCCAGCGGCATCTATCACGGCGTCAATCCCGGCATGGGCTGGCCGTTGGCCGTCTCGGCCGGACTGTTGGACAGGCGCACCGGCGAATTGTTCCGGGCGCTCGGCCTTTTGGCAACGGGACACTTTGTGGCAATGCTTGGTATCCTGCTGCCTTTCGGCGCGATGCTGACGCTGATTGCCTGGGAACGACAGATTCGCATCGCTGCGGGGTTGATCGTGGTCGCAGCCGGGGTCTATCTCTTGTTCAATCGGCGCCACCCGCGTGTTCTTGTCCGTATCCCGCCGGCGCAGCTCGCCTTGTGGTCCTTCGCGGCCGCCACGGCGCATGGTGCTGGGCTGATGCTGGTGCCGATTTATCTGGGCCTATGCCAAACCGGGGAACATGACGTTGGGCACCAAGCGGCCGCCACCCTCGCGGCCGGTAATCTCATCACGGCCATTACCGTCTCCATGGTCCATACAGCCGCCATGGTTGCAAGCGGCGGCATTATCGCCATTGCCGTCTTTCGATGGCTCGGACCCAAGTTCATCTCACAAAGCTGGTTCAATCTCGACATTATGTGGGCCGTAAGCCTGATCCTGGTGGGGGGAGTTGGGATCGCAAGCCTCGGATTCGCTCGATGAGTTGTACGCATTTGGCGAAGTAATTCTCCCCTTTCCACGAATGTCGGAGAAGGGGCCGAAGCTGCCGTTCGCCAATGTCCATCCTGGCAAAAGCGGCGGAACGCAGCCCGGCTCTGTGCCGGTGCACGGCTTCGCATCTGTAGCGATGCCAATCGGGATCAAGCCACGATGCTGTTCGTCTCGCCCGGCCGCCATTTCCTGGCCGCGCGTGCCAAACGCGTGCTGGAGCTAACGCCCGAGGGCATCCACACCTATGGCGGCGGCTACACGGAATATGTGGCGAGGACCTGCCAGGAAGCGCCGGGGCTGCGGGGGGGTAGGCGGGCTACTCGCCCTTAGCGGAATTTAAAGCCAACGCGTTTAAGGCGAAGCCATGCTGCCGAAGCGGCTTCGACAACTTCCCTACGTGGTTCATACGAACCGCGAACTCGGCTTGATGCTTGGAGGGCTGAAGCCGGTCGCATACTTCATCGCCATTTCCGGCCGGGAACCGGATTGCCTCATCAGATACTGGCGAATGTTCGACAGGCATGTGGGCCTGGGTCGCTTCATCAAGCGTGAATTTCGCGAACCAGTCCCTGACCGGCCGCAATTTCAGTGCCGCTCGATATTCTATTCATTGCCCGGCGAGGAGTGGCGTATCGATGCTCTTCGGATGCTCCTTGCTCAACCTGGCGCGTGGTCCGACGATCGCGAGCGCCGATTTGGCGAACTGCTTGGCTACGAAGACTGGCAGAACGATTACTGGTTGAGCCGTCGAGGCGCTTAGTCTAGCCCGCGCCCGACGGTTCATCTTCCGGAAGGACGCCTTTGCCCCAATCACCCCTTCGCCAATCCCCGCTCGATCAGCCTCGCCAGGCGCGCGGAGAACGCCTTCGCATCCGCCGGCTTGTCGCCATCGAGCACGCGCGCCTCGTCGTAGAGGAGATGCGCGGCATCCTCCTTGAAGGCGCGCTCGTCGTCGCCGAGTTTCGCCAGCGCCGCGACGCGCTCGTGCCGCGGGTTGATCTCGAGGATCGGCTTCGCCGCCTTGTCGAGGCGGCCGGCAGCATTGAGCAAGCGCTCGAACTGGCGATCGGGACCATGCTCCGGCGCGACCAGGCAGACCGCGCTTTCGGTCAGGCGGTCGGAGGCTTTCACATCCGAGACCTCGTCTCCCAGCGCGGTCTTCACGAAAGCGAGGAAGCTGTCGATTTCCGGCGTCATCGCCGCTTCCGATTTCGCCGCAGTGTCGAGCAGCGGGATCTCCGAAAGGTCGGCCGCGCCCTGCGTGACCGACTTGAACGGCTTGCCGTCGAACTCCGGCGCCATCGTCGTCCAGAAACTGTCGACCGGGTCGGTCAAGAGCAGCACCTCGATGCCGCGCGCCCGAAAACCTTCGAGTTGCGGCGAGGCTTCGAGCCGGGCGCGGTCGTCGCCGGCCATGAAGAAGATCGCCTTCTGGCCTTCCTTCAACGCCGCGACGTAGTCGGCCAGGCTGCGCAAGGCATCGCCGGAGGTGGTAGACCGGAAGCGCGCGAGTTTCAGAAGCTGCTCACGCCGCTCGTAATCCTCGTAGATGCCTTCCTTGAGCACGACGCCGAAATTCTCCCATATCTTGGCATAAGCCTCGGCATCGTTATCGGCTGTTTTGGCGAGGTCGCCGAGCACGCGGCTGGTCACGCCCTTGCGGATCGCGGCAAGCAGCGGGCTTTGCTGGATCATCTCGCGCGAGACGTTGAGCGGCAGGTCGGCCGAATCGATCAGCCCGCGCACGAAGCGCAGGTAGCGCGGCAAGACGTCGGCATCGTCGGTGATGAAGACGCGCCGCACATAGAGCTTCATGCGGCCCTTGCGGTCCTGGTCGAAGAGGTCGAACGGGCGCGATCCGGGTACGAAGGCAAGCACGCTGTATTCCTGCCGCCCCTCCGCGCGGAAGTGGATCGTTGAGGCCGGCTCATCATACTGGCCGGCGACGCTGCGGTAGAAGTCGGTGTATTCTTCCGGCTTGATCTCGCTCTTTTGCCTTACCCAGAGCGCGGTGCCGTCGGCAACGTCGCGCGGCTCAGCGCCCGGCTTCTCGATCAGCGTGATCGGCACCGGCACGTGGCCGGAGTGCGACTTCGCCAGCCCTTCGAGCCGGTAAGGCGTGGTGTAGGAGGTTGCATCCTCCATCAGGTGCAGCACGACGCGCGTGCCGCGCTTGGGTGCTGCGGCAAGCGGCACCGGCGCGATCTCGTAGGTGCCCTTGCCGTCGGACGACCAGCGCCAGGCTTCCTCGCTGCCGGCCTGGCGGCTGATCACGTCGACATGATCGGCCACCATGAAGACCGAGTAGAAGCCGACGCCGAACTGGCCGATCAGTGCCGAGTCGTCCGTCGCCTTGCCGGCCTCGACGCGCTCGATGAAGGCGCGCGTGCCGGATCGCGCGATGGTGCCCAGCGCCTCGGCCATCTCGTCGCGGCCCATGCCGATGCCGTTGTCCTCGACGGCGAGCTGCTTGTTGTCCGGGTCGGCGGAAATGGCGATGCGCGGCTTTGCGTCCTCGCCCAGCAATTCGGGGCGGGTGATCGCCTCAAAGCGCAGCTTCTCGCAGGCATCGGCGCCGTTGGAGATCAGCTCGCGCAGGAAGACGTCCCGGTCGGAATAGACCGAATGCACCATCATGTGCAGCAGCCGCGAGACGTCCGCCTCGAATGTCCTCGTTTCGGTCTTGGTATCCGTCATCTAAACTTTCCCACGTCTTCTTTTTGCCCGTCGCGCCGAAACGCGTCCAGGATTTCATCCTTCGACCATTTTAATTGTGCCGGCGGCGCCCGGCCGGGAGCCGCCCTCGGTACGACAATATCGTGACGAGACGCGAAGGCAACAAGAGGTTGGGTTGCGGGTCGATGCGGGTGAGGCATTCGGGCGCTCGCGAGGTCGAAAAAGGCACTTGCCGCACTCGGCAGAGGTGACGCTGGCGGAACATCGCGCAAGCGTTTGGAAACCCATGATAACCTTAATTCCTTCCTTCTTTCGGTTAGGCTTCCCGCGCGGAACGTAAAGGGATAAATTAGTAATTCGTTAAGTAATACGGCGGGCGTGAGCGTAAGAGGTGTGCCGTCATGAATTTCAAATCCCTGATCAAGCGGGCCGAAGACGTAGACAAGGAATTTCAGGAGCTCCAGTCGGATCTCGCGGAGGCTTTCGAGGAATGTCTTTCGGCTGACGAACAGACGTCCCAACAAGACGAAGCGGCCGCCGATGTGGCGGCATGCGAAGAGGATCCGCCGGCCCAGGCCCAGTCCGAGGCTTCCGCCTCACGGCTGACGCCGCACACCCAGACACGGTTGGCGGCCTTGGAAGCCGTTGCCGGGCTTTTCCGCGACGGACAGGGCCATCTGGAGGAGATCGGGGCGAGGCTGGCCGAGATCGCCACCGCGCATCAGATGACGCGCGAGATCCTGAACGTCCTGCACCGCGATGCGCTTCGCGCCAATGAGCTGGAGTTGGAGAACGCCGCTCTGGGCGTCGAACATAAGGCCTTGTCGGAGCAACTGCTCGACGCCGCCAGGAAGCAGCGCGAACGCGACGGCGCGGCCGAGGCTTGGCAGCAGCGCGAGGCAAGCCTTGTCCAGGACCGGGAGTCGCTGCGCGAGGCGCTCGCGGCGGTGCGGCTCGAGCTGGTCGAGATGGGCAATGAGAGCGCCAGGCGCGAGGCGGAGTTCGGCGAGATCGTCAAGACGCTGACGGCCAAGACGGTCGAAGCCGACAAGCGTGCTGCCGAGAACAAGCTCTTGCGTGAAAAGCAGGTCGGCCTTTCTGTCGACCTTGAGCAGGCGCAAAAGCGCGAGGCGGAAGCCCGGCACAAGTTCGACGAGTTCGCGGCAACCCACGCCAACGAAACCGCGCGAATTGCCGAGCTGATGACGCAGATCGGCAGTCACGAAAAGGAAGAGGCGCGGCTGCAGAAGTCGCTCGAGATCACGCAGGCCAAGCTTGCGGAGATAACCGAGGCGGCCAGCATCGCCGAAAGCGATGGCGCGTCGGAACTGGCGCGCAGCCAGGCGGAGCTGCGCGGCTTGCGCTCCGAGATCCAGGAGCTGCAATCGCGGCTGGAGCAGGCCTCCAACGACAAGACTGAAGCCGCGGCCGAGACGATGAGGCTCAAGGCACGGCTGAACGATGCCGAGACCGAACGGCAGATCGCGGAGGAAAGGCTGGCCGTTCTCAAGAACGAGAGCGAAATCGACAAGAAGAACCTGTCGGTGGTCAGCACCAACCTATCGCAGCTTTCGCTGCAGCAGGCGTCCGAGCAGATCCAGCTCGATATCCAGAAGCAGGAATGCGAGGATCTGCGCGCCGAGATCGCGACGCTCAACGCCCGCATCAAGGAACTGCTGCCCTACGAGAGGCTGCACCGGGTAACGGATGCGAGAGCGCGCAAGGACATTCTGCCCGTGACCAACGGCATCATCGCCGAGGCCGCGCGCCCGACCCCGCGGCGCAACAGCCGACGCATTCGCGCCAACGCAAGCTAATGCATGTCGCCCAAAAGTGCGCGGCGGTTTTGGGAAAACGACATGCATAAAAACAAAGACTTAAAGCGCGTCGCCTGAATGCGTTTCAGCGTGACGCGCTTTAAGAGTCAGGCAGTCGTGGTGCTACTGGCCGGCCATGTGGTCGGCCAGCGCCTGCGCCTCCGCAAGCAGCGCCGGGAAAGACGCCTCGCCCGGCAGGCGCTCACCCATGCAGGCGCGATAGTCGCCGTCGCCTTTTTCCCAGGCGGCGTTGGCGGAATCATAGGCTTGCTGGTCCTTGAGGTCCGAGCTCTGATAGGTCTCCTGGAATTTCTGGGCTGTGGCATCCGCCGCGGTCCAAAGCGCCTCGCAGGCCGCGATCTTCGGCACGGGCGGCGATGCGGGCGCCTCGGCTATGAGCACGCGGTCACCCTTGACCACCGCGACGACGACCTGCTGGTCATAGATCGGCCCCACGTCTTGCGTCCAGCCGCCGAGCCTGGCGACGGCGATATCGGCGCCTTCGGGCTTCTTCAGTGAAAAGTCGAGCGTCTTCACGAATGCAGCGTCCGCGCCGATGGCCTGGGTGTAGAAGGCGTCGAGCTTGAGCGCCTCATCTAGGCCCGCCGGCAGCCTGAGGCTTTCATCGTCCTCGTCAGCCTTGGACTGCAGCCAGCGCCCGACCAGCCCGCGCGTCGTCGCCACGATGCTCGGGCCTTCGTCGCTCTTGGCGTAGCGCAGCCCGTCGAGCATGCCGAAGCCGATGTCGGAGGCGCTGAGGCTTTCGAGATTGATCGTCCCGGTTGCCGGAAAATCCTTGACCGAAAGCGGACCGAGAATGGCGGAAAGACGCTTTTCGAGATCGGCCTGCGCCTTGGTGTTCGCGGCATCGAGCGTCTCCACTTGAGCATTCGAGCTTTCCAGCGCCGCGATGTCGGAAATCGCCTTGTCGCGCGCCGCGATATAGTCGTCCTCCGGCGAGGCTGCGAAAGCCACGCCGCCCGCGAGCGCGAATAGAAGCGTCCAGACCAGCCGCATGATGAAAACCTCCCGCTCTGCGTTCTGCCCCAATGACATACGCACATCTGAAGACAAGATTGGGCTAAAAAAAGACTGCGAGCGCCGGCCACGCAAATCTCCCCCCTTGAGGGGGAGATGGCCGCGAAGCGGCCAGAGGGGGTCGCCGCGCGTGGAGCGCCGAAGCCTTCCTCGGCGAGAGAGGTTGGCGACCTATGTGAGACGACCCCCTCTGTCGCCTTCGGCGACATCTCCCCCTCGAGGAAGGAGATTGGCAGCATCACCCCCTCCGCTTCTCCACCTCGGCCTTCCTCAACAGGAACCGCTGGATCTTGCCGCTCGGGGTCTTCGGCAGCTCGGCGACGAACTCGACCTCGCGCGGATAGGAATGCGCCGAGAGCCGCTTCTTGACATGCTGCGCGAGCTCTTCGGCAAGCGCCTCGCTCCCCTTATAGGCCGGCGCCAGCACCACGAAGGCCTTGACGATCTCGGTGCGCTGCGGGTCGGGTACGCCGACCACCGCCGCCTCGTTGACCGCCGGATGCTCGATCAACGCGCTTTCGACGTCGAACGGGCCGATGCGGTAGCCGGCCGAGGTGATGACGTCGTCGGCCCGGCCGATGAAGGAGACCGAGCCGTCCGGCTCGTACTCCACCGTGTCGCCGGTGCGATAGTAGCCGCCGGCGATCGCCGGCGTCTCCGCCTGGTGGTAGCCGTCGAACCAGCGCAGCGGCGAGTTCGCGATATCGACGGCAAGGACGCCCGGCTGGTTGGGACCGAGCTCGTTGCCGGCTTCGTCCAGCACCACCATGCGGTAGCCCGGCATGGCAAAGCCGGCCGAGCCCGCGCGAACCGTGTGCGCCAGACCATGATGGTTGTTGACCATCATGCCGTTCTCGGTCTGGCCGTAATGGTCGTGGATGGGCGCAGCGAGGTGGGCGTCGAACCAGCGGATCACTTCCGGGTTGAGCGGCTCGCCGGCGCTGCTCACCACCCGCAGCTTGCCCTTGACGCGGGCGGCCGCCTCGGGGCCTTCCGCCATCAGCAGGCGATAGGCGGTCGGCGAGCCGGCGAGGCTGGTGACGCCCAGCCGCTCAATGATGTCGTAGGTGCTTTTGGCGTTGAAGGCGCCTTCATAGAAGGTGGTGGCGATGCCGAGCTGCAACGGCCCGGTGATGGCATAGTAGAGCCCATAGGCCCAGCCCGGATCGGCGATGTTCCAGAAAATGTCGTCGGCGCGCAGCCCGATCGCGTCGCGCATATAGGCGCCGAAGGCGAGCAGGGCGCGGAGAGGCACCGGCACGCCCTTCGGGTGCCCGGTGGTGCCGGAGGTCGACATCATCATGAAGAGGTCGGAGCCCTTGCGCATCACCGGCTCGCAATCGGGGGAGGCGGCGGCACAGGCCGCGCGGAAATCGATGTCGCCTTCGGGCAGGGTGTCGCCGGGCCCGAGGATGGTCGCGATGCGCGGATGGTCCTCCACCTCGTCGAGCTTGCCGCGGTTTGCCGGATTGGTCACCACGAGCTTCGCCTTGCTGTAGCTCAGCCGATGCTCGATCGCCTTCGGTCCGAAGGCGGTGAACAGCGGCTGGTAGACGGCGCCGATGTGCCAGGCGCCGAAGATCAGCGCCACCAGTTCGGGAATGCGCGGCAACATGCCGGCCACAACGTCGCCGGGGCGGACGCCGAGATCCTTCAGGAGATTGCCGACACGGCCCGACATGTCGGCGAGATCATCAAAACTGTATTCGCGCAGGTCGCCATTGGCGGAGATCGCCCGCAGCGCCAGCCGGTTTTCGCCGGTATAGCGGCCGCAGCATTCGACATAGGCGTTGATGCCGCTCGCCGGATCGCCGTGCAGCCGGGCGATCTCGTCCTCGATGCGGAAGCGCCGCACGGCGTCCTCATGGCGCGGCAGCGTCGCTGACATTTCGGTCATGGCAATCCTCCCTCGGCCGCACCCACCTCCCAATGACGTGGGCTGATGAGAGATTGCCCGAAAACCCGGCGCTGGTCGATTATGGCGAAAGTCGGGGAGAGGGGCGCGCTCGCAGGCTTTCGCCACGCTTCCGATAAAGGCTGACCGTCATGCCCTTGCCGACCCCCGCAGGCGTCAGCATGAAATAGTCATAGATCACGACCTCGCCATTCGGCCCGACCAGCCGCTTCGACCAGATCGGCGCTTCCTCGACGCGCATCTCGGCCCATTGCCGATCGAACTCCGGGCTCAGCGTTCTGAGCGGATCGAGCACGGCGCGGATGTCGGCGGCCGCCGCATAGCCGACCGTCGCCGCGCGGAACTGCGCGATCGCCGAGCGCGCCACCACCTCCCAGTCGGCAAACAGCGCGCGCCAGCCCGGATCGAGGAAGAGCCGCGTGAGCAGGTTGCGCTTCACCGGGTCCTCCGGGTCGAACCCGCCGAACAGCGCTGCCGCCTCGTCATTCCATGCCGCGAAATCCCAGGCGCGGTTCAGCACATAGGCCGGGTTGGGCGAAAGCGCCGTAAGCAGGTCAGCTATCCACGGATCGGGCGAGGAACCTTCGGACGGGGAAGTCTCGGGCAGCCATTCCGGCTTCGCGAGTTTGAACAGATGCTCGCGCTCGACCGGCAAGAGTTTCAGCACATCGGCGAGTGCATTGAGCACCTGGGCGGAAGGGTTGGCCTCGCGCCCCTGTTCCAGCCAGGTGTACCAGGTGGCGCTGATGCCGGCGAGCAGCGCGACCTCCTCGCGCAGGAGGCCCGAGCCGCGCCGTCGCGTGCCGATGCTGATGCCATGCCGTGAAGGTTGCACCCGCTCACGCATGGCGCGCAGGAAGCGACCGAGCTCCTTGCGTCTGTCCGTCCCAGCCGCCCGTTCCAGCATGCCCGTACCTCGAAAGGGGTAGCGGCGCTACCAGCAGCGCTGCTCATCTTGTACCACCTTGCTACCAGTATAAATGGGACGGCGCTTCTGACAAACGCACCGGTCGCACGCGACACGGCCGACTGGCCAAGGATCCCAAAAATGAACGCGCTGAAAAAGATCAGGAATATTGACTACACCGTCATCTTCGCCCGCGACATGCAACGCATGCGGTGCTTCTACGAAGACGTGATGGGCTTTCACGTCCATTCGAGTCTGGGCGAGGGCTGGACTGCCTACCAGGTCGGTTCCTGCCTTTTGGCGCTGACCCAGCGCGGCGTGATGTTCAACGACGCGCCGACGCCGTCAGGTGCGCTCTCCCTGCAACTCGCCTTCCGTGTCGCGCCCGCTGAGGTCGACCAGTGCGCCGAGGCGCTGCGAGAGAAGGGCGTCGCCATCGAGAAGGAGCCGGCCGACCAGCCCTGGGGTCACCGCACGTTGTTCTTCCGCGATCCGGATGGAAATGTGCTGGAGATCTATGCGGACATTTAGGGATCAGGGCAGGCGCAGCCCTTGCGCTTCCATGTGCCGTTTCCAGCGGCTGCGCAGCTCTGCCGGCCGGCAGCCGATGCGCTCGTGGAGGAAGGTGGCGGCGCTGATGCGGTCGATGCGGAAATGGCGGAAATCCTGGCGCTGCTCGCACCAGGCTGCGAGCAGCCGTACCGTCTCGGCATAGCCGATCATCGTCGGCCAGATGACGCGTTCGCTCTCCTCCTCGCGTTCGTTGCGGTAGCGGATGCGGATCTTGTGGCCGTTGCGGATCGATGCCCGCGCCCGTGCGATGTCGAGCCCGTCCGGCAGGCTTGCGCGGCTGAGCGGCGCGCCGACGGTTGGATTGCTGACGAAGGGGCGCAACCGCTCGGGCACCACGGTGGCGATCTTGGCGATGAGGTCGCGCGCCGCTCCCGCCAGCACCGCATCGCCCTTGTAGGCCACCCATTGCGCGCCGAGCACCGCCGCTTCCAGCTCGTCCGGCGTCAGCATCAGCGGCGGCATGTCGTAGTCGCTGTCGAGCACGTAGCCGAGACCGGCCTCGCCGCGGATCGGCACGCGCTGACCGATGAGGTCGGCGATGTCGCGATAGACCGAACGGCGCGAGGTCTCGAGTTCCTCGGCGATCCGGCTGGCGGTGATCGGGTGGGTCGAGCGCCGCAGGATCTGGATGATCTGGAACAGTCTGTCTGCGCGGCGCAAGGCATGTCTCCTGTTGCCACTATGGTGGCAGCAGGGTTGATCCACAAGTCGGGCATGGCGCCTCAGCGGGGCGCTTTCGCCGACGGAGAAGGCTCCGCGGCCCGCCGACGGAGAAGGCTCCGCGGCTAAAAGACGGAGAAGAACCATGAATTTCGTTTCGACCCGCATCATCACCGCGGACGTCAAGCGGCTGGTCGACTTCTATGAAGAGGTGACCGGCTCGAAGCTCACGCTTTACACCGAAGATTTCGCAGAGCTGATCACCGAGGCCGGCACGCTCGCCATCGGCAGCACGCGTACCTTGCAGCTCTTCGGCGGCGACCATGTCGCGCAACCCGCCGCCAACCGGACGGCGATCATCGAGTTCCGCGTCGCCGATGTCGACGCCGAGTACCGGCGGCTCGCCGATCGCATCGCGGGCTCACTGGCGCAGGCGCCGACCACCATGCCCTGGGGCAATCGCTCGCTGCTGTTCCGCGATCCCGACGGCAACCTCGTCAACTTCTTCACGCCGGTCACCGCCGAGGCGATCCGGAAGTTCGAGAGATGACAGAGAATGTGCGAATTGCATCGCCGCGTCGGATGGCCGAGGCGGGATTGGCCCCGCCAGCGGCGGCCTGTGCAATCGCTGGGTGAATGCAGGGAGGGGAGGCGCCTGATGCGGCTTGATCGGAATCTCTGTCATTTGAGCATTTGGGCCTTCGTCCTGATGGCCCTTTGGTCGCCTGCAGTGTCGGCGGATCCCATCACGCCCGAACGCCTTACGGTCGCGCTGTCGAAGCTCGAGGCGCTGGCGCAAGGCGCGGTCGCGGACGGCGCGGTACCCGGTCTCGCCATCGCGGTCGTTCACGACGACGATGTTATCTTCCTGAAAGGGTTTGGCCATCGCGAGGTCGGCAAGCCCGAGACCGTCGACGCCGACACTGTGTTCCAGATCGCTTCGCTCTCCAAGCCGGTCTCCGCTACGGTCGTGGCGGCGCTGGTCAGCGATCACGTCGTGTCCTGGGATTCGAAGATCGCCGACCTCGACCCGGCTTTTCGGCTCGCCGATCCCTATCCGACCAGCCAGCTCACCATCCGCGATCTCTTCGCGCATCGCAGCGGGCTTCCGGGCACCGCCGGGGACGACCTCGAGGACATTGGCTACGATCGTGCCACGATCCTGCATCGCCTGCGTTTCGTGCCGCCGTCGTCGAGCTTTCGCGCCGGCTATTCCTACAGCAATTTCGGGCTGACCGAGGGCGCCGTCGCGGCCGCGATGCCGACGGGCAAATCCTGGGAGGAGGTCGCCGATGAAAAGCTCTATCGTCCGCTCGGCATGGCCTCGACCAGCTCCCGTCACGAGGATTTCATCAATCACGCCGATCGCGCAGCACTTCACGTCAGGGTCGATGGCGTCTGGACCGCGAAGATCAAGCGCGATCCGGATGCGCAGGCGCCCGCCGGCGGCGTCAGCTCCAACGCGCGCGATCTCGCGCAATGGGTGCGCCTGCTGCTGGGCGACGGCGTCTATGCCGGCAAGCCGCTGATTGCCGCCGATGCGCTCGACCAGACGCATGTGCCCTTGATGACGCGGGGCAAGAACCCCGTCTCCGGCGGCGAATCCTTCTACGGCCTTGGCTGGAATGTCGAATTCGGCCGGCACGGACTGAGCTGGGGTCATGCCGGCGCCTTCAGCGTCGGCGCGCGCACGGTGGTGACGCTGTTCCCGAAGGAGAAGCTCGGCATCGTCGTCCTGACCAACGCCTTCCCGACGGGCGTGCCGGAAGGTTTATCAAGCAGCTTCGCCGATCTGGTCTTTGACGGTTCGGTCGAGAAGGATTGGATCGCGGCCTGGGACGCGATCTATGCCGGTCTGTTCGGTCCGGCGGTCGAGGCGGCGAAGGCCGCCTATGCCAAGCCGTCGTCTCCGGCAAGGCCGGCCGCACCGGCCAGCGCCTATGCCGGCCACTATGCCAACGACTTCATCGGCGACGCGGTCGTGTCGGGTGCCGGTGACGGCCTGGTGCTCAAGCTCGGGCCATCAGGTGCGCGATCCTATTCTCTGGCGCATTTCGACGGCGACCGCTTCGTGACCTTCCCCGACGCCGAAACGCCAGACAGGCCCGCCGGCGTCAGCTTCGTCGTCGGCCCCGACGGCAAGGCGTCGGCCATGACAATCGATTTTCTCGACGACAACCATCTGGGCACATTGCAGCGTACGGGCAACTAAATCGCGCGGCGAAGTTTGCTCCGGCGTCAGGAGGCCTGGCCGTAGTGAAGCAGCTTGAAGCAATCGCCGCTGCCCGACTTCGTCTGCGTCAGCAGGAGTTTCGACCTGTCGATCCATTCCTGCTGTGATTTGGCGTCGGCTTCGATTGCGTCGGCCGGCAGGAGGGCGACGAAGCTCTTGCCCTTGCTGAAGAGCCAGCACGCACGGCCGAGAAACCGCCTGCTGCGCTGACGCAGGAGGTCGGCGTCATAGAAGATGTCGAGCACCTCGTGCTTGATCTTCTGTTCCTTGTCGGGCTTGGCGACCGCCGCCTCCACCGGCTCGTCGCCGATCGCATCATGCAGGTCCTTGTAGTCGAGGCCGAGCTGTGTCGTGGCGTATTTGATCTCGTTCTCGTCGCGCACGATGTTGAACCACAGCGTCGGATCGAGCTCGTTGACGACAAAGGTGGCTTCGAGGTCGCGCGACAGGTTCAGGAGGTCGAAGTCCCGGACATCGACATCTCGTTCGACCAGGAGGATCTTTTCGACCTGTTTGGCGAGCTCGGTGCCCTTGGCGCTGATCGCGGCGTTGTTTCCGCCGTGTTCGGGGCCGACATAGGCGCCGCCCTGGTCCAGCACCTCGTCGAACTCGCCGAGCGTTTCGATGACAGGGGCGCCGCGGGCAACACGCGCCGCCAGCCTGGCGAGCACCTGCTGCAACTCGGTCTCGCGTTTGCGCTGGTCCTGATAGTTCTGCTGGAAGAAGAAGATGAATAGCGAAACGCCGATGCCGATCAGGATCACGCCCAGCTGCGAGAAGATGTTGCGGTAATATTCCAGCAGCTTTTCGCGGTGGCGTATGTCGTCGCGCACGCTGTGGGCCACGCGCAGATTGACGATCAGCGAGAGGAGGAGCAGGCCTGTGCCGACAAGGACCAGCCCGCCGATCAGAAGGTAGCCATGGCCTGTGCTGAAATCCATGCGTGTCGCCCCGAAGCCCGACTACGCAGACTAATACCATTCCGCTGAAAGAACTATCCGAACGGCATAGAGTGTGCGGAGGCGAGGCAGCGGGTGCCTGTCTGCGGCAACCATAGCGGTTGACCCCGTCGCCCATCCAGCCGATATCGCCCGCAAAAACCGCCCGAGACCCCCGATGACCTCAGACGCCATTCTCAAGGAAGCCGCAGCGCCCGACGCCGCCTGGCAGGATGATGTCCGCGCCGGCGTGCGCCATGTCCGTGACCTGGCCTCGCTCCCGCTCTCGCCCGCCGAGCGCGCGGCCGCGCAGGAAGCCGCAGCCAGCCACAAGGTACGCATCCCGAAAGCTTACCTCGACCTGATCGACTGGAGCGATCCGCATGATCCGATCCGTGCCCAGGTGATCCCGTCGCCAGACGAGCTGATCGCCGCAGAGGGCGAGCTTGAAGACCCGATCGGCGACCATGCCTACAGCCCGGTGCCGCGGCTAACGCACCGCCATGCCGACCGCGTGCTTTTGTTTCCCACCTATCAATGCGCGGTCTATTGCCGTTTCTGCTTCCGCAAAGAGTCGCTGACTTCGATCGGCCGCGGCTATACGCGGGAGGCCCTGGAGCCGGCGCTGGCCTACATCGCCGGGCACGAGGAGATCCGCGAGGTGATCCTGACCGGCGGCGATCCGCTGTCGCTGCCCGACAAGGCGCTGGCCGAAATCCGCGGCCGCATCGAGGCGATCCCGCATGTGCGACTCTTGCGCATCCACACCCGCGTGCCGGTGGCGCTGCCGTCGCGCATCACGCCCGGCCTTGTGGCGGCCCTGCAGGGCCGGCTGATGGTGACGGTGGTCACCCACTTCAACCATCCGCGGGAGATCACGCCGAACGCCGAAACGGCCTGCCGGACGATGCGCCAGGCGGGTTTCGTGCTGCTCAACCAGAGCGTTCTGCTCAAGGGCGTCAACGATCGCGTCGAGGTGTTGGAAGAGCTCTGCCGCGAGCTGATGTATCGCCTCGGAGTAAAGCCCTATTACCTGCATCATGGCGACCTGGCGCTCGGTATGGCGCACCGCCGCACGACGATTGCCGAGGGCCAGGCGCTGGTCGCCGAACTGCGCGCTCGGCTCTCCGGCATCTGCAATCCGACCTATGTCATCGATTTGCCCGACGGCGGCGGCAAGGTGCCGCTTGGCGTCAGCCATATCGAGGGTCGCGACGGTGAGATTTGGCGGATTCGCGGGCAGGACGGGAAGGTGAGGGAGTATCGCGAGGTGGTCGGCTAGCGCCTTTCTTCGGGGCGGGGAACTTTCATGGGGACGGGGAACCTCCGTCCCGTGCCTGGCATTCTATGAGCGGGGGCTTAAGGAGCGCAGCGTGAAGGCTTTGTTGGGAATCGTCGGCGGCTTCGTGCTGACCCTGGCCGTGTTCGCCTCAGGACTTGCCTTCGCCACCTGGCTGCTGGCTGCCAAGCCGGTGCGCCAGGCGACGCCGGCAATCGGCGTTTCCGAGCTATGGACCAAAGACGCCCAGCCGGTCGATCCGGGCAAGCAGCAGCTTGAACGCATTCCCGCCCAGCAGGCGGCAGGCGCGCCCACCAAGGCCGATGAGAGCGCCAAGGCGGATGCCGGCGCGCAGACCACTGCTCTCGCAACTCCGCAACCCGCCGCGCCACGGCAATTGCAGCCATTGCCCGGACTCTCCCCGAACGCGCAGCCCGCGCCAGATGCCAATGCGGCCGCCCAGCCCGTCGGGCAGGCGCCGACACAGCAGGCCCGATTGCCCGCCGCCCATCTCGAATGGTGCGCCAACCGCTATCGTAGCTATCGTCCGGAAGAAAACAGCTACCGCTCCTACAGCGGCGAGCTGCGTCCCTGCGTCTCGCCTTATTTCGATCCGGGCGGCGACAATACCGCCTCGACCGACGCAGGTCAGAATGACCAGGCCGATCAGGGTGAGGTGACCGACGACCAGGCCGAGATGGAAGGCTACGCTCCAACGCGTGACGGCTACGCCACCACCTATGGCGGCCCGCCGGAAGAGATTTCGCCAGAGGAACAGGCCCCCAGGGATCGCCTTTTGGGCCCGCAAATGTCGGGCGACCATATCGACTCCTGCTTCAGCCGCTACCGCTCCTATGATCCGCAGGACAACACCTACCAGCCCTATGACGGCGGCCCGCGCCGGCAGTGCGAGTAGCGCTCGACTCCCCGGGGGGTGAGGAATCCAAGCTGGAGCAGCGCCGCGTTCCGTCACACCCCCCTCTGTCCTGCCGGACATCTCCCCCGCAAGGGGGGAGATTGGCAGCCTTGCCCGTCGCACTCCTCCTGCAATGTTGGAGATTGGCGAAGGCAAACACGACATCCGATCTCCCCCCTTGCGGGGGAGATGGTCGGCAGACCAGAGGGGGGTGCTGTCCCGCCGGCGTCTCTGATGCTCGCTCCGCCCCTCATCCGCCCTTCGGGCACCTTCTCCCCGTGAACGGGGAGAAGGGATTGTCGCGCTAATTCAGCACGCGCCCATCGATCTCCGCGACACTTCTTGTCCCGGTCAGCGCCATGGTGACCGACAGTTCCTTGCGCAGGATATCGATGGCCGTCGCCACGCCGGCCTCGCCGCCGGCGCCGAGGCCGTAGACATAGGCGCGCCCGACCAGGCAGGCGCGGGCGCCCAAGGCGAGCGCCCGCATCACATCCTGGCCCGAACGCACGCCGCCATCGAACAGCACCTCCACCTCCGAGCCCACCGCCTCGGCGATCCTGGGCAGCATCGAGATGGTGGACGGCGCACCGTCGAGCTGCCGGCCGCCATGGTTGGAGACCACGATGGCGTCGGCGCCCGCCTTGATGGCGCTGCGCGCATCGTCGACGTTGAGGATGCCCTTGAGGATCAGCTTGCCCGGCCAGATGCTGCGGATCCATTCGACATCGCTCCAGCTCAGCGTCGCGTCGAACTGATGCGCCACCCAGTCGGCGACAGCCTTGATACTGTCCTCGCCCTTCACATGGCCGGCGAGATTGCCGAACGTCCAGCGCTTTGCCGTGATCATGCGGGCCGCCCAGACCGGCCTGCTGGCGATGTCAAGAATGGTACGGACTTTCAGCGCCGGCGGCACCGAAAGCCCGTTCCTGACATCGGCATGGCGCTGCCCCAGCACCTGCAGGTCGACGGTGAGCACCAACGCGCTGCAGCGGGCGTCGAGCGCGCGCTCGACGAGCGAGCGCACGAAGCCGCGGTCCTTCATCACATAGAGCTGGAACCAGAACGGATAGCCGACCGCCTCCGCCACGTCCTCGATCGAGCAGATCGACATCGTGCTCATCGTATAGGGAATGCCGGCGGCCTTTGCCGCGCGGCAGGCGAGGATCTCGCCATCGGCCCACTGCATGCCGCCGAGGCCGATCGGCGCCAGCGCCACCGGCAGCGACACCTTCTCGCCGAGGATCATGGTTGCCGTTTCGCGCTGCTCGACGTCGACCAGCACGCGCTGCCTGAGCGTGATGCGCTCGAGGTCGGCGCGGTTGGCGCGCAGCGTCTGTTCGGCATAGGAGCCGGCCTCGGCATAGTCGAAGAAGACGCGCGGCACCCGGCGCCGCGCCGCCCGGCGCAGGTCCTCGATGCAGGTCATGGTCGTCATCAGCTTCGGCGCTGCCGCGGTTACCCCGATCGCGTCGGGCAGCGTCACGATCCCTGTCGGGACATCGAGCACCGTGGGGACTACTTTTTCCATCGTCGTCCTCCGTAGAATATTAGCTTGCGCTGATCATTGAAGGCCGTGTGCCCGCCGATGTAAATTCACTAGCGAGTATACTTACGGCGACGGCGGTGCCCCATGCCCAGAGCCTCCGACGAGACCAGGCCCGCAATCCTGCAGGCGGCTTACAAGCTGTTTCGCCGCCGGGGTTTTTTCCGCGTCGGCATGGACGAGATCGCGGACGCCGCGGGCGTCACCAAGCGCACGCTCTACTATCACTTCGACAGCAAGGACGCGCTGCTGACGGCGGTGCTCGCCTCGCAGCACGAGCGCGCCTTCGCCGACTTCCAGAATTACGGCATCGACCTGTCGGGCGGCGCGGACGCGCTGATCGACAAGCTGTTCGAGGGGCTGGTCAAATGGTCGTCCAAGCCGCGCTGGGCGGGCTCCGGCTTCACCCGCCTGGCGATCGAGCTCGCCGACCTGTCGGGCCATCCCGCGCGCTCGATCGCGCGCCAGCACAAGGCCCTGATGGAGCAGCAGCTGGAAATGCTGCTTGCCGGAGCGAACGTGCCGTCGCCGAAGGCGCGGGCGCGCGAACTTGCCCTGCTGATCGAAGGCGCAATGGTGATGATCCTGATCCATGGCGACCGCAGCTATTGCACGGCTGCAGCGGATGCGGCGAAGCGGTTGGTGGCGAAGAGCGATTCCTCGCCGCCGATGTCGTGAAGAACGCGAACTGGAATAGCACGGCGTTCCGTCACACCCCCCTCTGGTCTGCCGACCATCTCCCCCGCAAGGGGGGAGATCAGACTTCGCCACCGCTTTCGCCAATCTCCAACGTTGCAGGATTGGCGGGGCGCCGAAACGGCCAATCTCCCCCCTTGCGGGGGAGATGTCCGGCAGGACAGAGGGGGGTGCTTCGCGCCTTCCGTCTATGGTTGTCTTTGCGCATTCGACCGCCTTGCAACCTGATACCCAACTGAGACAAGCCTGAAACACACCGCCTCCACAACCGGCATCCCCGCGAAACGCTCGCGCCGGATGCTTGCAGGCTAGCAAACGCGGAGGAGCGCCCGATGACACCGGACCAGATCAGGCTTGTGCAGGATAGTTTTCGCGAGGTGTTCCCGATCAAGACGGCGGCCGCGGGCTTGTTCTATGAGAAGCTGTTTGCCATCGACGGCAGCCTCAAGGCGCTGTTTCGCACAACCGACATGAGCAAGCAGGGCGCCAAGCTGATGGCGGCCTTGGGCTTCGTGGTGCACGGGCTTTCCCGCGCCGAGACCATCCTGCCCACCGTGCAGGATCTCGCCAGGCGCCATGTCGGCTACGGCGTCGAGGAGCACCATTACGGAACCGTCGGCCAGGCGCTGATCGAGACGCTCGAAGCAGGCCTCGGCGAGGCTTCACGCCGGACGTGCGTGAAGCCTGGCAAGCCGCCTACGGCCTGCTTGCGAACGTGATGATTGCCGCCGCGCGGGAGGTGCAGATCGCGGCTTGAGTTAGTTTGGTCTCTCGCCCCGCTGGAGCGAAGGGCCGAGCCAAGCCGAGGCGGAGAGGGGGCTTTGTACGGAGTTCCCCCTCTCCGTCTTGGCTTGGCGGAACCGAGCGACGAGGGAGAGGAACCTAGTCTGGAACAGCGCCGAGTTCCGTCACACCCCCCTCTGTCCTGCCGGACATCTCCCCCGCAAGGGGGGAGATTGGATGTCACGCCGGCTTTCGCCAATCGCCGACGTTGCGGGACAAGCACCGGCGATCAAGCTGCCAATCTCCCCCCTTGCGGGGGAGATGTCCGGCAGGACAGAGGGGGGTGCTGTCCCGCCGGCTTCTCAAAACGCAACGCCCTCACTCTCCCGAAACAACCTTCCCCGGATTCATCACATTGCCCGGATCGATCATCGCCTTGATCATCCTTGCCAATTCCCGCTTCACCGGGTCGGCGTGGCGCTCATAGGCGTCGCGCTTGTCGAGCCCCACCCCGTGCTCGGCCGAGAACGAGCCGCCGGCCTCGTTGAGCCCGGCATAGAGCACATCCTCGATCGCCTCATGCCGCTCATGCGAAAGCGGGCCGTCGGTGTTGATCGAGATGTGCAGATTGCCGTCGGCGAGATGGCCGAACACGTAGGGTGCGTAGGAAGCGTCGATCTTCTTCAGCCCGGCTTCGATGCGCGCCACATATTGATCGAGCGCGCCGCCGGGCACCGACACGTCGAAGGAGGGCGGCAGATGGTGCATGCGCTCGATCTGCTCCGTCTCCTCGCGCAGCCGCCACATCGCCGCAGCCTGCGCCTCGGAACTCGCGACCAGCCCGTCGACGATTGCTGCCTCTTCCCAGATCGCCGCCAGCCCGTCCTCCAGCGCAGCCCGCGCCGTCTCCACGCTATCGGCGCCCAAGCCCAGCACCAGCAGGCAGGGCGCCTCCAGCGGCAACTGTCCAGGCGCGTAGCCCAGCGCCTTTTGCATGGCGGCGGCAAAGCGCCGCCACAGAATCTCGGCGGCGGTAAGCCGCGTGCCGGTTTGGCCCAAAAAGTGCAGCACGATGCGCTGCGCGCTCGCCGCATCCGGCACCCCGACGAGCGCAGTGGCGCTGGCTCGAGCCACCGGATCGAGCCGTAGCGCCACGCGGGTGACGATGCCGAGCGTGCCCTCCGCGCCGATGAACAGGTGCTTCAGGTCATAGCCGGCGCTGGTCTTCAGCACCCGGGCGAGGTCGGAAAAGGTGCGCCCATCCGGCAGCACGGCCTCCAGGCCCAGCACGCGGTGGCGCATCGTGCCGTTGCGAAAGGCCATGATGCCGCCGGCATTGGTGGAAACCATGCCGCCGATGGTGGCGCTGCCGCGCGCGGCAAGGTCGATGCCGGGGTCGAGTCCATGCACCGCCGCCGCTTCCTGCAACGCCCCAAGCGTCGTGCCGGCCTGGACGATCGCCACGCGCGCGAACGGGTCGATCTCCTCGATCCTGTTGAGCCCGCCGAGGTCGCAGATCACCTGGCCCGCAGAAGTCGCCGCCCCGCCCGCCAGCCCCGTGCGCCCGCCCTGCGCAACCAGCCCGATGCTGCGCTCCGCGCAGAATTTCACCAGCGCCGCGACGCTCGCCGTGTCGGTCGGGCGCACCAGCGCCGAAGCGCCGAAATTGCGGGTGTCGAAGCCGGGATCGCGCGAGGCGAGCTCGCCGGCGTCCCACACGGTGGCGTTGGGGCAGGCGTCGCGAAGGGAGGGGAGGAGGGACATGGGTGGATCCGGGAGGGAGCAAGAAGCTCATCCTATAGAGGAACGGCAGCCCGGGAGTCACGCCGGCATGCCGAAGAGAAGGCAGGCGCTGCAAGTCCAGGAACATTCCCGCTTCGGCGGAGTTTGCAAGGATGGCCCGCTCGTTGAGGCGAGAATGGCCGATGCGGTGGGCTTCGTCTCGATGAGAACGCGATGAACGTCAGCAGCGAAGCGACCAGATCCTTTTGGACGCTCGACACCAACCTTCCCAGCGCTCCCCGGCTCGAGCAGGACGAGCATTGCGAGGTGGCCGTCATTGGAGCCGGCATCGCCGGGGTCTCCATTGCCTATGAACTGGCGTTGGCAGGGCGCAAGGTGGTGTTGGTGGACCGCGGCCCCTTGCTCGGCGGCATGACGTCCCGCACGACCGCCCATCTGTCGCCCGTCTGCGACGACGGCCTGGGCGCGCTGATCGAGATGCGCGGCGAGGCTCTCGCGCGCGGCTATCAGCAAAGTCAGCAAGCCGCCGTCGACCGCATCGAACAGCATGTCGCCGATCTGGGGATCGGCTGCGATTTCCGGCGGCTGGACGGGTTCCTCTTCCCGGCCGCTCGGATGGACGAGAAGGACGCCGCCAGGGAATGCGACAAGGAGTATGCGGCCGCCGCAAAGGTCGGCGCTGCCGTCGAGCGTGGCGAGGGTCTACCGCTCACAGGCCATGAATCGGCGCCCATCCTGCGCTATCCGAACCAGGCCACCTTCCATCCGCTGAAATACCTCTGCGCCCTGCTGGCCGATTTCAAGCAGCGAGGCGGCAAGGCATTCGCCGACAGCGCCGTGACCGAAATCAAGGAGGGGGAGGAAGTTCGCCTGAAATGCGACAGCGGCTCCACGCTCACGGCTTCGGTCGCGGTGTTTGCCACCAATTCCCCGATCAACACCTGGGTCAAGATCCACAGCAAGATGGCGCCCTACCGCACCTATGCGATGGCTTTCGATATCGCCAGGGGGCTCCTTCCGGATGCGCTCTACTGGGACATGGACGATCCCTACAATTACGTCCGCCTCACCCCTGGCTCTGGCAGGACTGACTATCTCATCGCCGGCGGTCGCGATCACAAATCGGGCGAAGCCGATGACGGCGACGCGCGCTTTGCCGCGCTCGAGGCATGGATCGCGGCATTGGTCCCCGACCTTGGTCGAGAAAGAGCGAGATGGTCTGGGCAGGTGCTCGAGACGGTCGATTATTGCGGCTTTATCGGCAGAAGTCCCGGCACGGGCAACGTTTTCATCGCCACCGGTGACTCTGGCCAAGGCATGACGCATGGGGCACTGGCCGGACTGCTCATCCGCGATCTGGTCGTGGGCGGAACGAACGACTGGAAGGCTGTGTACGCCCCGGACCGGACGCCGCCCGCCGCGTTTGCGCACTATGTCAACGAGAACCTTACGACGGTGAGGAACCTTGCCGGCTACCTGCTGCCCGGTGAGATCAAGTCGGCCGACGACCTCCAGTCCGGCGAAGGCGGCTTCCTTCAGGACGGCCTGAGCAAGCTCGCTGTGTGCCGCGATCATGACGGAAAGCTGCACAGTCATTCGGCGAGTTGCACGCATCTGGGCTGCATCGTGCGGTGGAATTCCACCGAGCAGTGCTGGGATTGCCCCTGCCACGGCTCGCAGTTCTCGCCAGACGGAGCCGTCCTCAACGGGCCCGCGATCCGACCCTTGGCCTAGCCCGGCCGGCAGCCGTCGGATCGGCGCAGCCGCGGCGCGAAAGTCGCGCCGGGAGACGTGAATCTCCCCAGGGACCTCTGTCGCTATTTACGCCTTGCCGGCTTTTTCTTTGGCGGTGCTTCAACCGGCCCGCGGGCGAGCCTTGCCGCGCGAAGCCGTTCCGTTTTTGCTCGCCTGGCCGCCGCTTCTCCCTCGATTATCCTACGCGCGGTCATGTTGGTGGCCTCGCTCTTGGCGTCGCCCTTCGGCTTGAAAAAACTCGTTTCGGCCATTTTTCTACCTCGCTGTTTAAAACGAAGAAGGTCGGGCAAGCCCGACCTTCTCCACTGCCCCGGGGCCGATGCCAGTACATCCGTGGTCAAAGGCCATGGATGCACCGCATCAGGCCGCCTGGATGTTCTCCGCGGCGCTCTTGCCGCTGCGGGAATCCCTGACAATCTCGAAGTTCACCTTCTGGCCTTCCACCAGGGAGCGCATCCCGGCGCGCTCGACGGCGGAGATATGGACGAACACGTCCGGCTGCCCATTGCCCTGTTCGATGAAGCCGAAGCCTTTGGTGGCGTTGAAAAACTTCACGGTTCCGGTAGTCATACGACTTTCCTTTCAAATCGACGCAAATCATCGCCGCTTGGCGTCATGCCAAACGTCGCAGTCTTCGAAATTGAGAGGGAAGATCGTCAGGGCGCAAAAGCGCGGAAACAACATTCGTTCCACAAGATCGATTTGAAAAACATAGCGCTTAGTCGGAGGTGCGGCAAGGCACGAGCAAAATAATATTATCAATGGCTTTCGTCTTCGGCTTCAGATCATGTGTGGCGCTCAACCAGTCGGCCGAAGCGACAGGGTCTCCTGTCGGTCAACTCGTCCACACCGAGCACCCAACCTTCCGTCCGCTCGCCGGATCCCGCACCACCTTCGCAAACACCCGCCGCAGCCCAACCCTGTTGGCCCTGACTTCCTTGCTCGCGAGGTAGGTCGGGTCGCCGACTTCCCAGTGGTAGCGTGTGTTTGCGGGAGCTCGCTTCCAGGTGAATTTCGAGACGTAAGCCAGTTGGGCCGGCGTGGTGTCGGCGAACCGGCAGTCGATGGTCTCCGGGATCAATCCCTTGGCGGCCATCGCATTGACGACCGCGTTGGCATCGGCCGTCGTCAGCCATCGGTCTATGGCGCTGGTCTGGTCCCGGCCGCTCGTCATGCATCCTCCGAGCAGCATCAGCGCGCCGAGCGTTACGCTCGCCCGGCCTGCCCACTTGCTGACCGCCCATCTGCTGCCTGCCAGTCTGCTGCTTGCCTGATCGATGCGCATGTCCAGGTCCCTTGCTCTGGAAAGAATGGATATCAGCCTGGCCACAGGGTGCCGGTGCGATCTCTTTTTGTATATTAGGAGCTTCACATGCCCGGCTCGTCTTCGGCGGGCCGTGGCGCGCGGGCGGGCTGTGTGGCCGCCCCGCCACAAAACTTAGCCGCGCCAGCTCTTAACGCGTCTCAGTCCCGAAATTAACCTTTTGTTAACCATTGGCCCGGCACCCTTTAACCATTGAGTAAGGATTCGCCTGGTCGTGACCTTCGCCGCCCCTTTGCACAACAAATCCATCCGCTTCCGCGCCCGCTCTTTCGTCGCTTTCACGCTCACCCCGGAAGCTCCCATCGACGACTGGCTGGAGGGGCTCGATCACTGGATCGGCAACTCGCCGGGCTATTTCGCCGGGCGCCCAGTGGTGCTGGATCTCAACACGCTGAAGCCGGGGCCGGAGGAGATCGCCGCACTTGTCGGCGTGCTCGGCTCGCGCGGCATCCGCGTCTATGCCATCGAGCTCGACGGCGGCGAGCTCGGGCCTGACCTGCCGCCGCTGCTCGCCGGCGCCAAGGAGGCGACCGCCGAGGGGCTGCTGGGCAGGGCCGGGCGCAAGGCCAAGGCGGAAGAAATCACGATCGAGACGGCCGCGGTCGAGGAGGTGCAGCCCGGTCAGGTGAGGGCGCAGCAGGATGAACTGTTGAGGCTCGACGAGGCGAAGCCGGAAGCGGCGAAGCCAGAGCCGGGCAGGGTGGTCGAGAGGCATGAACCTTCCGCCGGCACGCTGATGATCAAAGCGCCGATCCGCTCTGGACAGTCGGTCTTCCATCCGCATGGCGACGTCATCGTGCTGGGCTCGGTCGCCTCCGGCTCGGAAATCGTCGCCGGCGGCTCGATCCATGTCTACGGCACGCTGCGCGGCCGCGCGATCGCCGGGTCGGAAGGCAATATTTCGGCGCGCATCTTCTGCCGCAAGAACGAGGCCGAGCTGCTCGCCGTCGACGGCTGGTACACCACGGCCGAGGAGATGGAGGGCGTCTCGCGCGGCAAGGCCGTGCAGGCCTTCCTCGACAACGACGCGCTGTGCGTGGTGCCGCTCGGCTGAGTTTTTGGCCGCAAGCTTCGGACCGGTTTCGCGTGCGAAGTTTCTAAAGAATCCGCCGTGCCCATGCACGGCTAGAGAATAAAAACGCCAATGGAGGCTGGATATATGGGCAAGGTAGTCGTGGTCACTTCGGGCAAGGGGGGCGTCGGCAAGACGACCTCGACGGCCGCGCTCGGCGCCGCCGTGGCCAAGACCGGCAAGAAGGTGGCGCTGGTCGATTTCGACGTCGGCCTGAGGAACCTCGACCTGATCATGGGCGCCGAGCGCCGCGTGGTGTTCGACCTCGTCAACGTCATCCAGGGCACGGCGAAGCTGTCGCAGGCGCTGATCCGCGACAAGCGGCTGGAGACGCTCTACCTGCTGCCCGCCTCGCAGACGCGCGACAAGGACGCGCTGACGGAAGAGGGCGTCGCTGAAGTCATCGCGCGGCTGCGCTCGGTCTTCGACTATGTCTTCTGCGACAGCCCGGCCGGCATCGAGCGCGGCGCCCAGCTTGCCATGCGCTTCGCCGACGAGGCGGTTATCGTCACCAACCCGGAAGTGTCGTCGGTGCGCGACTCCGACCGCATCATCGGCCTGCTCGACGCCCGCACCATGAAGGCCGAGCAGGGCGAGCTGATCCAGAAGCACGTGCTGGTCACGCGCTACGACGCGGCGCGCGCCTCGCGCGGCGAGATGCTGTCGATCGACGACGTGCTGGAGATCCTGTCGACGCCGCTGCTCGGCATCATCCCGGAAAGCCAGGATGTGCTCCGCGCCTCGAACCTCGGCGCGCCGGTCACGCTCTCGGAACCGATCAATTCCGCCGCCAAGGCCTATCTCGAAGCGGCAAGACGCCTGGAAGGCGAGGACCTGCCGGTGGTCGTTCCCTTCGAACGCAAGGGCTTCCTCGACCGGCTTCTCGGAAGGAGGGCGGCATGAGCATCCTCGACCTCTTCAAGCGGCGCACCAGCGCGCCGGTGGCGCGCGAGCGGCTGCAGCTGCTGCTCGCCTATGAGCGCCAGAGCCGCGGCCAGCCAGACCTGGTCTCCATCCTGCGCGAGGAGATCATGGCGGTCATCGCCAAGCACGTGCAGATCGACCAGGATTATCTCCAGGTGTCGATGGACCGCGGCGCTACGATGTCGACGCTGGAGATCGACATCCAGATCCCGAACAAGAGCGCCGTGCCGCTGGCGATGGCTGGGTGATATGATCTGACGCCGGCGGGACAGCACCCCCCTCTGTCCTGCCGGACATCTCCCCCTCAAGGGGGAGATTGCCAGTTTCAGCGCCGCGCCACGCCTTGCGACGCTGGCGACTGGCGAAAGCCGACGTGACGTCCGATCTCCCCCCTTGAGGGGGAGATGGCCGGCAGGCCAGAGGGGGGTGCTGTCCCGCCAGCCTTTCTTAATTGTCGAGAATGCCTGCCGGCCAGGGTTACTCACTCCGGCTGGTACAATTCATCCATGCTGCGCGCCGCCAGCGCCGCGAACGGCGCCTGTTTCTTCACCCTGCCATGCTCCAGGATCACCAGGTCGTCGCAGAACGAGATCGTCGAGTGGTGGTGGCTGATGACGATCGTCGTGCGGCGGCCGGCGCGCGATTTCAGCGTCTCCACGATCGCCGCTTCGGAAAGCCCGTCGACGGCGTTGGTGGCCTCGTCGAGGATCAGTATGTCCGGGTCGCGCAGCAGCGCGCGGGCGAGCGCGATGCGTTGCCGCTGCCCGGCCGACAAATTGACTCCCCGATAGCCGACGACGGTTGCGTAACTCTGCGGCAGCCTCTCGATGAATTCATGCGCCTCGGCGAGCATGGCCGCGCGGCGCGCCTCTTCCGCGCTTGCCGTGTCCTTGCCGTAGGTGATGTTGTCGAGGATGGTGCCGTCGACCAGTTCCAGCTCCTGGCTGGCCAAAGCGATGTGGGCCCGCCATGCGACCAGATCGATCTCGTTAAGCGCCGTGCCGTCGACGAGGATCCGGCCGCCGTCCGCCTCGACGAAGCGGCAGAGCAAATTGACGATCGTCGTCTTGCCGGCGCCCGAGCGGCCGATCAGCGCCGTCGAGCGGCCGCTTGCGATATCGAAGCTTACCGCGTGCAGCACCGCCGCGCGCTGCTCCTCATTGGCATAGCTGAAGCTCACGCCCTCGAAGGCGATTTTTTTGCTTAAAGCGGCGAACGGCCGGCTGCCTGTCGGCGGCGCCGGCTTGCCCTCGGGGTCGAGCAGCCAGGTCACCTCTTCCAGCGAGCCGGAAAGCCCCTGCAACTGGCTCCAGGTCATCTGCAGTGCCCTGACATGCGGCTGCAGGCGGTAGAGCAGGATAAGGAAGGCCGCGACCAGCGGGAAGCTCAAGCCCGCGAGCCAGGCGCCGATCACCACCGCCAGGAACAGCATGGCGTGCAGCACTTCGGTCAGCGGCGCCAGCGCGGCCTGGCGGTTGGAGAGCAGGAAGGCTGCCCGCCGCACGCCGTCCGACGCCTTCTCGAACGCCGCCTTCTCGCGCGCTTCCTGGCCGAAGATGCGGATCAGGCGGCCGGCATGGACGAGATGCAGCATCTGCGAGGCAAGGCCGCTGTTGCGCGCCGAAACGCTGCGGCTCGGTGCCCTGAGATGCGCCGACAGCGCCATATGCGCGATTTGCACGAGCGCCAGCCCGAGCATCACCAACAGCGTCATCTGCCAGGAGAGCAGCAGCAGGAAGGCAAGCAGGATGGCTGCGGCCGAAGCGCTGACCACCGCGCCGAGCATCCCCTGAATGGCGTCGGAGGCGCGCCAGGATTCGTTGGAGATGATGTTGAGCAGCCGCCCCGGGCTTTCCTTCAGGAAGAAAGGATAACCGACGTTGAGCAGCCGCTCGGCCAGCGCGCCGCGTATCGCCTGGCCGGCTCTGCCGTAGATATGGGCCGTCAGCACTGAATTGGCGTAGGCGAGCAGGTTCTTGAGCAGGATCGAGGCAAGGATCGCAGCCGAAATCGCGATCAGCCGCTCGCGCTCGCCAAGCCCCGCGCCGACCTTCTGGAGGAGGGCCGATAGGCCGGCCGTGCCCGTCGCCTCGCCATGCCTCATGATGATGCCGAGCAGCGGGATGATCAGCCCGATGCCGAAACCTTCGAGCGCAGCACCGGCAAGCCCGAGCACGACGACGGCGGGCAACAGGGCGAGCTGTCGACGGCCGAGAGCGCGTCGCAGCATCGACAGGGCAGGGGCCTTGCGCCCGGTCATCGCGCGCCGGCCTCCGCCCCGGCGGCCTCATTGGTCTCCATACTCGGCTGCGCCCGCTGCGGGGGCCGTCCAGCAAGCACAAGAGCCATGAATTTGGCCGCGCCCGCGAGGTTCATCAGCACGATCGGCCAGTGCGACAGCCTGAGCTCCGGGTCGAAGCGCGGCCCGCCGGCGAGCTCGCGCATGGCCGACCGAGCCGCCCAGTAGAAATGGCGCAGCAGGAAGGGCGCGCGGCGGAAATGCTTCAGGCAGAGTGCGCCATTGCCGAAATGATAGTCACGGTGCAGCCGGTCGATCGCCTTGCGGTCGCGCCGTCCATGGTGGTGGAAGATCGTCATGTCGGGCACGTATTCCACCGCCATGCCGGCGAGCATTGCGCGCACCAGATAGTCCGTGTCCTCGGCCGAGCGCAGCGCGCCGCCGGCGCCGAAGCGTTCGTCGAAGGGGCCGATGCGGGCAGCGACGTCGCGATGCATGGTCATGTTGCAGCCGAGCACGAAGCCGCCCGGATGGACGTCGCGCGTCAGCCGCTCGCGCTTGTCGCAGCGCTTTATCGTGAAGGGCAGGTCGCGCGCATCGCCGATCTCGACGCGGCCGCCGCGGATCAGCCATTTCTCGCCGCTTGCGTAATGCCGCGCGAGGTCGGCGAGGTAGGTCCGGTCGAGCCGGCAGTCGTCGTCGACGAAGACCAGCACACGCCCGCGGGCCTGCGCCAGCCCCGCATTGCGCGCCGCCGCCAGTCCGGGGCGGAGCTCGCGGATAGCGGTCAGCGCGATGCCGGACGTCGCGGCGATCCGCGAAAGATATTCCGCGGTGCCGTCGCGCGAGCCGTTGTCGACCACTACCAGCTCGGCCGCGAACGCAGGATGCGCAAGACAGGCGGCGCGGATCGAGTCGATGCAGGACTTCAGCACGGCCATCCGGTCACGCGTGCAGACGATGAAGGACACCTCCGGCCGCTGCCTTGGCCAAGGCGGAGCGGGCAGTGCGGGGCGGAAGTGCCGCAGCAGCGGATGGCGCTCAGCGTTCATGCCGCCCCCTTCCGATAAGGCGCCAGCACCGCAGCCGCCGGCGTGGATTTGAAGCGGTAGGCCATCCAGTCCGCCTGTTTTCCGGCCCACATCGAGGCCTGGCTCAGCCAGGGCGCCCAGGCACCGGGGCTGAGCGCGTATTTCTCGCGGCGGCGGATCGCGTTCCATTTCCCGGTCAGCGTCAAAAACTCATGCGTCAGCGCGGGTTGCTCCTCGTCATTGACGAGCTGGTAGAGGAAATAGAAGAGGTTTAGCGCGCCGGCCTCGAAGCTCGGCCGGACTGCCGCGGGCAGCGCGGCGATCCGCTCTTCCAGCGCGCGCATGAAAGCTGCAGCGCGAGCCACCGTATCGAAGGAGACCGTATCACCGATCGCGCGCAGGTCCTGGGTGCCTGCCAGCCCCACCCGCTCGAGATTCTCGCCGACGATCCTGAGATGCGTGCGCCGCATCTCCCGGATGTGCCGGCTGGTCACGCTGCCGGCGTGCACCCGGTAGACGAGCAGGCTTTCCTCCAGCAAGACCGCCGGATAGCAGTCGGCGAGCCGCCGGAAGAGGTCGAAATCCTCGGCATGCCGGTAGCTGCTGTCGTAATGGAGGTCGGCATCCGCAATGACGTTGCGGTTGTAGATCACCGTCGGATGCATGAAGATGGTGAAGAATTTCGACAGCACCGGGAGACCGAGGCGGAACACCGGATCGAGTCGACCCTTGGCGATGCGGCCACGGAGCAGTGGATCGACGAGCGCGCCGCAAAAGCCGAGCTCGGGCCGCGCGGCAAACAGCGCCGCCTGCCGCGACAGCCGCCAGGGATAGGCGAAGTCGTCGGCGTCCATGCGCGCGACCAGCTCGCCCCGCGCTATCTGCAGCCCTTCGTTGAGGCTGGCGACGAGGCCGCGATTCTCGCGCGAGATGATCGAGACGCGGCTGTCACTCCGGCGGAAGCGCTCGAGGATCTCGAGCGACCTGTCGGTCGATCCGTCGTCGACGGCGATGACCTCGAGCCGGCCGTAGTCCTGTCGCAGTATCGACTGAACCGCCGCTCCGACATAGGGCTCGGCATTGTAGACCGGCAGCAGCACCGAGATGAGGGGCAGCGCGGCGCTCGCCATTATCGTCTCGCCTCCGTGTGTCGAAGGTCGAGCGCGGAACCGGCGGCCGCCGGGCTGATCCAGCTGGTCTCGCCCGGTGTTCGCGCGCGCTGGACATAAGGAAAATAGCGCTTCTGGACATAAGGAAAATAGCGCTTGAGGCTGTTGAGCGGCTTCTCGAACAGCGCCCAGGAGAGCGAGGCGGCGATCAGCGTGGTGGCGCCCGCGACCAGGAATCGGCCCGGTCCCTGTTCCGAGACGTTGAGCGGGATCCATGGCTGCGCCTTGACGGCATAGGCAAGCAAGATCGGGTGGTAGAGGTATACGCCGTAGCTGATGCGGCCAAGCCCAAGCAGCGGCGGCAGTTCTGCCAGCTTGCCCAGCTTGCCGCCGAGTCCGGTCGAGCAGGCGGCGACGATCGCCGCCAGCGGCACCAGGGGCAGCACCTGCACCAGCAGCCAGCGCGGCCATTCCCATGCCGAGTCCGCTGGCCCGGGATCCGACCAGACGACGAGCAGGAAGACCGCCGCCAAGGCCGGCCAGCCGAGCCGCATCCATCGCGGCACATCGGCGCCCCTGGCGCGGCGCACCGCAAGCAGGGCGCCGCAGCCAAGCGCATCCATCGAGGCTGGCGGCAACAGATCGCGGGCGAGCGCCGGGTCGGCGGTGATCGGCCAATAAAAGCGGTAGGCGAGCGAGAAGGCGATGACGCCGATGGTGATCGCCTCGATGTGTCTGCGCGGCGCCAGAAGCACGATCAGCGGCCAGGCCAGATAGAACTGCTCCTCGATGCTGAGGCTCCAGAAATGGCAGAGCAGCCAGGGGTTCCAATCGTTGCGCAGCGCATACCAGAAGTTCGAGAGGTAAAGCGCATGCCAGGCGAGCGACGACCTGGACTGTTCCAGATCGGTGAACCAGACGAGCGCCAGCACCGCGAAATAGGGCGGGAATATCCGAATCACGCGCCTGGCATAGAAGGAACGCAGCGCCGGTCCGGCGGCGAATGCATCGGTATCACGCGCGTCCAGCAAAAGCCGGGTGATCAGGAAGCCGGAGAGCACGAAGAACAGCCTGACCCCGAGATGGCCGAGGAAGGACGAGCCGCCGGGCGCGAGGAAATGCGCATAGAGCACCAGCGTCACGGCAACGGCCCGCAACGCATCCAACTGGATGTCGCGCGCGTTCGCCATCAGCGACGTCCACCGGCTCTTGCGTGACAGGCGACATAGGACGCGCAAACCTCGCGACTGCCTGTCGAGGAATCGCCGACCGGGCCGACGGCGTACTCCTTGCCAGCCAGCGGAATGCCCATCCGGGTCACTATAATGGCATCCTCCAACGAGCATGCCCCCGGTCCACGATTGTCGCGGCCGATGTTGCAGCGCAACACAAAATGCTTACGGCTTTGAAATAAAGATGTGATGGAGAGCGGTTGGGGAATTAGTTGCCGCTTAAAAATGTCCCCCGGAAGTCCAATGGTCCTATGTAATCATGGGAACTTGGTCTGAGTTTTGAGTAGTATTATCGTCAAGGATGTTGATAACAATATCGGCAACCATAACGGGTATGCTGGAGACGGCTCGATCATAACGTCGCATTATTCGATCGAGCCTGTGAAAGTCTGTTGAATTTCAAGGATTTGTGCAGCGCAGCAGCCTGCCGGGTGGCGGCGCCTTGTCCCATCATCCTCCGCCCGCTGCCTCACGACAGCGCGGCCGCCAGGCCTTATCTCCGCATCCGGCCACCCGGGGAGGGGGATGCAGGGGATGGACAGCACGTGACGTCGACGCCGATCGCACAACCGGAGGCGCAGCTGGGCGCCTTCCCCGTCGTCGGCCTGCTCGGCGCCATTTTATCGGTGCAGGTGGGCGCCGCCTTCGCCAAGGGCCTGTTTCCGGTCCTCGGGGCGGAGGGCACGACGATGCTGAGGCTCGTCATCGGCGCGCTGATGCTGGCGGCGGTGCTCAGGCCATGGAAAGTGCTGCCGACGCGAAGGGGACTGCCCTGGCTTGCCGCCTATGGCGTCACCGTTTCGGTCATGAATCTGCTCTTTTATGCCGCGCTCGAGCGCATTCCGCTGGGCATCTGCGTGGCGCTCGAATTCACCGGCCCGCTTTTCGTCGCCACGCTCGGCTCCAGGCGTCTTCTCGATCTCGTCTGGGTGGTGCTGGCGGTCGCCGGCATCGTGCTGCTTTCCCCCTTCGCAGATGTCAGCCGTGGGCTCGATCCGGTGGGCGTGCTGCTTGCGCTTGCCGCCGGCGGCTGCTGGGGGCTCTACATCATCTTCGCGCAGAAGGCCGGCGCCGAGCTTGGCGCCCGCACCTCCGCCTATGGCATGGCGATCGCCGCGCTGGTCGCGCTGCCTTTCGGCTTCACCGCCGCGGAACCTTATCTGACCGACCCGCAGGTCATGGCGGCCGCGGTCGTCGTCGGGCTGTTCTCCAGCGCGCTGCCCTTCTGGCTGGAGATGATGGTTCTCGCCAGAATGCCGGCGAGAGTCTACGGCATGATCGTCTGCCTGGAGCCCGCGGGCGCTGCGCTGACCGGTTTCCTGTTCCTGCACGAGAGCTTGAGTGTGTTGCAATGCGCCGGTATCGGCGCCGTGATCGCTGCTGCTTTCGGCGCGGCCGTGACGGCGAGAGCGCCGGTTCCGTCGCCTGGTTAAGGGTCAAATGCATGTCGCCCAAAAGTGCGCAGCGGTTTTGGGAGAACGATATGCATCAAAACAAAAACCTGGCATGTCGCCCAAAAGTGCGCAGCGGTTTTGGGAGAACGACATGCATCAAAACAGAAACTTGAAGCGCGTTGCCTGAATTCGTTTCAGCGCAACGCGGGCAAGAAGAAAGGTGTGCGCGCAACCGCGCCAGACTACATCCGGTGGTTGAGATAGGACTTAGGTCCGATATCACTGCGAAAAAGGTCTGAGAAAACAAGACAAGGGTCGTGGGCCACTTCCCCACGACGCGTTGATTGGGGATGCTGATGCTGCGACATTGCCGGTGGGGTAGTTCGGCCGAAGGGTCGAATGGCTGGCAAGGGGAGAATGGGATGCGCGTATCGCGCAGGGGCTGCAGGCTTGTCTTGCGGGCGCTCACTGCGCTGGCGCTTGTTGTCGCGCCTTTTCATCTCTCCTTCGAAGGTCCTGTAGTGGCCAAGGCCTATGCCGGCAAAGGCGGCAACGGCGGTGGAAATAGCGGCGGCGGAAATAACGGGGGCGGAAACAGCGGCGGAAATAACGGGGGCGGAAACAGCGGCGGAAATAACGGGAACGGCAATTCAGGCGGTAACAACGGCAACGGCAACGGAAACAGCGGCAACAGCAAGGGCGCAGCGAACAGCGCCGCAAACAGCAGCACAGCCGATGTCGACGATCATGTGAACGCGGCGACCGGCGACAAGGTCGAGGTCAGTGGCAACAGCATCCAGGTCACGCACCTGAACGGAATGAAGGAGAGGATCGAGAACGGCCGTTTCAGGATGGAGGACAAATTTGGTCGCACCATCGTCGAGCGCAAGGCCACAATGGCCGATCTAAATCGCCTGAAGAGTTTATGAGAATAGAGTTTGTGAGAGCGAGGTTCTATCTGGATTAGATCTTAAGGGACCAAAGGCCAGCGCTGCAAAATCAGGTTGCCACCTTTTGCTTCGTCTCTTCGGTCCTGATCGTCTTACGACAGAACTCCCGCTGCTCACCTTGCCCCCGCCCTTTGGCGGGGGTACTTTTTTCGGGCCCTTGGGACGTCTGCCGGGTAAGGCGGGCTCTTGGCGCATGGCCCCGCAGGCCGGGGCAACAGTCCATACGCAAATCAAAAGGCCTACGGCACTTTCGCGTCCAAGGGAGCATGTGCGCCGTAGCATGCCGCGGTTCGTTGAGTGTCCGCGTCGTTCTCGCGAGCCACAGTCATAGTGAATTGCTAGCCAATTTCCAAGCGATTTGGTTAACGCACCGGCAGCCGCGGCTCCAGGTTGTTTCCCTCACTAGTTGCGACGATGGTCCCCAGGCGGCCTCAAAAAAGGTCCGACCGGGCATGGCATGGGTCGTGGGCCGCTTCCGCCGGCTTGCCGGAATGGCAATCCTTGCCCCGCTAAGACACCGGCTCCGCCTCGGTCGAACTGAGGGCGGAACTTCGGCACGGCCGAGGCGGAACCGGCTTTACGAGGAGATTTCGAATGCACCTTCCCTTCAACCGGCTCGCCTGGCTCGCGCTGCGCGCCTCGACCGCGCTGGCGCTCACCGTGGCGCCCTATCACCTGACGCTCGACGGCGCCAAGCTCGTGCCTGCCGCCGCCCATGCCGAAAGCGAAGGCGGCCATGATGGCGGCGAGGGTGGTGGCGGCGAAGGTGGTCATGACGGTGGCGATGGCGGCGACCACGATAGCGGCGATCACGACAGCGATCATCAAGGCGGTGACGACGATGGCGGTGATGACGATGGCGACGGCCACGACACCGGCGACGATCACGGCGGCGACCAGGGCGACGACAATGACGACCAGGGCGAAGACAGCGACGATAGCGACGCTCCGACGGTGGTCACGCCCGGCTAAGGTATGAGCGCGGCGCCGTCCCTCAGGATATTCTGGCTCGTGCTGCGAGCCTCGACGGCGCTCGCGCTGACCGCTGCTCCCTGGCACCTTGCCTTCGATGGCTCACCACGGATCGTTGCCGCGTCGGCCGATGCCGGCGGAGGCAACGGCAATGGTGGCGGCGGCAACGGCGGCAATGGTGGCGGCGGCAACAGCGGTGGCAATTCGGGCAATAGCAATGCCGGTGGCGGCAATGCCAATGCCGGTCCTGGAAACAACAGCGGCAAAGGCAACACCAATCCGGGCGGTAAGGCCGCCAGCCACGTCAATGCGACGACGGGCGATATCGTCGAAATCGACGGCAAAAAGATCACCGTCATCCATCGCAACGGCATGAAGGAAGAGATCGAGAACGGACGCTTCGAGATGACGGATGCGCAAGGCCGCACCATCGTCGAGCGCCGGGCGACCGAGAAGGATCTGGCCCGCCTGCTAGGCTTGTGAGGGTTGAGAGAAGCTACCCCCTTTTCCCGCACCCTCGCATGTCACCCCCGTCGTCCGGAGGCGGGGGTGATTGCGTTTTGGGGAGTGGAACTGGAGAATTGAAGAACTGAGGAACTGGGGAATAGTGGAACTGGAGAATTGAGGAGCTGACTAAGCTTGGCCTGCCGATTCTTCAATTCGCCAATTCTTCAGTTCTCCAGTTCCTCAGTTCCTCTTACCTTTCCCTCGCCTCATGCATCAAGAGCGCCGCCTCCGTCCGGTTGCGCACGTTGAGCTTGGCGAGCACTCGGGTCATGTGGTGCTTGACCGTCTTTTCCTGCAGCGACAGCCGGGCGGCGACTTCCTTGTTGCTCAGGCCCTCGGCCACCAGCCTCAGGATCTCGGCCTCGCGGCCGGTGAGCTGGCTGAGCGGGTCGGGCTTGCGGCTGGTCGGCTGCAAAAGGTCCGACAGCAGCCGCGCCGAGAGCGTCGGCGACACGTAGCTCTGGCCGTTGGCGACGTCGCGCAGGATCTCGGCCAGCGACTTGGAGCCGACGCCCTTCAGCACATAGCCGCGCGCGCCCGCTTTCAGCGCCTGGGCGACGTCGGCATTGGTCTCGGACACGGTGAGCATGACGATCTTCTGCTCGGGCGCCGCCGAAAGGATGCCGGTCAGCGCATTGAGGCCGCCGCCCGGCATGCTGATGTCGAGCAGCAGCACGTCGGGCGCGCTGGCGCGGACCAGCCTTTCGGCGTCCTCGGCGCTGGCGCCTTCGCCCACAAGCTCGAAGCCGCCGATCTCGCCGAGGCTGCGCGCCACGCCCTCGCGAAACAGCGGATGGTCGTCGACAATAGCGATGCGGATGGGTGCGGTCACGGCTGCTCCTCGACAGACAATGTGATTACCAGTCTCGTTCCTCCAGGGCCTGAAAGCGTCTCGAATTGCCCGCCAATGCTTTCGATACGCTCCCTGAGGCCGGCGAGCCCGAGCCCTTCGCTCCGTGCGGGGTCGAAGCCGGGACCGGTGTCCTGCACTTCGACCAGAAGCTTGCCGCCCTTCATCGTGGCTCTCACCTGCTGGCCCTTGCCCTTGCCGTGCCGGTAGGCGTTGTTCAGCCCTTCCTGCACGAAACGATAGATGCTGATCTTCTCCGAGGTGCCGAGTTCCGGCAAGCGCTCCGGCAGCGTCAGCAACACCTTGGTGTCGGTGCGGCGCTCATGCTCGGCGACCGCCAGCCGCAAAATGTCAGCCACCGCCTGCGCCTCGATCTGCGGCAGCACCAGGCCGTTGCAGATGCCGCGTATCTCGCGCATCGCTTCCCCAAGCGTCTTGTGGATGCCGGCGATCTCGGCTTCGCGCTGCGGTTTGGGCGTGGCGGGGTCGACCAGCACCGGACTGTCCATCCTGAGCGCGGCAAGCGCCACCAGTTGCGCCGGGCCGTCATGCAGGTCGGCGCCGATGCGTCGCAAATAACGTTCGTTGATGGCGGTGGCGCGGCGCGAGGCGCGCTGCACGCGCTGGCGCAGCGACGAGTTCTGTGCCAGCGCCGCCTGCAGCTCGGTGACCTTGGCTTCCAGCGTGGCACGCTGTGTCTGGATGGTGCGGCTGCCGCGAAACACGATGCCCGACAAAAGCGCCAGCGAGGCCGCCGTGGCGCCGGCCACCACCAGCCATGTCCATCTGAGTGCCGAGTTCAGCGTCTCCTGGAAATCGTCGGCAATCTCGTAGAACTCCGACACCGCCACCACTTCGCCTGACCATGGCTCGCGCACCGGGTTGTAGATCTCGAACAATGGCGCGTTCACCGCTTTCTCTTCGTTGGTCTCGGGGTCGTCGGCGAGGTTGTTGTATTCGGCCACGACATTGCCGGCGAAGGCTGAGATCAGGTTGGGGTTGGGAGGAAAGGTCCTGCCGATCAAAGCCGAGTCGTCGGCATAGAGCACCATGCCGTCGCGCCGCCACAGCTTGAACGACACCAGCCTCTTGCCGAGCGCGCCCTGGCCGAGCGTCTCGTCCAGCGCCCGTTTGACCGTGTCGTCGAGCTCGCGGCTCTTGCGCAGGTCCGGCAAAAGCGGCGCGATGACGCTGTCGACATAGAGCGCTGTCGTGGTGGCGGAGTTGTGCATCACCCCTTCGCGGATTTGCGACGTCACCCAAAGGCCAACCACGAGCATCACCGCCAAAAGCCCGATGCCGCCGGCAATCACAAACTGCCAGGCCAACGACAGCCCGCTCCAGACTTGCAGAAGTCGCTTCAAGGTCTCCCTGAGCATACGCGTGATTCACCCCACCGCCGGCAAAGATTATAGGCCAGCCGCGGCGATTGCGACACCGACCTTGGTCCGGCCTCGAGGAAAGGGGTTAATGCCATCGCGGCCGCCGGATGCGAAAAGGCCATTGGAAGGGCCAAAGCGCGTCGCGCTGAAACGGATTCAGGCGACGCGCGATAGAGAATGGGCGGGGCTGGCAGCGCTGCTTCGGGCGGAACGCAAAGCGGGGCGACCGCGTTTTGTGTCGCTATGCCGAGGAGTTCCTTCCCTCACAAGGCCGAGAGGCCGGCCTTTGCCTCGCTTGAAGCGGAGCGCCAGGCTCGCGCGGAAAAGAATGCCAGGCTGAAATATCTCCGCACGCATGCATCGTGGCTGGTGCTCGATCCTGAAGCGCTTTTTCGCGACGAGATCGATTGCTCGGCGCTGTTCAGTGAAATACCGATGCCAAAGGTGGGCTCGTCCTGACCGGCAAGGCCCCCAAGCCGTCACGCGATCTGAAGCCGCTCGATTGAATCTGAATCCGCGTGCGAGATGTCGATCAGCCGCGCTGCGGCCAATGGCGCCATGAGAACGAAAACCGCCGTGATGCCGAGGAAGATCGACCAGACCAGATCGATCCCGCTGTGGTCATAGCAGACTGCAAATCCCATGACGCCTTACCCTTTTTATTCCTGCCACGCTGCGCATCAGGTTGCCATGCAATGAGCCAAGCATGATCCTCATTTGCAAGAAATACAAGAGATCGCTAATTTGCCTGCGCCGGCGCCGGCAATTCGGTCAACTGCAACAGGGCTTGCCGCTCGTGCCGCAGCACGACGCGTTGGCAGCTTTCTGCTCTTCCAGCCAGCGGTCGCGCGGCTTGCAACTCGCCGGTCGCGGCGACAGCTCGACCTCGACGATACCGCCAACCAGTGTCGGCTGCGTTGCCCGGTGAAGCTCCATCGGCCGGATGCCGTCGCTGACTTCGAAGGTCAGCCTGGCGGCCTGGTCGAGAGCGACGTGGTCGGCCACCTTGCGGATGATGGCGACGAACCTGCCGGCCGGCATGTGCACCGGCCCGCCTTCGTCGACGTCCCACAGCTGCACAAAAATTTCCGACCAGGATTCCGGGTTGGCGCCGCAATCCAGCGCCGAGAACTTCCCGACCTTGACTTCGGTTACATGATAGCCCGGCTTTACCGGACGGCCGCCATAGCGGAACACCAGCGGCTTGTCCTTATGGTCGGCCAGCGCGTCGAGCAGGTCGCCGATGGTGAGATCCGACGGGTCCATGGCCAGGGCAGGGGCGATTTTTCGGTTGTCAGGAGAAAGCATGTCGGCTATTCCTCATTTCAACATTTCAAGGATTATTGAAACGTGGATGAACGTCAAGCCCTGATCGCCTTTGGCGCACTGTCGCAGGAGACGCGGCTGAGGCTGCTGCGATTGCTGGTGGTTGCCGGGCCGGACGGCATCGCCGCCGGTTCGCTTGCCGAACAGGTCGAGGTCTCGCCTTCCAATGTCAGCTTCCATCTCAAGGAACTGGAGCGCGCCGGCCTGGTCAGCACGCGGCGCGACGCGCGCTCGATCGTCTACAGCGCGGAATATGAAGCGCTTTCCGGACTGATTCGCTTCCTGATGGAGGATTGCTGCTCAGGCCGGCCGGAAATCTGCGCGCCGGCGCTTGCCTCGCCGTGCTGCCAGCCGGGCGAGGGGACCAGGCAATGATCCCCTACGATCTTCCGCGCCGAGCGGTTGCCGAAGCCCTCGGTACCGGCCTGCTGGTCGCGACCGTGGTCGGCTCCGGCATTATGGCCGAGACGCTGACGCATGACATGGCGCTGGCGCTGCTCGGCAACACGCTCGCGACCGGCGCCATGCTGGTGGTGTTGATCACCATCCTCGGGCCGGTCTCCGGCGCGCATTTCAATCCGGCCGTCTCGCTCGTCTTCTGTTTGAATCGCTCGCTGCCGCCCCGCGATCTGCCGGCCTATCTCGTCGCGCAATTCGCTGGCGGTATCGCCGGCACGGTGGCGGCGCACCTTATGTTCGCCCTGCCGGTGCTGGAGATCGCGACGAATTTGCGTACCGGACCGGCGCAATGGTTCTCAGAGGTTGTCGCGACATTCGGCCTGGTCGCCGTCATTCTCGCCGGTCTCCGCTTCGAGCGACGCGCCGTGCCATGGCTGGTCGGCCTCTTCATCACCGCCGCCTACTGGTTCACCGCTTCCACGTCCTTCGCCAATCCTGCGGTCGCCGTGGCGCGTTCGCTCACCGACAGCTTTTCCGGCATAAGGCCGGCCGATCTGGCGGGCTTCATCGTTGCCGAGCTGCTTGGTGCCCTGATCGCGCTCGCGCTGATGGGCTGGCTGCTGCGGCCCGAAACCATCGAGCAATCCGAGCCACTGAAAGCCAAGCCATGACCGTCACGATCTACCACAACCCCGCTTGCGGCACCTCGCGCAACACACTCGCCATGATCCGCGCCAGCGGCGAAGAGCCGGTGGTGATCGAATATCTGAAGACGCCGCCAGGCCGCGAACGGCTGATCGAGCTGGTCACGGCGATGGGCATCACCCCGCGCGAACTGCTGCGGGAGAAGGGAACGCCTTATGCCGAGCTTGGTCTCGCCGATTCGAAATGGAGCGACGACGAACTGATCGATTTCATGCTCGCCCATCCGATCCTCATCAACCGGCCGATCGTCGAGACGCCGAAGGGAACAAAACTCTGTCGGCCTTCGGAGGCGGTGCTGCCGCTGCTCGACAATCCGGTGCGCGAGTTCGTCAAGGAGGACGGCGAAAAGGTCGTCTTAACACCGCTGACCTAGGGTCTGTTGAGATTCAGGCCCGCGCCACCTTAGAGCTGCAAATGCTTCATGAAATAGATCGAGGCCCTTGGCTTGCCGAACGGGTCGACGAAGTGATGCGGCACGACACCGACTTCCCGCCAGTTCATGCGCCGATAGAGCCGCTCGCTTGCCCCGCCCTCGGCGGTGTCGAGAAGGAGCAGGGATCGCTTTCTCTTCCGTGCCTCGTCTTCGACGGCCGCCATGAGCGCGGAACCGATGCCTTGCCGCTGGAAGCTCCGATGCACGAGAAGCTTGTAAACCTCTGCCCGGTGCAGTGCATTGGGTTCCGGCGACAGGTAGAGCTGGACGGTTCCGACGAGGTTGTCATCGAGATACGCGCAGATGAGGAGGCGCTCTCCTTCCGCCACGGAACGGAAGAGGTCCCGCCAGTAGGACAGCGCCTGCTCTGCGCTGAACGGCAGGACGAAGCCGACGAGCGCGCCGTTCTCGATGCTCTGCATCAATATCTCGGCAAGGGCACCGAGCTGGGCCGTCGCTTCGGTCTCGTCAATCACCGCGATGCGCATGCGCTTCCCCTTTTTGAGACATGACAGATAATGGGCTTTGAGCGATCCGTGAAGCAGGGGGAAGCCGCGGCCCGTAGCCGCCACGTGCTTGTCTCGGCGCTCGGCGTCACGCAGATCCTCGCCTGGGGATCGTCCTACTATCTGCCGGCGGTGCTCGCCGCGCCGATCGCCGCCGATACGGGCTGGCCGCTGGCCTCGGTCGTTGCCGGGCTTTCCTGCGGGCTTCTGCTTGCCGGGCTGGTGTCGCCCATCACCGGGCGGCTGATCCAGCGTCACGGTGGCCGGCCGGTGCTTGCCGCGAGTTCGATGCTTTTGGCCGCCGCTCACCTGCTGATGGCGGCCGCCACCGCCTATCCGCTCTACGTGCTTGCCTGGCTGCTTATGGGATTGGGCATGTCGAGCGGCCTCTACGATGCCGGCTTCGCCACGCTCGGCCGTCTCTATGGATCGGGCGCGCGCGGCGCGATCACCAATCTGACGCTTTTCGGCGGCTTCGCCAGCACGGTCTGCTGGCCGCTCAGCGCCTTTCTCGTCGAGCATGAAGGATGGCGCATCGCATGCTTTTGCTACGCCGCGATCCACCTTTTGATCTGCCTGCCGCTTCACCTTCGGGTGATACCGCCGCCTCCACCGGCCTCAACGCCGGCGCCGGCGGCAGCCGGACGGAAGCAGGCGTCGACCTCGGGCCGGGCGAGGACCCGCTTCATCCTGCTTGCCTCCATCCAGACGCTGGCGGCGCTGATCGCCTCGATGCTCTCCGTGCATCTGCTGACCTTGCTGCAGCTGCGCGGAGTGGGCCTGGCGGCCGCGGTCGCCCTTGGTGCCCTGGTCGGCCCGTCGCAGGTCGGCGCGCGGGTGGCCGAAATGCTGATCGGCCGCAACCGTCATCATCCGATCTGGACGATGCTGACATCGGTGTCGCTGCTCGCGTCCGGGGTCTGGCTGCTTTTGGCGAGCCAGAGCCTCACGGCTTTGGCATTGATCCTCTACGGCGCCGGCAACGGCATCCACACCATCGCGCGCGGTGCCCTGCCGCTCGTCCTGTTCGACCCGCAACGATACGCCGCGCTCATGGGCAAGCTCGCGACGCCCAGCCTGATCATGCAGGCAGCGGCCCCCTCTGTCGGAGCTCTGCTTCTGGCCGCGGGCGGCGGCAGTTTCGTCCTGACGACGCTCGCGTGCGCCGCGACGGTCAATGTCGGGCTCTGCGCCTGTCTTGTTGCGGCTGTCCACCGATGATCTTCAGAGCGGTTGGCGGAACCTAGGCGCAGTCCTTCAGTTCGACCACTTCGACGCCGAGGCGGAAAGCCTGACCGTCGGCATAGGAGCGCGCATATTGCTCGGCTTCGAAAGGGAAGATCAGCGTGGTGCCGTAGGCGGTGACGCGCACCGTCCACTTCTGGCCCTTGACGAGTTCAACGCCGTGAAGCTTCGCCGTCACCATCTCACCCTCCTCCGCATGCTCGCGACGCTACCCTAACGTCACGGAAGTCATTTGAGTACAAATAATCCGACCGAATTATGTCGCCGCCGTGTCGATTCCGACATTCAGCCCGCCGCTTCCGTGAAATAGATCACGTTCGGCCTGCGGAACCCCGGACAGCTTGAGAGGGTTAGAGCTATGAAATCTCAAGGGAGGCAGCCATGATCCGCAAGCTGAAGTCCGGCGAATACCGTCTCTATTCGCGCAAGGTGGATCCGAGGACCGGCAAGCGCCGGAACCTCGGCACGTTCAAGTCGCGCGAGGCCGCCGAGAAGCACGAGCGCGAGGTGCAATACTTCAAGCGGCACTAGCGGCTTTTGAGGCCCGTTGCTTTCGATCTTCTCGGGTTCCTGCTGTCGATACCGGCGATGCTCGGCCCTTTGAATGAGCGGCGTCATCGCCCATGTTGCGGCACCTCGCGGGCAACGAGCAGGTGCGCTCACATCTAGTCCGTCGTGTAATCGCCGTTCGAGCTCGAACCAAGCGCGTGGGCTTCGCGCTCCAGCACAGCACGATCATTGCCATATTTGGCAAAGAGTTGCCGAGCTTCAGGGATCGTAAGCTGGAACTTCCTCGCGAAACGGGCGACGTCGAAGTCCTCGCCGATCGAGACGTGATCAGCGGCGTCGCGTGAGCTTTCATTGTCTGACATCGGAAAATTCCTCCTGCCAGAAGAAAGGCGCGTGTGACGCCATGGTTCCAGACTGTTTCCAAGCGTTGCCTAACGGATGCCCGGTGGATTCACGGTCAAATCCGTAAGGCATCGGCTTCGGGCGGTTATCCATTGTTATATCCCACCCTGGGGGATAGGATAATGCCATGACGATACACAGCTCGCATCCCGACATCATCGCCCGGCTCAAGCGCGCGCACGGCCATCTGGCCGCGGTGCTCGCCATGTTCGAGCAGGGGCGCTCCTGCCTCGACCTCGCGCAGCAGCTTCACGCCGTCGAAAGCGCGGTCGGCAATGCCAAGCGCGAACTGATCCACGACCACATTGAGCATTGCCTGGTCGAAGGCGGCGAGCCGACCAGGGACATGCTCAAGGAGCTGAAGCAGCTCACCAAGTACCTGTGAGGCCGCCATGTGGGAAAAGATTCTGGACTCGTTCGGCTTCGGTCCGCATGGCCACGACCATGGGAGCCACGGTGGGCACGGCCATGATCACCACGGCCCGCACGGCCACACCCACGGCGTGATCGATGCCACGATCGCCACGACCGATCGGGGCATCTGGGCGATCAAATGGTCGTTCGTCATCCTGGCGGCCACCGCCGCCTTGCAGGTCGCCGTCGTCGTGTTTTCGGGCAGCGTGGCGTTGCTTGCCGACACCGTCCACAACATCGCCGATGCGACGACCGCCATCCCGCTCTGGATCGCCTTCGTGCTGGCGCGGCGCAAGCCGACCCGGACCTTCACCTACGGCCTCGGCCGGGTCGAGGACCTCGCCGGCATCGTCATCGTGCTCATCATCCTGGCAAGCGCGCTGGTCGCCGGATACGAGGCGATCGACCGCCTGCTCGATCCCCGGCCGGTGCGGTTCCTCGGCTGGCTTGCCGCTGCCGGCGTCGTCGGCTTCCTCGGCAACGAGGCTGTGGCGGTGTTCCGCATCCGCGTCGGCCGCCAGATCAACAGCGCGGCGCTGATCGCCGACGGCTATCATGCACGCACCGATGGGCTCACCAGCCTCGCAGTGGTTGCCGGTGCGACGGGCGTTTGGCTCGGCTTTCCGCTCGCCGACCCGATCATCGGCCTCATCATCACCATCGCCATCTTCGGCATCGTCTGGCAGTCGGCGCGGGCCGTGCTGACTCGGATGCTGGATGGCGTGGAGCCCGGCCTCGTCGACGAGGTCCACCACGCGGCCGAACATGTCGTTGGCATCGACAAGGTGGTCGAGGCCAAGGCCCGCTGGCTCGGCCACAGGCTGCATGTCGACGTGGCGATTGCGGTCAACGACGGATTGCTGTTTGCCGCCGCAAACAACATCGCCACATCGCTGAAAGCCGAGCTTTTCGCGCACATCCCGGCGCTCGCCGTCGCCACGGTCCGCTTTGCCGAGCCGCAGGCCGGAGGTGCCCACCATCACGCGCCCGACCCGTTCCTGGTATCGGGCAAGCTCGCCAGCGGGTTGCTTGAGATGGTCGACACGCCGCAGGGCGAGCGCATGCGCCTGCGCCTGTCGCGCCACGCCGAGGGCTTGCAGGTCAATGTCGCCATCGAGCGGCCGGGTGGAGCGTTGGAACGGCTGCCATTGTCGCCGGTCGGCGGCGATCACCATTATCTGCAAAGCCTCGTCGCTCCGGCCGAGCCGCACGAATTCAGCGCCAGGCTGCAGCTCGCGGCCGGGGCCGACAGCGAGGATCTGCCTTTCGCCATGACGGAGCCGGAAGGCCACCAGCATGAGCACGCGCATGGATAGACACGCTATCCAACAGGGAAATATGCCGCCTGTGCGGAAACGGGACCGGCCGGCCGGCCGCGATTAGAAAGCGCTAACGGATCGGAAAGGCCTCGCTGCTATGATGCCGCGTTGCGGTCGGGAAGCTGAGCCCCGCCGAAAATTCCGGGACAGTGCAGCATGGCCACCTTTCCCCACACTGAGCGCCGCCTTCATTCACGAGAATTCGTGCTCAAGGAGGCCACGATCGTCACCGCCGACGCCAGGATCAGGTGCTCCATTCGAAACCAGCACGAGCATGGCGCCGAGTTGCGCGTCGGTGCGCAGGTGGCGATACCGGACGGTTTCACGCTCATCGTTCCCGACGACGATGCCGTCTATCGCGCCGTGGTACGCTGGCGGCGCAACGAGCGCGTCGGCGTTCAGGTCTACAGCAATTCGCTGAAGGGCTAACGGCCTCAATACCTGTTCTGACTGCCCTTAGAGATAACGGCGTACGCTCGCCTTGTAGGCGCGGTAGGGCTCGCCGAACTTGCGCTCCAGATAGGCCTCCTCGCGCAGCACAACGCCGGAATGCAGGATGAGGAAGACCGGGACGACGGCGAGCACGCTCCACCACGTGTCGAAGATGAGCCCGATCCCGAGCAGCAGGCCGATCAGACCCATATAAAGCGGGTTGCGGGTAAAGCCGAACGGGCCGCCGGTGATGATGGCCAGCGTCGGCTTCGTCGGATCGATATTGGTGCCGCCGCGCTGCATCGTCATGCGGCCCCAGGCGATGATGGCGACGCCGAAGGCCGCAAGCACGATGCCCAGCACCATGGTCAGCGGCCTGCCGCCGATCGCCAGCGGCCAGACATAGCGCAACGCCAGCATCAGGATCAGCGCCACAAGGAACAGCAGCGGCGGGAACACCGCGACGCCTGGATTGTCCTTCTCCTCGTTCATGGCCATTTCCGCCGGTCGAACCAGCACCATTGCCGTGCGGACACTATGCATCCGCGTGGGCCGCGCGGCAATCTGCGCCTGCCGGGGTCCGCCACGTCGCTACTTGTCAACCGCCAGCGTCTCGTTGAGCACGGCGGCGAGATGCAGGCCGCCGAGCGCGAGCTGCTCCACGGCGACCGGTGAGAATTTGTCGAAATAGGCCTGGTCGAGGATCACCGCGTGCGGATTGTCCGACTTGATGGACGTGCCCTTGGGCAGGGCGCGATAGGCGTCCTCGGCTATCTTGTGGCAGGCGGCCAGCCATTTCTCCGGCGTCTGGTCGGCGGCCGGCAGCGGCGCGAGATTGGGGATGACATCCGTCTCGAGGTCGAGCGCCACCTTGCCCCAATCATAGTATTTGAACAGGATCAGGCCGGAATCCCACACCGCGTGGAAAGTGGTGAGGTCGCGATAGGTCGAGCCGTCCGGCTTCGGCCGCGAGACATTGAAGGTCACCGTCAGCGTGTTGCCGCCCTGGTCGCCCTGGCTGCCGTCCAGGCGCTCGACGCAGTGCAGCGGCTGCGACAGGTCGCCGACCAGATGGATGACGAAGGCAAGCGCCTCCCAGCGCTCCTCGTCGCTCTTCTTGGGATCGGCAAGGATTTTTTCCTGCGCCGGCAGCGCCTTCATCAGGCAGAAACCAAAAGCCGGGTCGTCCTTGCAGTCGCGCGCCGCGTCGTAGGCGGTGGTGCCGGCCGTAGCATCGCCGGGTTTGGAGGCCAGCGGAATGTCGACGAAGTGCCAGTTCGACGTCTCCTTGTGGTTGTCGGCGCGATAGTCGTCGGGCCAGCTCGCGACCGAGGCCAGCGAGACCGTCGCCGGCGGCTTGAGCTTAAGATGCGAACGCAAGAGCTGTTCGATCACGTCATAGGCGTCTTTGCTCAGCCTGTGCTGCGCGATCTCTGCGATCACCGCATGGCCTTCCTGGCCCCAGGCCAGGGCCTGCCCGCACATCGTCACGCTCGCCAGGCAGGAAACCGCCGCCGCTTTCCAGTTCATCGCCTTGCCTCCTCAAACAAGGTTTCGCTCTGGAAAGTACAATCGAGGCGCCTGTCACAAACAAGCGGATTTCCAAACGCTCTCGTCCGAAGACATGCGCAAGATCAAAAAACCAAGGCGCATGGAACGGATCTGAAAGATCGCGGCGCGTTTTATGGCCGCTTCCGCGCCTGGATGGCCCGCGCCGCCTGCTCGATCGCGGCGCGGTCGTTGCCCAGCCGGTCGAGCAGTTCCTGGGCCTCTCCGCTGCTGATCCCGGTGCGCATCGAAAGCGCTTCCACTGTCAGCACATCCGAACTAGCGATCTCGCGCGTTTCCGGCAGCGCGTCGTCCGCCGTCAGCGGCAGGGCCGCTTCGCGATCGATTTCCATCTCGGCCTGATGCCAGTGCCGCTCATGGTCGCCATCGAGGCTGCCCTCGCGCTGCCAGATCTCATAGGCGCGCCGCCTGATCTTCTCGATCCGATCGTCGTCCATTGCTGTTTCCTCCGTGCGTGTCCTTCAACGCAGGGGGAAGCGGAACGATCCGCGCTGTCCGAGAAGTGATCGCCTGGCCGGTTGCGGTCTGGACCGCAGCCGGCGCGTTGGTCAGGGCCCGTATATGGCCGCCGGCTTGCCGAACATGCCGGGCTCCGGTTTCACGCCCAGCCCCGGCCGTTCCGGCACTGCGATATGCCCCTGGCGGATGACGACCGGGTGCTTCGGGTCGAAATGTCCCTTGATGTACTCCTGCGCGATCCAGGCTCCCTCCATGCGGCGCGGCTCGACGGTCGCGGCGAGATGGACGCAAGCCGCCGCGATGATGTCGCCGCCCCAGGCGTCGTCGCAGCTGTGCGGCAGCGAGCGGATGGCGCAGAGGTCGCGAACCGTCGTCATCTTGGTGAGGCCGCCAAGGCGCGTCACCTTGAAGCCGAAGCCGTCCGCGATGCCGAGTGAGATTGCCCGCAGCACCGCATTTTGATCCTCGGTGCTTTCGTCGAGATAGACCGGATGCGTCACGCGACCTTTAAGCGTTGCGACCTCGTCCATGGTGTTGCAGGGCTGCTCGAAGACGAAGGGAATCGCCTGGCAGAGCCGGTCGAAATGGATCGCGGCGGCGACTGTCAGGCCCCGGTTGCCGTCGACCGCGATGCGCGCGTTAAAGCCGACCGCTTCCCAGACCTTGTGCACGACGGCCACGTCTTCTTCCAGATTGCGCCCGCCGATCTTGACCTGCAGGCGCGGATAGCCTGCCTTCACCTTGTCGGCCGCGATCCTGGCCGTCTCCTCCGGCGGGCCGACGATCAGCGAGTAGTAGGCCGGCACGCGGTCTGCCAGCGCCCCACCCAGCAGCGTTGAGACCGGCACGCCGAGCTTCTGGCCGAGAAGGTCGAGAAAGGCCATGTCGAAGGCCGCCTTGGCGTAGCCGTGTCCGTTGAGCCGCTCGTCCATGCGTTTGGCCAGCAGCCTGATCGAGGCGATCTCCAAACCGATGAGCCCCGGCGCAATCTCGGCGATGGCCGCGCGAGCACCCAGCGCATGGTGCGGCTGGTAGATCGGGCCAATCGGGCAGGTCTCGCCCCATCCGGCAAAACCGTCGTCCGTCATGATCTCGACAAGCGTGGAGTCCAGCGATTCCACGTCGTCGCTCGCCATCCGATAGGCGCCGCCTTTGACGGGCAGCTGCGCCGTGTAGACGTTGATCCGATCGACGCGCATCACATCCGCGCCCTGGCCGAGGTCGGATCGTAAGGCGAATCCGCGATCACCTCGGCGATCTTCCATTCTCCCAGGATCGCGACGTCGAGCTTCGTGCCGGGCTTACTCAGCCGCTCCGGCAGCAGCGCCAGCGCCACGTCGTGCCCGAGCGCGTAGCCGTAGCCGCCCGACGTTATGCGCCCGACCAGCTCGCCGTCGATGTAAAGGCCCTCGCAGGCAAGCGCGCTTGCGCCGTCGGTTTCGATCCTGAGCGTCACCGACCGGCGCTGGTCGTTTCTCGCCTTGTATTTCAGCACCGCGTCGCGGCCGACAAAATCGCCCTTGTCAAGGCGAATGAAACGTTCGAGCCCGCTCTCCAGCGCGTTGAGCTCAGAATTCATGTCCCGGTACATCGCGCGATAGGATTTTTCTAGCCTGAGCGACTCCAGCGCATGCAGCCCGACGAGGCGCATGCCATGCTTCTCGCCCTCCTTCAGGATCGCATCCAGCAATTGCCGCTGGTAGGGCAGGGGATGGTAGAGCTCCCAGCCAAGCTCGCCTTCGTAGTTGACGCGCAGCAGCCTGACGTCGCTGGCCAAGGCGACGCTGCCGGTCTTCACGCCGAACCAGGGGAAGCTTTCGTTCGAAAGGTCGATCTCGGTGAGGAGTTGCAGCACGTCTCGCGCGTTCGGCCCGACCACGGTGAAGCAGCCGCGATCGTTGGTGACGTTCTTCAGGCTCACACTACCGTCGGCGGGAAGCAGTCTCGAGAGATCGTCGAAATTCCAGCGCTCCGCGCGCGGCGTCGAGATGAGGTAGAAGAGATCGTTCTTGAGGCGAGCGACCATATATTCCGCCTGCACGCCACCTCCCGTCGTGAGGTGATGCGCCAGCGTCACCTTGCCGGCGGCCGGCAGGCGGTTGGCGAGGATCCTGTCGAGCCATGCGGCGGCGTTCGGCCCCGAAACCTCGAACTTGGTCATCGGCGTCATCTCGACCAGGCCGACGGCGTTGCGCACCGCCAGCACTTCCTCGGCGACGAAGTTCCCCTTGGCAGTCCAGCGCCAGCTGTACTGGTCCTTGGCCTCGACGCCCTTCGGCGCGAACCAGTTGGGCATCTCCCAGCCGTTGAGCACGCCCCACACCGCACCAAGCTCGGTCAGCCGATCATAGGAGGGCGCGGTCTTCTGCGGCCGGGCGGCGGGCATGTCCTGCCCCGGATATTTCTGCTCGGCATGCGTGCCCCAGGCCTCGCGGACCTTTTCTCGCGTCCAGGCCTTGTTGGCGTAGTCGCCGAAGCGGCGCGGATCGAGGTCGGAGGTGTCGAGGCTGTTGCCCCCCTCGACGATCCGCTCCGACAGATGGTAGCCGATCGTGCCGCCCCACAGGATGCCGCCCGGCACGCCCTCGGCCAGCCACACATTGGGCAGCCCCCAGGCCGGCCCCATCAAGGGAAGCTCGTCCGCCGTCATCTGGAATGGGCCGCGCACATTGGCCTTGATGCCTACCCGTCCCAGCGCCGGGACCAATTGCAAAGCCTGCTCCCAGTTCCACGACACCGCCTCGAAATCCTCTTCGACGAGGTCGGCGCCGAACCAGGAAGGCACGCCGTTCTCGGCGAACAATTTTAAATTCGCCGTGCGCTCATAGGGCCCGAACATCAGGCCGTCGCCTTCCTCGCGCAGATACCCCTCGAAACCTTCGTCGCGCAGGATCGGCATTTCGGGCCGTCCCTGGCGCTTGCGCTCGACGATCTCCGGCACCGCTTCGGTGATCCAGTATTGGTGCAGGATCGGGATCGCCGGGATGTCGAGGCCGAGTAGTGCGCCGGTCTGGCGCGCGTAATTGCCGGTCGCGCAGATCACGTGCTCGCAGGTGATGTCGCCCTGGTTCGTCTCGACCAGCCATTCGCCGCTGGGCGTCCGCTTGAAGCCGGTGACCTCGGTATTCAGGTAGACCTTGGCACCCAGATCCCGCGCGCCTTTGGCCATGGCGTGCGTCACGTCGGCCGGCGCGATGTGTCCGTCATCGGGATGATGGAGCGCGCCCAGCATATGGTCGTTGTGAAGAAGCGGACAGAGTTCCCTGGCCTCCGCCGGCGTCAGCAACTGCGCCCGCATGCCCTGGACGTCGGCCACGCTCATATAGCTCTTGAATTCGTCGAGCCGGTCCCTGGAATTGGCGATGCGCAGCTGGCCGCATTTGTGCCAGCCGACCGGCTGCCCGGTCTCGGCCTCCAGCCCTTCATAGATCTCGATGGTCTTCTTGATCATGCGGCCGACATTGATGTTGCGGGCATAGGACGGGATCAGGCCCGCGGCATGCCAGGTCGAGCCGGCGGTCAGTTGCGTGCGCTCGAGCAGCGCCACGTCGGTCCAGCCGCGCTTGGCCAGGCCGTAGAGGATACCGGCGCCGACACAGCCTCCGCCGACGATCACCACTCTCGCATGTGTCTGCATCAAATCACCAAATCCGGACCGATTTCAAAAGCGCGCCGCCGAAGCTACAGGCGACGGAAGGTCGTGTAACGTTCTGAAAAACTAGGGGTGACGATAAATTGGACTTATGCAAAGGTCCGCCTGGGCGGGCTGGCAGACTCCCGGCGTTTCACTGCGCTTGCCCTTCCTGCGCCGTCTCGTCCTTGAACTCGACCTTCGTGCCCGGCTTGACCATTGCGGCGAGGTCTTCGGCGTCCCAGTTGGTCAAGCGGATGCAGCCATGCGAGAAGGTCGTGCCGATCTTGCCGGGGTCAGGCGAGCCGTGGATGCCGTAGCTTTCGATCGAGAGGTCGATCCAGACCGATCCGACCGGATTGTTCGGCCCCTTGGCGATGGTGAAGGGCCGCTTGGTCTTGACCCCTTTGAAGGCGAATTTCGGATCGTAGCGATAGGTCGGATTGTGCACCACGCGCCTGACCTCCGCCGAGCCGCTCGGCGCAGGCTTTTCCTCGCTGCCGATCGAGGCGGGGTAGACCGCGACCGGTTTGCCGGATGGATCGAGCGCGCGCACCTGGCGGGATACTTTGTCGATCTCGACGCTCGCGACGACCGTCGGAGGAGGATCACCTCGGCCGACATCGGGCACCATCAGGCTCACGTCGGCCTTCCTGAAACCGGTTTTGGGATTGAGCATCCGCAGCACCTGTTCGCTGATGTGGAAACGCTCCGCCAGCCTCTCCCGCGCGTTGCGGTAGCCGAGCCGCTTCAGATACGCCATTCGCTCCATGCGGGCAGGGATATGCCTGGTGAAGGGGCCGCGCACGTCCTTGGCCGTGACCTCGTATTTTGTCAGCACCGGGCCGGTGAAAGTCGCCGAGAGCTTGTCCCAGGTTTCGCGCGTGAGCTTGCCGTCGGAGGGCAGGCCGTTCGCCGCCTGGAAGGCCGCGACGGCCTTGGCAAAATTGTCGGAAAGGCGGCCGTCGATCAGGCCGGGCGAGAAGCGGGCGCGATCCAGAAGGATCTGCGCCTTGAGCAGCATCGGATCGACGTCCTTCGGCTCGCCCTCGCTGAATTGCGCCTGATTGACCGCGTCGAGGTCCAGCCTGGCCGCCCGCGCCCCGCCGCATCCAAGCGCCAGCGCCATCGCAACGATAAGAAGCAGCCTGACCATCGACGTCACTCCGCGCCAAATATCTCTCAGGTACCTGTCTTATGACGCGGCACGGCCGATCCGGTTCCTGTCGCGGGCAGCTGCGAAGTTCATCGTGAGCGTGTGCTCCCTCCCATATATGTTTGAATTTTAAGCTCGAACCAGTTCCCAAGAACGCCGATTGCTGGCATGATTGTATAAGGGCCTATGCATTTTCTGATCCCATGGCCCCTTGTCCTGGTAACCGGCGGCTCCCCCAACGCCCCCCGCCCATGCCGTCGGTTGCCCCATTTATGGTATCGAAGCCAAGCCGAGCCCGCAGGAAGCCGCGCAACCTACCGCTCACTGTCCTTGTCGAAAACCTGCTTCGGAAGGATGGGCAGTCCCGGGCGCACCAAACGCTCGGTGCGACGCAGCAGTTTGTAAGAGCGGTTTATCGCGTCTCTGCTGCCCTGGACCAGTTGGTTTTGAAAAGTCGCGCGCGCAGGGCGGCGGGGAACCTTGTCTTCGCGCATAGCGCTCTCCCGTTTGCAGACGGGAGCGCGTTCGTCGTCTCTCAGCCGCCAATGGTGTCCAGTGGATGGTTACCGGCGATGGAATCAAACTAGGGCGCGTTAGGTTTCCATCAACTGGTCAGAGGCGCGTTTACTTGATGACGCCAGACGTGGCTGGCTTCGCACGGCTGCGAGCTCTCGGGTAAGCAGCCTGGCTTGGGCAGCATAAGCCTTTGCTTGCGCCCTGATACGGCTGTTTTCGAGTCGCAGGGTTTTTGCCGGTTCGAGGACCAGATTGTTCACGTCGAATATTTCCATGAGGCCGCGGACGCGGAGGGCGCGAAAATGTTCCCTGGAATTCGTCAGGTAAGGATCAACCACAGGAACGGCCAAGTTCCAAGGCTCACTGGCTGCCATGGTTTTCGACAAGCCTCCTGCCTCAGCGCGGTTCGATCTCGGATAGTATCCAATCCCGAAACGTCTTCACCTTGCGCTGGCGGATCGCTTCCGGCGGGTAGACCAGGTAGAAGCTGGAGACGGCTTTCAGCGCGTGGTCGAACGGCCGGACCAGCCGGCCGGTGGCTAGATCGGCTGAAACCAGCATGGTGCGGCCGAGCACCACGCCTTCGCCTTGCACGGCCGACTCCACCGCGAAGGTGGCGGAATCGAAGGTGAGCCCGCTGTTCGGGTCGACGCCTTCGACGCCGGCGCTGGCGAGCCAGGCCGCCCAGTCGATCCGGTAGCCGTCGCGGATCAGCGTGTGATGCTTGAGGTCCTCTGGCTTCCTGAGAGGATGCGGCCCTTCCAAGAGCTTCGGACTGCAGACCGGAAACACCTCCTCGCCGGTGAGGAACTCGGAGGTCAACCCGGGATAATGGCCGGCGCCGTAGCGGATGGCGACATCGATGCCGTCGCCGCGGAAATTGGTGAGCCTGCCGGTGGTCGACACACGCACGTCGATGTCGCCATGCGCGCGGTGGAAGCGGTAGAGCCTGGGCACCAGCCATTTCCCCGCAAAACCGTCGGACGTGCTGACGTTCAAGGTCGAATTCGAAAGGCGCGAGGTCGCCGTCTCGGTGGCAACCGAGAGCTGGTCGAGCGCCTCGCGCACCGCCCTCGCATAGGGCTCGCCAATGGAAGTCAGCCGCACCGAGCGCGTCGCGCGCTCGAAAAGCTGCACGCCGAGCTGGTCCTCGAGATGTTTCACCGCCCGGCTGATTGCGCCATGCGTGAGGTTGAGCTCGTCCGCCGCCCTGGAGAAATTGAGATGCCGTGCGGCGGCCTCGAAGGCCGGCAATGCGTTGAGCGGCGGCAGTTTGCGGGTCATGGCAATATGTGAGTGTTGGTAACAAATTATTGCCAAATTTTGGTTTGTCTGTCGAGCTTTTTCCAGCCAAAAATCCTCACAGGATTTGTGATTAATGCTCACGAGGACAACATGGCTACCGTTCACCCCTTCCTCTGGTTCAACCTCAATGCCGAAGAGGCGCGCGACTTCTACCTGTCGGTGTTCCGCAACGGCCGGGCGCTGGATGCGATCGAGTTCACCGACTTCGTCGGCGGCACCAACAGAAGCGTGCCGCACGCGATCTTCGACTTCGAGCTCGAAGGCCAGCGCTTCACCGCGCTCAATGCCGGCGGGGTGCCGCCATTCAACGAAAGGATCTCGCTCTACATCGAGACGAAGGACCAGGCCGAGACCGACTACTACTGGAACGCGCTGACGGCGGGCGGCGGCTCGGCAAAGCCCTGCGGCTGGCTGCAGGACAAGTTCGGCGTCTACTGGCAGGTCATCCCGGAGCCGGCGCTGCGCCTGATGAACGACCCGGACCGTGCAAAGGCCGACCGGGCAAGGCAGGCGATGTACAAGATGAGCAAGATCATCCTCGCCGACATCGAAGCGGCCCACGCCGGCCGCGCGTAATTCTCAACCCCATAGCTGAAAGATGGAGGAACCCCATGGCCACGCTTGCGGGAAAGAAGATCATCGTCGTCGGAGGCAGCTCCGGCATCGGTTTCGGCGTGGCGGCGGCTGCGCTGGAAAGCGGCGCGGAGGTCGTGATCGTCGGCCGCTCGGCGGACAAGCTCAAGGCCGCCGGAAAAAGGCTTGCCGGGGCAGGGCGGGTGACAGGCGTCGCCGCCGACATGGCCAACGAGGCCGACGTCGCCCGCTTGTTCGATACGGCCGGCGCCTTCGATCATCTGGCGGCGACGGCCGGCACGCCACCGCCCAACTTTCCGATCGTCGAGACCGACATGGCGTTCGTACGCCAGTTCGTCGACAGCAAGCTGGTCGGCGCGGTGATGCTCGCCAAGCACTCGATGCGCACGCTGAAGGCCGGCGGCTCCATGACCTTCACCTCCGGCATCAACAAGGACCGGCCGCCGATCCCTGGTGGCTCCGTCGTCTCGGCGATCGCCGGCTCCTTCAGCTATTTTGCTCGCGCGCTCGCCCTGGAACTTGCGCCGACGCGCGTCAACATCGTCTCGCCCGGCTGGGTCGACACCGAGATGTGGGACGAGATCGTCGGCCAGGCGAAGGTCGGCTACTTCGACCAGATGGGCGCGCGTATTCCGGTGGGGAGGGTTGCCACGCCGGCCGATGTGGCGCCGGCCTATCTTTATCTCATGCAGAACGAGTTCATGACCGGCGAGACCATCCATATCGACGGCGGGCAGAGGTTGGTCTGAGCGGGCAGGGTCGCCAGAAGCCGACCCGGTGGGCCAAAGGCGCGTCGCTGCGCTTCGAAGCGGTTTGAGAGGTTCTTTCAAAGCTCGGCAGTCGTGAAGTAATGGGTGGGTTTATGTATGATTTACACAATGAGGATCATCCGATAGACTTCGTACCTCAGCGTCCGATAGTTTAGGCGGCAAATAACGCTTAGGAGCTCGTCGGCGAGAACGTGGTCAAGGGGGGCGGCCATGAAAAAGGTGCGCGAATCCAAAGATGCGATGACTGTCGTCGCCTACAGGGGCGATGCGAAGACTTTGCTCGCATTCGATCTTGCGACGGAAGCGTCGCGAAAACGGCTCGCTGGCTTCACGATCGCGGTCAAGCCGCCGGGTAAGGAGCCTTACTACCTTTGGAATCGCCTTCAGTTCAGGAAGCCTGAAGATCATGCGCAGGATCCCGACGAGCCGGCACGCTCGACGATCAACGCGCCTTTGCACAAGTTCCGCTGGGTGCATGTGCCCGGCCTTGAGCATCAAGGCCTTAAGCCGGCGATGGGCGACTACGTTTACACGGTCACGCCGCGCTATTTCGATGACCAGCAGCATCTTCTCCCGATCGATCCGGGCCTCTCGGTGGATGTCACGATCGCCGTGGAACCGTTCTCGAAGGGATCGCTCAAGCTCGCGTTCACACGCGGCTTCACTCAGAGCCAGGCCTTTGTCGAGCATTTTGGATTGAAGACGAAGTTCAAGCCCGCCAACGCGCCACTCCAATTCGACACTTCCGCCATCGCGGGAACCAATCCGGCCGGAGAGACCTTCACATATGCGCAGCAATATGAGTGGTCGGGCTTTACCGCGCGCGACCGGGTCTTCGACATACTGCGCGCGGTCGATGCTGACGCCACGCTCACGATGGACCTCTTTGCGTATGACCTGAGCGAACCGGATGTGCTGACGCTGCTATTGGCGATCGGGCCACGCGCCCGCATCATTCTTGACGATGCGGGACTGCATCACAGTGCCAAGAAGCCTCCGGAAGACCGCTTCGCGGAGCTTTTCGAAGCTGCCGCGGGCGCGCAACGCATCAAGCGCGGCAATTTCGATCGGTACGCGCACGACAAGGTGATCGTGGTCTACCAGAATGACGAGCCGGTTCGCGTGCTGACGGGCTCAACCAATCTTTCCGTCACCGGCATCTATGTGAACTCGAACCACGTCCTTGTTTACGAGGACGCCGAGGTCGCCAAGCTGTATGCGGACCTTTTTCAGACCGTTTGGGACCAGGACGTCGTCGCCAAGCCGTTCAGGATCAGCAAGTTCGCGACCGGGGCACATTCAGTTGGGAGCGCAGCGGTGCCGACAACCAGTTTCACCTTCGCGCCCCACATCGAGGCGGATGCACGCTCCGGACTGGTTGAGGTTGTGGCGCGCGCGAACAAGGAGGCGGATGAGGCAGACAAGCTTGGCAGTGTGCTGTTCGCGGTCATGGAGCTGCAAGGCGCCGCTGACAATCCGGTCTACACCGCGTTGAGCGCGCTGCACGACAGCCAGACCGTTTTCAGCTACGGGATTTCCGATAATCCCGCGGGCATCGCTTTGTACCCGGTTGGCAAGAAGGGCGGCGTCCTCGTCACCGGCAAGCCACAGAAGACCCGCCTGCCGCCGCCCTTCAACCAGGTCCCGAATATCGGCCTCGGACATCAGGTTCATCACAAGTTTGTCGTCTGCGGCTTTAACGGACCCGATCCCACTGTGTTCTGCGGTTCATCGAACCTCTCGCTCCTGGGTGAGCAGGAAAATGGCGACAACCTGCTGACGATCCGGGATGCCGACGTTGCCGCGTGCTTTGCGATCGAGGCGCTGGCGCTTGTCGACCACTTCAACTTTCTCGACAGCACGGCCACCGAGGCGGCGAAAAATACCGACCAAACCAAGGACGCGGTGCTGGCGACGCCGCCGGCAAACAAGTCCTTGGCGGCAATCGATGCGGGGTGGTTCCTCGGCACCACCGATGCTTGGGCGACGAAGTATTTCGCCGCCGGCGATCTTCATGAGCAGGATCGCAGGCTCTTCGTCCGCTGACACGTTGCGTAGTGCAATTCCAGGAAAAGTGTGGAGCGGTTTTCCGTCCGGAATTGCGTGAAAACAAGGACATGGAGCGGTTCGGCGTTTCCGTGAAACGATGAACCGCTCTATGGCTTTGATTGGCGCAGCCTTGATCACCACCATCGCGCGAGACCAGCCGCATAGATGGCGGGCAGAAGGGGGCCATGCTCACACCGATGGCATTTTTGGCGGAACGCTAATATACATGACACTCGAATGAGCAGCGCCTCCGCAAACGAGGAATGCCATGCGAAGCTTCATCCTCGCAGCCATGTGCGTTGCCGCCGCAACAGGCGCCAACGCCCATGACTGGTACGAAAACAAGGTTGATCCGGTAACGAAATTCAAGTGCTGCGGCGGTTATGATTGCCGCGCCATACCTCAGTCTTCGGTGCGGTCAAGGGTCGACGGTGGCTATGTTTATTTGCCCGATGACTTCAACATTCCGCGCGACCGCGTGCAGGAATCGCCGGACGACCAATACCATATCTGCGAGAACAATTACGTCATAACCAATCAGCCCTATTTGCGTTGCTTTTTCGCGCCGCGGGCGAAGATCTCTCTATTTCTCCCAGCGCCAAGGTAATACGGCTCGCCGCTGTCAGGTCCGACACCGGGAGGAGCGCAGCTGTAGTAAGGCCGGTCGCGCCGCGGCCAGACCAGTGCTCCCAACAGCCCTTGCATGCTTCATCAGTTGGCTGCCTGGCGCTCCATTTCCATTTCGGCCTTCAGGCTTTCGATGTCGCGAAAAATCGAGGCGACCGCCAGCGTGCGTGCCTTGCGCTTGAAACGCAGGAGACAATCCTTGGCGGCAATGTCGCCCTCCACCGCTATCTCGTCCCATTGTTCCGCATGTCCGACGTAATTGATCGGGACGTCATAGTGCTGGCTCCAGAAGAATGGGACGGCGGTGTATTTCTCGCGATGTCCGAGCATGTTCAGTGCTGCCGTTTGCCCTTGCCTTTCCGCGACCACCCAGTGCTCGACCCTGATGTTTTCGCCGGTGTGTGGATCGGGCCACCGCGCAATGTCGCCGGCCGCGAAAATGCCCGGCACGCTGGTTTCCAGAAAGGCATCCACCATGATGCCGCGGTCGAGGCTGAGCCCGGCCTTTTCGGCGAGGCCTAGCCGCGGCCGCACGCCGATGCCGGCGACGACGAGATCCGCGGTCAGCGCAATGCCGCTGCTCAGTTGCACGTTCGTGCCGTCGATGCCGGTCGCGGTGTCCTTGAGATGAAATACGACGCCATTCTGCTCGTGGAGCCTGCGGATGAAGTCGCCCATCTGCGGCCCGAGAACCCGTTCCATCGGGCGTCCCTCGGGAGCGACCACATGAACTACGATGTCCCGCGCGCGCAGCGACGCGGCAACCTCGAGGCCGATGAAACTGGCGCCCAGCACGATGGCGCTGCGGCCAGTCTTGGCTTGATCGATGATCGTGTTGCAGTCTGCCAACGACCGCAATGTATGAACGTGCGGCTGATCGGCGCCGGGGATGGTGAGGCGGACCGGTTCGGCTCCCGTCGCAAGCAGCAATCGGTCGTAAGCGATCCGGTTTCCGTCCGCGAGCACGACCTCGCCGGACCGGACATCGATGTCGGCGACGTTGGCTTTGAGACGCAGATCGATGCCGTTCTTTGCATAAAAGCTTGTCCCACGCAGCGGAACCCATTCCGACGGCGCCTTGCCGGCGAGGTAGTCCTTGGAAAGGTTGGGACGATCGACGGGCGGCGCTTCGTCGTCGCTGAGCATGAGGATGCTGCCCTGATGGCCTTCGCGACGCAGTCTTTCGGCGGCTGCGAAACCTGCCGCGCCGCCGCCGACGATCACGACTTTACCGGCAAACTGGCCGGCGCCTCCACCGGTGGGCTTTTGAGCCACCCGTTTGCGCTTCTCGGCCACGAATATCCGGTCACCCCGCTGCTCCACCGACCAGCAGGCGAGTGGACTGAAAGCAGGCGCGCGCACGGCGTCGCCCGTGCGCAGATCAAAACATGCGTGGTGCCACGGACATCGAACGGTATCGTCCACGACAAGACCGTCAGCCAGCGGCCCGCCATAATGCGTGCACGTCGCGCCGATTGCGAAGACCTCTGTCCCGCGGCGCACCAACAGCACCTGTTCTTCGCCACAGTGACCGACCAGCTTTCCGCCATCGGGAAGGTCGGATAGCGCGATGCCTTGGGTCAAATCCGGTCCGCTCGATTTAGATTGGTCTTGAGCCATCTTCTTCTCCCTTGCGCCATCGATGTTGGAGCCGGCCCCATGCCAGACTGACTCCCGGCGAGGTTTTGGGCAAATCACACGATCATTGGCCTGCCTTACTCCGGTCGGTGAAGAAAGGTTCGAGGCCCTGTCGCGACGTCGGCGCGCCTATCCTTTCCTCGACCGTGGAGGCCGACGGATGATTTGATGAAGTTTCGTCAGATCGGTTCCGACGGGCCGACAAATTTCCCAGCTCTGACCGCACCGTCCGATCGGGCCTGGGATCTCCGCTTGTGCAAACCTGCCGGGTCGCGCAACGCGGCGGGCATGCGGATGCGCCGGAGAGTCTGCGGACGCCGCGCCCGCCAATTCGCTTGATGCGCCGTAAGCTGCTGAAATGCTTAACGTGATTTTCATCCCGCTCATTTAGCCACTTGGCATTATGGCACATCTCAAGCAGCCTGGCCGAGGGCGCAGCCCTCTGGGGCAAAGCGAATCCGTGGAAGGCGGTATCCTCCGGGATCAGTTCGCTGACCTGAGGCAGGGCCTTTTCATCTCGATGCCCATCGGCACGGTGCTTTCGGCCCTGATCCTGGCCGTGCAGATGCTTTCTGGCGGCGGCCTTGCGGCGGTGCTGTGGTTTGTGGCGGTCAGCATCATCAACGGCGCCCGCATAGGACTGGCGCTTGCCCGGCCGGACATTCCTGATGGCGGGCCCGATGGTGAGCGGAAGCCGGTCGCCCAACTTTCCCTTTACGGGCTGCTGGCTCTGGCATCGGGCATCGCATGGTCTGTTCTGGCCGTTCTTTCGCATGGGTACACCACGCCCCAGGCGCCGCTATATCTGATCGTTCTTGCGGGTCTGTCGGCCGGTTCGGTTACCTACGGAGCATCATATGCGCCGGCTTCGATCAACTTCATGACGCTGCCGCTGCTGATCGCCGCCGGCTGCGTGTTGGCGAAAGGCAATATCGAGAACTACGTACTCGGTTTCACCATCCTGCTGTTTCTCGCGGGTATGATCAGAAGCTCGCTTCTCGGACAGGCCCGCTTCAAGGAGACGAGCCGCCTCAAATACGAGGCGAGGGCGTTCGCCGCCCAGATGGAACGGAATTCCAGGCGGGACCCGCTGACGAATTTGCTCAACAGATATGGGCTGGAGCAGGCAATCTCTCAGCTCGGGCATTCCGACGGTCCGTTCGTGGCCATGCTGATCGACCTGGACGGCTTCAAATCCGTCAACGACACCTATGGTCACAACATCGGCGACGACCTGCTGGTCAGGGTCGCGCGCAGGATCGAGAACCATGCCCCGCCGGGCGCAACGATCGCGCGCATCGGCGGCGACGAGTTCGTGCTGCTCTTTCCAGCATCGCGGTCCCCGCGTTCGACGGAAGCGCTTGCATCCCTGATCATCGCGGCCATCGCAGATCCTGATCCGGCGCTGAATTCGGTGCGCGTCGGCGCGTCGATCGGCATCTACGCGTCGCAGAAGCCGCAATTGACGGAGATGCTGCTGCGCGCGGACTTCGCGCTTTATGCGGCCAAGCGCAGCGGCAGGAACGAATACTGTCTCTTCGATGCCGAACTCGACCACGGGCTCGAACGCAAGCACTGCATAGAGCGCGACCTGCGCGCAGCCATCGAGAGAGGCGCTCTTTGCTCATGGTTCCAGCCGATCGTGCGGCTGGACACCCATGTGGTCGTCGGCTTCGAAGCGCTCCTGCGCTGGCAGCACCCGGTCCATGGGGCTATTCCCCCGCCGGTGATCGTCACGGCGGCGCGTGAAACCGGCCTGCTTTCCCTGCTGACGGAGACGGTGTTTCTCAATTGCTGTTCCATGATCGAAGAGCTCGGGAGGAACGGGCGCCGGGATGTGCGCGTTGCGATGAATCTTTCGCCGCGCGAGCTCGAGGCAGGCAATGTCGATGACATGATTCTCGATGGCCTCCGGACAAACAATGTTCCCGCGGCCATGCTCGAAATAGAGATCACGGAAGAGGCGCCCGTGGACCGCGACAGGGTCGACGAAAAGCTGGAGCGCCTGGCGGACACCGGCATTTCGATCGTGCTGGACGATTTCGGCACCGGCTTCTCGACCTTGGCTTCGCTGAAGGACAGCCGGATCCGCAAGATCAAGATCGACAAGGACTTCGTTCGCGATCTGGCCAAGTCGGTGGAAGATCAGGCGCTCGTCAAGGCGGTCATCGACCTCGGGCGAACGCTGGGAATAGAGGTGATGGCGGAGGGAGTCGAAACGGACGCGGACCGCCTGATCCTGCGCTCGCTCGATTGCCTGATCGCGCAGGGCTTCCTCTTCTCGGCGGCACTTCCCATGCATGACGCGCTTGCCTTCGAACCAAAGCATTTCGACGACGCTGGCGCCGCCAAAGCCACATCTGGTCCCGCAGGGCGCCCACTGCGCCGAAGCGGCAGCGCCGCCTGAGCGATCTCGGCGACTCCACCTTGAGGAACTGCCGTGCCACCAGATGGCGGCTTTCGGATGAGCCGCCGAGGGCGGGCTCCGGCCCCGCTCCTTCTCGGTCGTGTGCGAAAACGACATCGATTTCAAAAAGGCTGCTTTGCCCGACTATCTCGGGTGTAGCGACCTGTTCGCTCAATCCGAAAGCAGACATAGTCGGTGAAGGCATTGCCGTGCTGCCCGCCGAGACAGGAGCGATCAAACCGGGGACGGCGCTGCCGTTATGAATCTTTCGGTGCCTTGCGTCAGCACCGCTTGGTACGACGAGCCAAACGCGGCTCTTTGTGGCGACGTGCCGGATGAGGAATAGCGGCCGGGCACGTTAAAGCGAATCCATTAGACGCCACGTCTGTTGCCCCAGGCCAGCACATGCAACTGCGGCAGGACCGTTGCCGTGAACCACCCATCCGCCGCGACCTTGTCGACAAGCCAGCGAAAGCGCTGCATCAGATCGTCGATGTCGGCCTCTTCGCGGCCAGGACCAGCATGGGTAATCAGCGGGGCAGAATTCCCGACCTGCAGATAAACCGGCAGAGCCGGATAGCGGCTCGCCACGAGCCGGGCATAGGCGTAGTCATTGTCGCCAAACACAGTCACCTTGACGACGCGCTGCGTTCCGCTCTTTGCCGCCGCGACGCAATCGTCGAGAGCCTGCCAGGCGGTTGCCATCCCCGAAGACGGAGGCTTCGGGCTGAGAATGAGCCAGTCGAGCGCGGCAAACCAGGACTGTGCCACACTACCTTGGGTCTCGAGGGCGAAGGTGTGTCCTTTCTGGCGGCCCTGTTCGATGAGGGGAGCCAAAGGCTGAAGTGCGGGATTGCCGCCCGACAGCGACACAAGCACCGGCGCGGAGCTCGACAGCCGCTCAACCTCCGTCAGGATCGCGGTTGGCGTCATCAGCGTCCAGTCTTCGCGGAACTCGGGCAGCACCGCATACAGCGTATCGCACCAGCGGCACCGGTAATCGCAACCGCCCGTGCGTACGAACACGGTCGGGCGCCCGATCAGCGGACCTTCTCCTTGGACCGTCGGACCGAAGATCTCGCTGATGCGAATGCTCCCCTTCATGGCCGGTATTCCGCCCATGTTTTCGGGGTCTCGCTGATGCGGATGGCTGCGACCTCCGGCCACCGCTCACTGCACCAGTCGTAGATCCACTTGGCAATGACCTCGCTGGTCGTCCGATCATGTCCGAGGACCTCGTTGAGGTGGCGATGATCCAGGGTGTTGTCGATGAGCGCCTTGAGTTCCGAGAGTTCGCGGTAGTCGCGGACAAAGCCGACCGGGTCAAGCTCGGCCGACTGCAACACGACCTCGACTTCGTAGTTGTGGCCGTGCAGCCGGGCGCAAGGGTGCTCCGCCGGCAGGCCGCCGATCACATGTGATGCCGAAAAGGAAAACCGCTTGGCGATGGTGTACATGACTGCGCGCCCTATTGCCCTTGCGTTGCTTGGTATTGCTGGCAAGCTTCGATCCAGTAATCCGGGTCTTCGTAGGATGTTGGATCGTTTTGAGCAGCGAGGTGAAAGGCCTCGCGCCGCTCGACGCAGGTGCCGCAGCGACCGCAATGATGAGCCCCGCCCTGGTAACACGACCAGGTTTCCGCGAAGGGCACGCCGAGCCGTGCGCCTTCACTGACAATGTCGGCTTTGCTCAGTTGCAGGAACGGCGCGTAAAGGGCGATCCTCGCCAGTCCCTCCAGCGCGTGGCGCTGCATGGCCTCGAAAGCTTCGACAAAAGCCGGGCGGCAGTCCGGATAGATGAAATGATCCCCGCCGTGGACCGCTGCCGCCACGGCATCGGCCTGTTCCGCCGCGGCTACACCAAAGGCCACCGCCAGCATAATCGCGTTGCGATTGGGTACGACAGTGACGCGCATGCTGTCTTCCGCATAGTGCCCCTCGGGGACCGGGCCGCCGCTGGTCAGCGCCGAGCCGGTCAGGAGGCGTCCGACCGCGGTGATATCGACGACGTCGTGTGGCACGCCGAGGTGCAAGGCACACCTCCGCGCATATTCCAGCTCCTTCTTGTGGCGCTGGCCGTAGTCAAACGACACGAGGCGGGTGAGGGCCCTTTCGGCAGCGACCTTGTAGGCGAGCGTGACGGAATCCAATCCGCCGGAACAGATAACGATAGTCTTCACCAGGCTTCCTTGTTTTAACCGGGTAGGCTGCGACCGGATCGGCTCACGTGCCGATGGACGTTTAGCGGATCACGCACGAATGGGCGCCATCCGCGAAGCGGACGGAACCCGTCCACTTTCCGGCGCTACAAATAGCCGGTGTCGTGCCGATGTCAATGAGGAGTGCGCGAGCGAAGCGCCGGCTTACAGCGGATGAATTGACGACGCTGCGGTGCCTATCTTCGGCGTGCGGCACGCCGGCGACGCCACATTGCCGGCCGAGCGGTGGCGAGCCGCGCATGAAAGTGCCACGCCGACTGGCAGCAGCGGGAGTGTCGTTGTCATCAACAGCAATGACGCCCGCCCGATGCCCCGGACTGCCGCTCCTTCTGTTTCGGCGGACAGGGACGGTCTCCGTAAGAGCAGAATACGCAGCAATCTCCCGCCAGGGGCTTGAGGAGAACCTTGCAGCTTTCGCATTCGTAGAAGTACTGGCAGGCATCGGCCGGCATCGTCTCGGTTCTGCGGTGGCCGCAGGCCGGACAGGTAATGGTGCTGGTGAGCTCGATCATTGCTCTTTCACCAAGGCTGCCGCATAGCCGGCGTTGGTGGAAGCAGCGGCGATCGCCGCGGTGCTCGTCTTGCCAGCGTCAAAGACGACCGTTGCAGTTTTGGCATCGACATCGGTTGAAACGGAGACGATGCCGTCAAGGCGCTTGATTGCGGTCGCAACAGTGACCGGGCAGAGCGGACACGTCATGTCGGGCACTGAGAATGTGGCGGTGCGCTGCCCCGCGGCGGCGGGCGCGGCGGCGAGGAGCAGGACAGCGATTGCAATCGCGATGCGCATAGGGATCTCCTACAGATTGAGCTGTCCGTAGACGTCGACAGCGGCCGCCGACGCTGCAAGGAGGCTCGCGGCCAACAGGATCCATCGGATGGAACGGCGATAAACGGGGCTGGCGCAAAGGGAGCCCGGAAGGCAGGCGGCTTCGCTGCCTCGGTGACGCCACAACCCGAGGCCGATGGAGACGACCGCCACCGTGAGGAAATATGGCTGGTAAGGCGCCAGCGCGGTGAGGCGCGCGATCCAGGCGCCGCTAATTCCCGCGAGCGCCAAGGCGAGGGGAAGGATACAGCAGGCGGAGGCGAGGAGACCTGCCGAAAGGCCGCCAAGAGCGAGCGGCAGCGCAGCCCGCGATGTCGTTGAATTGCTGCCGATGGGCGATGGTCCGATCATTCCGGCATCTCCGCGCGGCTCGACAAGAACAGATGGATGGCGGCGCCCGACAGCATGATCAACAGTCCGGTGCCGAGATTGAACATCAAGATCTCGATGCTGGCGTCGATCGGATGAAACAGGGTCAGCGCCGTTGCGGTAATTCCAGCCACGGAAAGGCTTGCGGCGAATATCACCGGCGCGGGGTTGAAACTGGCGGCATGGCGAAGCATGAGGCCCAGGGCGAGCGACAAAGGCAGGCTGGTCAGCACCAAGGTGGCAACGCACGAAACCGTCTCGCCGGGGGACGCGCGGCCGGGAGCCATCGGTGTCCAGAAACTCAGGCACTGATAGCCGATCGAGAAAAGCCACAGGGCAAGTGCCGGAAAGGGCAGCCACAGCCAGTGACGTGAACGGCCAGGGAGGCTGACGAGGAATGCCGCGACTGCGGCAAGAACGCCGGTGAAGAGAGCCCCCGCAAGGCTCAAGGCGAAGCGGATTTCCGCCAGGCGAACGAGCAGCCCCGGCCGCCAGCCATGCGCAGCAGCAATCATGGCGAGGATCAATGCAGCCAGGAGCAGGAAACCGGTGGCGCGCAACAACGGCGGACGAAGCCGCCTGACCGGCCTCAGATTGGCGGTAAGCGCGGAGATGAGATCATCCGTGGGGGTCATGGCTCACTCCCGCCAGAGAAGAATCGCCGCAGGCGCTGGACGGCGCGGTGCGTTGCGACTTTGAGTGCTGCCACGCTCGTCCCGCTCGCCGCCGAGGCTTCCTTCAGCGACAGCCCTTCGATCTTGGTGAGCAGCACGGCTTCACGCTGTCCGGGAGGAAGGCGGTCGAGGGCCGTGGCAATCTCATGGATCTTCGTCATGTCTTCAAGGTTCGTGGGTTGGCCGGCAAAGGTTTCGTGCGCAGGTTCAAATTCCGTTTCGAAGGCCCGACGGCGACCTTGGCGGCGCAGACGGTCGATCAGCCTGCGTCTGGCAATGGCCGTGAGCCAGGGACTGAATGGCCGCGCCGGATCATAGGTTCGACGCACGGCGTGCAAGGTAAGCAGTATATCCTGCACCGCATCCTCGACATCGCTGGGATTGCGGTGACAGCGCGCCGCGTGGGCGCGGAGGTAAGGAGTGATGCTCTCGAGGAGCCGCCGGTAGGCGTTGGCATCGCCATCCTGGGCCCTGGCCATGAGGATCGACCAATCCAGCTCTCGCACCTGCGGCGAGGGAGCAGCCGCCCCCCGCACAAGCTTCAGCGCCGGTTTGGTGGTCATTGCCGGTACGCCTCCGAAGCAAATCGTAAGGCTATCAGCCGGTCGAGGGAAATGGGCCCGGCGCCCAGGGCTATGATCGAGATCGCCATGGCGGCCCAGGGCAGATGGAAGTTGGCCCAGCCGTCGGGCACCACAAGTTGGATGACACCGGTCATGACGAGCATCGCCAACGCGGCGAAGCGAGTGGCGAGGCCCAGGACCAGCAGCACCGGCAAAGTGAGCTCGGCGGTTGCCACAAGATAGGCCACGGCATCGGGCATGGGGAATCCGTACTCGGCGCCGAAGAGGTGCAATTTGAACTCCTCTTCGAACAGATAGGTGGTGCTATCCGAAATCTGCAGGAAGCCGTCCCAGCGCGTGAGGCCGGAGCGGAAAAACGGCACCGCGAGCGCGGCGCGCAGAAAGATCGGCGCCACAGCCACGGCGATAGAGGAAAGCCGCCTTGTCAGTGTTTGGATCAGTTCCGGAGCAGACATCATGACGGATCACCTTCAGCATCTCGTTCGAGGCTCCAATCGGTGAAAGCGCCGGATTCAATCAGTCCGGCCAACGTCGCGCTGAGATCGAAGTGGATTGTCACCTCAAGTGCGGCGATAGCCGCGGCCACCACTGGCCCGCCGGCGCCCAGGCTCCTGACAAGGGCCGCTGCCCCCATCGGAATCTGGTGCACACGAACTTCTGCGCCTGGGCGGATGATGAGGGCATCCTCGCCGCCGGCATCGAGATCGACATATGCGGGCTCGCCGCCCGCAATGTTCATGCGCCAGATGGTGAGGGCGGGAAAGCGCGATTGCATAACACGCAGCGAAGGATGGAGCGCCAGCCTGACCTGGGCGAGGCGGTCCTGATCGATGGCGAGGAGATCGGCGGCGGAAAGCGGCTCCGCATCGGCTGCGTGATAAGCCTCGATCCAGGCGCGCTCGATCCTCGCCACATCGGCGAGATAGGGAACCGTCGCCGCAGGCTCGAATCCATCAATGAATTCCGGGAAGCCTGCGCCGTAGTCCAGCATGATGGGGGATCGCGGCGGATGGGTTATTGCAAATTGCCCTGCCATGGCGCGGAAGAATTCATCTCCGACGATACGATGAACCGCCGGGTAGTTTTCCTTCAATGTCTCGATGAGGCCGGTCACGACGTTGTTGCGATAGACCGCAAAGCGGCGCGGACTTGGTAAGCCATCGGGGCCTACAAGGCCCGGCGGTGTGGCCCGCGCCGCATCGAGCAGGGCCTTGGCGAAATCATGCTGCCGTTCAGCCAGTCCCTGCAAGGCGCACCTCCTGCGGTGTCGCGTGAGACGTCATATGCGCTTCGGCCCGCATGGCCTCGGCGTGCAGCTCGGCCCATGACGGCAAATCGGCATCCCATTCGATCAGCGTCGGCGTGGGACCGAGCTTGCCGATCACGTAGGCGTAGAGCTGCCAAACCAACGGGTCGACCGGCCGGTTGTGGGTATCGATAAGAAGCGGCCTCTGTTTCTCGTCGGTCTCCGGCGTGAAGCCGGCAAGATGTATTTCCTGCACGGCGCCGAGCGGATAGGCGTCGACATAGGCAAAGGGATCCCACTGCTGATTGGTCGAGGCGACATGGACGTTGCTCACATCGAGCAGCAGTCCGCAGCCAGTGCGCCGCTGCACCTCGGCGATGAAATCAGGCTCGGCATAGGTGCTTTCGGCAAAGGCGATGTAGGTGGAGGGATTTTCCAGCAGCATCTGGCGGCCGAGTGTTTCCTGCACCTCGTCGATGTGGGAGGCGATGCGCCGGAGCGTTTCCCTGGTGTAGGGCATCGGCAGGAGATCGTTCAGAAACGCCTCGCCATGGCTCGACCATGCAAGGTGCTCGGAGAACAGTCCCGGCTCGTAACGGGCGATCAGGTCCTTCAAGCGCCTCAAATGGTCTCGGTCGAGGGGCCTGGCCGCGCCGATCGACAGGCCGACGCCGTGCAGCGATAGCGGATAGAGCTCGCGGATCGCGCGGAGGTAGCGATGCGGCGGTCCACCAGCCCCCATGTAGTTTTCGGCGTGGACTTCGAAAAAGCCGATACCCGGCACCGTTTCCAGGATCTCGCGGTAGTGCTGGGGCTTAAGTCCCACGCCGGCGCGCGGAGGAATGTTCATGGTCGGCTCCCGGAAGGGCAACGGGCAGCAGGCGGATGGCGACGCCACCCGCCGGAGTGCCTTGGACATCAGGTGATCGGCTTCAGCGAGCCGCGGCCCTTGGGCGTCGTCATGGCGGTGCAGGTTCCCTTCTTCACCAGCTTGAAGGCATTGCCCTGGTAGTCCTTGGTGGACGTGCCCGCGCAGGTGGTTCCAGCGCCCGCGTAGCAGTCGTTATGGCCCTTCAGCGCCACGCCGAAGCACTTCTCCATCTTGCCGGAAGCGACCTCCTTTTTGGTCATCTCCCGCATCTTCATCATTTCTGCCTCGCTCATAGCGGCCGATGCGGAGCCTATGGCAGCGGCGCCAATGGCTGCGGCAAAGGCACTGGCAACGGCAGCGGAAATCAGGCGGTTTGACATGCTTCTCCTCCAATGGGCGTTATTGCACGAACCCTTCTCTCCCGGCGCTGCCGGAAGCCGCAGGTTCTTCTGGAAGTTCGCCACGGCACTGATGGAGGTTACACTGGTTCCGGCCCCTGTAGTTCACGAAAACGTGTAGTCCGGCCGCGCCGAGCCGGGAGCGCTGCCTGAGGCGAGGGTTGCGATGGCTCGACGGCCATCGATCCGCCCTCGGTAACCTCAGCTGCGATGCCGCAGCGCCTCGACGATCACCGCCATCGCCGGTGAAAGCTGGCGGCGGCCCGGATGTCAGACCGGCAGCCCGAGCTGCTTTCGCAGGCTCTTGTCGAATGCGGATGCGGGGACGAAACGGCGCAGCAAACTGATCTGGCGCGCCATTTTTCCCGCCGCATAGCGCCGCTTCGGAGTGGGATCGGTCGCGGCCGCCAAAACGGTGTTGGCCACCACTTCGGGCGCATCGCCTTTTTCCATCGCCTTCCGCACGGCTGTGGTCATGCCGGCGCGCGCGGCGTCATAGATATCAAGCAGCTGGTCTGGCCTGGCGAGATTGTCTTCGAAAGAGGTACGCGTATAGGCCGGCTCGACCAACACGACACGAATTCCGAACAGCCGCAGTTCGTGGTCAAGCGATTCTGAATAGCCTTCAACGGCGTGTTTGGTCGACGAATAGAGGGCGAAATAGGGAGCAGGGATGAACCCCTGGACCGAGCTCAAGTTGACGATTCTGCCCTTTCCTTGCCGTCGCATCGTCGGCAGCATTGCGTTGACCATCCGGATGACACCGAAGACATTCACGTCGAACAAAGCCCGAGCCTGCGCAATCGAGGATTCCTCGGCGCCGCCAAGCAGGCCCATTCCGGCATTGTTGACGAGCAAGTCGATTCGCCCCGCCTCGGCCAGCACCTCGTCGACCAGCTTCGCCACGGACGCGTCGTCGGTCACGTCGCAGGTCAGCATGGTAATGCCGTCGGATTTCTTGGAAACTGCGCGACGGCTCGTTCCGAACACGCGAAAGCCGCCATTCTGCAGAGCCTTGGCCGTTGCAAGCCCGATGCCGGAGGATGCCCCTGTGACGATGGCGACGCCAGGATTGGTCTTGTTCATGGAGATCACTTTCTTGGAATGGATTGGAGAAGCAGGAAGTCCCGTGCGAATGCGTCAGCCGGGAGCCGCTCGACCATTCACGCCGTGTCCGTCCCAGCGCCGGAACAGGGCGCTGGCGTTCACTCCCCCGAAGCCGAATCCGTTGGAGATCGCGTAATCCATCTCCATCGGCCGAGCACGGTTGGCGACGAAGTCTATCCCTTCGCCGGCTGGATCAGGGGTGCTCATATTGAGCGTAGGCGGTGCCACCTGGTCCCTGAGCGCCAGGATCGTGAAGATTGCGCCGAGCCCACCGGCGGCCCCGAGCAGGTGTCCGGTGGCCGACTTCGTTCCGCTGACGGCAATCGAGAAATCCGTACCGAAGACGCTTTTGATCGCCTCGATTTCTCCCAGGTCGCCCACCGGCGTGGAGGTCGCGTGGGCGTTGAGATGGCGGATCTCGCGCGGTGAAATGCCGGCTTGGGCAATCGCGATCTCCATGGCACGGCGCGCGCCATCCCCGTCCTCGGGGCCGGAAGTGACGTGATGAGCATCCGCCGTGGTGCCATAGCCGACGACCTCGGCGAGCGGTTTGGCGCCGCGCGCCAGCGCATGGTTCAATTCCTCGACGACCAGGATGCCAGCGCCTTCGCCCATGACGAAACCATCCCGCGACGTGTCGAATGGACGGGAGGCCTGATCGGGACGGTGGTTGAATGAGGTCGAAAGCGAGCGTGCCGCTGCAAAGCCCCCCAGACTGACGGTATTCATGCATGCTTCGGTGCCGCCGCACACGGCGATATCGGCTTCATCGGCGCGGATGATGCGAGCCGCATCGCCGATCGCCTGGATGCCGGCGGCGCACGCGGTCACCGGTGCTCCGATGTGCCCTTTGAAGCCGTAGCGGATCGAGATGTGGCCCGCCGCGAGGTTCACCAGGAAGGACGGCACCGTGAACGGCGAAAGACGCCGAACGCCGCGCTGGTCGACCGTGCGCACCGCCTCGGTTATGGCGGGGAACCCGCCGACGCCTGAAGCAATGATCGTCGCGGTGCGAACCCGATCCTTTTCCGAGACCGGTTTCCATCTCGACTGAGCAAGCGCCTCTTCCGCCGCCGCCAGCGCGAAGAGAATGAAGCGGTCGATCTTGCGCTGATCCTTCGGAGCCACGAAGGCGTCCGCATCTAGGCCGGCTTCAGGATCTTCCTCCAGGGAGGGAACCACGCCGCCGATCTTGGCGGGCAAATCTCCCACCACGTCGTCCGCAAGCCTGCTGATGCCGGAGCGGCCGGCCAGGAGACGCGACCAGGACGTCTCGACATCCGCGGCCAGGGGCGTGACCGCGCCCATGCCTGTGACAACAATCCGTCGCATCTATGCTCCTATCGATCTGAGACGCCAGCCGGCGCCGTTCAAGCGGTGACGGTGTCGCGCACCTGTTCGGTCGCCGCATCCAGAAAGGCCTGAGCGAGGTCATGGTCGTTGACGACGCGCGACAACAACAGCGCACCGACCATCGTCGAGAGAATGGCCATGGCCTTGCTATCGGGCTCTTTGCCGTTGGCCGCGGCAATCAGACGCCCGATGATTTCGAGATACTCTTTGATGCCGGCTTCGAACGACGCTTTCACCTCGGTCCCTTGCCTGGCGGCATCCGAGCCGAGCGCCGCGACCGGACAGCCGTCCATCCTCTCTTCGCGATGGCCCATGCTGAGGTAGAACGCGGTCACCGCCGCAAGTGGATCGCCGGGATTGCCTGCGGTCGCCGCTGCCCATCGATCGGCAGCGCTCTCCATCGCTCGCTTGGACGCCTGGGCGGCCAAGTCCTCCTTCGACACGAACTGTTTGTAAAAGGCGCCTTGGGTCAGCCCTGCGCCCTTCATCAGATCCTTGAGGCCGATTCCGTCAAAGCCATGTTCCCGAAAAAGGCGGCTGGCCACGTCGATCACGGTTTGCCGGTTCTTCTTAGCCTGAATGCGGCTCACGCGCATCGCCGATCTCCACATTTAGATTGCGTCTAAAATCTATAACTCAACATAGATATCGAACGCAATCTATCAAGAGAGGAAATGTGGGACGATCACGGTAGCCGGGCGCATCGCTCCGGCTATGCCTTTCTGGCGACCCTGTGGTTTGCCTGCACGGAAGGGGCGGTGAGGTCATATCCGGCTGCCGGGATACGCTCTACAAGTTCTCGAGGTCCGGCGAGCGGGTGATGGTCTCGACTGAGGCCGACATGCATCTGCGCGCCGATGGGCTAACCGCACTGACCTCGATCTGTTTCCAACCTCAGCCCCTATGCCTAAGCGCCTCGACGATCACCGCCATCGCCGGTGAAAGCTGCCGGCGGCTCGGATAGTAAAGGTGATAGCCCGGGAAGGGCAGGCTCCAGTGGTCTAGCACGAGCGTCAGCCGTCCCTCGGCGATATGGTGGCTGACGAGGTTTTCAGGCACGTAGCAGATGCCGTAACCGCTTAGCGCCGCATCGACCATGGGAAGCGTCGAATTGAAGGTAAGCTGGCCATCCACGCGGACCCTAAGCTCGCGGCCTTTTTTCTCGAACTCCCAGGCATAGAGCCCCCCGAACGTCGCCTGCCGCAGGCAGATGCAGTCATGCGCGACCAGGTCCTGAGGGATCCTTGGGGCGGGGCGGCGCGAGAAATAGTCGGGCGAAGCAACCGCCACGAGCCGCCAGTCGGGACCGATCCGCACCGCGATCATGTCCCTGTCGATGCTCTCGCCGAGCCGCACGCCGGCGTCGAAGCGCTCCTCAACGATGTTGCGCATGCCGTTGTCGCTGTAGAGCTCGACGCGGAGATCCGGATAGTCGCGGAGAACCTGCTGCAGCTTCGGCCAGACGACCGTCTGCAGCGCGTGGTCGGACAGCGTGAGGCGGACAGTGCCCGAGGGTTTGTCGCGAAAGGCGACCAGGCCGGCGAGGTCTGCCTCGATCTCCTCGAAGCGCGGCGCAAGCGACTGGAACAGCCGCTCGCCGGCTTCGGTGGGCGCCACGCTGCGCGTCGTGCGCGTGAGCAGGCGAACGCCGAGCCGCGCTTCCAGCTCCTTGATGGTGTGGCTGAGCGTCGATTGCGAGGTGCCGAGCTCCGCCGCCGCCTTGGTGAAGCTGCGCTCGCGGGCGACCGCAAGGAACCACAGCAGATCCTTCATGTCGTCGCGCTGCATCGGGAATCTTCTTCGGTTTCAGATTTATATCACAGGCCGATAAGTCCATGCGGATTATCTCATCTAATCCCGCAGGCTTCGCTGCAATATCTTCCCGGCAAGTCGGTGCGGGCCAGCTCGCGCCCCCCGTCAGGCTCGGCCGCTTCGACGGCGGCCAGGAGGCGCTGCACATTCGCGGCGAGTTCCCGCTTCGCATCGAACGCATCTGACAGGAGATCACCATGGACATTCTTCGCGCAGGCACGCGGCCGTCCGGCAAAGGTCCGGCTGACTGGTTCACCGGCACCGTCCGCATCGATCCGCTCTTCAACCCCTTCGACGCCGAACGCGTGCAGGGCGCGCAGGTCACCTTCGAGCCCGGCGCCCGCACCGCCTGGCACACGCATCCGCTCGGCCAGTCGCTGATCGTCGTTTCCGGCCGCGGCCGCGTCCAGCGCGAAGGCGGGCCGGTCGAGGAGATCCGTCCGGGCGACGTCGTCTGGTTCGCGCCGGGCGAGAAGCATTGGCACGGCGCGTCACCCAACACCGCGATGGTTCACATTGCCGTCCAGGAGACCAAGGACGGCAAGGTCGTGGACTGGCTGGAACATGTCAGCGACGCCGACTACGGCGCCTGACCCGATCGAAACGAAAGGAAGAAAAATGCTCGCAACCGTTCTTCACAAGGCCGGCGACATCCGCTGCGAGGAAATCGAGGACCCGAAGATCCTTCGCCCGACGGATGCCATCATCAAGCTCTCGGCGAGCTGCATCTGCGGCTCGGATCTGTGGCCGTATCGCGGGCTGCAGCCGGTCGACGGCCCGATGCATATGGGTCACGAATATTGCGGCATCGTCGTCGAGGTGGGCGCAGAGGTGCGCAACGTTCGCCCCGGCCAGTTCGTCGTCGGTTCCTTCTGCATTTCCGACAACACATGCCCGCACTGCCGCTTCGGCTTCCAGTCCTCCTGCGAGCAGCGCGAATTCATGTCGGGCGCGCAGGCGCCCTATGCCCGCGTGCCGCTGGCCGATGGCACGCTGGTGGCCACCTCCGAGGTTCCGCCGGCAGAACTCGTGCCCGACCTCCTGGCCGTCTCGGATGTGCTCGGCACCGGCTGGTATGCGGCCGACGCGGCCGAGGTTCGCGAAGGATCGACGGTGGTCGTCGTCGGCGACGGTGCGGTCGGCCTGATGGGCGTGCTGGCGGCCAAGGAGATGGGTGCCGAGCGCATCATCGCCATGAGCCGGCACGAGAGCCGCCAGAAACTCGCCCGCGAGTTCGGCGCCACCGACATCGTCGCCGAGCGCGGCGAGGAAGGCATTGCCCGCATCAAGGAGCTCACCAAGGGCGTCGGCGCGGATTCGGTGCTGGAATGCGTCGGCACGGCCGAATCCTTCGACCAGGCGCTGGCCTGCTCGCGGCCCGGCGGCACCATCGGCTATGTCGGCGTGCCACATGGCGTGAGCTTCGACGGCCAGCGTCTGTTCTTCGGCCAGAAGCGCATGCTGGGCGGTCCGGCGCCGGTGCGCCGCTTCCTGCCCGACCTGATGGAGCGCGTGCTCAAGGGCAGGATCAAGCCCGGCAAGGTCTTCGATCTCACGCTGCCGCTGGCCGAGGTCGCCGAAGGCTACCGCGCCATGGACGAGCGCCGCGCCATCAAGGTCATGCTTTCGGTCTAGGTGCTGGCGATGGCGGCGACGGACACCGCGCCCAAACACAGCGGGACCACGGCGGGACTGTTGCCGATCATGGCGGCCGTCTTCGCCGGCTTCCTGCTCATCGGCCTGGCGCTGCCCGTCCTGCCGCTGCACCTGCATGACAGGCTCGGTTTCGGTCCCTTCGCGGTAGGACTGGTGACGGGCAGCCAGTTCGTCGCCTCGCTGCTGTCGCGCATCGGCGCCGGAAACTATGCCGATGGGGGTGCGGCGGCAAGCGGGCCGCCGCGATCTTCGTGGCGGTCGAGGCGGCGGGCCTTGTGTCGATCTGGCTGGCGCCCGGGCCGGTCGTCGCGGCCATCGGAGCGGTCCTGACGGGGCTTGGCTACTCGCTGGTCTATCCCGGTCTCGGAGCCGAGGCGGTCGCGCATCTCCCCGCAAGCAGCCGCGGCCTTGCGATGGGGCTCTACACCGTTTTCCTCGATGTGGCGCTCGGCTTCGGCAGCCCGGCGCTCGGCCTGATCGCCGCTTCGGCCGGGCTGCGCTTCGTCTTCCTCGCCGCCGCTGCGACGGCGCTTCCGGCCTTGGCCATCGCGCTCTTGCTTCGCCGCGAGGCGCGCGCGACAGTTCCGGGAACAAAGCGCGCCGCCGCTGGTTGAGATCGGTCGGCAATCGAGCCGGCCAGGCGGCCGTGCCTTAGGGGCCATCCGAAGGCACCGGCTGACCTGAGCGGCAAGAGTGGCGGAAAGGTCACCGGCATGACGAAGCTCACCGGTCTTGTCGAACAGCGGGAACCGCTCACCTTCCGGTTCGAGGATGACGGTCTGGTGCCCAACCACCCGCGCTGGCCGATGCTCGTGTACCCCGGTGCGGTGACGCTGCCGGACGATGTCGATCCGGCTTCCGTCTTTGAGGATCTCTTCAGCACGAACGGTTGGGGCGACGGCTGGCGCAACGGCATCTACGATTACGTCCATTACCATTCGCGCATCCACGAAGTGCTGGGCATCGCGCGCGGCACGGCCGAGGTGCGCTTCGGCGGCGACAAGGGCAAGGTGCTTAACGTCAAGGCCGGCGACGTCGCGATCCTGCCGGCCGGCACCGGCCACCAGCGCCTGTCTTCGTCATCCGATCTTCTGGTCGTCGGCGCCTATCCTCCCTTCGGCACCTATGATCTGTGCACGCGCGCCGAGCAGCACGCCGAGGCGCTGCGCACGATCCCGAAGGTCGGCCGTCCGGAGAAGGATCCGGTCTACGGCAGCGAGGGTCCGCTGCTCAGCGCGTGGCAGGATGGCTGAAGGCCTCGCTCCCGCTTGGGTTGGCAGCTTGCGGGTCGCGACGTTTATGGATAGTGCGCCTTCTTCGGTGCATAGATCGCCGGGTCGAAATCCAGCTCCTTCGGCAGCGGCCGGCTCGAGCATTGCAGATGCATCTGGCGGGCGAGAAGCCTTCGCTGCTGCTGCTCATGCTCCTTCACCGCCGCCACCATCCCCATGCTGTAGGGTCCCAGCAGCACGCCAAAACCCCAGCCGGGGTGGTCCTTTTCGCGTTGGGTATAGTTCGCGGCGGCAGCACGGGCTTGCTGGCATTGTGGCGACGCCCATTTCGGGTCCTGCTGCGAAAGCTTCGCTTCGTAGTCGACCGGTGAGGTCACACATCCAGCCAGCGCCGCGGCCAGCGCGACGACCATTGCGATTCTCATCCACAAGCCTTTCCTAAAATATGCTGGAGAGACCACAGAACTCGTCTTCCGGCAAGGAGACAGCTGGAACGGCGCATCCCCATCGCCTACGATCGGTGGCTGGCCGCGCCTTGACTATTTCCCGATTGGCCATCGCTATCCATTCGCAACAGGCGTATCGTCGCAAATCGGCAGCTTCTGCAATGGGCGATGCCGACCGAGGGCGGCCAGAGTGCCCTAGCCTCCAACAAGAAGGAGGACCCTATGTCTTCCACCTACCCGACAACCGAGCAAATAACGGCGATCGAGAAAATTCTCGCCGAGGTTCGCCCGGCTTTGATCCACGGCAGTCGCCGCCGAACGGCTGCCGCGCGCTTTCTTGTCGAACGCTTCGATGGGGATTCGGAAACGCATTTGCGCGCGATCCTGAGTGCATATGTAAAACGCTTGGACTCGCATCAGAGCGCACTCGCTCAATGGAAAAGTGAGGGCGGCGTCGTCGGAACAGAACCGCGAACCGAAGCGCGGCGCTGGATCGACAACGACACGAGCGGAATGCGACGACGCGACCGCGAGACGGCAGCGCGCCATCGGTTGATCTGAGCGGGGAAATCCGTGGAGATCGACAGATCGCTCCAGGACGACGAGATAGGCGTCGTTTGCACGGACTGCGCCTATGAGACGCGCAAGAGCGTCGGCTGGCTGCGCGCGCACACGCAGGTGGAGTGCCCGGGCTGCGGAGCCATTATCGATGTCGAAAGCAGAAACTTCCGCAAGATCGCCAGCAGAGGACGGGCGTCGGACGCCGGGGACTAGCAAGCGCGGTCCCCTGCAAAAGCGGGCGGTCGGGATCGAGTGAGGGAGTCCCTCCGGACAGCCCGACCCAATAGCAAGGGATCAAAGCCGGACTGTCCTCGCCGCACCAGCGAGATTTCACTGTGCGCCGTTTTTTCCCTTTCGGATAGGTGCGGTCTACTTCTTCAAAAGCCGCGCCTCGCGAAGAAGCGAATTCGTATCGTTGCCGATCAGCTCGATAAGATCGAGTGCTTGAGCTTCGGTAATGCCCGCTTCCCGCATGAGGAACCGGACCCGGAACCCCTTCTCCGCTTTCACGCGTTCGGCGCGCTGTTGCGCACTCTCAATCACGGACAGGGCTTTCAGGATGTTCAGGATATCGGTCAGGCATGTGCTCAGCCGCCGACGTCCTGCTTGTTAGTTGCCGGCGATAGACTCCAGTATAGGGCGGTTAGCGAGCAGGCCAAGGCGTTCGGAACAATAAACGTCCCGCCAGCAGGTCGACACAAATTCAAACTGAGATTGACAGGATAACCGATTCAGCCGGATCGGGCAGGACTGCTTCGGCGGCCCGCGACAGGCGAGAGCTTTTTCTTCGGAGCGGGAAGCAGTCCTTCCCGTTGCGCCTGCTTGCGGGCGAGTTTACGCGCCCTTCGAATGGCATCGTCCCTTTCCCGGATGCGTCGTTCCGAGGGTTTCTCGTAGGCTCGGCGCCGCTTCAGTTCGCGAAGAAGACCCTCGCGCTGCAGTTTCCTTTTCAGCGCCCGCAGGGCCTGATCGACGTCATTGTTCCGCACGTCAACTCGCAATTCATCTCCTCAGCTGCCGTTAGCCTCCAAGGGCTACGGCTGTTGTCCGGGACTGGCTCACCCAGGCCCCATCACTTCAAACAAGTGCAGCCGGTTTGAAGGCGTCCGCACCGTTCACTGTCCCATGCGCCACATGTGCGCGAGTTCATCGTCAGCGCATATCGGCGGCGGTTATGGTGTAGGTGGTCCGCCTCCCACCCGAGTAAAGTTTTCGCGCGCTGGTGTGGATGGAATGCCGCGCCGCGTCGAAGGCCGCCAGGCATGCGGCTTCCGCCGGTTCCGGCCCGTTGCGACTGGGTGCGGTCAATGCCTCCGCTTCGATGAAGAACGGCACCGCGAACATGCCGTCGTGACCGATGAAACGAACCGCATTGCGCGCTTCGTCGAAGCTTCGGCTTGGATTGGGAAATTCGAGCGGCATGGTCACTCTCCACCGGCTTCGGCGGTCGGCAGGATGACAGCCCGGCAGCCCGCCTTCGCGCGCTGACCTTCGTTGCGACGATTTGGGGACAACATACGGCGCGTGGCAATCGGCATGCCGGTCGGTTTTCGGATCTCGCGATTGCTATGCTTTTGTCCTTTGGCCATTGCCGAATGTCCTTTCGAGAAGCGCCGCATTTTCGTCGTCCCGCGAGGCGCGCACGGGTTCGAGACTGTCTTCTGTCGCCATGCGCTCGTGGCGCTCGCCCTCGCTTCGGATGCGATACTGGAGGGAATCTCCCCGAGGCGGCAGCCTCGCGGTGATCTGATAGATTTCGCGGGATTCCTGGATCGTGTTGAAGCTGCGCTTCAGCCGCACGCTTTGCCCCAAGGAATAGCAATGGGTCGCGGCCTCGTGTCGGGTCGGACGGCTATTGAGCCTTTCAGAACGGATCGAGATCATGATTGTTTGCTCCTCCTGCTGCACTGGGCCTTCGAGAAGGCGGATCGATCGGTCAATCAGCCTTAGGCCATCTCGCTCGGCTGGTCGCAAACGACGAGGCGTTCTTGCCGAGGTAGCAGCGCCCCGAAATAGCGGCGTCTCTGGCGCCGTGGCCAGCCTCTGTGCGGTGCGGATATTCGTGCGCATGATCCTCCCGAAAGCCGGAAAGTGCGCCGAATTGTTCCGCCCCGACCTTCGGAGCGACATATCTGCTGCCAGTACATCCGTGGTCAGCAGCGATTGTTCCGAGGTCGAGACGTGCGAGCGGTTGTGCCGGCCCGGCAACGCGCTCTCATCGAAAATTCGGAGTAAAATGGCGGGTCTCTGACACCGCTAAAGCCAAATCGGCCAAATCAACGAGTCTCATATCTAAACCCGAATTGCCGGTTAAACAAGACTTACGCTGAGGTTTATTTTTGCCTTCCGGCGGATTTTCTTGCCGCCGGTCAGTCGATAACGGTACAACGTCGATGTCTAACGCTCCGACCTTACGGAACGGCTTGAGCGACTATGAGAACATCCAAACAATGAACACGCTTGCAATCGACCCACGCACCGGCTGTCTCTTCGCTGGCACGGTGATTGGCAAGCCTATAGCCGGCCAAATCTCCCGCCGAGCTTGGAATGCGCCAGGTCTAGTGCGTGTCGCCCAAAAGTGCGCAACGGTTTTGGGGAACGACATGCATCAAAACGAAGACTTAAAGGATGTCGCCTGAATCCGCTTCGCCGCGACGCGCTTTAGGGGTGTCAAGCACCGGTCGCGGTTTATGCTTTTCGGATTTCAGCAGAATTTCAGAACTCCGTCAGTACGGCGCGGGCAATCTAAGGCATGCTGCTCCGATAGACGGAGGCAGCCATGTTCGACGATCAAGCCCGCGCCCTTGCACGCCAGGAACTCTTCGAGATCGTCGCCGCCGGAATGGTCAACCCCGGCTATGCGCCGCCCGGCGCGCTGATCGAAATGCTCGAGATCACGGCGATGGGCCTGAAGGCCGACCGCGCCACCGGTCCAATGGATATCTTGACCCCGGCGCGGAATGGTAGCCGAATGGGTGACTGGATGTTGCGCAAGGGCAGGTCGCTGTTCCATGGCGGAATCCGCTTCGCAGGGGGTCTTACAACTCGGCGACTGCCAGCTTGATCTGGAGCGCGGCCTGCTGCTGCGGAACGGGACGGCGGTGCCGCTGCGCTCAAAGGCGTTCAGCCTGCTCTCATATCTGGCCCGAAACGACGGCAAGGTCGTCACCAAGTCGGACCTGATTTCCGCGGTGTGGGGAAACATAGCCGTCACCGAGGATTCCCTCACCCAGGCGGTGCGGGACATCAGGAAGGCGCTCGACGACGGCGACCAGGCGATCCTGAAGGCCGTACCCAAGCGCGGCTATGTGCTCTCGTCCCCCTGTCACAAGCCTTCGACGGCATCGCAGCCGGTCGTCGCGGTCGTGCCGTTCGAGGATGGCCGGGCGCCCGGCGAGACTTCGGATCCCGTGATCGGCGCCTTCGCGGACGACGTGGCGGACAGGCTTGCCCGCTTCCATACCGTGACGATCCTGAACCGGGAAACGGCGCTCGCCGCATTCCTGCACGCTCAAGGCCATGGCCTGCCGATCGCGGTGCGGCCGGACTATTTCGTGCGAGGCTCCGTCATTCGCAACGGCGATCAGTTGAAGATCAGCGCCAAGCTGGTCGACGCGCAAGCCGGAACGCTGGTCTGGGGCGAGAGCTATGCGGCGGCCGGGCCGGACCTGTTCGCGGTTCAGGATGAGATTGCCTACCGTGTCGTGAACCGGCTGGTTTCAAATCTGGAGGCGGCGGCCTTGCGGCGAACCGCCGGCAAGCCGACGCGGGACCTTGCGGCCTATGAGCTGGTGACGCGAGCGATCGTGCGCTTCCGCGGCTATCGTCCCGACGACAACAGCGAAGCCTTGAACCTGCTCAAGGCTGCGATTTCACGCGACCCGGATTATGGGCTCGCCCATGCCTATATCGCGCTGGTGGAACTGGCGATTGCCGATTACGGAAGCGCGCCGGACCATGTCATCGCAAGCTGCACCGAGCGTGCCTCGCTTGCCGTGGCGCTGGCGCCGGACGAGCCTCGCTGCCACCGCGTCCTGGCACAGGCGCGGCTTGCCGCGCCTGACCACGAGGCGGCCGAGCACCACATGCGGCGAGCGCTCGACATCAACCCCTATGACTCCGACACGATGATGCAGATGGGCCTCGTGCTGTCCATGCGCGGACGGCCCCGCGACGGGCTGGAGTTGATGGACAGGGCGATCGCCGCAAATCCCCTCCATGCCGAATGGTATCATTGCGATCGAGCCCTCGCGCTCTACGCCGCCCGCGACTATGGCGCCGCCGCAACGGCGATGCAGCGTTTGCCTTACGGGCCCAAGCGGTGGTCGCTGCTTGCGGCTGCGCTGGCGCGCTCGGGTGACAGGACCGGCGCGCGGGACTGCGTCATCCACATTCGCAAATCGGACCCTGGCTTCTCGCCGGTAAGCCACTTGCGCACGGGCGTCGAATTCGAAAGGCCGGAGGACACCGAGCATCTCGTCGAGGGCTTCGAAATCGCCGCCGCGATGGCTGAATGGGAGGCTGCTTCTCGGCCCGCTTGATCGACCGAGGTATCGGATGCCGACGCTATATCTGCTCTGCGGGAAGATTGCCTCGGGCAAATCCACTCTTGCCAGTCGCCTGGCTACCCGGCCGGCGACCCTCCTCATCAGCGAAGATCACTGGACTTCAGCCCTTTTTGCCGAGGACCTGAAGACAATCGACGATTACGCCGAGTGTTCCGCGCGTCTGCGCGCGGCGATGGGACCTCATATCGTCGATATCCTTGGGCACGGACTTTCGGTCGTTCTCGACTTTCCTGCGAACACCGTCGCATACCGGCATTGGATGCGGTCCCTGGCTGACAAGGCCGGAGTATCCCATGAGCTTCACTATCTGGATGTTCCCGACGCTGTTTGCCGGCAACGGCTCCGTGAGCGGAATGCAAGCCGTGGACACCAATTTCAGGTAAGCGAAGCGGAGTATGATTTGTTCTCGAGCCATTTCGTTCCTCCGGGTCCGGCCGAGGAATTCAATGTCGTCGTCCATACAGTTTGAACAATGCGCCGGATGCTGCGGTGCTCAGAACTTCCGGCTGAGATAAGGCGATCCGCCAAGGCCGAACCGCCACTCGGCCTCCACGCCTTTGGTGAGGCCTACCCTGCGTCCGCTGAGGATCGCGGCGGCGTCGGTTGCGGAGCGGGCAAACTCGAAGGGCGCGGCTGCGAGCGACAGGCCGTTATGCGAGCCGTCGATGCCGAGCGCCTGGCAGAGCTTGCCCGGACCGGAACACAGCAGCCTGTCATCGTCGCTTCCCCGCCTGCCGCGCATGGCGGCGATGCCGGATTGCGGCTGGATCGCCCGGATCAGCACCGCGCTGCCCGGCAGGCACACCGCATTCAGGCACCAGTGCAGGCCGTAGGAGCGGTAGACATAGGCGCTGCCGGGAGCGCCATACATCGGCGCATTGCGCGGCGTGCGGCCGCGATAGCTATGCGAGGCCGGATCGTCGGGCCGATAGGCCTCGGTCTCGACGATGATGCCGCCGACGTCGGCGAGATCGAGCCAAGCGCCGATCAGTTCGCGCGCGACCACGAGGGCGTCGCGGGCGAAGAAGTCGCGCGACGTACCGGAGCCCGGACTAGACGGCATCGGCGCCGCCGCATCGCCAAGCCACCGAGGCTGTTCGATTGTTGCAGTGCCACCGGAAGCCGATCATGAGAATGCCCTAAGTCTTCGAGCCTAGCGGACGATCGCTGTTTTGCGGCTTGCTGCGCGCGACGACCGTGGTCGCGACTGCAAGGACAATCCGTGCCAGGGCAATGCCTATGAGGCCGGCCGCCGCTTTCAAGAGGGCATCCTGGAGCCGGGCATGCCGGCCGGGATCGAACGCCTGGAGCAGTTCCAATACGCCGGCCACAGCGCAGACAAACAGCATTGCCTGCACTAGGCGGGCGCGGAATCCGAAGGCTAAGGCGAGACCGAACAGGGCGTAGGCCAGGGCGCGTTCCGTATTCGCATCACCCAGGTGCGGCCGCAGTTGGATAGGCGAGAGCGTGGCGAACGTGATGGCCGCGAACAGCACGAACGCGGCAAAACGGGAGATCGAGGTCATCCCCGCTCATACAAGCGCTGAGCCGGCACAACAATACAGGGGCGTTATGCGGCGCGCGCAGAGCGCGCCGACGAAAGGTATCCGGCCGTCCTGCGCACCAGGGCAACCCCAGGAAAAGTCTGCAACAGTGAGGGGCGCGCTCAGCCCAGCAGATTGCGCGCCGTCCGCATGAAGATCCTCGAGCCGATCGGGATCAGGTCGTCCGGAAAGTCGTAATCTGGGTTGTGGAGCGCCGGATAGCGCTCGCCAGCGCCGAGGAAGAACATCGCCGATTTGGCATTGTGGCCGAAGATGCCGAAATCCTCCGAGGCGCGCATCGGCAGCGCTTCCTCGCCGCGCGAAACACCTTCCTCGTCCAGCGCGCGGTTCAGATGCTCCACCGCATCCGGCGCATTGACGCTGGCAACGAAAATCTCGTGATAGTCGCAGCGCACGGAAAGACCATGCTCGGCCGCGATCTTCGCCGCCAGCGCCTCCGCTGCGGCGACCAGCTCCGCCATGCGCTCGTCGCGGCGGGTGCGCAGCGTCGCCCACACCTCGGCGTAGCCGGGCGCGATGCCGAACACCGCTTCACCCATCGCGCAATGGGTGACGGTCACCATGCCGAAATCGTCGTCGGCGAAGCTGCCGCGCCCGAGCGCCGGCAGATGCGGCATCACCTGGCTCACCGCCAGCATCGGCGAGGTGCCGGTTTCCGGCATGGAGGAATGCGCGGTCTTGCCTTCGAGCACGATCCGCATGCCGCGCGAGGCGCAGTTCACCACGCCGGCCTTGAGCCGCACCTCGCCAAACGGCACGCCGGGCAGGTTGTGCAGCGAGAAGGCGAAATCAGGCTGGATCTCGCCAAAGCGCGGGTCGGCGACGACGCCGGCCGCGCCATTGCCGGTCTCTTCCGCCGGCTGGAACATCAGCACGACGCGGCCGCGGGCTGGTCTCTGGCGCCCGAACTGCCGGCCGAGCGCGGCGAGGATTGTGGTGTGTCCGTCGTGGCCGCACATATGCGACTTGCCCGGCACCTGCGAGGCATGCGGCACGCCCGAAAGCTCGTGGATCGGCAGCGCGTCGAGCTCCGAGCGGAACAGCACCGTCGGTCCGGCCTCACCGCTGTCATAGACCGCCGCCACGCCATGGCCGCCCAGTCCCGTCAGCACCTTGTCCGGCCCCGTATCGGCAAGGAAATCGACGACCTCGCGTGCCGTCTTCTCCTCCTCGTTGGAAATCTCCGGCTGCCGGTGCAGCTTGCGCCGCCATTCCGTCAGCTCGACAAGGTCTCGGTTGGTCAGGGTCATGGTTTTCGACTCCGCTTGGGTGCGGCTCACACAAACACAATAGGGTTTTGCCCGTGCCGTGCCATGCCGGTCAATTCAAATAGGCCATGGGCGAATTCCCTGACATCTGCGCGACTGCCGGAAATGGCCGGCGGAATTCCGCTACGCTTTTCAACCATCCAAATCGGCCGCAACGCGTTGAAGCACCTTGCGCGGCTCAGCGGCAATGACATCGCCGTGGCTGACGACGATCCGCTTGAGGTCTGGTTCATCCGCCCATTCCCGGAACGCCGTGGCCAGCGCCTTTTTGTCTTTGACGAACATCCATTTGCTAATGCGCGGTATCTGCGGATACGACACGCCGAAACCGAGCAGACGCGCCATTATGTGGGCGCCGATGCCGTGAGGATGACGCACGTTTGCGAGAAGGTCGTTGATGACAAGCGTGATGCCACCTTCGCGTCGGACGAGAAGCGCGGCCTCCTTGCCTTCTGTGCCCGGCACGGTCTCAAGCTGGACGGAGGGATCGGCCCAGACGGCGCTCGTGGCATCGACTTTGACGGCTTCCTCCACCGCGTCCCACGCACCCGGCACACAGACAATTTTCGCCTCTGGATAGCGAGCCTTCCATGGCCTTATGTCGAGGCGGTGGCCGGGACCGGGGACTATGAGGAAGGTGGGCGCGCCGAGCGCTTCGATTTCTCGCATCTGAGGTTCCGCCAAAGGGATGGCGCTCCAGATCGCCGTTCGTCGGCCGCTCAATCCGACCACGGTCATTCGACGGGGAAAATAACCGAGCGGCATGTGGATTTCGCCCGCGACAGTCAGCAGACCCTCGTCCAGCTTTTCCAGCCGGCCGTGCGGCCCAACCTTCCACTTGTCATTGAATCTTGGCATGCGACGCCCTCGGCTAGCTCGCACCCATCAATCGTTTGGCGACATATTCGTTCCTGGCCGCGGACCCAAGACTGCCGAGGTCAGGGAGACGCGCAGCATTGAACGCCGGTCGCCGCGCGTCACAGCGCCGGCGACTTGTGCGCGAATGTCCATCGTTGGATTGCTCGGCCCCTTCGCAATAGGATAGATTGCGTTGCGACAGCAGTCGAAGCTGCCGGTGTGCATGCCGAAGTGAATTTCACGCGAGGGGCGGCGAGGTCGGCACATGGCCGATGCTGGGACAGTTTCGGTAGCTGCTGCCGGCTTCAAGCATCGGTTGCTCGGTGTCGGCCTGGTCGTCCTCTCGACTATCGCCATCGCGATTGTTCCGAGCCTCGCAAAACTCGCCTACGAGGGTGGCAGCAACACGCTCAGCGTCATCACCGGCCGAAGTGTTTTTTCGGTCTTGATCACACTCCTGTTGCTGGTGGTCTTGCGCCAGCCGATAGCAATTCCGCGCCGGCCGATGCGGATCGGCCTGGCAATGGGCGTGGCCTATGCCGTAATGCTCTACGGCTACCTGGGAGCTGTAAACTATCTTCCAGTCAGCCTGGTGATCCTGATTTACTTCATCCATCCGGTACTTGTCGGGTTCATCGTGATGTACCTGGGTCAGGAGAAACTCACGAGAGTGTCTGTCGGGGCGCTCGTTGCTGCCCTGGTCGGCCTTTACCTTGCCATTGGCCTTTCTTTCGAAAGGCTAAGTCTCGTGGGTTTGAGCCTCGCTGCGTTGGCAATGGCGGTGACAGCCATCATTGTCGTTTGGAATGCTCGCGCCATGGCGGAGGCGAAGGCGATCTCGATCGGCTTCTACATGATGCTTTCTGCGGCGGCCACGCTCACGGTGATCTTCGCGCTCTTTGGAACATTGGCCTTGCCCACGACAATGCTCGCATGGACCGGCTTTGTCGGCGTCGCCATCGCTTCAACTGTCGGAACCCTCGCGTTCATGTCCGGCATGGCTTATGTGGGCGCGGCGCGCGCCGCAATGATCAGCAATCTGGAGCCGGTCCTAGGAGTCCTGTTTGCGATAGCGCTTTTGGGGGAACGGGTCTCGCTCGTTCAAGGTATCGGCATCGCGGTCGTGATAGGCGCGATCTTTGTAATGGAGATGCGTCGTTAGCCACGCGGACGTCCGCCCCAATACCTATCCCGACCCCTGCGCCTAACGTGAAGGCGCTCCGCCGGTCGTGGGCGTGGATTTGTCGCGGGAAGCAAAAATGAGCGATGCGCAAGAACAGCTCGATCTGACGGAAATCGACGCCATCCGCGCCTTGCTGGCCTCAAGACCGCGGCCGGTCGGCTGGGACGAACGCCGTGCGCGGCTCGACGAGGTCGGCTCGTCCTGGCCGATTGCGGATGACATCCGCTGCGAGGCGGTGGGTTTCGACCGCCTCGCTGGCGAGTGGTCGCTGGCGCCCGGCTCCGACACGGACAAGGTGCTGCTCTTCTTCCACGGTGGCGGCTACTGCTCCGGCTCGATCAAAAGCCATCGCCGGATGGTGACAGAGGCCGGCCGGGCGATGGGAATGCGCACGCTTGCGGTCGGCTACCGGCGCGCGCCGGAACATTCGTTCCCCGCGCAGCACGAAGACGCGCTCGCCGCATGGCGCTTCCTTGCCCGGCAAGGGATCGCGCCGGGTCGCATCGTAATCGGCGGCGACAGCGCTGGCGGCAATCTCAGCCTGTCGCTGGTCAGTCGGTTGCGCGCGGCGGGCGAGCGGCTGCCGCGCTGCCTTTGGCTGGTCTCGCCCTGGACGGACCTTTCGATGTCCGGCCCGACGCTATCGAGCAAGGACGCGACCGATCCGATCATCCACCGGACCTATCTGGAGGAACTGGCGAGCGCCTATGTTCCCCGTAGTGTTGACCGGCGCGATCCGCTGATCTCCCCCTTGTTTGCCGATCTGAGCGGATTTCCCCCGATGCTGATACAGGTCGGCTCGGCCGAGACGCTGCTGTCTGATGCGACGCGGTTGGCTGAGGCCGCCGGCGCGGCAGACGTCAAGCTGCGCCTCGAAATCTGGCCGCATATGATCCATGCCTGGCCGGTCTGGAACGCGCAATTGAGTGCCGGTCGCCGAGCGCTTCGGAGCGCCGGCGACTTTGTTCGCGATCAACTGCTGCCATCGTGAGATGGCGCCGGTTCAGGCCGGAAGCCGGACGTAGAGGTCTTGGCGCGCTGGCGCTTGATCGCGCGCGGACAGCGTGGTCACGTTGCATGCCCCGCCTGGCCGATTGCGCACTGCGCGAACGAAGCCATACGATCGAGCCATGCCGTACTATCCAGACGCCAGCCAGCAAACGCGAGCCAGTTGTCAGCTCCACTGCCTTCGTTAGACGAGACGATGTTCGAGGCACCCTCTACGTCTTCGGATACTCGCTTACGTGCTCGCACTTAAGCTCGCGAGGAGTTTCCGAACCGCGCTGGATGAGGAGACCCACCACGTCCCCAAGCGCGTGCTTGCGCATCGCAACCTGAACGTCCCAGAAGCCGCGCACCTGTTGGCCATCAACCGCGAGGACTCGCTCTCCCCCTAGCACTCCGGCACGCGCCAGCTGGCTATCCGGCCTGGGAGTTTGGAGGACGAAAGCGGGCGGCTCCGACTCGGTCGGGACTGCAGAAGCCCAGGGAAGACCAGGCCGAGATGCAGCGGCATCGCGCCAGGCGGTGGTCAGTGTTTGGGTGCCAGCGTCCACGCAGCCGCAGGCACCGAGACCGCACATAGGGCAGAGACATGCGCAGTGAAGCCCGTCCTGGGCGAGCTGCCATGCTACAACCCCTGGCAGCAGCCCCGCCGTGGATAGTGCGGCGTCGGCATGCGCCTTCAGATGCTTCGGCGCGATCTCCCTGAGACGCGGCTCATAGAGCCGTAGCGCCACCTCGTACAGCATCGTGTAGCCGAGTGCGCAATGGTGGAACGCTAGGGATAGGTCCCGCAGTGCCTCGGAGAGTGCGTTGGACTGCCGCGATACGGACGGAGGGGTCGTTATCTCGCCACTCGGCTCGGCCGGACCGGACTCCTTGAGGTAGGCAGCAAGCTCTTCGCAGTGCAGCTGCACCATCGGTCGGAGGCGCTCTATGGCGGCGAGGCTATCGGCGTGCCCGGCAGACAATTGCTGTGCTCGCTCAAGCCTTCCCGCGACTTCACTCTCATTCGCGACGACTTCCGCCACGCTACGGCGGATTACCTGGAACCTCAGATCGGCTGTCATTCCCTGATCCTCCCTTGCGACTCAACGTCAGTAGTGTCCTTCATGCCGTGAGGGGCGCGTTGGTGCAGGCAGTGACCCTGTAATCACCCGCTCCCTGCGCATAGGAGACGATCCCATGAAAGCGGCCGATATCGACGCTTTCAGCCCCATAGGGCACGAGTTGGTCGGCTCCGGCGATCGTGGTCGTCGCGATACATGACGCCGGGAGGATGAGGTACCTTCTTCCCCCCCTCGAACTGTATTGAACTCTCCTGCTTCGACAAGTTGACGCGTTTCACCGCTATCCTGCGTGCCCGGACATGCGAGTCTCCGGCTACCCCCGAACGCAATGTTCGTGGTCAAGCATTGAAGACACGCGGCAATTGGTAGCTTTCGCCCGATTGTGATGGATCGTCCATCAACCCGTAGCAACATTCCATACGCTATTGGCTATAATGACAATCAATCAATATGCGTGGGAAGACCACGAATTCGTTATGGCTATCCAACGAGACGCCCTTCCACCTCTCGAATGGATCCGGGCTTTCGAAGCCGCGGCTCGGTTGAGCAGCTTTACCGCTGCGGCAAGGGAGCTCGGGCTTACTCAGGCTGCGGTCAGCCAGCGTATTCGGAATCTGGAGCTACGACTGGGTGCGCATCTTTTCGATCGGCAAGCGAGAGGAGTCGCTCTTTCACTCGAGGGCGAAACGTGGCTGCCGCAAGTACAGGCGGCTCTCGATCAGCTCGTGCACAGCACCGCTAACCTCTTCGCGTCGCCTCGACGCAAGATAACCATTGTAGCCACCGCTTCGGTCATCGAGCTTTGGATCGTTCCTCGCCTCTTGCAGATCGTGCGGGGGTTTCCGGATCTGCAGGTTTCGTTTGAGACCATTCAACAACTGCCCGATCACCCGCGAACGGAGGCCGATTTCGAGATCATCTTCGGTGAGGGCAATTGGCCCGGCCACGAGGCGCGGCGCCTCTTTTTCGAGGAACTCTCGCCTGTAGCAGCCCCTGCCTCATTGAGGGAAGCATCGGGGGATTGGGAGAAGTTGCCGCGAATTGCTACCTTCGGGCCGAGAATCGGATGGAGAGACTGGTCGACCGAAATGGACGAGCCGCCACCGCCGCCTGCGCGATTGCGCTTCGATACCTTCGCGCAGGCGTTGCGTGCGGCAGAGCTCGGCTGCGGTGTTCTCTTAGGATCGCTCGCGCTTTGCCGAACGTCACTCGATGCCGGCCGCCTTGTCCGCCTGACCGACAAGGTCCTTCGTACGAAGGGGTGCTATTGGATAACCTGGTCTCGCAGTCAGCCCGGATTCCGCGAGCGCCGAACCCTGCTTGACTGCCTTACAATGGAGATGAGCCCCGAGTCGGAGCGGCTCAAGGAGGCGGCTCTGCCCACCTCCTTGAAGTGAAGCGCAATGGCTTGGTCGCGCCGATATTGTTGAAAAAGACTCCGACCGGTCCAAGTAGAACGTTTGCTTAGAAATTAGGAGTCCGGTTGCGAACGCTGCCGAACATTGCTCTTAGTTGACAAACGGACTTTCGCAGCGGGAGCCGAAGTCCGCGGATGGCGCGCAGGGGAGGCGCCGGGTCTCTTGCGCCGACGCTTAAGATGCGACCCTTCCTGTTAACCATCAGTTAACTATCCGGTGGCCTTCGATAGGGTTCTGGAGGATACTGATCTTGGCCGCGAGTCGTCAGCGCGGCCGACGTTAAAATGAAGCGGCGGAACACCGTCGTCTCCCGGGGAGGCGCCGTCATCAGCTTTGATGAGGAGCGCCAAATGCAGATCGAAGACGCAGTTGCCGCAGCGACGGCTGAAGCCGGCACGCTTGTGTCTTGCTTAGGCCAGCCTGTCGTTGCCTATCACGTCACGGCAATCATGAGAGAAACGGACGCGGCGCATGCCAGGGCGATGCAGCTCGCCTTGATGCGGCGAAGCATCGAGGCACTTGTCGATGATGGCCTGGAGGACGGGGCTGCTGAAGATTTTGCTTCACGGTTTCACGGGCGCCTTGGCTCGGCCTGGAGGCTTCTCCATTTGTCGGACGGTGCGCCGCACTGACCTCGATCCACCCGACCGTCCAACCGCGCGGATAGGTAACGCCCCAGGACGGTGACATAATGCGGCGCGCGTCTGGCGTTCATCGGGGGGATGACATGCAGGCAATACCGATATCGCATCCAGGGGAGCAGCCTGTCGCGGCGCCGCTACCCTCGCTCTCCGGTTATCCGGCCGCCGTGCTGTGCTGGCTTCTTTCGGCCGGCGTCTATATCGCGGCTAAGTGGGTGGCGCCGGAAATGCCGCCCTGGGGGCTATGCTTCTGGCGGCTTGCGCTGGCCTGCGCCATCCTGTTGCCGATCGTGCATCGCCATCACGGCGCGATGCTGGCGCTTCTCAAATCCCGGCCGCTGGAAATCGTCGCCGTGGGGGCGATCGGGCTCACGCTCTGCCAGGGCATGATCTACCGTGGCCTCGCCGACACCGACGCGACGACGGCCGGCATCATCATGGCGCTGTCGCCGGTCATGACGATGGTGCTCGCCCGTTTCGTGCTCGACGAGCCGCTCGGGCTTTGGCAGGCGCTCGGCGCGCTGGCGGCGCTCGCCGGCATGCTGGTCATCGTGGCGCATGGCGATCTGACAGCGCTGGTGCAACTCAAGTTCAATCTCGGCGAATTGTGGATCATCGGCAGCGCGTTCTGCTGGGCGCTCTACACCGTGCTGGTGCGCCGTTCCAAATTCGGCATCGAGCTATTGCCGCTGGTCGTGCTCCTGCTCGGCGCCGGCGCGCTGGTCGCTTTGCCTTTCCATCTGTGGGAATTGTTCAACGACGAACGCTCGGCCTTGAATGTCCATGGCTGGCTCGCGCTCGCCTATCTGGCAGGCCCCGGCGGCGCCTTGATGTACTACCTCTACAACCGCAGCGTGGACACGCTCGGCGCCAGCCGGGCGAGCATGCTGCTCTATCTGCAGACGCTGTTCGTCGCCATCCTCGCCTATCTGCTGCTCGGCGAGAGCCTGCACGACTACGATCTGCTCGGCGCCGCCTTCATCATCGCCGGCATCGTGCTTGCCACGGTGCTGAAGGCTAAGCCAAGTGCCGCTCGCGCGGCATAGGCTGCGGTTCCCTGACAGCGGCGCGGAATTCAGTCGGTGTATGCCGACGGCCGTTCAATCCCGGAGGCTCCCGTCCGACGTCCATCTGGGCTTGAACGACACCGCCCGTAGTCCTGCCTTGCGTACCCGATCGACGAACGCATCGTTGACGAACACCGGTGACGCTATCGCCGACCTTGATCTGCGGCAGGTCGCGGGTCAACGCGCGAAAGCCGACTCCGTAATACATGTTGCGGGCCTCGGCATGCGCCGGCCGGCAAGATTTCACCCGGTCGTCACGCGGATGCCGCACATTAGGAACACCGAACGAACGATCCTCCGGTCGGTGTCCCCAAGGCTTTCTCGGCCCGGCTGAAGACCGGGCTTTCTTTTTCTAGGTGTCGGCGGATTCCAGCTTCGACCGGATAGCGTCGACTGCCTTTACAATGGCGTCCGCCGCTTGACGGTCGAGCGCCACATCCAGGCGGCCTTGCGTTGTCTGGATCGACAGGATGCCAAGATGTCCTTTCTCGTCCCTGACGGTTCCGACATGAAATTCGGTCGGCACGAAAGGCGGTGCTTTCTCCATCGGACTCATTGGTTACTCGCGTTACCGGGCGACTTTGACAATCGCGCAAGCAAGCGGCTCGTTCAAGCGGCCCTCGGTTGAAGTGGAACAGAACAACCTGTCGGGCAGCGGAAGCGACGTTGATGTCACCGCTACTCCGGCAGTACCGCCACCCGCGTCGCGTCGGTGACGTCCTCGATGATGGCCGACGCGATCCCGCGGCAGGCGACCAGCATGCGCTTCGCGCCGGCGGCCCTTGCCAGCAGCATGCCATGAAGCTGCAGCGCGATGCCCAGCCCGCGCCGCTTGATCCCAATAACTTGCATCGGCAGATACAGAATGGGGTGGATGTGCTTCTTTGCGCCCCTGAGCACGGGCTCTATCGCGCAGAGTCACTAGGCGCTGCTTTACGGCCTGTCGACACTCCTGACACGGGAGCGGCCCGGAGCCCTTGTTGGGGTTTGGTGGCGTGGGGCAAGGGCCACCGGGCCTAACCGGCGGGGACCTAGTACGGGGACTTCGCTAAGAGGGCACCGGCTGATGGAAATATGATCTTCTGCTAATGGAATTGGAACGCATCCCTAAGGACGAAGCCGGGAATGGCCACCTTAGGTAGGTAATGTCTAGCCTGGGGCACCGGCGCCAAGCTTGTATCGGCCTGAAAGAGCCTGGGCCGCTGCGCCGCTCCACGTCAGCCGCGACGAAAAAAGGCCGTCCCAAAATGAATGCAGATGGAACGGCCTCCCCATAACACGGTGGAGTTCAATAGCTCGTCTTGGGCGCTGCCGTTGTAGGCGCCGCAGCCTTCGCAGCGTGCTTCTTGTGCCTGACCGGGCACTTATGCGTCTTGGTTGCTTTGCAGACCTTCTTGTGCGGCTTCTTAGCCGCGGTTTTTGCCGGCGCGGCTGCCATGGTCGTATCGGTGGAGGCGGCCGGAGCGGTCGTCTTGGTGGCGGCGGCGTTGCCAAGGGCGGGCATGGAGAAGGCGAAAGCAACGGCGAGACCGAGGACGGAAAGGAGGGACTTTCTCATGGCTTTTTCTCCTTGCTGTGCAGGTCGGTTTTGGGTGTCACTGCATCGGGGTCGATCGGTGTCACGCCAAGCAGCTTCAGAGCGTTCGCGAACGCACGGATCCCCTGCGCCTGCTTCCTGGTGGCGCAGAGCCGGTCTCCCTTTCTTTGCAGTGCCTTCGCCGCGGTGACCTGCGTTGACGCGGCATGGGTTTCGAGGGCTTCGTCGACCTGGCGGCTGAGTTTGGTGCAGCGCTCGGTCCGGGTCGTGGCAACCTTTGCCTCGCCGGCTTCAACCGGGCCGGTGCCGAGCGAAATGCCGAGCAACGCACCCATCAAGCCGATCGAGAACCTTTGCATCGCTTGTCGCCAATCCGAACAAGTTGCTGCAGTGCTGCAGCCGATCATCGACCCTCTCCAGTCAATCTTACGCCTGAACGATTTCTGGAGTTTTTCTGAAGTGTTTCTGAATTGTTTCTAAAATGTGTCTGAGGCGCGGGCGGAGCGCCTTAGGAGCACGTCGCTCATAGGTCGTCGAACAGGCAAGCTAGGGTGCGAGCGTGCCAACCTCCTCGGGCCGTGCGCTTCGCTTGCTCAGCTATTCTGGCGACTGTGATTGGGCGACAGCAAGGTGTCGAAAGCAGGCGCCTGCCATCATCGGATCTGGAATCCGTGCGCGAGTGGATCGCGATCGTCTACGAAGATCGTGTTGTGGCCGATGATCCGCGCCCAGCCGCCAACGCTTGGCTTGATGCCGCTAAAGGGGCCAATCTTGGTCTCCGCCTCGATACGGCCCTCGAACACCGTGCCGATCAGGCTTTCCTGGCGGAAACCGTCGCCGACCTTTAATCGCCCCTTTCCATGAAGCTGCGCCATGCGCGCCGAGGTTCCCGTGCCGCCCGGCGAACGGTCGATCGCCTTGTCGCCATAAAACACCGCGCCGCGGCCGTCGGCATCGCTGCCCAAGGGCTTGTCGCACCAGATGGCGTGATGCACGCCGCGTATTCTCTGGTCCTCGGGATGGACTGGATCGCAGACCGGCTCCAGGGCGTTTCGGAGACGCCGGCTGAGGTCGACGATGTCGCTCGCCGACATGCCGTCCAACCCCTGCCAGTTTTCCTGCGGTTCGACGACCGCGTAGAAGTTGCCGCCATAGGCGATGTCGACGACGAGCCGGCCGAGACCTGGAACATCGACGCTCACATCCGCGGCATGCAGGTAGCTCGCGACGTTGAACATCCGAACGGACTCCACGAACTCGCCCGGCTTTTCGTACTGGATATCCACTCTTCCTGCCGGCGTCTCGATCGAGAGCTTGCCCGGAACGCGCGGCGTAACGAGCCCTTCTTCAAGCGCAGCCGTCACCAGTCCGATCGTGCCGGCGCCGCACATGGGCAGGCAGCCGCTGACCTCGATGAAGATGACGGCGAAGTCACAGTCCTCGCGATGCGCGGGATAGATGATGGCGCCCGACATGATGTCGTGCCCGCGCGGTTCGAACATCAGCGCCCGCCGGATCCAGTCATGGTCGCGCACGAACAACTCGCGTCGCTCGGCGATCGGGAGGTGGGGCAGCAAAGGCCCGCCGCCGGCGACGAGCCGAACCGGATTGCCGCATGTGTGGGCGTCGATGCAGAAGAAGCTGCGCCGCATGATCTTTTACCTTGTCCTGTTCACGCGGACTTTGCCGCACCGGGTGCCCGGCTGCGCTGCAGCGCGCCCTTCGATAGGCGGTCAAGGAAGATGGCGATCGCGACAATCGACAGGCCAGCGCGCAGGCCGAGCCCCATCTCCATGCGGGTCAGCCCCCGTGTCACCTCCGCGCCTAGGCCTCCCGCGCCGACGAGGCCCGCAAGGACAACCATCGCCAAGGAGAGCAGAATGCACTGATTGAGGCCGACCAGCAGGGTGGGGGTGGCTGAGGGGATTTCGATCTTGAACAGGATCGATCGCGGCGAGGCGCCGGTTGCCTGCCCGAGTTCCAAAATGTCCTTCGGCACCTGGTTGAAGGCGAGCGTGGTCAGCCGCAGCATCGGCGGTATGCCGTAGACGATCGTAGCGATGATCGCCGGAACACGGCCGAGGCTGAAGATCATGACCGTGGGGATGAGATAGACCCACGGCGGCACGGTCTGCATGATGTCGAGCACGGGCCGGATCGCGGCTTCGAACTTCTTGTAGCGGGACGCGAGGATGCCGAGCGGGAACGCGACCGACACCGAGATGATCACCGCCACCGTCACCAGCGCCAGCGTCTGCATCGACGCGGCCCAGAAACCCGCCAGCAGGCAGAACAAAAGCGCGATGGCGGTCACGACCGCGACCCGGATGCCGACGAGAAAGAAGGCGAGGGCGACCGCCACGACGATCGTCACATAGGCAGGCGGATAGAGGAGGGCGGCTTCGATGGCGCTGAGCACCGCCTCGATCAATCTGGCGACAGCGTCGAAGAACGGATGGAAGTTGGTGTTCAACCAATCCACAGCAGGGGCAAGGTGAGCCCCAGGCGAAAAGCGGAACAGATCGAAGTTCATCTTGCGCCTCCCTTGGCGCGGCGGGCCGCGCTTTGCGTGAGCCGGTCGAGCACCATGGTCAGGATGACGATGGCAATGGCGGCGTTGATCGAGGTGGCGATGTCGAGCGTGCGCACGGCCGAATAGATGGTCTCGCCGAGCCCTCCCGAGCCGACGATGCCGGCGATGACGACCATGCCGAACGCCATCATCAGGCTCTGGTTGATCCCGGCCATCACGCTCGGGACGGCGAAGGGGAGCCTGATCTTGACGAACATCTGCCACGGGGTCAGGCCGGTTGCGTGTCCCAGCTCGACGAATTCGCGCGGCGTCATGCGAATCCCGAGCGCGGTCAGCCTGATGGCCGGCGGCATGGCGACGATAAAGGTGGCGACGAGCGCGGTCGCCGGCCCATAGCCCAGCAGCGCGATCGCCGGCAGAAGGTAGATATAAGGCGGCAGCGTCTGGATCAGATCGAGTATCGGCTCCAGGAATCGGTCGAACGCTCTGACGAAACCGGCCACGATGCCGATGGGAATGCCGAAGAGCAGCGCCAGTATGGTGGCGGTGATGACCAGGGCGAGCGTGCTCATGGTCTCGGCCCAGAGCCCCATGATCGCGCAGAAGATGAGGGCAAACCCGGCGAGAACGCCGGCGAAGGCGTTGATCAGCCGCCATGCGAGCAGCGCGGCGACGATTGCGATCACATAAAATGGCGCGAGCTGCAGGAGCCAGAGGACACCGTTGTAGGTTCCTTCAAGCACTGCCCGCAGGGTTTCGAACAGCCAGTCGCCGTTGTCGCTGATCCAGCCGAGAGTGGTATCCGTCCCGCTGTCAAACGCGTCCGTAATAGCAGAGATGTCCATTGCGCTCCTCCCGAGCTATGCGACGACGAGCTCTCCCGCCGGCTTCCCGGCGACCCCGCGCAGCAGGCCGCGGATGGTGACGACGCCGACGACCGATCCGTTCTCGACCACCGCGACCGCGTCGTGGTCGGACTGTGTGGTCAGATCGATAAGCGCGCCGATGTCGGCCTCCGGTGAAGTCCGGGGAAGGGCATTCACGTCGCAATGCGGCTGCGCGCTTTTGAATTCGCTCACGGGCGCCATCACCGAGTGCGCCTTGACGAGATGAATCCTGGAGATGCCCGCCACGAAGTCGGAGACGTAGTCGTCCGCAGGTTTGGTCACGATGTCCTCAGCCGTCCCGATCTGGACGATGACGCCGTCCTTCATGATGGCGATGCGGTCGCCGATGCGGATGGCTTCCTCGAGGTCGTGCGTGATGAAGACCGCGGACTTGCCGAGCGACTTTGTCAACTGCCGGAACTCGTCCTGCAACTGGCGGCGGATGAGCGGGTCGAGCGCGCTGAACGGCTCGTCCATGAGGATGATTTCCGGATCCGCCGCCAACGCCCTTGCGAGGCCGACACGCTGCTGCATGCCGCCGGACAGCTCGGAGGGATAGCGGGCGGTCCAGTCGGCGAGGCCGACCTTTTCGAGGGCGGCACGAGCGATCTTATTGCGCTCTTCCTTGGCAACGCCGCGCACCTCGAGGCCGAAGCCGGCGTTTTCGAGAACCGTGCGGTGAGGCAGAAGCGCCACGCTCTGGAAGACCATGCCGATGTTGCGGGCACGCATGTCGCGCAGCTCTGCGGCATTCAGCCTGGCGATCTCCTTTCCCTTGACGGTAATCTTGCCCAGGCTCGGCTCGATCAGGCGGTTGAGCAGTCGGATCAGTGTCGACTTGCCGCTGCCCGAGAGACCCATGATGCAGAAGATCTCGCCGCGGCGGACCTGGAGCGTGGCGTCGGCGACGCCGACCACGCAGTTGAATTCCTGAAGCACCTGCTTTTTGGAAAGCCCGTGCTCGGAGATCGCCTTGACGGCGGCCGGCGCACGGCTCCCGAAAACCTTCCACACGGATTGGCAGTCGACCAGAATTTCGCTGGGGGCATTCACGGTAGTGTTCATTGCGTTCCCCATGGGCCACCAAATGGCCATCTTGTTTGGAGGCGGGCAGCCGGTTCGGCCGCCCGCCATTGGCAGGATTATTCGCTCTTGATGTTCTCCCAGCGCTTCAGCAGATCGGCGTGGGCGTCGGTCCAGTCCTTGACCGCTTCATCCATCTTCTTGCCGTCGCTGACCGCTCCATTGATCGCGGTGATGTCGGCGAGCGGCACATAGACGGAGGCGATCACCTCGCGAGCATGCGGGTAGTCGGCCGAGAAGCCCTTCTTGCCGATCCAGTAGTAGCTCTGCGGGGGCGGGAAGATGCCCTTGGGGTCCTTGAGGAATTTCACCGGATACTTCTGCATCATCCAGGACGGCTCCCAGATGGTGACGGCGATCCATTCCTTGCGATCGACGGCCGACTTGAGAGCAGCGGTCATCGCGGCCGTGCTGCCTTCGACCAGCTGCAACTTGAGGCCGTATTCCTTGACGGCGTTGGCGGCGTCGCGCATCAGGCCCGAACCCGGCTCGATGCCGACGATCTTGCCGCCGAACTTGTCGGCATTGTCGTTGAGCTGATCCGTCGAATCGATGGTCACGTAGTTCGGCACGGCGATCGCCTGGTAGAGGCCGTGCGACACCGGAGAGATCTTTTCCAGACGCTTCTTGTTCTTGTTCCAGTAGTCCTGCGCGACATAGTCCGTCTGCGAGGCAAGGATCTGGATGTCGCCCTTGCTCAGCGCGGCGTAGGCTATGCCCCATTCGGAAAAGTCCACCACCTTGACCGTATAGCCGGCGTCTTCCAATACCTTCTTCGTGATGCCGGTGATTGGGGTGAGATCCTCCCACGACATCGTCCCGACGGTGATGGTCTTTTCCTCCGCCTGGGCCGACAGCATGGTCATGCCGACCATCGCGGCAGCGCAGAGCGCTTTCCACAAAGTCCTCATTTGTTTGCTCCTGTTTTTCTCATTTCATTCCCCTGAAGACCTCTGCGGTCGCCTCAGTCTTCACATTGCGCGGCCAGGGCTCATCCCTCGCGGCCAGCACGCAATTCCTGCAAACGGATCACCGTGTTGACGCCCAGCCACGCAAGCGGCTCGGGAGGAAGCCTTGCGGGTTGTGGCTGATGCGAAAATTTATCGAGCATGTCGGAGCGGGTGCCGGTGGCGAGATCGACGGCCATGACGCCCGCGAGCGTGCTTTTGACGGTCCCCAGGCCGTTCTCGCAGCATGCCGAGTAGAGACCCTCTTCGATCTCTCCGAAGGCGGGCACGTGGTTGCGGCTAAGGCAAAGCCGTCCGGCCCAGATATATTCGAACGGCACGTCCTCGAGGTCCGGAAACCTGGCGTCCAGCGAAGCCCGCTGCTCGGCGGCGATGCCGGCCAGACGCTTTTCGCTCACTTGAACGGACCAGTCGTAGGTGAACCGGGTACGGATCACGATGCGGGAAGATCCATCGCTTGAGATCTTCCTGACCGTGGCGCCCATTGGGTCGGCCGGCAGCAGCGCCCATCTGCCCTTGCCGGTCGACTTGGAGGTGAAGGGGGCAGTCATCGCCGCATAGGTGAAGATGTGCATCAGGCGGCCGCGGAAATGGCCGAAATCCTCGATGTGGCCATTGACGCCGAGGATGACCTTCTGCGCCGTGACGCTTCCGCCGCGCGACACTGCCTTCCAGGCCCCGCCTGTGCGGGCGAGCTTGAGCACCGGCGAGTGCTCGAATATGTCGACGTTCGACGCGAGCCCAGCGGCGATTCCGCGGATGTAATCGGCGGGCTGGATCATCACGGCGCCCGGCGTAAAGAGGCCCCCCAGGTAGTAGGAGGAACCGGTCAGTTCCCTCATCTCGACGGCATCGAGGAAGCGGTGCTCCTCGCCGATGGCCTTGAGCGAGCGACCATAGTTGGCATTGAGCGTCATGCCGCGCTTCGTCGCCGCCGCATTGATCTTGCCGGACCGATCGAAGGTGCGCGCGGACATACCGTATTCCGCCGCCGCGTCGGCGGCGAAGGAGATCGCGAAACGGTTCTGGGCGATCTCCGCCTTTGTTTCGGCTTCGCCGGCGACGGAATATTCGCCCGACGACAGGTTGTGGGGGGTGTCGATCATGTAGCCGGAATTCCGGCCAGCCGGCCCCTTGGCGATCTCTCCTGCTTCCATGAGCACGATCTTGTCGCCGGGCCGCAGCTGAGCGAGCCGCCTCGCCGCGGAGAGGCCGGCGAAGCCGCCACCGATGATCAGCCAGTCGGCCGAAATGTCGCCGTCAAGCGTGCGGACAGGGAAGCAGCGTTTGCTGATCGCCTCCCAGCCCGAGGTTCCGGATTCCGCCGGAAGACGCTTCACGACGTGGTCGCTCACCGAACGGTCTCGTCGACCGAACGGTCCGAGACATCGATCCAGACCGTCTTTAGTTCGCAGTAATTGTCATGCGCGAACACCGACTTGTCGCGCCCGCCGAAGCCGGATTCCTTGTAGCCGCCGAACGGCGTGGTCGCGTCGCCCTCGCCGAAGCAGTTGACGGTGACGACGCCGGCGCGGATCTCGCGCGAGAGCTTGATCGCCTTGCGCAGGCTGCCTGTGTAGACGGACGCCGTCAGCCCGTAGTTGGTGTCGTTGGCGAGGGCCACGGCTTCGGCAAGCGAATTGAACGTCGTGACCGAAAGGACCGGTCCAAAAATCTCTTCCTGGAAGAGACGGCTCGCAGGCGTGACGCCATCGACGACGGTGGGCTCGATGTAGATGCCTTTTTGCGTGCCGCCGCCGTGAGCGACAGACAGCTTTTCGGTCTTCACGTCGCCGAGGAAGGATTTCACCTTCTCGAAATGGGTCTTGCTGACCAGGGCGCCGATGCGGTTTTCGGGGTCGAGCGGATCGCCGGTCTTCCATTCGCGCATGTAGGCGCCGATCCGCTGCAGCAGCTCGTCCTTGATGCTGGCGTGGACAATCAGGCGCGAGGTGGCCGAGCAGTTCTCGCCCATGTTCCAGAACGCGCCGTTGACCACCTGCTCGGCGACGAGGTCGAGGTCCTCGGCATCATCGAGAACCACCGCCGGGTTCTTGCCGCCGCATTCGAGGACCACGCGCTTGAGGTTGGAGTCCGCTGCATAGCGCAGGAAACGGCGGCCGGTCGGCGTCGATCCGGTGAAGGCCACCATGTCGACGCCCATATGCATGCCGATCGGCTCGCCGACGTCCTTACCGCCGCCCGGCACGACATTGAAGACGCCGGCGGGAATGCCGGCCTCGTGCGCCAACTCCGCGACGCGAAGAGTGGTCAGCGTCGTCTCCTGGGCCGGCTTCACAATCACCGAGCATCCCGCGGCCAGCGCCGGGCCGATCTTCCAGGCCAGCATCAAGAGCGGAAAGTTCCATGGCAGCACGCAACCGACGACGCCGACCGGTTCGCGTACGACCATGGTCAGCGCCTTCGAGCCGACAGGCGCGGTATTGTCGTAGAGCTTGTCGATCAGCTCGGCGTGCCAGCGGATGGTGTGGATGGTGTCGGGAACGTCGACGGTCTGGCATTCACGGACCGGCTTGCCGCTGTCGACGCTCTCCATGACCGCCAGCTCGTGGCGGTTGCGTTCGAGCAGCTTGGCGAATTTGAGAAGCACGGCCTTGCGCTCGCCGGGCGCGAGGTGCTGCCAGCGGCCGTCGTCGAAGGCTTCCCTGGCCTTGGCCACCGCAAAGTCGACATCGGTAGCATCGCAGGCGGCGATCTCGGCAAGCACTTCGCCCGTCGCCGGATTGGTTGTCTTGAATGTCTTGCCGGAATTCGCCGGACGGAACGCCCCGTCGATGAACGCATTGGTCGGGAATTGAATGCCTGCGGCTATCGCCTTGTATTCGGCGGCGGTCAAAGGTTTATGCATGGTTGGCTCCCGACGTGATCTGGGCGACCGTGCGCTTCAGAGTGGCGACGACAGTCTGGAGAGTTCGCTTTTCTTCAGAATTCAGAGGGCGCAGCGGAGCACGAACGCCGCCAGTCTTCAGGCCGATCAACTCGCATCCATGCTTGATCGACTGGACGAACTTTCCGCATTCGAGGAAATCCATCAGCGGCAGCATCGCGCTCATGATTGCGCGGCCCTTGTCGAAATTCTTTTCGAGCACGCAGGCTTCGTAGAGCGCGACATGCTCGCGCGGCAGGAAGTTCGAGCCGGCGCAGACCCAGCTCCTGGCGCCCCATGCGAAGAATTCGAGCGCCTGGTCGTCCCAGCCGCAGGAAAGCGAGATGTGCGGGAACTTGCGGGCGAGCCGATGCAGGTTGCCCATGTCGCCGGAGCTTTCCTTGATGGCGACGACGTTCCGGGACTTGCCGACGCGGGAGAAATACTCCTCGCCCATTATCACGCCCATGCGGGCGGGATAGTTGTAGAGCATGATCGGGAGGTTGGCGGCCCGGTCGACGGTGAGTGCGTGAACCGCATTCTCGCGCTCCGTCGGCAGGGCGTATGGCGGCGAGGATACGAGGATCGCGTCGGCGCCGATCGCCTTCGCCGCCTTGGCGTATTCGACCGAGTCTTCGGTCCTGGTCGCGCCCGTGCCGATGACCAGCGGAAGGCGGGTGCCGATCACCTGCTTGGCGTAAGCTCCGAGATCGAAGCGCTCCTGGGCGGTCTGGGCATAGTATTCGCCCGTCGATCCGCCGACGATGATGCCGTGCACCTTGGCTTCGATGAGCGACTCCAGAACGTCGGCGAAAGCGGCGTTGTCAATCTGCCCGTCCGGGTCCAGCGGTGTGACCGCCGGCGTGTAGATGCCCTCGAATTTCAAGACAGTTCTCCGTCCCTGGAGTGGCCGTTTCGACCAGCTCGTCATCCGGCCAAGGGGGGGGCCTTCTGCGAAATCTCGTGCGAGAATTCTCAGCAGCCGGAACCGGTCGGTCGGATTTTGATGACGCAAGAAATTGCACACCGGCGAGCCGGAGTCAACAGATTGTATTATCTGCGTACACAAAATTTATAATCGAGTAACACAAAAGCGCGCGAAGGGCCGCGAACCGGAACGCCGCTCGCTGCCGCAAATGCGACACGAGTTGCCGACGGCGATGCCGCCCAGGGATTTCGGAAACGATGGTTTCCGTCGCCAACGGGCCACGAGGGGAGATGATGAAGGCTTGAAGAGTTTCTTCGGCCGCGATCAGTTATCGCCGACCAGGGCGTCCGCTTTCATTCCCTGGGGTGCGATGAACATCTCCATGTTCTCGCGCGACAGCTCCCAGTGCTCGAACACCAGGTCGACGACGGCGTCTTCATCATGAGCCCCGATGGCCGAGATGAAGCCGTCATGGTGTTCGACCGCTATTTTGAGGCGCTTGCGCATGTCCTCATTGCGGGGGCGAAAGAAGGTGTGGCCGATACGGGCGTGGTCGATCAGCAGCCTGCCGAGGCTCGGCTGCAGGTAGGCGTTCGCGGACATCTCGCCGATGATCTCGTGAAACCTGTTGTTCTCGATCACCATGGAAAGCGCGTCGCCCGACTTGCTTGCGGCGCGGAAACGCTCCTGCGTGTCCTTCAGGTCCGACATCTGTGAAGGCTTGAAATTCTGCACCGCCAGCCGGCCGATGGCCGCATAAACCATCGGGGCGACCAGGAAGAATTGCCGCAAAGTCGAATGGTTCATCGGAACAACCCTGGCACCGCGGTTTGCCCGAATTTCGATGTAGCCTTCACCCTCCAGCCGGCGGAAGATTTCCCTGACCGGCGTCCGCGACAGGCCATAGCGCTCGCTCAGCGCCACCTCGTCCAGATCCTCGTCAGGATCGAGCTCCATCGTCAGGATGCGACGCTTCAGATCGTCGTAGAGACTGCCCTTGCTTCCCTTCATGGCGCACCTTCGGAATCATCTCTGCCAATCGACCATATCTGGCACGGTTGGAAGAGTCGCATGCACTTGCAAGCGAGTCAACGGATTGTATTTTCTTGGTACACAATATATGGATGGGTCGGTTCGCCATATGGGAGGCAGGAAGACGGATCCGTCTGAATGATCCAACGCGAGGGGATAGTTCCGGAAACGAATGGCCAAGAAGTTTGCGTTTCTTCTGGTGCGCGATTTCACCTTATCGCCGCTCTCACTGTTCATCGACACGCTGCGTCTGGCCGGCGACGAGGGCGACCGCAGTCGCAGGGTGGAATTCGACTGGCAGATCGTCGGCGAGCGCGGCCTACCGATCCGGGCGAGCTGTGGCGTCGAACTGCTGCCGACCAAGGCCATCGGCAATCCCGAGGATTTCGACAACGTCGTGGTGGTCGGCGGCCTGCTCGACACCAATCGTAATCTCAGCTCGGAAAAGGAGGCTTTCCTTTTGCGGGCGGCCGACAAGGGCGTGCCCATCACCGCGCTTTGCACGGGAAGCTTCGTGCTGGCGCGTTACGGCTTGCTGGACGGCTACAGTGCCGCCGTCAGCTGGTTCCACATCAAGGATTTTCGTGCCCAGTTCCCCGACGTGAACGCGCATGCGGACAGTCTGTTTTCCGTCGACCGCGGCCGTGCGACATGCGCCGGCGGCACAGGTGCTGCCGACCTCGCCGGCTATTTCGTGTCGCAACTCATCGGCCAGAAGGCCGCGGAAAAAGCAGCCAAGATCCTTGTTCTCGATCGCATCCGCAACATCAGGGACGTCCAGCCTGTCGGCGACCTGTTTCCCGAAGCCGCGAGCCGCGCGGTCAAGCGCGCCTTGCTGCTGATGGAAAGCAATCTCCAGGAGAAGGTATCGGTCACCGAGATCGCAAGCCGCCTGAATTGCTCGCGCCGCCAGCTCGAGCGTCTTTTCGCGACGGAGCTGGGCACCAGCCCGATGGCGGCGTACCTCGCGCTCAGGGTGCATTACGCGAAGTCGCTGCTGGAAGGCAGCGACTTGGCAGTCGGGGACATCGCCTACAGGTGCGGCTTCGAAAACGCCGGGCATTTCAGCCGGGTGTTCCGCCAGCACACCGGCATCACGCCGACCCATCTCAGGCATCCCAACCGCGCGTCCGCCAGAGCATGATCCCGAAAAGTGTGCAGCGGTTTTTGCTTCGCTTTCCTCCGGTTCGGAAAAGATCATGCTCGAACAAGAAGATAGAGCCGACGACGATTCGAAGAAAAGTCATCCCGCTTTATCGCGGCGAGGCAATGACCGGTGGCGGTGGCGCAATTAATCGGCAAGCTCACGGAGATTGCGTCCGAACCGCAAACTTATTGCGGCAGGGGTATTTCCCTCTGCGGGTTCAGGACGCCCTTGTCGTCGCGGGCGCCGACCATGTACTGCACGAGTTCCTCAGTGTTCGTTTCGGCGGTTGCCTTCTCGGCCACCTTGCGCCCGCGATGCATGACGATAATGCGATCGGTGACCGCGAATGCATCGGGCAGGGTGTGCGTAATCAGGATCACCGGCACGCCGTGCTCGCGTAGCCGGCGGATCAACTCGAGCACCTTCTGCTGCTCGGGAACGCCGAGGTTGTTGGTTGGCTCGTCCATGATCATCAGCTTGGCGTCCCAATAGACCGCCCGCGCGATGGCGACCGCCTGTCGCTGGCCGCCGGACAGGTTCTCGATCGGCTCCGTGAGGGTCGGAAAGTGGATGCGGAGGGACTCGAGCGTCCGGCGTGATTCGCGCAGCATCTGCTGGTCGTCGAGCGTCTTGATCAGCCCGCCGAAATAGCGCTTTTTCACCTCGCGCCCCAAGAAGATATTGGCGCCCACATCGAGATTGTTGGCGAGCGCAAGGTCCTGATAGATGGTCTCGACGCCATGGTGGCGGGCGTCGATCGGCTGCGCAAAGTGCGCGTGCCTGCCTTCAAAGAACATCTCGCCTTCGTCGGCGTGATAGACGCCGGATATGCATTTGACCAGTGTCGACTTCCCGGCCCCATTGTCGCCGAGAAGGCCGACGACTTCGCCGCGATGGATGTCGCAGCTCACATTGTTCACCGCAACTAGGCCGCCGAAGCGCTTTGTGATGTTTCTGAGCGAGAGAAGCGGCTCGGTCATGTCTCTTCACCCCTGCGGTGACGGCCGGCAATCAGGTCGCGAGACTGGTCGATCAGCACCGCGACGATCACGACCGTGCCGACCACGATGAACTGAAAGAAGGCCTCCACGTTGAGCATCACCAACCCCGTCGTCAGGACAGCGATGATGAGAGCCCCGATCACTGTCCCCATCACAGTCCCGGCGCCGCCGAACAGGCTCACGCCGCCGATGATCACGGCCGCGATGGAGGACAGAAGAAGAGGATCGCCGATGACCGCGGAACCGGCGGTGAACCGAAGCGTCGAGAGGAAGCCGGCCATCCCCGCGGTCGAGGCGGAAAGGGTATAGAGCTTTATGATGTGGCGATCGACAGGTATGCCGGTACGCAGGGCCGCTTGCATGCCTCCGCCGATGGCATAGGTATGTCGGCCGAATTGGGTTTTGCGCAGCAGGAAGGCGGCGAAGGCGACGACGCAGGCGGTTACGATGACGGGATAGGGCAGGATCGTGTCCATCCGGCGCAGCAGATCACCGCTCACATCCGGCCGTTCGAGGAAATAGAAGCCGCCGCCTTCACCCCAGATGTAGTATAGAAGCGCGTCATTGCCGTAGGCGCGAATTCCCGCCGGCAATCCAATCACCGTCGTATTCTCGGACATCATGTAGGCGACGCCACGCACGATGAACGAGGTGCCGAGCGTCACGATGAACGCCGGGACTTTCAGCTTGGCGATGATGACACCGTTGATGAAGCCGACCACCGCCGCGCCGCCCACGCCCGCAATCAGCCCGACCAGCACCGAAGGGAAAAGCGGCATCCCGCCATCGAACGCCCAACGCAGAGCGAGTGCCGACAGGACCGAGGCAAGGCTCATGACCCATCCGACCGACAGATCGATGCCGGCGCCTATGATGACGAAGGTCTGGCCCAGCGCCAGCAGCAGCACGGGAACGATCGCGACCAGAATGTTCTGGGAATTCCGGATGGTGAGGAAATGGACCGCGCCGCCGCTGACCAGCGGCACCGTGACGACGAAGAAAAGCACCATGAGGGCAAGGAAGAGCCACGCCCAGATGCGGCTGGCCAACAGCGCCAATCGCTGCGCGGGCGTCCAGATCTCCGCGGGCTTCACCCCGGCGGGCAAAACAATTCTCGACCCGCGATCGACCACGTACCGTTTCCTCGAAATTTATGGGAACGAACAGGAACCGAAATCAAATCGAGGGCGTCGTGCAGGAGCACCCTCGACGCTTTTCACCCGGGCCAGATTATTTCCCGGGAACTTGATAGATGAAGCGAGAGATCGCCGAGTCCGTTACGTTCTCCTTGTCAATGATGGCAAAGCCTGTCTCGACGCGCCGCGGCAGGCTGGTCACCCCGGCCGCGTCGGCCACCGCAAATTGCACCGCCATGTAGCCCATATCGTAGGGCTTCTGCGCCAGCACCAGGGTAACCACGCCCTTGTTCAGCAACTCGATGGCCAGCTTTGTCGCGTCATAGGCGACGACCTGGACATGGCCGCCGAGTCCCGCATTGACGACCGCAGCGCCAGCCCCTTGCGCGCTGAAGACATTGGTGCCGAACACGCCGGCGAGTGCGGAATCGCGTTCGAGCACCGCTGCCGTCTGCTGCGTGGCCTTGTTGGGATCGTCGAGATTATAGTCTGGCCCGAGCACCTTGATATTCGGGTACTCCTTCTCCATCACCTCCTTGAAGCCCTTCTCGCGGCCTTCAACGGAGCTGACGTTGGGGTTCGTCGAATTGATGTAGACAGTGCCTTTTCCGCCGATCGCCTTGGCGAGCCCGCGCGCCGAGATACGGCCGCCCTCGGTATTGTCCGAACCAATGTAACTGATCGGGAACTTCACCGGGCCGTTGACGTAGTCTCCATCGCCGAGAAAAGTGTCAACGGTGATGACTTTGATGCCGGCGTCGACAGCGGCCTTCAGTGGGCCGACCATCTGATCCTTGTCTGTCGGCGCGGTAATGATGTAGTTCAGGTCGCCGCGGGCAACCATCGAATCGAGGATCGGCGTCTGAACATCGACACCCCAGGTCGGCGGGACCTGCGTGACGACATCAACGCCGAGATCTTTCGCGGCAGCCTCAACCCCGACCTGCATGACCTGATAGAATGGATCGACGACACCCGGCAGGAAGCCGATCTTGATCTTCGCGGCTGCGTGGGCGCCGTGTGACGCCATTGCCAGAGTCACCGCAGCGGCGATCGCAAACACCGCTTGTTTCCGTAGCATTTTCTCTCCTCCTCGACTGCCTCTGGCGGCGAAAAATCAGGCAGAGGAATCCGTTGCACCGCTGAATCGTTTCAAGCGCCTATCGCTGATCGCAGGAAGCCGAGCGTTTGATCGTGTCCACTCGATAAGTCTCTTCAATGATAGCGCCGCAACGTTCCGCCGCTGCCGCTCGGGGCCAATTAACCCGTAACGCATGCCATGATGCGCATGCACTATAGCATGGATCAGCAGGGCCTTGCATTTGGTCTTCGGTGCACGACCCCGGTCGAGTTATCCAAGGGTTCGCTAAATTCGGCCTGGAGTGGGGCAACCGGCGTGGCTGCACCGACGAGCGGCGCACTACCTTACGAAATCCGCCGCCCGCTCTCGTCGAGCAGGACGCAACCGCCAGGGTCGAACCCGACCTCGATGGCCTCGCCTTCACGAACGACGCGGCTGTTGATCGGCGTGTTGGCCCGCACGTTCGTCTTGCCGCCGATGTCGATCTCGTAGATGGCGCTGCCGCCGAGATAGGAGGTCGAGACGACGCGGCCGGACAGGCGGTTGGCGCCCGCTGCGGCACCGACCGACAGTTTTTGCGGCCGGACCACGACGGTGACCTTGCTGCCGGGCGCCAGCGGCCTGGGCGACGTCACGTCGACCGTCTGGCCCGAAGCAAGCGCGACAGCCGTCGCTGCGCCGGACTTGCTGATGGTGCCCGCAAGCATGTTGGCCTTGCCGAGGAAATCGGCGACGAAGGCGGTGGCGGGCGTCTCATAAACTTCCTCCGGCGTGCCGATCTGCTCAACCGAGCCGGCGTTCATCACCACGATGCGATCCGACATGGAGAGCGCTTCTTCCTGGTCGTGCGTGACGAAGATGGCTGTGATGCCGGTTGCCTTCTGGATCTTCTTGATCTCGACGCGCATCTCCTCGCGCATGTTGGCGTCGAGCGCCGACAGCGGCTCGTCGAGCAAAAGCACCTGCGGCTCGAACACGATGGCGCGGGCGAGGGCGATGCGCTGCTGCTGCCCGCCCGACAATTGCGAGGGCAGCTTCTTCTCGCTGCCCGGCAGCCGCACCATGTCGAGCGCCTGGCCGACCTTGCGCGCGATCTCGGGCTTCGGCACGTTGCGGTATTTCAGGCCGAAGGCGACGTTGTCGAACACGCTCTTGTGCGGGAACAGCGCGTAGCTCTGGAACACCAGCCCGATATTGCGCTTGTAGATCGGCACGTCGTCGACCCGTCGCCCGTCGATCATGATCTGGCCGCCCGAAATGTCGACCAGGCCGGCGATGGAGCGCAGGATCGTCGTCTTGCCGCAGCCCGACGGCCCGAGCAGCGTGACGAAGCTGCCCTTGCGGATCGAGAGCGAAAAATCGCGCACCGCGACGAACTTGCCATAGGCGATGTCAATGTCGCGGAACTCGACTGCAGGCTTGTCCGCGCCCATGCCGGAAGCTGCGCCGGGGGAGGGTGCCCCGGCCGAAACCGGCCGGGGGCTGAGTGAGGCTTCCTGGCTATCAGGCACCTTTCGCGATCCTGTCCCACTGCTTGGTCCAGGCGTCCTCGTTGGTCGCCCAGTAAACTGGATCGGCGAAGGTCAACGCCTTCATTGAGCCGGTCTTGTCGAAGGCCGGCAGCTTCTCGATCTTCTCGGTGAGCTTGACCTTGGTCGGGTCGAGCGACGGCGGATAGCTCTGGCCCTCGGCCACCGCGATCGAGGTCGCCGGATCGAGCATGAAGTTGATCAGCTCCTCGCACTCGGCCATCGGCGAGCCTTTCAGGATCAGCATGTCCTCCATCCAGGCATAGGAGCCTGCCGGATCGAGATAGCCGATCGGATGGCCCTGGTCCTGCAGGGCGGCGACGCGGCCCGACCATGCGTCGGTCACCACGATCTCGCCCTTGGAGAGCAGGTCCATCAGCTCCGCGCCGGAGCTCCAGAACTTCTTGGCGAGGTCGCGCGTCTCGCGCACCTTGGCCCAGATCGTGTCCATGTCCTTGATGTTGTTGGGGTCCTGCCCGGTGGCCAGGGCCGCGTACCAGACGCGCGTGGTCATATCGGCATAGCCGCCGACCTTGCCGGCATATTTCTTGTCGAGCAGCAGGCCGGCGCCTTTCTCCTTCGCCTCCTCTGGCGAGATCACCTTGGTGTTGTAGGCGATGCCCGTGGTGCCGTAGTCGTAAGGCACGGCCGAGAGTTTTGGCGTCAGCTTGCGGAACGGCTCGATCATCGGCTGCAGCACATTCGCCATGTTGGGAATGTTGGCCTCGTTGATCTCCGAGTTCATGCCGGCGTTGATATACTTGATGTAGTAGTTGACGCCCGATGAATGCACGATCTGGAAGTCGCCGGGCTTCGCCGTCTTGATCTTGGTGATGATCTCGTTCTCGTCGCCGAACGTGCCCTGGACCACCTTGATCTTGGTCTTGGCCGTGTAGGGCTGGAAGGCGTATTTGTCGATCGCGTCCTGCACCGTCCCGCCCCAACCGTCGAAGCGGACCTCTTCGACCGCGGCGAGCGCGCGGCTCATCCACGGCATGGAGAGGCCCGCCGAGGCCGCTGCGGCGGCGGTCAGGCTCAGGAACGTGCGGCGGCTGAGATCGCCATTAGCGTAGCGGTCGTGCAGCCGTTCCAGCCGCTTGGTGGTGGTCAGTTTCATCGTGCTTCCTCCTTTGGTTCGCCTCGTCTTTTCAATCTGGTCAGGCTCTGCATGAGCACGCCGCCGATCAGCGGGATGCCGACGGTCACCAGGATCATGACCGTGCCGAGCGCGTTGATCTCGGGACTGATCGAGATTTTCAGCATCGAAAGGATTTGCGTCGGCATGGTCTCGACACCGGCCGGCCGCCAGAACAGGCTGGCCGAGGTGTTGTCGAACGAGATGGTGAAGGCGAGCAGCGCCCCTGCTACGACTGCCGGGATAAGCAGCGGCAGCGTGATCTCGCGGAAGGACGAGAAGCGCGAGGCGCCGAGCGAAAGCGCCGCCTCCTCATAGACGCGCCGGATGCCGACCATGCGCGCCTGGGTGATCAGCACCACATAGGGTACGGCAAGCAGGATATGGCCGAGCACCAGGAGAAGCAGCGTCCGCGGCTGGTCGACCGCCTTGATCAGCACCAGGAGGCCGACGCCCAGAATGGTTTCCGGCACCAGCGCCGGCAGGATCACCAGCGTGCTCAGCGTCTGCTTGCCGGGGAAGTCGAAGCGCACCAGCGCGAACGACGTGACGACGCCGATCGCCGTGGTGGCGATCGCGGTGACGAGGGCAATCCACAGCGAGGTTCGGAAGGCGGCCAGCACCGCCTCATTGGCCATCAGCTTGCCGTACCATTGCAGGGAAAAGCCGGTCATCGGGAAGCCGCCGAACATCGAGGCGTTGAACGACAAAATCACGGTCGCCACGATCGGCGCGAACATGAAGATGTAGACGCAGAGCGTGACGAAGCCGGTGAGCCGCCGGGCCCATTTGCCTTCCTTGCTCGGCCGCGCAGCTTTCATCCCCCGAACCTCCTCATCCACCCAGTCCTTTGACGATCTGCGACATGCCCATGTAGCGGGTGTAGATGGCGGCGAAGAAGCCGAGCACGACGAACAGCACGATCGAAAGCGTGGCGCCCATCGGCCAGTTCAGCTCGCCCATGATGGTGTCGTAGATCAGATTGCCGAACAGCGCGTCGCGCCCGGAGCCCAGAAGCTGCGGCGTCACATAGCTGCCGGCGGCCAGCACGAAGCAGAGCAGCAGGCCCGCGGCGAGGCCCGGCAGCGAAAGCGGCAGTGTGACCTCGCGGAACGCCTGCGCGCTGGTGCAGCCCATCGAACGCGCCGCCGAGATCAGTGTGCGGTCGATGCTTTCCAGGCTCACATAGACGTTGAGGATCATGTAGGGCAGCAGGAAATGCAGCAGCCCCATGATGACCGCGCCCTCGGTGTAGAGCATCGGCAGCGGCTCGCTGATGATGCCCATCTTCATGAGCGCGACGTTGATGACGCCCTGTTCGCCGAGGATGTTGATCCAGGAAAAGGTGCGGATGGTGAAGCTGATCCAGAACGGCACGATGAGCAGAAGCAGGAGCAGCCACTTGTGTTTGAAGGTCGTGCCCCAGATGAAATAGGCCGGGAAATACCCGAGCACGCCGCAGAGCAGGGCGGTGATGGCGCCGACCCTCAGCGTCTTCAACAGGAACCCGTGATAGTAGCTGTCGGTGAGGAATTCGTGCCAGTTGGCGGCGGTCAGCGCGCTGGTCTCCACGCCGGCGGTGACGAAGGTGAAGAAGGTGTAGACCGCCATCACGGCGATCGGCAGCACCAGGAAGAAGATCAAGAGCAACAGCACCGGCGCGATCAGCATCCAGGCCAGCCGTGGATCGTACAAGGTCCAGCGATTTTTCATGCACACCCGAAGGTCCGCGCTTTCTTCGAAGCGCTTCTTGTTCCCGCAGTGAAGATTGTTTCATTGCCGCCGCGATGTCCACAGGCGGCGGCCCAAATTCCATTCTGCCAGACGGGTGCTCGCGATTGCGCCAAAGACAGTGCAGGGAGCCGGGGGCGGTCAGGCCGCCAGCGGCTCACCTTGGCAATTCGGGCCCCTCCAGGCGAACCGAGCGGCGGTCCTTACCTCAGGCCGATGCTCATGCCGCTGAGATCGGCGTTGACCTGCAGGCCTACCTGCCTGCCCGTCAGTTGGAGCTCGGCGCCCTTGTCATTGGTCATGACGATCACCTGCGCTCCTCTGCCGAGCGCGCCGCCGCCGCCCGCCGCGCCATACACACCCGTCACGTCCCGGGCGCGGCGTATGTGGCGCACGGTACCCTGGAAATAGGTCTTGGAGGCACCGAAGGCGAGACCGCCCGAGATGCCGCCGATCGAGATGGGATAGCGGCGACCGTGGAAGGTCAGCGTGCCCTCGCCACCGGATCCACCGATGAAGAAGGCCGCCTTGTAGACGGAGAAGCGGATCGTGCCGCTGTCGGCGTTTGCGGCGCTGGCGAAGCTAACGCCCACGGCCGCGATGACGGCAACCGCGACTGAACGAAATCTGGACATGATGAAGACTCCTCAAGAGCGCCGCTGCCCGACCGGCCCGGGCAGGTCAGCATCGTATCAAGCTATAGCTGAACAGTCTCGCACGCCTTTGGTTCCAAGGCTCGCGAGCCATGGGTGCTACTGCCGTTCACCGCTCCGCAAACGCCCGCGCGAACGAATCCACCATCGGCCGCACCAGATATTCGAAGAAGGTCCGGTCGCCCGTGTTGATGAACGCCTCGACCGGTGTTCCGGGATAAAGCTGCTCGGGCCTGACGCCGGGCGGCAGGGCATCGGCGATCTTCAGCTTGGCGCGGAAATAGGGTTCGTGCGTCGCCTGGTCGATCAGTCGGTCGGCTGAGATCTGCGTCACGGTCGCCGAGACTTCGGGCGTCAGGCGCGTATTCAGCGCGGACAGCCTGAGCTTCGCCGGCTGGCCGACGCGGACCTGGTCGACGTCTTTCGGCCGCAGCTTGGCATCGACGTTGAGGCCCGATGCCGTGGGCAGGATTTCCATGATCTTCTCGCCGGGGGCGATCACGCTGCCTTTCGAATTATAGGTGGACGACACGACGATGCCCTCAGCCGGCGCCTTGATCGTCGTGCGCTGAAGCACTGCCTTGGCTGCCCCGATCTGCTCCTCGATGTCGGCGAGGTTGGTGCGGACCTCGTCGAGTTTGCCCAGCGCTTCCTCCACGCGCTGCGTGGTCAGCCGCTCGACTTGCACCTGGGCTTCGACGATCTGCGAGTTGGCCGCGGCCAGGTTTGCCTCCAGCGCGCCGGCCTGGCCGACGAGGTCGGCCTCTGAGCGCAGCAGCTGCGAATATTCGGTGCGGTTGGTGAGGCCCTTGTCCAGGAGGCCGGTCTTGATGCCGAGCTCCTTCTTCACCACTTCCGACTGCTGCTCGATGGCAAGCTTCTGGGCGTTCAAGCCCACGACCGACTCCCGATGCATGGCGACCCTCTGGGCCATGATCGACTGTTCGGAGCGGAAGCGGGCGAGCCTGGCGTCGAATTCCTTCTGCTGCTCGCGGATGAGGTTCTGGAAATCCTGCTGGAACGGCGCCGGCGCCGCCTCGGTGATCGGCGCCAGCCTGTCCAGCCCGTCGCGCTCGGCCTCCAGCCGCGCCGCGGTTGCCTTGAGCGCGATAGACTGTCTGGTCAGCCGGTTGAGGTCTGCCTGCGCCGCCGTCCGGTCGAGCAGGATGAGGTCCTGGCCCTGCGCTACGCGGTCGCCTTCATGGACCAGCAATTGCCGGATGATGCCGCCCTCGGGCTGCTGGATCAGGATGTTGCCGCCGGTCGCGGAGATCGTGCCTTGCGTGATCACCGCGCCGGAGAGCGGCGCGCTCACCGTCCAATAGCCAAAGCAACCGACGAAGAGTGCGATTGCCGCATATCCGGCCAGCGCCATGCGCCGGAAATCGGTGCGTGGCTGGCCGTTCCAGGCGAGGCTCTCGACGGTCATCGTCTACGATCCCAGGCGCACGCCGTGCGTGCGGATCGTCGGGATGAACGAGCCCGTCACCACCGTGCCCGGCCGCGCGGCAGGGCTCTTATCGGCGCCGCTATCGACGCTTGGCCGCCGCAGCACCTCGCCGCTCGGGCCGAAGGCTTCGACCACGCCGCCGCGCAAAAGCATCACGCGGTCGCAGGCGGCGGCGATCGAAGGGCGATGCGTGATCACGATCACCGTGACGCCCGCCGCTTTCGCGGCGGCGAGCACCGCTTCGAGCGCCGCTTCGCCGCTGCCGTCGAGATGGGAGCTGGGCTCGTCGAGGACCATCATGCGCGGATTGCCGTAGAACGCGCGCGCCAGCCCGATCCGCTGCCGCTCGCCGCCCGACAGCGTCCTGTTCGAGGGGCCGATCATGGTCTGGTAGCCGTCGCGCTGCGCCAGGATCAGCTCATGCGCCTCGGCGCGCCTGGCCGCCTCGACGATCGCGGCGTCTTCCGCCTGTGCGTCGAAGCGGGCGACATTCTGCGCAATCGATCCGGGGAAGAGCTCCACCTCCTGCGCGAGATAGCCGATATATTTTCCGAGCTGGTTCTCGTCCCAGGTCCGGAGGTCGGCGCCGTCGATCCTAACGGCCCCCCCGGTCGGCTGGGCGGCGCCGACGAGCAGCCGTGCCAGTGTCGATTTGCCGGCGCCGCTCGGGCCGATGATCGCCACCGCTTCGCCGGCGCCGATCTGGAAACTCAGCCGCTTGAGGATGGGTTCGGTGCCGGGCTGGGCATTCGGCGCCATGAAGAAAACGTCCTGCACGGCAATCGCGCCTGACGGGTCGGGCAGGGCGAGCTTGCGCGCTTCCGCCGGCTGCGCCGCAAGCGCCTTTTCCAGCCGCTTCCATGCTCGTTTGGCCTCGAGGATCTGCCGCCAGGCGCCGATCAGCTGATCGAGCGGTTGCAGCGCGCGCGACGACACCAGCGACGAGGCGAAGATCATGCCGGCCGTCATCTGCCCCTCGACCACCAGCCATGCGCCAGCGCCGAGGATCGCGAGCTGCAGCATCATGCGGAAGGCCCGCGAGGCGCCGCTGAAGATCGCGTTGGCGCCGGCAGAGCGGTCGTGCAGGATGAGCGCTTCGCCGACGTGCCGTCCCCAGACCCGTGCGGCGTTCTCGACCATGCCCATGGCGCGCAACGTTTCGGCATTGCGGGCAAAGACCTGCTCGGCCTGGCTGGCCAAAGCGGAACGTTCCGCGGACAGGGCATCGTTCCTGCCGATGGCAAGCTGGTTCGCGATGACCAGCAGAACGAGAAGCACCGTGCCGGCGAGCGTCACCCAGAACAGGATCGGATGGATGAGATAGAGCAAAGCGAGGAAAACCGGAGCGAAGGGCAGGTCGAACAGCACCGCGACGCCGCGCGACCGGATGAAGGCGCAGACCGAGGCGAGGTCGCTGAGAGGCGACAGGCCGCCGGCATATTTGGGCGCCAGCGAAAGCGCGAACGTTCCGGCACCCAGCTTCCGGTCGACGGTCGCGGCGACTCGTTGCGTGTAGATGGCGCGCACCGCGTCGAGGAAGCCGAGGAAGGCGAGAGCCAGCACCGCGATGAGCGAGAGGTAAAATAGCGTCTCGACGCTGGAGGACGGCAGCACCCGATCATAGACCTGCAGAAGGTAGAGCGGGATCACCAAGAGCAGGATGTTGATCAGCACAGAGAAGACGCCAACATCGGCGATGGCGCGCAGGAAGACCGGCCGCAGGCCGGACGGTCCAGTCATTTACGCGTTCCCCGTTGCATGATTCCGAGCCCTTACGCGTGGCCGCCAAACTCGGAACCGTGGTGCAGCGTGCTGTCGGCGAAGCTGTGCGCGGCGAAGCTGTGCGTGGCGGTGCTTTGCGTGGCGGTGCTTTGCGTTGGGGTGGTGGTGCTGCTCGTCATAATCAGCGGGTTCGCCTGCACAGCGCCCAGCGTGTAGGCGTGGATGTAGTCGATCTTCATCTGAGCCGGGGTCGCCAGATGATCCGGCGGCGCGCCGGCCTGACCGCCGATCGCAAGATCGACCAGCATATACATGGGCTTGTTCATGTCCGACGGTGTCGCCGCTTCCGCGACCTGCACGCCGTCATAGGTCCACACCAGCTTGTCCGGCGTCCACAGCACGCCGTAGGTGTGGAAGCCGGCGGTATCCACGACGTTCACCGTGGACGAGACCGTGGTGTGCGTTCCCGTTGCATTCGAGTGCGCGGTCATCAGAAGCGAGTTCGGGTTCTGGCCGTACATTTCCACGGCGTCCAACTCCGGCGGCCACGAGCCGTCCTGGGGCAGCAGCCAGAAGGCTGGCCAGGCGCCGGCGTTCTCCGGCAGGTCGGCCCGCATTTCGAAATAGCCATAGGTCTGCGAGAAGCTATCGTGCGTGGTCAGGATGCCAGAGGTGTATTCGTAGTTGTTGATCAGCGGCTTGATGTCCGCCGGCGCCTGCGCCGCGGTGATGGTGAGAACGCCGTTGTTCACGCTGAACGGGTGGACTGAGCTCGTCGGGGCGTAATTGGCGTCGATATACCACTGCAGCTCGTTGTTCTGGGTGAGCGTACTGCCATTCGGCGCGCCCCACCAGAAATTGGTGTCCCAGGTGCCGCCTTGGCTGTTGTGGAGGTTCAGCGTGTTGAACTCGTCGCCGAAGGACAGCGTCATGCCGGACTTGTCGATCGGCAGCTCGAACTGGCTGGGCTGGATTTTGTCGATGGTCGTGTCCTTGAACTCGAGGATCTCGCCGGATCCGAGGTTCAAGATGACGTTCGATCCCGCCTGGATCATGTTTGAGTGAATGGCGTCGAAGGAAGTGAATCCATAGCCGTCAAGGCGGACATTGTCGGTCGCGGCAAAATTGGCGATCAGATCGCTTCCGTTGCCTTTTGCGATGATGAACGTGTCGTAACCGCCGCCACCGTCGATCAGCACATCATTGCCCTTGCCGCCGTCCAGCGTCTGGTGGCCGGCCTTGGCGGTGATGATGTTGTCCAGGTCGTTTCCGAAAGCGAAGTTCTTGGCGTTGGTGACGACGAGGTTCTCGACGTTGTCGGGGAGCTTGTAGCTCATCCATGTGCTGATGGTGTCGATGCCGGCCCCATAGCCCTCGGCCACTTTGTTGCCTGCGGCATAGAGGTAGTAGATGTCATCGCCGTAGCTACCGTGCATGGTGACATTGACACCGGAGGCCCCATAGAAGGTGTCGTTTCCGGAGGTGCCCCACAAATCCGGCCCAGACCCTGCCGCCGAGAACCAATGGGTGGACGTGCCGCTATAGGGAAGAGGAACGCCTACTGCGTTGACGATGGAGGTCATCGGACAGTTCTCCTCGTGATCCCGGCCTAGTTGAACCGGTCGATGCGCTTCAACCGATCGCCGTCGGATCAACCTGTAATTCAGGTTATCGTTCCAAGGAATTGCCATATAGTACAGAAAAAAATCATATTTCAGCGATCAATTCTTTAAGGCAGAGAGAGTAAGAGGGATCTAATACAATCTAAGCGCGAGACTCGGTAAATTTTACTCAATATTGTAAGAATTTCTGCCAAATGATTAGGCAGATCGTGGCGAATGAATGCATTTGTTTCAATGTAGCAGTTCGCCCGAGCGACGGTTCGGAATCGGCCGACAGACGGCCGCCGCCCGCTGACGCCAGTTCCCGGATCGTCACCGCCAGGCGGCCCGGATCCGATCTCAAAGGCTAGCGTCATTTCCACGAATGCACCCACGCCGGCTCCAATGGCAGGCTGCAGGTTTCGTGCTAATTTCAGCATTCCCTCACGCTTGCCGTGTCAGGGCACAACCAAGGGAGGACCACGATGTTGAAGTCCACTGCCGCAATGCTTCTCTTGCTGATCAGTTCGAGCCCGCTGCTGGCCGAAGACATGCCGGCGCCGGTGAATGCCGGCGCCATCAAATGGGGTCCGGCACCGTCCTTCCTTCCCACCGGCGCCAAAATCGCTGTCATCGCGGGAGACCCTTCGAAGCAGGGCATGTTTGTTCTCCGGTTGGACATGCCCAAGAACTACGCGATCGCGGCGCATAACCATCCTACGTCGGAATATGTGACGGTGATCTCCGGCGACTTTCACATCGGAATGGGCGACAAGCTCGACAAGGCCAAGGGCATCCACCTTACCAGGGGCGGATTTGGTGTCGCGCCGGCGCAGATGAACCATTACGCATGGACGACGAGCCGCACCATCGTCCAGGTCCACGGTGAAGGTCCCTTTGCAATCACCTACGTCAACAAGGCGGACGACCCCAGTAACAAGCCAAGTCAGTGACTTGGCGGCGCTGCGACTTTGCGGTTCAGTGACTCGGCAGCTCGGTGAGTGGCGGCGCTTCCACGCCACCACTCACGCCTTGCCCATCTCGATCGACTTCAGGAACGCCGCCGCCAACCCTTTCGCCACGGCCTCGTCGAAACCCGCTTCGCGCATCGTCTCGATGGCGGCCGCTGTCGTGCCGCGATAGTCGAGGAAGGCTTCCACGGTGTCGGCAGGCGAGGCGTCGTTGAGTTCGAGCAGCCGGCCGGTGCCGGTGAGCACGGTGTTGACGGCGCGGCGCGCGATGTCCGGCGCGAGGCCGAAGGCAACGGCGTCGCGCATCATCGCGTTCGCCAAGAGGGCAGGGAAGGCCGGGCCCGATCCCGTCAGGCCGGTGAGGTAGTCGATGTCGCGCTCGCTCGCCACTTCGTCCTGCACGCCGCAGGCCTCGAAGATCGCGCGCACGATGGCGCGATCATCTTCGGTCGCGTCGTCGCTCGCGATCCACGGCGTGTAGGATTTTGCGACCTCAGCCGCCGCGTTGGGCAGCGTGCGCACGATGCGGCGCGTGCCGTGCTTCTCGCCGATCTCGGCGAGCCTGATGCCGGCCATCACCGAAATCACCAGCTTGCCCTTTGCGTCCAGCTCGAGCGAGGGCCAATCCTGCGGCCGCACCGAAAGCGTGATGACGTCGGAGCGGTCGGCGAGCGCCAGGTTGTCGTTCGTCCAGAACGCGCCAGGAAAACGGTCCGGTTTGGCGCTCCGATAGGACAGCGCGAGGTCCTGCGCCCGCACCACGCCGGCCGCAAGCGCAGCGCCCGCGATGGCGCTGCCCAGCCAGCCCGCGCCGCCGACGATGCCGAGCCTGAATGAAGCGCTCATCCTTGCCTCCTCACCGAAAATCGCAGGGTAGCGGAGGCAGGTCGCCATTCAAGCGCTCAATACCCCCGCATCAGCCCGCCATCGACGCGGATGTTCTCGCCGGTGATGTAGGCCGCCCCGTCTGAGGCGAGGAAGGAAATCGTCGCCGCCACTTCCTCCGACGTGCCGTATCGCTTCATCGGCACGCCCTGGCGGCGCTCCTCCACCGCCGGCAGGCTGTCGATCCAGCCCGGCAGCACGTTGTTGATGCGGATGTTGTCGGCCGCATAGGTGTCGGCGAAGATCTTGGTGAAGGCGGCGAGCCCGGCGCGCGCCACCGCCGAGGTCGGGAAGGCGACGCTCGGCTCGAACGCCCACGCGGTCGAGATGTTGATGATGGCGCCGCCCTTCTGTTTTTGCATCACCGGCGTCACCAGCCGGGTCGGGCGCACCACGTTCAGGAAATAGGTATCGATACCCTTGTGCCAGTCCTCGTCGCTGATCTCGATGATCTGGGCGCGCGGCCCGTGGCCGGCGCTGTTGACCAGCACGTCGATGCGGCCCCAGCGTTCCAGCGCGCCGTCGGTGAAGCGCTTCAGATCCTCGTTCGACTGGTTCGAACCGGTCACGCCGAAGCCGCCGAGCTCTTTGCCCAGCGCCTCGCCCTTGCCGGAGGAGGAGAGCACGCCGACCTTGAAGCCGTCCGCCGCCAGCCGCTTTGCCGCCGCAGCGCCCATCCCGCTGCCGCCCGCCGTCACCAGAGCTACTTTTTCTATCGCCATGTCGTCCATCCTGGTTTGCTGGGTGTCGCCCATCTTTGAAGGCGCCTCTGTTAGCATGGACCGAGGCAGGGCACGAACCGGTTTGGATTGCGCCAACGAGAGCGGAGTGGCGATAGCGGACGCGACCAGGCTGAAAGCGCCGAACCCGGAAAAAGAAAGCCCGGTCGCAAGCCGGGCGAGGAGGTGTTTGGGTACACGAGCGAGGAGTATTTATTCGGCGACTAATAATTGCATCATATCATGACAGCTGGATGAAGCCCCGCCGGCCCATGCCTGCCTGTCGCCAGGCATGAACCGACGGGCCTCATCCGGGCCTGGCTCTACTGATTGATCTCCGGCTCGACGAGCCTTGCCAGGTTTTTGAGCGACTCCTGCCAGCCGAGATAGCAGGCCTCGGCCGGAATGGTGTCCGGAATGCCGGCCTGCGTGATGTCCATCTCCGTGCCGACTGAGACCTTCTTCAGGCTCACGGTCACCTGCATCTCGCCGGGCAGGTTGGGATCGTCGAACTTGTCCGTGTAGCGCACGAGCTCACCTGGGACGAGCTCGACATAGTCGCCGCCGAAGGCGTGGCTCTCGCCCGTGGTGAAGTTGCGGAAGGACATTTTGAAGTTGCCTCCGACCTTTGCGTCGAAGTGGTGGACCGTGCAGGTGAAGCCGTTCGGCGGCAGCCACTTCGCCAGCGCGTCCGCCTCGACGAAGGCGCGGTAGACTTTCTCGGGCTTGGTGGCGAGCACGCGGTGCAGGCGGACAGTGCTGGGCATATCGTTTCTCCTTGATTGCCGGTCTATGCTCCTATGACGAACGAGGTTTGGCCAGTCCGACATCGATGGAGAAGATTTTTGAACGCGACCGTGAACTTCGCATCTCTTCATCCGCCAATTCGCACAAAGAAGAGAAGCGACATCGCCATCGAGGAGGACCTGCATGGTGGAGCTTGATGACGGCCGCGCCCGGCTGGTCTTGGCGCCGGAAAACGGCGCCGCGATCGCCCGCTATGATGCGCTGGTCATCGGCAGCGCGCCGGTCGCGCTGCTCAAGCCGGGAGATGGCACCGGCGCGTCCGGCTGCCAGCTCCTGGTGCCGTGGTCGAACCGCATCTCCGGCGGCGGCTTCACCTTCGACGGCTCCTTCCATGCCGTCGAGCCGAACGTGCCCGGCGAAGCTTTCCCGATCCATGGCGACGGTTTCCAGAAACCGTGGCGGCTTGCCAGCCGCTCAGATACCGAGGCGGAGCTTGTGCTCGAAGATGGCGCGATCGGTCCCTACCGCTACAGCGCCTCCGTCACCTATGCGCTGCAAGACGGAGCGCTGGACGCATGCCTGACGGTGGAGAACCGCGCCGGCATGCGCCTGCCTTACGGCCTCGGCTTCCATCCGTGGTTTCCGCGCGGCGACACAACCACGCTGAAGGCGAAGGCCAAGCGTGTCTGGCTGGAGGACGAGCGCCATCTGCCTGTCGGCGTGGTGCCGGTAAGCGAGCATCCTGGTTGGGATTTCGAGCGCCACATCCCGCTGCCGCTGGACTGGGTGAACAACGCCTTCGACGGCTGGGACCGTCGCGCCTCGATCGCGCAGCTCGAGGACGGGATCAAGATCACGCTGAGCGCCTCGCCGGAGCTCGGTGTCTACATCCTCTATTCGCCGTCGCCCGACGCCGGCTTCTTCTGCCTGGAGCCGGTTTCGCATGTCGTCGACGCGCATCACGGCGAGGGGCTGACGGTGCTCGATGATGGGGAGACGATGAGTGCTGGCATGAGCCTGGATTGGGAGGTGATGGAGACGGATTGAGGACGCGCCACGGTGGCTTCGGCGAAGGCACCATTCTTGAACGTTGGAGATTGGCGAAAGCCGAGGCGACGTCCGATCTCCCCCCTCGTGGGGGAGATGTCCGGCAGGACAGAGGGGGCCGCCTATCGACTTCGTCATCCTAGGGCGGAGCAAGGAGCGAAGCGACGCGCGCAGACCCTAGGATCCATGCCGTGACCTGCGAGCGCCGCGACGGTACAGAACGCTCACCATCCGGTTCCGCGAAAGAGCTCGGACCAATTCGGGTTGGTCTTCTCGATCAAGTCGATCTTCCATTGGCGCGGCCAGCGCTTCAATGACTTCTCGCGCTGTATGGCGTCGGCGATGTCGAAGTACTCCTCGTACCAGAGACGAGACGTTGCACACCGTAGCGGCTGGTGAAGCGCGAGCCTTGACCGGACTTGTACTCAGGCATGCGACGGCCAAGCTCGTTGGTGACGCCGATGTAGATCGTGCCGCCTTTCTGGCTTGCGGTCATGTAGACATAGCCGGTCATGGATCGATGTTAGCTGGCACTGCTGCAAGCGACCATTCTGCACAGTTGCATTTCTATCGCCACGTCACGGCATGGATCCTAGGGTCTGCGCGCGTCGCTTCGCTCCTTGCTCCGCCCTAGGATTGTTTGAGAAGGATCGGGTAGTTTGGCGGCCGGGACTGCAGGCCCATCACAGCCAGCAGTCCCGGCGG